>NZ_JAAGAA010000021.1 GCF_010435965.1 Crenobacter caeni
TCGTTTCCTTCTTCTTGCAGTGCAAGTGTTGGCTGCGCCAAGCACTCACACCTATCGGTTGTTCGTTCTGTTAAAGAGCAGTGACGTTTCGCGTTGTGTGCGTTGCGTCGAGGTGGCGAACTATACGGGGACGCCCGGCCTGCGTCAACACCTTTCGGCGACTCAAACGACACAAACCGGACAAGCCATTGAAAGATCAGCTGTTTTCCACGGCATCTCCCTCGCCGCCGGCAGGCTTGCGCCGGCGACGACGCGGGCGCGGCTTCGCGTCCGTTCCGCTTTCGGCCATCCCCGCATCTTCGGACGCAGCCTCCGCCGGCATCGCGGCGGCGGCATCGCCATTGGAGACAGGCGGCTCCACATCCTTTGCCGAAGCTGCGGCATCACCTTCGCCTACAGCCCCCTCGCCAGACGCGGCGTCGCCTGCAGGCACACGGCGGCGACGACGTTTGGCGGTCGTACCGGCAACCGGCTCTGCGACCTCTCCCTCTTTAGAGGCAGACGCCGCCGACACCACCGCGGCAGCCTCGTCACTAGCGGCGGGCACTTCCGCATCCTTTGCCGCTGCGGCGGCATCATCTACGCCGGACGCTCCCGAGACAGACGCGGCATCGCCAGCAGTCGAGCCTCGGCGGCGACGGCGACGCTTGGCACTCGTCCCGGCGACGGGTTCGGCAGGCACCTCTTCCGGCGCATCCGGCGTGACTAACGCGAAGTCGATGCGTGCGGCGTCGAGGTCGGCACGCACAACCTTCACCTGCAGACGGTCGCCCAACTGGTAGCGCGCACCGCTGCGCTCGCCGACGATCGCCTGCTGTTCCTTGCGGAAGTGGAAGTAGTCACGTCCCAGTTCGGAGATATGGACCAGCCCTTCCACGTGCACGCCGTCGAGCAGCACGAACACGCCGAAACCGGTGACCGCCGAAATCTTGCCTTCGAAGACCTCGCCGATCTTGTCGCGCATATAGTAGGTCTTCAGCCAGGCCTCGACGTCACGGCTGGCGTCGTCGGCACGGCGCTCGGCCATCGAGCAGTGCACACCCATCTCGGCCCACTTGCGCGCGGGTTTGTACTTGAGGCCTTCCAGTGTCGCCTTGATCGCGCGGTGCACCAAGAGATCGGGATAGCGGCGGATCGGCGAGGTGAAGTGCGCGTACGCGGTATAGGCCAGGCCGAAGTGCCCCTTGTTGTCGGGCGTATAGACAGCCTGCTGCATCGAGCGCAACAGCATGGTCTCCAGCACCTCTGCGTCCGGCCGGCTACGGATGGTCGCGGCCAGATGCGCGTAGTCGGCGGTGGTCGGCTGGTCACCCCCTTCCAGGGTCAGGCCCACCCCGCCCAGGAAGGCGCGCAGGTTCTCGAGTTTTTCGGGAGTTGGCCCCTCGTGCACGCGGTACAACACCTTGCGCCGGTGCGTGGCGATAAAGTCGGCTGCGCAGACGTTGGCCGCCAGCATGCACTCCTCGATCAGGCGGTGCGCGTCGTTGCGCACCACCGGCACGATCTCGTCGATCTTGCACGACTCGTTGAACAGCATCTGCGTCTCGACCGTGTCGAACTCGATCGCGCCGCGCTTCTCGCGCCGTGCGAGCAAGAGCTTGAACACCGCATAAAGCGCGTCGATCTCTGCGCGCAGCGGGTGCTCGCTGCCGTCCTGCAGCCACTGCCAGACCTGCCCGTAGGTCAGGCGTGCACGCGAGCGCATCACCGCGGGGTAGAAGCGGTACGCCTTGACCTTGCCGCGCGCGCCCAACTGCATGTCGCACACCATGCACAGGCGATCGACGTCGGGGTTCAGCGAGCAGATGCCGTTGGACAAGGCCTCGGGCAGCATCGGAATCACCCGCCGCGGGAAGTAGACCGAGGTCGCGCGCTCGTACGCGTCCACATCCAGCGCGTCCCCCGGCTCCACATAGTGGCTGACGTCGGCGATGGCGACGACCAGCCGCCAGCCCTTGCCGGCACGTTCGGCGTACACCGCGTCGTCGAAGTCGCGCGAAGTCTCGCCGTCGATGGTGACTAGCGGCATCTCGCGCAAGTCGATGCGCCCGGCCATGTCTTTCTTGCGCACCTTCTTCGGGGTTGCCTTGGCCTGCGCGAGCGCAGCCTCGCTGAAACGGTGCGGCAAGTCGTGCTTTCTCAGCGCGATCTCGATCTCCATGCCCGGGTCGGCGTAGTCGCCGAGCACCTCGGTCACCCGACCGACCGGCAGCCGATGCGGGCCCGGGTATTCGACGATGCCGAGCACGACCACCTGCCCGTGCGTCGCCCCGCCCTCGCCGCCCGGTTCGACCAGGAAGTCCTGCGCGATGCGCCTATCTTCGGCACGCGCGGTCCACACCCCGTGTTCGGAGTAGACGCGCGCGACGACTTCGGTCAGCGCGCGCTCGAGCACCTCGACCACCCGACCCTCGCGCCGGCCGCGCCTGTCCGGCGCGCCGGGGCGCACCATCACGGTGTCGCCGGGCAGCAGCTGGCGCATCTCGCGCTCGCCCAGATAGAAGTCGCCGCCCTCGCCCTCCAGCGGCATGGCAAAGCCGTAACCGTCGCGGTGCGCGGCCACCCTGCAGCGAACCAGGTCGAGCTTGTTCGCCGCGCAGATCGCGCCCTTGCGGTTGATCACCACCTCGCCGCTGCGCTCCATCGCCGCGAGGCGGCGGCTGAAGTTCGCCTGCTCGTCCGCCCCGATTTCCAGCAAGGCGGAAAGCTCGGCCGCGAACATCGGCACGCCGTGTTCGGCCAGTTGTTGCAGGATGAATTCGCGGCTGGGCAGAGGGTGCTCGTACTTGAGCTTTTCGCGTTCAAGATGAGGATCCTGCTGGCGCAGGGACGGAATATTGCGATTTTTTTTGGGAATAGGCGTTGACATTCGCTGGGAGCTCAATATAATTCGCACTTCGTTGCTGCACTGTAACGCAGATCATACAGTAAAGCGTAGCCCAGGTGGCGGAATTGGTAGACGCACTAGGTTCAGGTCCTAGCGCCCGCAAGGGTGTGGAAGTTCGAGTCTTCTCTTGGGCACCAATCGCTTTTAGTTTGATCGCTGCAGTACGGTAACTGTTTTGTTCTGGCCCAGGTGGCGGAATTGGTAGACGCACTAGGTTCAGGTCCTAGCGCCGGCAACGGTGTGGAAGTTCGAGTCTTCTCCTGGGCACCAGCACAAAACACAGACAATGCGGTTTCGCACTTTGGCATGCCCAGGTGGCGGAATTGGTAGACGCACTAGGTTCAGGTCCTAGCGCCGGCAACGGTGTGGAAGTTCGAGTCTTCTCCTGGGCACCAGCGATACCGCAAATGTCGAAATACTCTGTAGTGCCCAGGTGGCGGAATTGGTAGACGCACTAGGTTCAGGTCCTAGCGCCCGCAAGGGTGTGGAAGTTCGAGTCTTCTCTTGGGCACCAAGGAATTTATAAAGGTCAGCGCTTGCGCTGGCCTTTTTCCGTTTCTGCCCTCCCCCACCGCAGAAACAGGCAAGGCCGGCATCGCTGCCGGCCCAGTCCGTTGCCGCCTTCCCTACTTCAGCATGAAGCCGTGACGTACCGGATCGCGCTCGTCGATCAGGAGCTGGTTAAAACCGGTGATATACGCCGCGCCGCTGACCTGCGGCAGGATCGCATCGTAAACGCCGACTTGGGTATACCCCAGCACGCGTCCGTGAAAACGGGTACCGATGATGCTCTCGTTGACGAAGGTCTCGCCCTTGGCGAGCAGGCCGCGCGCGGCGAGGCACGCCATCTTGGCGCAGGTGCCGGTGCCGCACGGCGAGCGGTCGAGCTGACCGTCGCCAAACACCACCACGTTGCGGCAACTGGCCCCCTCCCCCGCGTCGGCGTGGCTGTAGAGCTCGACCAGGTCAATGCTGTCGATGTGCGCAAGCTCGGGGTGGCGCACCGTTAGCGCCGCATTGGCCGCGTCGCGCAGGCGCGCGCCCAGTTCGGCCAGCGCCGCCGCGTTCTCCGGCACCAGCGCGAGCCCCAACTGCGACGCGTCTACCAGCGCAAAGAAGTTGCCGCCGAAGGCGACGTCCATGCGCACGCTCCCCAGCCCCGGCACGTCGACCACGGCGTCCAGGTGCGCGACGAAGGCCGGGATATTGGCGATCGCCACCTCGCGCACCCGCCCGTTGCTAACCTCGGCCTCGGCGCGCACCAGCCCGGCCGGCGTCTCCAGCGTCAGATGCGATACCCCCTCGTCCATCGGCACGATGCCGGTCTCCATCGCGACGGTCACCGCAGCGATCGAGCCGTGCACGCACATATTGAGGTAACCACCGCTGTCTAGGAACAGCACGCCAAGGTCGGCGTCGTCGCGGGTCGGCGCGAGCAGCATCGAGCCGAACATGTCGGCGTGGCCGCGCGGCTCGAGCATCACCGCCGTGCGCAGGTAGTCGAGTTCGCGCTGGAACCACGCGCGCTTGGCGGGCATGTCGCGCCCGGGGATGAACGGCATGCCGCCGGTGAGTACCCGCGCCGGCTCCCCTGCCGTATGCGCGTCGACCGCCTGCACCAGGTTGGAAAACTTCATGTCGCCTCCGGCCGGCTCGTACCGGCGATATAGATATCGATGGCTATTTATAAATGAAGCCTTCATCGCCCCCCTTGGCGCAGGTCAAACGCGCATGAAAAAGGCCCGCCATCGGGCGGGCCTGGTGCAGCAGGAACGGCTAATCAGAAGAACACGAAGGTGAGCAGCGCGAACACCGGCAACAGGAAGCAGATCGACCACGCCATATAGCCGAAGAAACTCGGCATCTTGACGCCGCGCTGTTCGGCGATCGCCTTCACCATGAAGTTCGGCGCGTTACCGATATAGGTGTTGGCGCCCATGAACACCGCGCCCATCGAGATCGCCAGCAGGGTGTCGGCCATCGGGCCCATCATGGTCTGCGCATCGCCGTGCGCAAGGTTGAAGAACACCAGGTAGGTCGGCGCGTTGTCGAGGAAGCTCGACAGGATGCCGGTCATCCAGAAGTACATGGTGTCGATCGGCGCGCCAGAGCTGTCGGACACCATATGCACCAGCGGCGCCAGGTGGCCTTCGGTACCGGCACGCAGGATGGCGATCACCGGCGCGATGGTCACGAAGATGCCGGCGAACAGCTTGCCCACTTCGAGGATCGGGTCCCAGTTGAAGTCGTTGCCCGCGCGCACCTGCTTGGGCGTGAGCAGCAACGACGCGCCGGCGATCGCCAGCAGCAGGCCGTCACGCACCATGTTCTGCAGCTCCCAGTGGGTGCCCATCACGTCGAAGGACACGCCCGGCTTCCAGAAGCCGGACAGCAGCACACCACCGACCACGCCCGCCAGCAGCAGGAAGTTGAACTTGCCGTGCAGTGCGATCGGCGCGTCCGGGGTCGGGTCACGCGGCTCGACGCCCTCCTTGGCGAAGAAGTAGCTGTCGACCGCGTAGAAGATCGCCAACAGGATCAGCGCGGTGAGGAACACCGGTGCCGCCATGTGCAGCATGGTCCAGCCGAAGGTCACGCCCTTGAGGAAGCCCAGGAACAGCGGCGGGTCACCCAGCGGGGTCAGGCCGCCGCCGACGTTGGCGACCAGGAAGATGAAGAACACCACCACGTGCACGTTGTGCTTACGGTTGTCGTTGGCCTTCAGGAGCGGACGGATCAGCAGCATCGCCGCGCCGGTGGTCCCCATGATCGACGCGAGCACGGTACCGATCGCCAGGATGCCGGTGTTGAGCTTGGGCGAGCCGTGCAGGTTGCCCCACACCAGGATGCCGCCGGACACCGTATACAGCGCCAGCAGCAGGATGATGAAGGGGATGTACTCGGCGATCAGCGCATGCACGACCAGCGCGGCCGACGCGCCGAAGCCGAACACGGCGATGAACGGGACCAGGAAGCACACCGTCCACAGCGCGGTGATCTTGCCGAAATGGTGGTGCCAGAAGCCCGGCGCGAAGATCGGGAACAGCGCGATCGACAGCAGGATGGCCGCGAACGGCAGCCCCCACATCAGGCTGAGCGTCGCGCCGTCGAGCTCGGCGGCACTGGCCAGCGCGGGCAGCAGGCCCAGCGTGGCGGCCACAAGCGTTTTCTTGAACATCATGTCTCCGTGAATGCGGCGCCCTTAACGGGTGCCTTTTTGAATGAATTCGATCTTGTAGCCGTCCGGGTCCTCGACGAAGGCGATCACGGTGGTGCCGTGCTTCATCGGGCCGGCTTCGCGCACGACCTTGCCGCCCTTGGCGCGCACCGCGTCGCACGCGGCGTACGCGTCGTCGACCTCGACGGCGAGGTGGCCGAACGCGTTGCCCATTTCGTAGCTTGCGGTGTCCCAGTTATGGGTGAGTTCGATGACGGTGTTGCTGTCCTCGTCGCCGTAGCCGACGAAGGCCAGGGTGAAGCGGCCGTCCGGGTAGTCCTGGCGGCGCAGCAACTGCATGCCGAGCACGTCCTGGTAGAAGGCCAGCGAACGGTCGAGCTCGCCGACCCGCAGCATGGTATGCAGCAAACGCATGGATGGATCTCCTGTTTTGGTAAGGGTTCAGCCGAAGCTGAACAATGACGCGCCGTGGGTCTTTAACCAGTCCCTATCTGCGCGCCACGATGGATGTAAACGATCAACTTCAGACCAGAAGGCCGCCGAATGATTCATATGCATGAGGTGCGCGAGCTCGTGCGCGACGACATACGAGAGCACCGCCGGCGGCGCCATCACCAGCCGCCAGTTCAGCCTGACCACGCCCGCAGCATTGCACGAGCCCCAGCGCGAACGTGCGGATGATAGACGCCACGCGGCAGGCTTGCGCATCAGGGACGGCCCGAATGCCGCGAGGCTCTCGTTAAATACCGTGCGGGCGCGGCTCTGCAGCAGCGCCGAGAGCCGCGCGCGCAGCGCTTCCGCGTCGGCCAGTTCCCGCGCCGGAACAGTCAGGCAGGCGGCCCCGTCGGTGAAACGCAGGCCGGCGCGCGTGCCGGCGCGGCACTCCAGCGCGAGCGCCCTGCCCTGCCACAAAAGCGAAGCTGGCGGCGTTTGCCCGGCCCTGCGCGCCGCGCGGTAGCGCTCGAGCAGCCAGCCTTTCTTCTGTTCGAGCCAGTCGGCGAGCCAGGCGACCGGCACCGCCGGGTCGGCGATCAGTTCGGCACCCGCCGCGCCGACACGCAGCGACACCCGCTTGCGCGGGCGGCGGATCAGCGTCAGCGGCAGGCCCAGTTCAGGCAGGCTGGACGCAGGCACGGCGCGCGGCACGCTCTTTCGGGTCGGCGTACGGACCGACGCCACCGATCTCGCGCTGGCGCGCCTCGATCCAGGCTTCCGCCTGCTTCATCAACCCCTCGGGGCCCGTCTCGGCTTCGGGCAGGATGGGCTCGCCGATCACCACGGTGATCTCGCCCGGGTGCTTGAAGAAGGCGTTGCGTGGCCAGAATTCACCGGCGTTGTGCGCGACCGGTACCAGCGGCATGTCGAGCTGCTTGGCCATGCGCGCGGCGCCCAGCTTGTACTTGCCGGGTGCGCCCGGACGCACGCGGGTGCCCTCCGGGAACACGGTGATCCAGAACCCCAGCTCCTTGCGCGCGAGGCCCTGCTCGAGCATCTGCCGGTTGGCATTGGCGCGGTCGCTGCGGTTGATCATGATCGCGTTGGTCAGCCACAGCCCCCAGCCGAACAGCGGGATCCACAACAGCTCGCGCTTGGCGACGTAGATCTGCGGCGGGAAGATCTTCTGCAGCGCCAGCGTCTCCCAGCCGGACTGGTGCTTGGAGCAGATGATGGACGGCACGGCCGGGATGTTGCCGGCGCCAATCACGCGGTATCGCAAGCCGACCACATGCTCGAGCAGCCACAAAAGCGACATCGCCCAAGTCTGGCCGAAGATGTGGCGCTTGCGCCGGGGCAGCCAGCAAAACACGAACATGCCGGCAAAGCACAAGGGCGTGAGCACCGCCACGCCCAGCCAGTAAATCAAGTTGCGAATCAGAAGACCCAGGCTCATGCGTACGTCCTTGTCAGCAGGTGGCGATCAGGTGGGCGGCAGCGTCGAACAGGGTATCGAACACCAGCGTGCCCTCGGGCAGATTGCCGGCGGCGAGCGTCTTCTCGCCCTTGCCGGTGCGCACCAGGATGGGCTGGCCGCCGACCGCGGCGACCGCCTCCAGGTCGCGCAGGCTGTCGCCGATCAGCGGCAGGCCCTCGGCGCGCACGTTAAAGCGCTCGATGATGTCGTGCACCATGCCCGGCAAGGGCTTGCGGCAGCCGCACTTGTCGTTCGCGGTATGCGGGCAGATGAAGATCGCGTCGATGCGCCCGCCGGCCTGGCCGACCAGCCGGTGCATCTTTTCGTGCATCGCGTTGAGCGCGGCCATGTCAAAGTAGCCGCGGCCGATGCCCGACTGGTTGGTCGCCACCACCACATGCCAGCCGTCCTGCGTCAGGTTGGCGATCGCCTCCAGGCTCCTGGGCAGCGCCATCCACTCGTCGACGCTCTTGACGAAGTCGTCGCGGTCCTGGTTGATCACGCCGTCGCGGTCGAGAATCACTAGTTTCATCGCACATAAAGCGGACGGCCCGCCAGAAGCGGGCCGTCCGCCTGTCCTCCCTTAGTCGGCCAACAGCGAAATGTCGGCCACGCGGTTGAAGAGCTCGGCCAGGCGAGCCAACAGCGCGATGCGGTTCGCACGCACCGCCGCGTCGTCGGCCATCACCATCACGCCGTCGAAGAACGCGTCGACCGGCGCCTTCAGGCTGGCAAGCTGCGACAGCGCGCCTTCGAAGTCGTGCGCGGCGAACTTGGCGTCGACCTCGGGGGCAATCGCCTCGATCGCGGCGAACAGCGCGCGCTCGGCGTCTTCGGCGAACAGCGCGGGGTTCACGCTGCCCACCGCACCTTCGGCCTTCTTCAGGATGTTCTTCACGCGCTTGTTGGCGGCGGCGAGTGCGGCGGCTTCCGGCAGCGCCTTGAAGCCGGCGACCGCGGCGAGCACCGCGCGCACTTCGTCCAGGCGGGTCGGCGCGAGCGACAGTACGGCGTCGATCTCGTCGGCCTTATACTCGGCGGCCAGCAGGTGCTTCAGGCGCTCCTGGCAGAAGGCGACCACTTCGTCGACAGTGCCCTCGGCGAGCAGGCCGGCCGGGAACGCGGCGGCGGTTTCAGCGACCAGCGCGCGCAGGTCGAGCGGGGTTTCCATCACCATGCGCAGCACGCCAAGGGCGGCGCGGCGCAGCGCGAACGGGTCCTTGTCGCCGGTCGGGATCAGGCCGATGCCCCAGATGCCGACGATGGACTCGAGCTTGTCGGCCAGCGCGACGGCGGTCGCGACCTTGCCTTCGGGCAGGGTGTCGCCAGCGAAGCGCGGGTGGTAGTGGCCCTCGATGGCGGCGGCCACTTCACCGGTCTCGCCGCCAATGCGCGCGTAGTACATGCCCATCACGCCCTGCAGCTCGGGGAACTCGCCGACCATGTCGGTGACGAGGTCGGCCTTCGCGAGGCGCGCGGCGCGGCGCGCGGCGGCCTGATCGGCCCCCAGGGCACCGGCGAAGGCGGCGGACAGCGCCTCGAGGCGTTCGACACGCTCAAGCTGCGAGCCGATCTTGTTGTGGTAGACGACGCCGGCAAGCTTGGGCAGGCGCGCGTCGAGCGTCTGCTTCTGGTCCTGCTCGAAGAAGAACTTGGCGTCCGACAGGCGCGCGCGCAGCACGCGCTCGTTGCCCTGCACCACGTGGATCGGGTCGGCCGCCTCGATGTTGGACACCAGCAAGAAGCAGTTCATCAGCTTGCCGGCAGCGTCCAGGAGCGGGAAGTACTTCTGGTTCTGCTGCATGGTCAGGATCAGGCATTCCTGCGGTACCTTGAGGAACTCGGCCTCGAAGCCGGCCTCCAGCACCACCGGCCATTCGACCAGCGCGGTGACTTCATCCAGCAGCGCGTCGTCGGCGGCGATGGTCGCGCCGAGTACGGCGGCGGCGTCACGCAGGCGCTTGCCGATCAGCTCGCGGCGCGCGGTGAAGCTGGCGACCACCTTGCCGGTCTCGAACATCGTCTTCGCGTAGGCGTCGGCGTGCTCGACGAACACTTCGCCCTCGCTCATGAAGCGGTGGCCGCGGGTCGCGTTGCGGCTCTTCAGGCCCAGCACCTCGCCGTCGACGACGGTCTCGCCCCACAGCATCATCAGCCCGTGTACCGGACGGACGAACTGGTGCTCGAGGTCGCCCCAGCGCATCAGCTTGGGTGCCGGCAGCTTCTTCAGCGCGAGCTCGACAACGCCGGCGAGCACCGCCGACAAGGGCTCGCCCGCCTTCACGCTCTGGTACGCGTACACGTCCTGCTTGCCGTCGTTCAGGGTGGTCAGCTCGGACACGGCGACGCCGCACGAGCGCGCGAAGCCTTCCAGCGCCTTGGAGGGCACACCGTCCTTCATGCCGGCGGCAAGCGACGGGCCCTTGCGCACGATGGTCTGCTCGGGCTGCAGGTTGAGCACGCCGGGCAGGCTGACCGCCAGGCGGCGGGGGCTGGCGAACACGGTCGCTTCGGCGTCGGCGCCGGCAAAGCCCATGCGCTTGAGTTCGTCGGCGATGGTGGTGGCAAAGCTGTCGGCGAGGCGCTGCAGCGCCTTGGGCGGCAGCTCCTCGGTCAGCAGTTCGATAAGCAGCGTCTGTTGCATGGTCATGGTGTTTTCTTGCTGTGGGCGGTTCTTGCGAGCCGGCACACCTCGGCGAACATCGCCGCGGCGACCGACCCCCGGTCTACATCCTGCCAGGCCCAGTCATACTCGGGCAGCGGGAACATCTGCGCGTACACGCTCTTGCCGTCCAGCCGGTAGTAGCTGGCGGAGACAAAGGCGTAGCGCTGCCTGTTGCAGTCGGCCCAGCCTTCGAGCCGGCGGATGTGGTAGTCGATCGCCAGCTCCTTCGAGCGCTGGCGTTCGGTGAACCGCTCCTGGTTCACAAAGTGGACTCTGCCCTTGTCGTGCCAGACGCTCTTCGCGTCGATCGCCAGTTGCAGCGCCGGGCCTTCGTCGTAGACACGCCAGTCGGCGGCGGCCGCGAAGGCCGGCGCGAGCGCCAGCAGCATCAGGGGCAGGCGAAGCGTCACGTCAGTTAGCCTTGGGGCACATCGGGAAGCCGAGCGCCTCGCGCGACGCGTAGTACGCCTGGGCGACGCCGCGCGAGAGCGCACGCACGCGGCCGATATAGGCGGCGCGTTCGGTCACCGAGATCGCGCCGCGCGCGTCCAGCAGGTTGAAGCTGTGGCCGGCCTTGAGCACCATCTCGTACGCGGGCAGCGCAAGCGGGATCTCCAGCAGGCGCTTGGCCTCGGACTCGTAGTAGGCGAACAGCTCGAACAGCTTGTCGACGTTGGCGTACTCGAAGTTGTAGGTCGACTGCTCGACCTCGTTCTGGTGGTAGACGTCGCCGTAGGTGACGCGCTGGCCGTTCGGGTACACCGTCCACAACAGGTCGTACACGTTCTCGACGCCCTGCAGGTACATGGCCAGGCGCTCGATGCCGTAGGTGATCTCGCCCAGCACCGGCTTGCAGTCGAGGCCGCCGACCTGCTGGAAGTAGGTGAACTGCGTCACTTCCATGCCGTTGAGCCAGACCTCCCAGCCGAGGCCCCACGCGCCGAGGGTCGGGTTCTCCCAGTCGTCCTCGACGAAACGGATGTCGTGCACGGTCGGGTCGATGCCCAGTTCCTTGAGCGAACCCAGGTAGAGTTCCTGGATATTGTCCGGGCTGGGCTTGAGAGCCACCTGGAACTGGTAGTAGTGCTGCAGGCGGTTCGGGTTCTCGCCGTAGCGGCCGTCCTTCGGGCGGCGCGACGGCTGCACGTATGCGGCATTCCACGGCTCGGGGCCGATTGCGCGCAGGCAGGTGGCCGGGTGGGACGTCCCCGCGCCCACCTCCATGTCGAAAGGCTGCATGATCACGCAGCCTTGCCGGTTCCAATAGTTCTGCAGCGTGAGGATGATTTCCTGGAAGGTCAGCATGGCGGTTCGTCGTTTTAGAATCAAAGGACGATTCTAACGGCGAACAGGCCACGGGAAAAGCAAACACCGGCGGGAAGCCCCGCCGGCGTTGCTTACGGCATCACGACCAGCTCGTCGGCGATCGTTTCGGCCAGTTGCCGGCCCTTGGCGATGCAGTCGGGCACCGACACCCCGTCAAGGTAGGACGCGCACAGATACACCCCCTGCGCGGCCAGCCGCGCCGACGCCTCGCGCACCGCCAGCACTTCACGGCTCCCCTGCGCGATCGCGGCGGGCCAGCGCACCACATGCTGCGCGCGCGGCGTGCCGACCATCCCCAACAGCGAAGCGAGCTCGGCGTTGAGCGAAGCAAGCAAGGGTTCGTCGGCAAGCGTCGCGTTGGCAGCGTACTGCTCGCCGCCGACGAAGCTGGTTACCAGCACCTCGTCTTCGGCGCAGCGCCCGGGGTAGAGCGCGCCGGTCATCAGGTGGCCGGCGGCGAACGCGCCCTCGCAGGCCGGGTTGAGCCCGCCGAAGCCCTCGAGCGGACGGGTGAGGTCGGCCCGCGCGATGCGGCTGACCACCACCGTCATCGGCGCGTAGCGCACCGCGGCGAGCGCCTCGGCCGCCGCCGCGTCGACGCCTTCGAGCAGGCGCGCCGCCGCGAACGCGGGCAGCGCGAGCACCACCTTTTGCGCGTGCACGCGCGCGTTGCCGGTCTCGACCCACCAAGTACCGTCCGCATCGCGCTCGAGCGCCATCACCGGGCAGCTCAGCCGCACGTCCAGATTGCGGGCGAGCGCGCGCGGCAGCGCCTCCAGCCCGCCCTTGAGCGAATAGGTGTCGCGCCGGCGCAAGCCGCCCGCGCGCGCGCGCCGCCACATGCCGCCGGTGATCGAGCCGGCCTCGCGCTCGGCCCGTGCCAATAGGCCCAGCGTCTCGCCGACCAGGAGCTTCTCCGGGTCGCCGGCGAACACGCCGCCGACGAAGGGGTTGACCGCCTTGTCGAGCACCTCGCCGCCCAGGCGGCGGCGGATGAAGTCGGCGACCGTCTCGGCATCGGACAGTGGCGCGTTGCGCCGCCACGGCTCGCTCAGGATGTGCGCCTTGGCGCGCCAGCTGAAGAAGTCGCCGAACAAAAAGCTCACCGGGCCGGCCGGCAGCGGGCGGTAGCACCCCTTTTGCAGCACGTAGCGTTTTTTCGACAGCTTCGACGGGTACTCGACCGACAGCCCGAGCGAGGCGAGCCACTCGAGCTGCGCGCCGTCGGCCAGCAGGGTGTTCGGGCCGCCCTCGTAGCAGGCGCCGCCCGCCTCGAAGCTCATGATCTTGCCGCCGACGCGGCTGGCCGCCTCGTACACGCGCACGGCCACCCCCTCTTGCGCGAGGTGCCACGCCGAGGACAGGCCGGAGATGCCGGCGCCGGCAACCAGCACCGTCGGGTCCTCCTGGCCGGGGAAAGTTTGCAAGCTGTTGGTATCGTTCATCTGACAAGCATGCCGCAAAGGGCAGTCCAAACAGTTGACGGCGGTCAAGGCGGCGCGGCGCGCCGCCTTGACCGCCCTTCAATCAAAAAAAGCCCGCTTGCGGCGCAAGCAGGCTTGGTTCCGTCCCGGACGGAAGCCCGGGTTTACTGCCAGTCGAGGATGACCTTGCCGCTGTGGCCGGAGAGCATCGCCTCGAAGCCCTGGCGGTAGTCGTCGACCTTGAAATGGTGGGTGATGATCGGGCTGATGTCGAGGCCGGACTGGATCAGCGCGACCATCTTGTACCAGGTCTCGAACATCTCGCGGCCGTAGATGCCCTTGATCTCGAGGCCCTTGAAGATCACCTGGTTCCAGTCGATCGCGGTGTCGGCCGGCGGGATGCCCAGCAGCGCGATCTTGCCGCCGTTGTTCATCACTTCCAGCATCTGGCGGAACGCGTGCGGGTTGCCCGACATCTCGAGGCCGACGTCGAAGCCCTCGCACATGTGCAGCTCGCCCATCACCGCCTTCAGGTCTTCCTTCGCGACGTTGACCGCGCGGCTGGCGCCCATCTTGCGGGCGAGGTCGAGGCGGTAGTCGTTGACGTCGGTGACCACCACGTGGCGCGCGCCGACGTGGCGGGCGACGGCGACCGCCATGATGCCGATCGGGCCGGCGCCGGTGATCAGCACGTCCTCGCCGACCATATTGAACGACAGCGCGGTGTGCACCGCGTTGCCGAACGGGTCGAAGATGGCAGCCAGGTCGTCCGAGATGCCGTCGGGGATCGGGAAGGCGTTGAACGCCGGGATCACCAGGTACTCGGCGAACGCGCCGGCGCGGTTGACGCCGACGCCGACCGTGTTGCGGCACAGGTGGCGGCGGCCGGCGCGGCAGTTGCGGCAGTGGCCGCAGGTGATGTGGCCTTCGCCGGAGACGCGGTCGCCAAGCTTGAAGCCCTTCACTTCCGAGCCCATGCCGGCGACGACGCCGACGTACTCGTGGCCGACGTGCATCGGCACCGGGATGGTCTTCTGCGACCACTCGTCCCAGTTCCAGATGTGGATGTCGGTGCCGCAGATCGCGGTCTTGGTGATCTTGATCAAGAGGTCGTTCGGGCCGACCTCGGGCATCGGCACGTCGGTCAGCTCAAGACCCGGCGCCGCCTGCAGTTTGGCAAGTGCTTTCATCTCTCTACATCCTTCTTCTTTGCGGTGCCGCGCGGAACGCCCCCGCGCGGCGGCCGCCTTAAATGACGCCCAGCTCGCGGCCGACACGGGTGAACGCCTCGATGGCGCGGTCGATCTGCTCGAAGCTGTGCGCGGCGGACATCTGCGTGCGGATGCGCGCCTTGCCCTTGGGCACCACCGGGAACGAGAAGCCGACCACGTACACGCCCTCGGCGAGCAGGCGCGACGCCATTTCGCCGGCGAGGCGCGCGTCGCCCAGCATCACCGGGATGATCGGGTGCTCGCCCGGCACCAGCGTGAAGCCGGCCGCGCTCATGCCGGCGCGGAAGCGCTCAGCGTTGGCCTTAAGCTTCTCGCGCAGCGCGCGGCCCTCGTCGCCCTGCAGGATCTCCAGCACCCTGACGCTGGCCGCGGTGATCGCCGGCGCCAGCGAGTTGGAGAAGAGATAAGGGCGCGAGCGCTGGCGCAACAGCGCGACAATCGCCGCGCGGCCGGACACGTAGCCGCCCGAGGCGCCGCCGAGCGCCTTGCCCAGCGTGCCGGTGTAGATGTCGACGCGGTCCGACACGCCGCACAGCTCGGGGGTGCCGGCGCCGGTGTCGCCGATGAAGCCGACCGCGTGCGAGTCGTCGACCATCACCAGCGCACCGTGGCGCTCGGCCAGATCACAAATGGACTTGAGGTCGGCGATGATGCCGTCCATCGAGAACACGCCGTCGGTGACGATCAGCTTGAAGCGCGCGCCGGCGGCGTCGGCCGCCATGAGCTGCGCCTCGAGGTCGGCCATGTCGTTGTTCGCGTAGCGGAAGCGCTTGGCCTTGCACAAGCGCACGCCGTCGATGATCGACGCGTGGTTGAGCGCGTCGGAGATCACCGCGTCCTCCTCGCCCAGCAGCGTCTCGAACACGCCGCCGTTGGCGTCGAAGCAGCTCGAATAGAGGATGGTGTCGTCGGTGCCGAGCAGGCCGGAAATGGCGCGCTCGAGGTCCTTGTGCACGGTCTGCGTACCGCAGATGAAACGCACCGACGCGCAACCGTAGCCGTAGTCGTCCAGCCCCTGCTTGGCCGCGGCGATCAGGCGCGCGTCGTCGGCGAGGCCGAGGTAGTTGTTGGCGCAGAAGTTCAGCACATGCGCGCCGTCCGAGAGCGCGACGTCGGCGCTCTGCGGGGTGGCGATCACGCGTTCGGGCTTCTCGAAGCCGTCAGCCTTGATCTGGGCGAGCGTGGCTTCGAGGTGGGCGAGGTAGGTGTGGTTCATCGTGCATCCTTGTCCAGAAGCGGCACTGTCAATGTAGGCGCCCGCCGCCATGCGCGGCGCCGGGCGCTAAATACGCGAAGGCGTGAGAATACCCCCGCATCCGAATATTTGAAAGCAAGCATACTCTGGCTTAAAGTACGCCCCCTCGCGCGAAAACCTGTCCTGGATCAATACCTGACAGCGTCCAAACTGCTTCAATGCCGCAACATTTTGACAAGAAACGATAGCGTTAACCATATGTAGTGGTTGACGCAGCCAGCAAGGAACTCATGTCCACCGTGATCATCAAGCGCGACGGTTGCCGCGCCCCCTTCGAGCGCGCGCGCATCGCCGACGCCGTGCTCGCCGCCAGCACCGCCGCCGGCCACGCCGACCCCGACCTCGCCGAAGGCATCGCCCGCACGCTCGAGGCCGCGCTTGAGGCGCGCGCCGAAGTCGACATCCACGAAGTGCAGCAGCGCGTTGAGGACGCGCTGATGACCGTCGCGCCCGCCGTCGCGCGCCGCTATATCGAGTACCGCCACGACCGCGACCTCGCCCGCGAGGCGCGCGGCCGCCTGGCGCGCGACATCGCCGGCCTGATCGAGCAGAACGACAGCGCGCTGCTCAACGAAAACGCCAACAAGGACGCCAAGGTGATCCCGACCCAGCGCGACCTGTTGGCCGGCATCGTCGCCCGGCACTACGCGCTGACCCGCCTGTTGCCGCGTGCCGTCGCCCGCGCGCACGAGGCGGGCGAGCTGCACTTTCACGACCTCGACTACTCGCCGTTCTTCCCGATGTTCAACTGCATGCTGATCGACCTCGAAGGCATGCTGACGCGCGGCTTCAAGATGGGCAACGCCGAGATCGACACCCCGCGTTCGATCACCAGCGCCACCGCGGTCACCGCACAGATCATCGCGCAGGTGGCCAGCCATATTTACGGCGGCACCACCATCAACCGCATCGACGAGGTGCTCGCGCCCTACGTCAGCCTCAGCCACGCCAAGCACCGCGCGGTCGCCGAGGAATGGGGCGTCGCCGATATCGACGGCTACGCGATGGCACGCACCGAGAAGGACTGCCACGACGCGTTCCAGTCGCTCGAGTACGAGGTGAACACCTTGCACACCTCGAACGGGCAGACGCCGTTCGTCACCTTCGGCTTCGGGCTGGGCGAGAGCTGGCAGGCGCGCATGATCCAGCGCGCCATCCTCACCAACCGCATCGAGGGGCTGGGCAAGAACCGCAAGACCGCGGTGTTCCCCAAACTGGTGTTCGCGATCCGCGACGGGCTCAACCACAAGGCGGGCGACCCCAACTACGACATCAAGCAGCTGGCGCTCGAATGCGCGAGCCGGCGCATGTACCCGGACATCCTCAACTACGACGAGGTGGTGCGCGTCACCGGCTCGTTCAAGACGCCGATGGGCTGCCGCTCCTTCCTGTCGCGCTGGGAGAAGGACGGCGTCGAACAGCACGAAGGCCGCAACAACCTGGGCGTGGTCAGCCTGAACCTGCCGCGCATCGCCATCGAGGCGGCCGGCGACGAGGCGCGCTTCTGGCAGTTGCTGGACGAACGTCTGGAAGTGGCGCGCGAGGCGCTGAACTACCGCATCGAGCGGCTGAAAGGCGTGAAGGCGCGCGTCGCGCCCATCCTCTATATGGAAGGCGCGTGTGGCGTACGCCTGAAGGCCGACGACGACGTCAGCGAGATCTTCAAGGACGGCCGCGCGTCGATCAGCCTGGGTTACATCGGCCTGCATGAAACCGTCAACGCGCTCTATGGCGCCACCGGCCATGTCTACGACAGCGAGGCGCTGCGCGCCAAGGCGGTCGCCATCGTCAAGCGCCTGCGCGAAGCGACCGACGCATGGAAGATGGAAACCGGCTACGGCTTCAGCCTGTACGCGACGCCGTCGGAAAACCTGTGCTCGCGCTTTTGCCGGATCGACGCGCGCGACTTCGGCGCCATCGCCGGCGTCACCGACAAGGGCTACTACACCAACAGCTTCCACCTCGACGTCGAAAAGAAGGTCAATCCCTTCGACAAGATCGACTTCGAGGCGCCGTACCCGCCCCTCTCCAACGGCGGCTTCATCTGCTACGGCGAGTACCCCAACCTCAGGCACAACGTCGAGGCGCTGGAAGACGTGTGGGACTACAGCTACCGCAAGGTGCCGTACTACGGCACCAACACGCCGATCGACGAGTGCTACGACTGCGGCTTCACCGGCGAGTTTGCCTGCACCAGCAAGGGCTTCGTCTGCCCGTCGTGCGGCAACCACAACCCCTCGAGGGTGTCGGTGACGCGCCGCGTGTGCGGCTACCTGGGCAGCCCGGACGCGCGCCCGTTCAACGCGGGCAAGCAGGAAGAAGTCAAACGCCGCGTCAAGCACCTGTAAACGCGGTGCCGCGCCAGCCCCAGGGCGGGCGCGGCACGAGGAGACCCCGTGAACTACCAGCAGTACTACCCGGTCGACGTGGTGAACGGCCCCGGCACCCGCGCGACGCTGTTCGTGTCCGGCTGCGAACACCGTTGCCGCGGCTGCTACAACGCTGTGACCTGGAAGGCCGACAGCGGTCTGCCGTTCGACGCCGCGATGGAAGACAGGGTGATCGCGGATCTTAACGACACCCGTATCCGCCGGCGCGGGCTGTCGCTTTCCGGCGGCGACCCGCTGTTTGCCCCCAACCTCGCCGCCGTCAAACGGCTGCTCACGCGCGTGCGCGCCGAGTGCCCGGGCAAGGACGTGTGGTGCTGGACCGGCTACACGCTGGACCAGCTGACCCCCGCGCAGCGCGAAGTGGTGGCGCTTATCGACGTACTGATCGACGGCAAGTTCGAGCAGGAGCAGGCCGACGCCAACTTGGTGTGGCGCGGCAGCCGCAACCAGGTCATTTACGACCGCCGCGCCCATTACGGGGTAGAGCTGGTTCTCAGTACGGCGGATTCACCACGATGAACTGCGTACCCTGCGGCTGGTACCAGGTATTGCCGCAGCGCTGGTAAACCACGCCCCCATGGTTGACCGGCACACAATTCGCCGGCACCGAATTGACGATGGAGCCGACGACGGCCGCCGTGACCGCGACAGTCGCGCCGACCGCGACGGCCGTCGCCACCGGGTGATAATCGTCATCCCAACCACCGTAACAGCAGCCATCGCGGTCGACATCGATATCGCGGTCGACATCGACGTTGACGTTGCGGTTGACGTTGACGTTGTTGACGCTACGGCTGCGGACATTGGCCGTGCGCGCGTCGGCAGGACGCCTTGGCACGTCGGCGTGCTTCGGCACGGAGGGCTTGGCGTGGACGGCCTTGCCCGGCTTTTGCAAAGCCCGGCCGGCCGCCGCCGGTGCGGCTGGCAGCAACAGCGGCAGCGCGCACAGCGCAGCAGACACCAGCACGGAAAAACGGGAGCGTTCGGACATGGTGGTCTCCGTCGCGGCTTCAGGGTTGCTTGGCGTCGGCTGCGCGCACAGGCAGAACCACCTGCCTTGCGCCAGCCGGCGGCACGAAAGTGAAACGCTGCCCGCTAAACGCGGGCGAGAGCTTCCAGTCGATCAGGCTGACCGATTGCGGCCTGGCCTCGTCGCCACGGTAGGTGATCGCGAGCTTGCGCGGCAGCGGCGGCCCCTCCGCCGCGATCCAGAGCTGCCAGTCGGCCTTGCCCTGACGGAACGCGTAGTGGTCGCACAACACGCCGTCGACGTCCGCCTGCCCGGCGTACATCGCCGAGCTGATCCGCTGGAAAGGCGCATCGGGGCTGCCCCAGATAAACAGGTCGGCCAGCGGCAACTCCACGCCGTAATACTGCTCGAGCCGCTCGACCAGCGCCTCCAGCGAGCCGTCAAACGGCACGCTTGAATATTCGCCAAGCTGCGGGGAGTACAAGGTGAGCAGCTGGCCGTTGTAAAAGAGCTCGCGCGGCTTGCGCCCCTCCGTCAGGATGCGCAGATGGCGCGGACGCTCGACTTCAAGCGTGGCTCTGGCCGTATGCTGCAGTTTCTGGCCGTCGGCGAGCACCCGCTCGCCCATGACCGTCGTCCTGATCTCGAAACGCTTTTGCTGCTCGAGAAACCGCCCCATCCCGCGCAAGGCCTCGATCGCCTGCGGATCGACGGCGGGCGCGGCCTGCTGGCCAGGCGCCGGGGGCGTCTGCGCCGTTACCTGGCAAGGGAGGGACAGCAGGGCCAGCATGCCGCCCGCAAAGAGTAAACGTACCATCGGCAAACCTCCTGGAGGCAAAGGGCTGGCCGCCTGAGTGCAGCCTGCGTCCATTCTAGGCACGCCGCGAGCAGGTGCAGCCGCCCAGAAACAGCCCGTGGCGCCTGCCTAGACCGGACGGGGGATGCGCCAGCCGCGCGCGCGGTATGACTATGTCCAAGAAAGCAAAAACTACCCATCTTCCGGCTTAACCTTTAGGATGCGTGCCCCCGTATCCGCCACCGTAGCAAGGAACCACCGCATGACAGTCCGCGCCCCTCGCCCCCTCGCCCGCCTGCTGCCGGGCCTGGCCCTGCTCTGCGCCGCGCTCACCGCGCAGGCCGCCGCCCCGGCCTACCCGGACGCCGCCAACAGCGACCCAGTGAAGCTCGGCTGGATGGTCGGCTCGCCGCCGCCGGCCGACAAGCAAATCCGCTTCGCCGACGGCAGCTACTTCCGCTTCCCGCAACTGCGCTGGACCGTCTCGCACTTTCGCGAGCTGATGCCGACGGTCGGCGTCTCGCGCGGCGTAGGTGCGCCGGGCAAGCTCCAGTACGCGCTGCGGAACGACATCGACGCGCTGACCTTCACGCCGACCGGCGCGAGCCAGCCGATGACGTGGCAGGACTCGCTCGCCGCCAACTACACCGACGGCATCGTGGTGCTGCACAAGGGCCGCGTCGTCTACGAGCGCTACTTCGGCTCGCTCACCCCCACCGGCCAGCACGGCGCGATGTCGGTGACCAAGAGCTTCGTCGGCACCCTCGCCGCCTTACTGGCGGCCGAAGGCAAGCTAGACCCGGCGCGCAAGGTCGCCGACTACGTGCCGGAACTCGCGAAGTCGGGCTTCGGCGACGCGACGGTGCGCCAGCTGATGGACATGACCACCGGCATCCGCTTCAGCGAGAACTACGCCGACCCCAACGCCGAAGTGTGGCAGCACGCCAACGCCGGCAACCCGCTGCCCAAACCGGCCGGTTACCAGGGCCCGCAGTCCTACTACGAGTTCCTGCCGACCATCCACGGCGAAGGTAAACACGGCGAGGCGTTCGGCTACCGCACCGCCAACACAGACGCCCTGGGCTGGGTGATCGCGCGCGCCAGCGGCAAGAGCGTGCCGCAACTGATGTCGGAGAAGATCTGGCAGAAGCTCGGCGCCGAGCAGGACGCGTACATGACCGTGGATTCGACCGGCACCGCGTTTGCCGGCGGCGGCCTCAACACCGGTCTGCGCGACCTCGCCCGCTTCGGCGAGATGCTGAGGAATAACGGCACCTACAACGGCCAGCAGATCGTGCCGGCCGCCGCGGTGGCCGACATCCGCAAAGGCGGCGACAAAGCCGCGTTCGCCAAGGCCGGCTACAGCCAGTTGCCGGGCTGGAGCTACCGCAATATGTGGTGGGTCAGCCACAACCCGCACGGCGCCTTCATGGCGCGCGGCGTACACGGCCAGGCGCTGTACATCGACCCGACCGCGCAGATGGTCATCGCCCGCTACGCGTCCTACCCGGTCGCCAGCAACAAGGCGATCGACCCCACCTCGCTGCCGGCCTACCACGCGCTGGCGCTGCACCTGATGGGCAAGCGCTGACACGCCCCCCATACAAATGGCCGGCATCCCGCCGGCCATTAATGTGATGGTCAGCCTGAACTCCAACAGCCCAGCAGGCTACGCTTGCTGGGCTGTTTCCAATTCGGCGCGGAGGATCATCATGGCAAACATCGCACTTTTCGGTCTGGACATCGGCAAG
>NZ_JAAGAA010000022.1 GCF_010435965.1 Crenobacter caeni
GCTTGCCGATATCCAGACCGAAAAGTGCGATGTTTGCCATGATGATCCTCCGCGCCGAATTGGAAACAGCCCAGCAAGCGTAGCCTGCTGGGCTGTTGGAGTTCAGGCTGACCATCACATTAGCCCCGCTTCATGAGCGGGGCGAGTGACAATCAAAGCGCGAATCATGGGCTACCCATCACCATGGGCCGGTGCCAAAAAGTGCGCAAACGGGTGACAAAACGCGCGCAGCGTTACAGCGGCGTGATGACTACACGGCGCAGAAAAGCAAAAAGGCCAACCCTTGCGGATTGGCCTAAGTGCTTGATTATCATGGTGCCGATAATAGGAGTCGAACCTACGACCTTCGCATTACGAATGCGCTGCTCTACCAACTGAGCTATATCGGCACACCAACTTGTTAAAATGGCCTTGATTCAAACTATCAAATCAAGGCCATCTTGAATCTGGTCGGAGTGAGAGGATTCGAACCTCCGGCCTCTACGTCCCGAACGTAGCGCTCTACCAGGCTAAGCTACACTCCGATGCTTCAACTTGTTTCCGTTGAAGAGCCATTAATTTACCGGAAGATCCGGACAATTGCAAGCATTTCGTTTCAAACCATTCAAAATTCTGGTCGGAGTGAGAGGATTCGAACCTCCGGCCTCTACGTCCCGAACGTAGCGCTCTACCAGGCTAAGCTACACTCCGCTTCCGAATTTTGTTTCTCTAAAACTCCGTCTGCCACCGCTTCTGCGGTACAATTGTCGCTTCAGAGGACGCGCATTATGTATCAAATATGTGGATTAAGCAACTATCTTTTTATCGATTGAGTGGCGAGTCGCTGACTGACGCCGAAAAACTCTCTACCGCGCTTGCCAAGCGTCCCTTCCACCCCTGCTCCGGCCTCGACTGGTTCAGCGAGGGCTGGGTGCCGCCGGCAGGCTTCCTCTGTGATCCGGTCTACCCCGCGCAGGGCAAGCTGATGGTCTCGCTCAAGCGCGAGGACAAGGTGCTGCCCGCCGGCGTGATCCGCGACTTCCTCGACGCCAAGATCGGCGAAATCGAGGCAAACGAGCTGCGCAAGGTCGGCCGCAAGGAGAAGCTCGAACTGAAGGAGCAGATCACCGACGACCTGCTGCCGCGCGCTTTCACACGCTCCAGCCGGTTGAGCGCCTACCTCGACCTTGGCCGCGGCTGGCTGATGGTCGACAGCGGCACCGCCAGCAAGGCCGAGGCGCTGGTCTCGCAGTTACGCGAGGCGCTGCCCCCCTTCCCCGCCGCGCTGCCGCGCACCCAACTCTCGCCGCACGCAGCGATGACCGCGTGGGTCGCCGACGGCGAAGCGCCGGAAGGCTTCGAGCTAGACGCAGAATGCGAGCTGAAGGACCCGGCCGAGAATGGCGCGGTGATCCGCTGCACGCGGATGGACCTCACCAGCGAGGAGATCCGCCAGCACATCGCGAACGGCATGCTGGTGACCCGCGTCGGCCTGATCTGGCGCGAGCAGGTCCGCTTCGTACTGACCGACACCCTGCAACTGAAGCGCATCCAGTTCCTCGACGTGCTGCAGGAAGAGGCCAGCGGCGCCGGTGACGACGTGGAAAGCCTGTTCGAGGCGAGCTTCCTGATCGGCAGCGAGGCGCTCGGCGAGATCGTCGACGCGCTGGTCGAAGCACTGGGCGGGCTGACCGAAGACCAGCAGGCGGCATCGGCCGGCACCGCCGCCGCACCCGCTGCGCAGCCAGACCCCGGCCAGACAGGCGGCGGCAGCGACGTACCCTGGGACTGAACATCCCGACACCCACAAAGGAGGCTATGCCTCCTTTTTTATTGATAGCTAAAAGCTAACTATCAGGACAAAACAATCAATTTAACAAGACTATAACAAGACACCATAATCGCTCCACACACAGCAGGACAGCACCATGGACACCCACCGCAACTGGCTGGAACACTGGTTCGAGGTCTACGCGAACCTGGTCTGGCTGCAATGATGAAAACGGAGCGAAACATGCACAAACTGACGACCCAGGCCGGCGCACCGGTTCCCGACAACCAGAACGTGATGACTGCCGGCGCACGCGGCCCAATGCTGCTGCAGGACGTGTGGTTCCTCGAAAAACTCGCGCACTTCGACCGCGAAGTGATTCCCGAGCGGCGCATGCACGCCAAGGGCTCCGGCGCCTACGGCACCTTTACCGTCACCCACGACATCAGCCGCTATACCCGCGCCAAATTGTTTTCGGCCGTCGGCAAGCAGACCGAGCTGTTCGCCCGCTTCTCGACCGTCGCCGGCGAGCGCGGCGCGGCAGACGCGGAACGCGACATCCGCGGCTTCGCGTTGAAGTTTTACACCGAGGAAGGCAACTGGGACCTGGTCGGCAACAACACGCCAGTGTTCTTCCTGCGTGACCCGCTGAAATTTCCCGACCTCAACCACGCCGTCAAGCGCGATCCGCGCACCAATATGCGCAGCGCCAACAACAACTGGGACTTCTGGACGCTGCTGCCCGAGGCGCTGCACCAGGTCACCTACGTGATGGGCGACCGCGGCATCCCGGCCAGCTACCGCCACATGCACGGTTTCGGCAGCCATACCTTCAGCCTGATCAATGCTGCGGGCGAGCGCCACTGGGTGAAATTCCACTTCAAGACCCAGCAGGGCATCAAGAACCTGAGCGACGCCGAGGCCCAGGCGCTGGTCGGCCGCGACCGCGAGAGCGCGCAGCGCGACCTGCTGGAGAGCATCGACAACGGCGACTACCCGCGCTGGACGCTATTTATCCAGATCATGACCGAGCAACAGGCCGCCGAGTGCCCGTTCAACCCGTTCGACCTGTCCAAAGTCTGGCCGCACGGCGACTACCCGCTGATTGAGGTGGGTGAATTCGAGCTGAACCGCAACCCGGCCAACTACTTTGCCGAGGTCGAGCAGGCCGCGTTCAACCCGGCCAACGTGGTACCCGGCATCAGCTTCTCGCCCGACCGCATGCTGCAGGGCCGGCTGTTTTCCTACGGTGACGCGCAGCGCTACCGCCTGGGCGTCAACCACGGCCAGATCCCGGTCAACGCACCGCGCTGCCCGTTCCACAGCTACCACCGCGATGGCGCGATGCGCATGGACGGCAACCACGGCAGCACGCTCGCCTACGAGCCGAACAGCTACGGCCAGTGGCAGCAGCAACCAGACTTCAGCGAGCCGCCGCTGGACATCTCGGGCGCCGCCCAGCGCTGGAACCACCGCGACGATACCGACTACTACAGCCAGCCGCGTGCGCTGTTCCGGCTGATGGACGCGGACGAGAAGCAGCGCCTGTTCGACAACACCGCCCGCGCCATGGGCGACGCCGATATCGAGATCAAGCGCCGCCACATCGCCAACTGCACGCTGGCCGATCCCGAATACGGCGCAGGCGTCGCGCGCGCCCTCGGACTGTAATCAGTCCATGCCCGCCGCCGCCCCACCCGGGGTGGCGGTTTGACAAACCCACAAATAGGAATGATTATCATCTTTATTTTATTGAAAGGACTTTTGCCATGCTCGCCTGGATCGGACGCCACCCGCTGCAACGCGGTGGCGGCATCGCCATTTTCGCCCTCGGCTGGCTCAGTCTGCTGTGCCGCTGAGCCCAGCGCAAAAAAACGCCCCGCAATGCGGGGCGTTCTCGTTGCGGCAAAAACCGCTTACATCGTCTTGAGCTTGCCGCGGAAATCGGCCAGCGTCGCGTAGCCCTTCTCCTGCATCAGCGCGGCGAGTTCGTCGCGGATGCGCGCGAAGCAAGCCGCGCCTTCCTCGTACAGACAGGTACCCACCTGCACGGCGGTCGCGCCGGCCAGGATGTGCATGAACGCCTCGCGGCCGCTCTTGACGCCGCCGCAACCGATCACATGCTTGTCGTCCAACAGGCGGTAGAACTCGCGCACGTTGGCGAGCGCCGTCGGCAGCACGTAGTCGCCGCCGATGCCGCCCAGGCCGCCCTTGGGCTTGATCACCACCGACTCGCTGTCCAGATCGATCACCAGGCCGTTGCCGACCGAGTTGATGCAGGTCACGTACTTGAGCGAGGGGAAGCTGTTGAGCACCGACGCCATCTCGGCGAAGTGTACCGGGTCGAAGTAAGGCGGCAGCTTCACGCCGAAGGGCTTGTGGTAGACCTTGACCACTTCGGAGAGCACGTGGCTGGACGCCTCGAAGTCGTAACCGATCTGCGGCTTGCCCGGCAGGTTCGGGCAGCTGAGGTTCAATTCAACCAGACACGGCAGGTCGGCGTCGCGGAACGCGGCCAGCATCTCGAGGTTGTCTTCCAGCGACATGCCGGACACCGAGACGAACAGCGGCTTGCCGCCCTGGTGGTCGTACGCCTTCGCATAGTCGAGGTAGTACTGGTAACCGGCGTTGGGCAGGCCCATCGAGTTGATGCTGCCATGCGGCGCCTTCGCGTAGCGCGGCTCGGGGTTGCCTTCGCGCGGCAGGAGCGTGCAGCTCTTGGTGATCAGCGCGCCAGCGGCGGACGCGGCGACGGCGTCGAGTTCTTCACGCGAGCGGCACATCACGCCGGACGCGTTGTAGAGCGGGTTCTCCATGTTAACGCCCAGCCAGGAGACGGAAAGATCGACAGCCATGTGCATTCCTTGCAAAACAAAACCTAAACCGGTCAAGTCTAGCAAGCGATCGCCTCCTTCGCCCTGACCTGCGTCAAAACACTATTGCGCGACCGGCCGCTTGGCGAGCATGCGCTGCAGGGTGCGCCTGTGCATGCCCAGCGCACGCGCGGTCTCCGAAATATTGCCACCATGCTCGGCGAGCACCCGCTGCAGGTGCTCCCACCCCATCCGCTTGAGCGACATCGGCGGCGCGGTCACCGCCAGTTCCGGGTCGGCCGCCTCGCGACCGAAGGCGGCGACAATCGCCGCGACGTCGGCCGGCTTGGCGAGGTACTGCACCGCGCCCAGTTTGGTCGCCTCGACCGCGGTAGCGATGCTCGCGTAGCCGGTGAGCACGACGATGCTCGCCCCGGGTGCAACCTCAAGCAGCCTGGGCAACAGGCGCAGCCCCGAGTCGCCGGCAAGGTTCAAGTCGAGCACCACGCGAGCGTGCGGCGCATCGGCCATCGCCGCGAGCGCGCCGTCCGCGTCGTGCGCGTGCGCGACGCGGTGGCCGCGCCGCTCGAGCGCGCGCCGGAGCACGCGCACGAAGGCTTCGTCGTCGTCAACCAGCAAATAGTCCGTCATCAGCATTCTCCGGCAGGCGCCAGCGGCACGCGCACGCACGCGCGCACGCCGCCGGCCGCGTCATTATTCAGCGTCAGGGTGCCGCCCAGCCGCGACAGCGTCACATGGGTGAGCATCACGCCCAGCCCCAGCCCGGCCGGCTTGGCCGACACCTGCGGTGCGAGGCCCGCGCGCGCCAGCTGCGCGTCGCTCAGGCAGCCCTCGCGGTTGACGATATCGAGCGCGAGGGCACCGCCCGCCACCTCGGCCGACAGCTCGACGTGCCCGCCCCCAGCCTCGGCCGCGTTGTTCAGGAGGTTGCAGATCGCCGGCCACAAGGCCGGCGGCAGCGCTGCGCACACCTGCTCGTCGCCGGACAGCCTCGTATCGAGCACCACATCTGGCCTGAGCGTGCGCCAGCCCTCCAGCTGGTGCGCGAGCACCTGCAGCACCGGCTCGGGCGCACGCGGCGGCTCGGCGCCGTGCCGCAGCCGGGCCAGCGCGTCGCGGCAGTGCGCGAGCTGGCCGCGCATCAGGGCGAGGTCCTCGCCAAGCGCAGGGTCGTCACCGTAGTCGGCAGCAAGCTCGTCGCACAACAGCGTCAGCGTGGAAAGCGGCGTCGACAGCGCGTGCGCGGCGAGGGCCGCCTGCACGCCCAGCGCGACCATCTGCTCGTTGGAAAGCTGCGTCTCGCGCGCGGCCATAAGCTCCGCCTCGCGCCGCGCGAGCGTGCGCGCAAGATACGAGACGAAACCGACGATCAGCGCGATCGACAGCGCCAGCGTCCACCACATGCCAACCAGGTGCAGGCTGAACGCGTACGCCGAGTCGCCGCCGGCGACCGGCCACGGCAGGTGCCAGACAAACAGCACGCCGTAACAGGCGAGTGCAAGCGCGCCGAGCAGCCAGGGCGCAAGCCCAGGAGCGAGCAAGGCGGCGAACAGCACCGGCGGCAGGTAGAGCGAAGACAAAGGATTGGCAGCACCGCCGCTGGCAAACAGCAGCAGCGAGAGCGCAAGCACGTCGGCGGCCAGCCCCGAGAGCAGCGCGCCGCGCGAGCCGGTGCGCGGGAGCATGAAATTGACCAGCGCCAGCAGCGCGAGCGCGGCAAGACAAGGCAGCCAGGCAAGTTCGACGCCGGAAAACCCGGCCGCAGCCAGCGCCAGCAGGCCCAGCGCAACCATCGCGTAGCGCAGCTGGACGAGGCGCTGCTCGGGCAAGACGGAAACGGGCAAAGACATGACAGGGAGTTTACCCGAGCGCGCGCGCGCGGGCAGCCCGCACGTCACTCGACACCCTGCTTCCATTCACCCTCACCGCCCACAGCAAGCCCCCCCCCATCAGACCTGACAGGACAGTGCTGTCGGCGCGTCACGCCACCTCAAGCGGACGGCGGCCGGCGACAAGGTAGAAGAGCCCGCCGGCGGCGTAGGCGAGCGCGAACCACTCGAACGACGCCTGGCCGACCCTCAGGTAGAGCAGCAAGGCAAGCGCACCACCGCCGACGTAGCCGGCGATCTCCAACAGGCTGAACCAGACCTTCCAGCCGACCTCGCGATGACCGGCGGCCAGGTAGCCCAGGTTGACGCCGAAATCGGTCAGGTTGCCTGTCATGTGGGTGGTGCGCACCACATTGCTGCGGTACTGGATATGCAGGCCGTTCTGGCAACCCATGGTGAAGGTCAGCGCGTAGAGAAAGCCCGCTTGCTCGTGCCCGGTGCGCGACCACAGCCACAGCAGCAAGCCCAGCCCCAGCATCAGGTAGCCGTATAGCGGCCGGTAGCCAGCCCGCCCCTCGCGCATCAGCACGCCAGAGACAAAGGCACCCAGCGTAAAGAAGCCGACCAGCGCGAGGATGCGCCAACCCTGCTCGAGCGCGTGTCTGAGCAGCATGTCGTCGGCGATATCGAGCAGGTTGCCGGAAAAGTGGGAGACCGAGTACGCAAAGCGCAGCAACGTGAAGATATTGAGCGCGCCGCTGTACAGGCACAGCAACACGATCCACGCGAGCAGCCAGGCGGAAGAAGCGGGACGGGACATAGGCGACAGTTTAGGCAGACAAGCCGTCCCCCGCCCGTCGCCACGGCCCAGCCAAGCAAAAACCCCGTAGAACTTGCGTTCTACGGGGTTTTGACTGGAGGCGGGGGTCGGAATCGAACCGGCGTAGACGGATTTGCAATCCGCTGCATAACCACTTTGCTACCCCGCCTTGAGGGGCTGGAACCACCTTTAGGGTGAATCCGAAACTGGAGCGGGAAACGAGGCTCGAACTCGCGACCTCAACCTTGGCAAGGTTGCGCTCTACCAACTGAGCTATTCCCGCATGGGTCCAACAGTACCAGCGTGAAGCTGGAGCGGGAAACGAGGCTCGAACTCGCGACCTCAACCTTGGCAAGGTTGCGCTCTACCAACTGAGCTATTCCCGCATTTTGGTCAAACAGTACCAGCATGAAGCTGGAGCGGGAAACGAGGCTCGAACTCGCGACCTCAACCTTGGCAAGGTTGCGCTCTACCAACTGAGCTATTCCCGCATTTTTGGTCAAACAGTGCCAGCGTGATGCTGGAGCGGGAAACGAGGCTCGAACTCGCGACCTCAACCTTGGCAAGGTTGCGCTCTACCAACTGAGCTATTCCCGCATATCGAAACTTGGCCGGCAAAACAAGTTTTGCTGGAGCGGGAAACGAGGCTCGAACTCGCGACCTCAACCTTGGCAAGGTTGCGCTCTACCAACTGAGCTATTCCCGCGTCAAATTTCTTTTCCTGATAACGTTGCCGCCTCAAGAGACTGCGAATTATAAGGATTTTCGGAAGCCCGTCAACACCTCACACGTCGATTTTTTTGCCGGAGAACTCGTGCGCAGCCATCCGCAGATAGTAAATCATTGACCACAAAGTCAAAATCACCGCAACAACCATGAAAATATTTCCGAGCATGAGGGTGGAAAAGCCCGGCACGATGGGCGCCGCGTACAACAGCAGCAGGATCGCGAACATCTGCGCGGCGGTCTTGAGCTTGCCGATGGTCGCCACCGCCACGCTCTTTCGCGCGCCCATCTCGGCCATCCACTCGCGCAGCGCGGAGATGGTGATCTCGCGGCCGATGATGATCATCGCCATCCAGCCCTCGGTGCGACCCAGCTCGACCAGCAGGATCAGCGACGCGGCGACGATCAGCTTGTCGGCAACCGGGTCGAGAAAGGCGCCGAACGCCGAGGTCTGCCCCAGCCTGCGGGCAAGAAAGCCGTCCAGCCAGTCGGTCACCGCCGCCAGCGCGAACAAGGTCGCACCGGTGACGTTCGCCACCCGCGAACTCATCAGGTCCGGCGGCAGGAAGAAGATCGCGACAAAGATCGGGATCAGGGCAACCCTGAGCCAGGTCAGGAAAATCGGCAAGTTGAACGGCATTGTCCGGTGTTTTTCTTAGTGCAGGGCGTTGTAAATCGCGGTCGCGAGCTTGTGGCTGATCCCCTCGACCCGCGCCAGGTCGTCGACGCTGGCGGCCTTGACGCCGCGCAAGCCCCCGAAACGGGTCAGCAGTTGCTGGCGGCGCTTGGCGCCGATACCGGGAATCTCTTCCAGCGTCGACAGCGTGCGCGCCTTGGCGCGGCGGGCGCGGTGACCGGTGATCGCGAAGCGGTGCGCCTCGTCGCGCACGGTCTGGACCAGATGCAGGCCGGGGTGATCGCTGGGCAATTGTAGCGTCTTTTCAAGGTAGGGGAGGATCAGCGTTTCCAGGCCGGGCTTGCGCGCCTCGCCCTTGGCGACGCCGCAGATCGGCACGCCGACGCCCAGTTCGGCCATCACCTCGAGCGCGACCCTGACCTGCCCCTTGCCGCCGTCGATCAGCAACAGGTCGGGCAGCTTGCCCTCCCCCTGAACCAGTTTGCCGTAGCGGCGGGTCAGCGCCTCGCGCATCGCCGCGTAGTCGTCGCCGGCCTTCGCCGTCGTGATGTTGAAGCGCCGGTACTCGGAGGGCTGCATGTCCCCCCTGTCATACACCACGCAGGAGGCAACGGTCGCCTCGCCCTGCGTGTGCGAGATGTCGTAGCACTCGATGCGCTCGAGCGCGTCGATTTCCAGCACTTGGGCCAACGCGGCCAGCCGCGCGGCCTGGTTGGCGCGGCTACCGGCACGCTGGCTGGCGGCCAATAGCGCGTTCTTCTCGGCCATCTCCAGCCAGACGCGGCGCTCGCCGATCGGGTTGCACACCAGGTGCAGCACGCGCCCGCCCTGCTCGCCCAGCCACAAGGCCAGCGTTTGCGGCAGGTCGTGGTTGACGATCAATACCCCGGGCAAGGGCGCACTCAGATAATGCTGGCCGAGGAAGGCCTCGAGCGCGGCGGCGGCGTCGCAGTCGTCGGCGTTGTCGGGGAAGAAGCTCTTGTCGCCCAGGTGGCGGCCACCGCGGATCATCACCAGGTTCACGCAGACCACACCGCCGTCGACCACGGCGGCGACCACGTCGGCGTCCAGTTGCGAGGTATTGCTCGACACATATTGTTGCGCCTGCACGCGCGAGAGCGCCTGCACCTGGTCGCGCAAGGCGGCAGCCTCCTCGAACGCCAGCGCCTCGGATGCGGCGAGCATGCGCTCCGTCAGCGACTGGATCAGCGCGTCCTGGCGGCCGGACAGGAAGTCGACCGCCGAGGCGACGTCGCGCGCGTACGCGGCGTCTTCAACCTCGTGCGTACACGGCGCGCTGCAGCGCTTGATCTGGTAGAGCAGGCAGGGGCGCGAGCGGTTGGCGAACACCGAGTCTTCGCAGGTACGCAGGCGGAACACCTTCTGCAGGATCTGGATGCTCTCGCGCACCGCGTAGCTGTTCGGGAACGGGCCGAAATAACGGTGCGGCTTCTTCGGTTCACCGCGGAAGTAGGCCAGTTGCGGGTAGGCGTGCGCCGACACCATCAGGTAGGGGTAGCTCTTGTCGTCGCGGAACAGGATGTTGTAACGCGGCGCGAGCGCCTTGATCAGGTTGTTCTCGAGGATCAGCGCCTCGGCTTCCGAACGGGTGACCGTGGTCTCGATGGCGGCAATCTGGCGCACCATCAGCTGGATGCGCGGGCTGAGGTCGGACTTCTGGAAATAGGAGCTGACCCGCCGCTTGAGGTCGATCGCCTTGCCGACGTACAGCACCTTGCCGTCCGCACCCAGCATCCGGTAGACGCCGGGCAGTTGCGGCAAGGACGCGAGCACCGCTTCGGCGTCAAACGCTTGCGTCACTCGGCGCACCACTCTTTCTGCACGGCCAGCGCGCTTTGCACCAGCGCGTCGTTGCGCGGCTTGGCCGACTGCAATCGCTCGACGTTGCCGCGTGCGCTCTTGCAGTTCTCGGCGCGCACCTGCCTGTTATAGGCGTCGACCTTGCCGTTCAGCGCCTCGCTCTCCGCCTTCAAGGCCGCCGCACCCGTCAGCGGCGGGCGTGATGCCGGCGCACTCGCGTCGGCCTTGGGCGCAGGCGCCGCGCGCACGCCCAGCTTCTGCGCGGAAACACCGGACGGCGGCCTGTCCGAGAAGACGGTACGCCCGCTGGCGTCCTGCCACTTGTAGACATCCGCGCCCACCGCGACGCTGCTTGCAGCCAGCAGTGAAAATGCCAACAACGCGCCAAGCTTCATGCCGTGCTCCCCTTGTCAGGACAAAAGCCTATGAGAACACATCTGGCCACGCGGAAAAAGGCGGCTGGCGCTCTTTGCCTCGCCCCCCTATAAACCGATATAATCTCGTTTTGCTGCCAAGGAAGCGCCAGATGCGTATCATCGAGAAAGCCTACACCTTCGACGACGTGCTCCTCGTGCCGGCCCACTCCAAAGTCCTGCCGCGCGACGTCTCCCTCTCGACCATTCTCACCCGCAACATCAAGCTAAAACTGCCGCTAGTCTCCGCCGCGATGGATACGGTCACCGAAGCGCGCCTGGCCATTTCGATGGCACAGGAAGGCGGCATCGGCATCGTCCACAAGAACATGAGCATCGAGCGCCAGGCGCTCGAAGTCTCCAAGGTCAAGCGCCACGAAAGCGGCGTGGTCAAAGACCCGATCACCATCGCGCCGGACATGCTGGTACGCGACCTCGTCCTGCTCACCCGCCAGCACCGCATCTCCGGCCTGCCGGTGATCGAGCAGGGCAAGGTGGTCGGCATCGTCACCAACCGCGACCTGCGCTTCGAGACCCGCCTCGACCAGCCGGTGGCGTCGATCATGACCCCGCGCGAGCGCTTGGTCACCGTCAAGGAAGGCGCTAGCATCGACGAGGCGCGCGAACTGATGCACCACCACAAGCTCGAGCGCGTGCTGGTCGTCAACGACGCGTGGGAGCTCAAGGGCCTGATTACCGTCAAGGACATCATCAAGACCAGCGAACACCCGAACGCCAACAAGGATGCTCAGGGTCGCCTGCGCGTCGGCGCGGCAGTGGGCACCGGCGGCGACACGCCGGATCGCGTCGCCGCGCTGGTGGCTGCCGGCGTCGACGTGCTGGTGGTCGACACCGCGCACGGCCACAGCGAAGGCGTACTGAGCCGCGTGCGCTGGGTGAAGGACAACTTCCCGCAGGTCGACGTGATCGGCGGCAACATCGCCACCGCCGACGCCGCACTCGCGCTGGTCGAGGCCGGCGCAGACGCGGTCAAGGTCGGCATCGGCCCGGGCTCGATCTGCACCACCCGTATCGTCGCCGGCGTCGGCGTGCCGCAGCTGACCGCGATCCACAACGTGTCGACCGCGCTCAAGGGCACCGGCGTGCCGATGATCGCCGACGGCGGCATCCGCTTCTCCGGCGACATCGCCAAGGCACTGGCTGCCGGCGCCAACTGCGTGATGCTGGGCGGCATGTTCGCCGGCACCGAAGAGGCACCGGGCGAAGTCGAGCTGTATCAGGGGCGCTCGTACAAGTCCTACCGCGGCATGGGCTCGCTGGGCGCGATGGCGCAAGGCTCGTCCGACCGCTACTTCCAGGACAACGAGGCCAACGCCGACAAGTTCGTGCCGGAAGGCATCGAAGGCCGCGTGCCGTACAAGGGCCCAATCGCCCAGGTGATCCACCAGCTGATCGGCGGCCTGCGCTCGTCCATGGGCTACCTCGGCTGCGCGACTATCGACGAGATGCACGAGAAGGCCGGCTTCGTCGAGATCACCTCGGCCGGCATGCGCGAGAGCCACGTGCACGACGTGCAGATCACCAAGGAAGCGCCGAACTACAACGTCGACCGCTAAGCGCCAAGCGCTCCTTGCAAGGCCCGCCTGTCTGGCGGGCCTTTTTCATGTGCGGCTGGCCGCGCACCCGCCATGCCAATAAAATGCACGGCATGAGCACCACACCCCTCCCCGTCCCCGCCTCGCGTACGCTGATCTTGCGTGGCCGCAGCCATCGCCTGCTCCACTGGGGCGACACCGACGCACCCATGCTGTTCCTGCTGCACGGCTGGATGGACTGCGCGGAGACCTTCAGTTTCATCGCCCCATACCTGGCCCGCGACTGGCAGCTCGTCGCGCCGGACTGGCGCGGCTTCGGCCACAGCCAGTGGAACGGCGGCCCCTATTTCTTCCCCGACTACCTGGCCGACCTCGACGCGCTGCTCGAAACACTCAGCCCCGACACGCCGGCGTGCATCGCCGGCCACAGCATGGGCGCGATGATCGCCGGCCTCTACGCCGGCGCCCGCCCCGAGCGCGTAGAGCGGCTCGCGCTGATGGAAGGCTTCGGCCTGAACGCGACCGACCCGGGCCAGGCTCCCGGCCGCTACGCGCGCTGGCTCGCCGAGCAGCGCACGCCCCCTGCATTCCAGGTGCCGGCGTCGCTGGAAGTCCTCGCCGCGCGGCTTTTGGCACGCAACCCGCGCATGCACGCCGAGCACGCCAGCCTGATGGCCCGCGCGCTGACCCGCGGCGTCGATGGCGCGCTCGTCTATCGCGCCGACCCCTGGCACAAGGGTGTGAACCCGGCTCTGTACCGGCTGGAAGAAGCGAAAGCGTGCTGGCGGGCGATAACATGCCCGGTGCTGTGGGTGATGGCCGGCGACGAGGGCGAGCACCCGATGGCCAAGGGCGTACTGGCGACGCTGGACGCGCGGCGCGCGTGCTTTGCCAGGCTCAGCGAGGTGACCATCGCCGACGCCGGCCACATGCTGCAGTGGGAACAGCCGGCGGCACTGGCAGCCGCGCTGGCCGGCTTTTTCGCTCAGGGCTGAGCGTCGGCCAGCCGCTGCGCGGCGGCCGGAAACTTCAGCCACCAGTAGAAGTATTCGCGCGCGAGCCCGAGGAAGAAGGTGCGCTCGGCCTCGTCCACCAGCATGGACAGCATGTCGTCGACCGCCTCGCGATAGCAGGCCGGGGCATGGTCGCGGGAAGCCAGCAGGTGCAGCAGAACCTGCAGCAGCTGGCAGCCTCGTGCCGACGCTGCCTCGTCGACACCCGCCTCGAACAGGCGGTCAAGGTAGAGGCCGAGCGACGGCGGGTAGGCGCCGCTGTCGGACGCAGGCAAGTCGCGCAGCAGGCTGTCGAGCGAAGGCAAGGCTCGCGCCTCGCTGCCCCGCCACGAGACGATCTCGCCTTGCGAGAGCATGCGCGCGATGCGGCCGATATCGCCGAGCCAGAAATAATAGAACTCGCGCACCACCGGCAGCAGCGCACGCCGTTGCACCGCATCCAGCGGCAGCAACAGCGCATCCACCGCCTGCCGATAGACTTCCGGCGACGGCGCCAGCCCTTCCAGCCTGGCCAGCAGGCCTGCAAGCTGCTTGCGCCGCGCCTCGCACAGCGCGGCATCGGCGCCCTGCCGGGAGAGCAGGGAAAGATACGCCGTCAACGCCTGCTGAGGATCGGACATTCGTTCTCCTAAGCGCCGGCCCGCCGGCACGCGTCTTCGATCGCGGCCCATTCGGCGTCGGCGATCTCCACCCCTTCGGCCCGCCGCACCTCTCGGCGCGCAAGCTCGGGCTCGCCGGCCATCAGTACCGGCTGCGCCGGGTCGGGCGACGGCGAGGACTTGATATAGCCGACCATCGCGTCGTATTCCGAGGTAAGCCAGTCAAGGTCGGCCAGCCGCGCCGGATCGACGATGAACGCGGTCAACTGGTTGACGATGCCGCCCTCGCGCGGATTGCCCGGCTGCAAGGTCCCGCCACCCGAGAGCAGGCCGGCCAGCAGCTCGCATGCGGCGACCAGGCCGCCCCCCTTGTGTTCGGCGATCGGCCGCAACGCGCCCTTGGGCTCTTCGTGCATCGCGCGCGGGTCGGCGGTCGGATACCCCTCGGCGTCCAGCATCACCTCGCAGTCGAACTGCTTACCGGCGAGGTAGGCGACCCGCGTCTTGCCGTAGGCGACCATGCTGGTCGCAAAATCCAGCACGAAAGCAGGATGAGCGGCGGTAGCGGGAAAGCTCACGCATACCGGGTTGGTCCCGAAACGTGCGGCCGAACCGCCAAAAGGCGCGACCAGCGGCTGCGGAAAATCGGTGACATTGACGAAGAACAGGCCGACCTTGCCGGCCGCGGCCACCTGCTCGCCGTAGCTGCCGATCCGCCCCATATGGTGGGCATTGCGCACGGTCAGCAGCACCACGCCGGTCGTGCTTACACGCTCGAGCGCGGCGTCGACCGCCTCGCGCACCACACGCTGGCCGAAGCCGCGGTCACCATCGTACTGCAGGATCGCGCCGGCGTCGTTGACCCGCCGGGCCGGCCGGTTCGGGCACAGCGTGCCGCGCTGGGCACTGTCCACATAAAAGGGCAACATGCCGACCCCGTGGCTATCGTGCCCGCGCAGGTTGGCTTCGACCAAATGCCCAGCGACCACGGCCACTTCCGCCGGCGCACACCCCAAGTCGCTCAGGGTACGTACCGCCACGTCCTGCAATTGCTGTTCGCTGACTCTCACCTGTCACCTCCCCTCATCCGGGAATCAAAGCGCAAGCTTACCCCTTACCCTGCTTGCCGACAGTCAGGGAAAGCCTGAGGTCGGGGCCGACGCGATCCACTTCCTTGAACGCCAGTTCGACCTTTTGGTCCAGCGATTGCAATGCCGGCAAGGCGAACAGCCCGCGCGCGTCGGCGCCCAACAGCATCGGCGCCATATAGAGGACAATCTCGTCGACCAGGCCGGCAGAGAGCAAGGCGCCGTTCAGCGTCGCCCCCGCCTCGACCATCAGCTCGCCCACCCCGCGCGCGGCAAGCGCGCTCAGCAAGGCGTCAAGATCGACCCGCCCATCCGCTCCGGGCAAGACCAGTACGTCGACGCCTTGCGCCAGATAGGGCGCATGGCGGGACGGGTCGGTACAAGTGGTCGCCAGCAGGGTCGGTGCGTCGGCACGGTAGATCACGGCTTGCGGGGAGGTCGTAAGCGCGGAATCGAGCACCACGCGCGTGGGCTGGCGGGAAGTCTCGATCTCGCGCACGGTCAGCCGCGGATCGTCTGCCAGCACGGTGCCGCTACCGGTGAGCACCGCGCAGGAGCGCGCGCGCCGCCGCTGCACGTCCAGCCTCGCTTCGGGCGAGGTGATCCACTGGCTCGCCCCGTTGGCGAGCGCTGTACGGCCATCGACGCTTGCGCCGGCCTTCAGCGTCACCCAGGGCCGGCCCCGCGTCACTCTGGAGACGAAACCCTTGTTGAGGTGGGCGGCTTCGTCGGCCAGCAGGCCGCTATCAACCGCAATCCCCGCCTCACGCAGCCTGGCCAAGCCTCGGCCGGCCACCTCGGGAAACGGATCGACCATCGCCGCGACCACCCGCGCGACCCCCGCGCGCACCAGTGCGTCGGCGCAAGGCGGGGTGCGCCCGTGATGACTGCACGGCTCGAGCGTCACATAAGCGGTCGCGCCGCGGGCACGTTCGCCCGCCGTAGCAAGCGCGTGCACTTCGGCGTGCGGCTCGCCGGCACGCCGGTGCCAGCCCTCGCCGACCACCTCCTCCCCCTGCACGATCACGCAGCCGACCCGCGGGTTCGGCGAGGTGGTGTTCACACCCAGCGCCGCCAGGCGCAGCGCGCGCTGCATGAACGCGTGGTCATTCGCACTGAAGGCAGCCATCGCTCAGTCCTGGTTCTTTTCGATCTCGCGCACGGCAGCGGAAAATTCGGATACGTCCTGGAAACTGCGGTAGACCGACGCGAAACGCACGTAGGCGACCTTGTCGAGCTTGGCCAGCTCGTTCATCACCATCTCGCCGATCGCGCGCGAGTCGATTTCCCGTTCGCCCAGTTGCAGCAGTTTCTGGCAGATGCGGTCGATCGCGGCGTCGACCAGCGTAGTCGGCACCGGCCGCTTGTGCAGCGCACGCAGGAAGCTGGTGCGCACCTTGTCGGCGTCGAACTCGGCGCGGTGCCCACCCGCCTTGACCACCTGCGGCATGCGCACATCGGCCGTCTCGAAGGTGGTGAAGCGCTTTTCGCACAACAGGCAGCGGCGGCGGCGGCGGATGCTGGTGCCGTCTTCGTTCGCGCGGGAGTCGATCACCTGGGTGTCAGCGTGACCACAGAAAGGACATTTCATCGGCTAATCACCGTTCGGTTTCAATAGCCGGATATTATCATGCCGGTAATGCCCATAAAGCAAAACCCCCGACTGATTGATTCAGTCGGGGGTCTGCGGATGGGGCGTCTGGCGGTGTCCTACTTTCACATGGCGAATGCCACACTATCATCGGCGCTAAGATGTTTCACGGTCCTGTTCGGG
>NZ_JAAGAA010000023.1 GCF_010435965.1 Crenobacter caeni
CTCTAACTTTTTCGTACTTCTGGCACGCAAGTCCAAAGAAACTTTCGTTTCCTTCTTCTTGCAGTGCAAGTGTTGGCTGCGCCAAGCACTCACACCTATCGGTTGTTCGTTCTGTTAAAGAGCAGTGCTGACTTCGTTTCGTTTGCGTCGTCAGCTGAGGAGACGAACTATACGTTTCCGCCGAGGATGCGTCAACGATTTTTTTAGAAAAACCGCAAATTCTCCAGTTTTTTACAAACACCAACAATTTTCCAATAAATATCAAAAAGTTGCCTTATTGCATAAAAATTGGCGGGGAAAAATTCCAGCATGCCTGCCCGAGTACCCGGCGGTTTCACCCCCCCCTAAATCTTCCAGCACACCGGTCAAAAACAAAAAAGCCGCGTCGACCGCGGCTTTTTGCAGGTTTCCCCTGAGACGACAAGCTTAGAGCACGTAACGGGCAAGGTCCTCGCGCTGCGACAGCATGTCGAGCCTGGTGTCCACGTAGGCGGCGTCCACTTCACAAATACCGGCCTTCGCGTCGAACGAGATTTCCTCGAGCAGCTTCTCCATCACCGTATAAAGGCGGCGGGCACCGATGTTCTCGGTCTTCTCGTTGACCTGCCAGGCGATCTCGGCCAGCCGCTGGATGCCGGAGTCGGCGAACTTGAGCTCGACGCCCTCGGTTTCCAGCAAGGCCTGGTACTGGCGGGTCAGACAGGCGTCGGTCCCGGTGAGGATCGCCTTGAAGTCGTCGACCGACAGCGAGGTCAGCTCGACACGGATCGGGAAGCGCCCCTGCAGTTCCGGGATCAGGTCGGAAGGCTTGGACAGGTGGAATGCCCCCGACGCGATGAACAGGATATGGTCGGTCTTGACCATGCCGTACTTGGTCGTGACGGTCGTCCCCTCGACCAGCGGCAGCAGGTCGCGCTGGACGCCGGCGCGCGACACGTCGGCGCTGTTGCCCTCGGAACGGCTGGTGACCTTGTCGATCTCGTCGAGGAACACGATGCCGTTCTGCTCGACGTTGGCGAGTGCCTCGGTGCGCAGGTCCTCTTCGTTGACGAGCTTGGCGGCCTCCTCGTCGATCAGCAGGCGGCGTGCTTCGGCGACGGTCATCTTGCTGGTCTTCTTCTTACCCGCGCCCAGCCCCTGGAACATCGTCTGCAGCTGGCTGGTGAAGTCTTCCATCCCCGGCGGCCCCATGATGTTCATCGCCGGCGCCGTCATCGCCACGTCGATCTCGATTTCCTTGTCGTCGAGCTTGCCCTCGCGCAGCATCTTGCGGAATTTCTGGCGGGTCGCGTTTTCCTCGGCCTTGGCAGGCTCTGGCGCCGGTTCGCCGGCAAAGAAACCGGCGTTCTGACGCGGCTGCGGCAGCAGCACGTCGAGGATGCGGTCTTCCGCTGCGTCCTCGGCACGGTAGCGGTTCTTGCGGATCGCGCCGTCGCGGGTTTCCTTGAGCGCGACTTCGACGAGGTCGCGGATGATGGTGTCGACGTCGCGGCCGACATAGCCGACCTCGGTGAACTTGGTCGCCTCGACCTTGATGAAAGGCGCGTTGGCAAGGCGCGCGAGGCGGCGGGCGATCTCGGTCTTGCCGACGCCGGTCGGCCCGATCATCAGGATGTTCTTCGGCGTGATCTCTCCCTTGAGCGGCTCTTCGACCTGCTGGCGACGCCAGCGGTTGCGCAAGGCGATGGCGACCGCACGCTTGGCGGCGTGCTGGCCGATGATGTTCTTGTCCAGTTCGTGGACGATTTCCTGCGGGGTCATCGTGCTCATCGCGTTCAATCCAGCGTTTCGATCAAATGATTGTGGTTGGTATAGATGCAGATGTCGCCGGCGATCTCCAGCGACTTCTTGACCACCACGGCGGGCTCAAGCTCGGTGTTCTCGAACAGCGCGCGCGCAGCCGACTGGGCGAAGGCGCCGCCGGAGCCGATCGCGGCGATCCCTTGCTCGGGTTCGAGCACGTCGCCGTTACCGGTAATGATCAGGGTGCTCTCGCGGTCGGCGACGATCAGCATCGCCTCCAGACGGCGCAGCATGCGGTCGGTCCGCCAGTCCTTGGCCAGCTCGACCGCCGAGCGCACCAGATGGCCCTGATGCTTTTCCAGCTTGGCCTCGAAACGCTCGAACAGGGTGAACGCGTCGGCGGTACCGCCGGCGAAACCTGCCAGCACCTTGTCGTGGTACAGGCGGCGCACCTTGCGCGCGGTGGACTTGATGACGATGTTGCCGAGGGTGACCTGCCCGTCGCCGCCCAGCGCTACGCGCTCGCCGCGGCGGACAGATACGATGGTGGTTCCGTCGAACTGCTGCATGTTGTTTCCCGATAAGTAAGGGCCGCCGCACGGACGCGACGGCCTTCATCTATATATGGCGCGCTCCGGCAAATACAAGGCGACACGCCCGCCCAGCCGGCCGTACCTTCGCGCATAAAATTTTTATTACGTATTACGTAAAATTAATCACATAACAAAATCATCACACCCATTACGGAAAATCATGGCTGGGAGTCATCACCAGAACACAGTTTGAAACGGATCAGCCAGAACGCGTCACGGCCGGGGTAGATCCCGGCGAGCACGTCCTTCAATTCGGCCAGCGTCATGTTTTCCTGGCGGGCATGCGTGTCGTCCAGCGCGGCGAGCTCGATCGGGTGGACGTCTTCCACGCAGATGCGGCAAAACCAGCGGTCGTCCTCGAAGGTGTGCACATCCAGCGTTTCGCCGATACGCGGCCACGATTCGGCCTCGTCGCGCAGGGTGATCGTCTTGCGGCCGGCGAGGATGTCGGGGACAAAGCGGGAAAAGAAAGTCAGCTTGCGGTACATGGTGGTCATCCTCCATACAAATCAATGGCTTAATCATGAACCCGGCATGACAAACTGGCAAACTGCCGGCCGGCACGCCGGAACGCAGCGGTAGACGTACAATGCGGCATCTCATCGATGAATTCAGACAAGGATCTCCCATGCCCGCCACACTGGCCGAGCTGCTCTCGAACGCGCTCGACGCACGCAGCACGCTTTGCTCGAACCTCGCAGAGGAAAACACCGATGCCTACCGCCTGTTCGACGGCGACACCGAAGGCCGGCCGGGCCTGAGCGTCGACCGCCTCGGTGAACTCGTCCTGGTGCAGACCTTTGACGCGCCGCTGGACGCGGAAGAAGAAGAGGGCATTACCCGCCTGTACCGCGAACGCCTGCAACTGGACGCCGTCGTCTACAACGCGTTCAGCGCCCGCCATCCGGGCGCCGGCAACGCGCTGTCTACCGAACAGCTTGCCCAGGCAGAACTGCCGCGCGTCGTCCACGAGATGGGTGTCAAATACATGGTGCAGGGCCGCCATGAGGACCGGACGCCGCAACTGCCGCTGGCGACACGGGCGGCCCGCCGCCGGCTGATGGCGCTCGCGCCGGGCAAGTCCGTGCTCAGCCTGTTCGCGCACACCTGCAGCGTGGGCGTGGCCGCGGCCAAGGCGGGTGCGGCATTCGTGCTGAACGTCGACGCGTCCGAGGCCGCGATCAAAATCGGCCGCAGCAACGCCAAACTCAACGCGCTGCCACACCGGCCGCGCTTTATGGTGAGCGACCTGTTCGCCGCGATGCGCCAGCTCGCCGGCATCGGCCAGCCACGCTTCGTGCGCGGCAAGCGGATGCCGAAATTCCCGGAAGTGGAAGCCCGCCAGTTCGACCTAGTCTTCCTCGACCCGCCGCGCTACGCGAAAAGCCTGTTCGGCGTGGTCGACGTGGTGAACGACTACCCGGCGCTATTCAAGCCGGCGCTGCTCGCAACTGCGGAAGGCGGCACGCTGATCTGCTGCAACCCCGCGCGGGAAGTCGACGCCGAGGCGTGGCTTGCACAACTGCAGCGCAGCGCACTGAAGGCGGGCAGGGAAGTGCGCGAGGCACGCTGGATCGTCGCCGACGCCGACTTCCCGGCGGCCGATGGCCAGCCCGCGCTAAAGATCGTCGAGTTGTCGGTGTGAGGGCGGAATCCGCACGATGACGGGTAGCCCGACGCTGAAATACCTGGCCGGCTACCCGGAACCCCTGCAGCAGCAGGCGCAGACGCTACTGGCCGCGGGGACGCTTGGCGAGCTGGTCGCAAGCAAGTACCCAGGACGCCACACGGTGCAGAGCGACAAGGCGCTGTTCGAGTACGCGCAGGCCTTGCGCCAGCGCTACCTGAAGACGGCGCCGCCCTTATCCAAGGTGCTGTTCGACAACCGGCTGGACCTGGTGCGTGGCACGCTGGGGCTGCAGACACGCGTCGCCCGCGTGCAGGGCAGCCGATTGCAGCGCAAGCACGAGATCCGCGTCGCCGCGCTGTTCCGCGACGCGCCCGAAGCGTTCCTGCGGGTGATCGTGGTGCACGAGCTCGCGCACCTGAAGGAGGGCGGGCACGACAAGGCGTTCTACCAGTTGTGCCGCCATATGGAACCGGACTACCACCAGCTCGAGTTCGACATGCGGCTGTGGCTGACGGTGAAAGACCCGTAACTAGCGGATACAAGGGCAGGGGCGGCGGACGCCGCCCCGTGCGGGACGCTTACTGCGGAACCACCCGGGCGTCGGGGCCGCTGCCCTCTACGACGACATTCTCGCCGACGAACAGTTGCGGGTTGGGCGGCTGCGTCACGCCGACACCGACGCCGTTCTGCATGCGCACCATCACATACTGCGCCATCTGCGGCTGCGCCGGCGCTTCGCGCTGCTGGACCTCGCTGCCGAGGTAACCCCCGCCGAGCGCGCCCAGCAAGGCACCAACGTCGCGGCCGGTTCCCCCGCCGATCTGGCTGCCGAGCAGGCCGCCGGCGACGGTACCGATCACCGAGCCTATCCCGTAATGGCCGCTGTCGCGGATTTCGACCGGGGTGATCGACTGGATCACCCCGAAACGCAGTTGCTGGGTGTCGTAACCGCCACTGCCGTACATGCCGTTGCTCGCGCACGCCGAAAGCAGGATGGAAGCGGCCAGCGCCACTGCGGCTGCCTTGCGAATTCTCATGATGTTCTCCCTGACAGGGGCAGCCCATCCGGCTGCCGAACAACGGTCAGTCTAGTCAAACATCCTGAATTCGCCGCCCCGTTGCTAGGGCTGACCGCGCTGGCAGGCCGCCAGCTGGGTATTGAAACGCTGCAGGAAATCGGGGGATTCGCCGGCCAGGAAGCGGTGCCCGAAGTAGACGCCCAGCGGGCGCGAGAGCAGCAGGACCGAGCGGACGCGCCGTTCTGCGCCGGCGGCACGGATCTGCACGTCCATCGCCAGCTGGCTGCCGAGCACGGCGTCGACCCGCTTGCGCAGCAACAGGCCGAGCAGTTCGTCGTGCGTCGGCGGGTCGGCCAGCAACTGGTAACCGTTGTCCTGCAACCAGCGCGCCATGTTCGAGCCGTGGTAGGCGGTGACCCGCGCATGCTGCCGGAACTCGGTGGAGCCTGGGTCAAGCAGGCTGCCTGCCGGCAGGTACCACCGCCATTCCTGGGGCGCGACGGTCGCCGACAGGGTCGCCCAGCGGTCGCGCTCGGCGTTGGCTGAGGCCGGAAAAAACCCGTCCGCCTGCCCATGCTCGACCATCGCCTGCCCGCGCGCCCAGGCGGTCAGCCGCACTTCCAGCGGTGTGCCCAGACGGCGGAACGCGCAGCGCACCCGCTCGAGCGCAAGCCCGCTCGCCGGCACGCCGTCGGCGTTCACCTCGACGTACGGCGACTGCTGCTGCGTCATCAGCACCACCGTCGGCCTGGCCTCCGCCAGCAGAGGCAGGCAGGCCAAGAGCCCGCCCAGCAAACCCGGCAGCCTTGTCGCGTTTGTCCACATCCCGGCACATGTCATGACAGAAGGTTACCGTCGAGGCCGGATGCCGTCAAAATGCCTGTAACACTCCTTAACATCCCGGCCTTGCCCGCTTAAGCCCGCTTTAAGACGCGGCGCCGACCATGGACGCCACTGGAACCACCACAAGGCGCGAAACCATGGAACTCTTCACCCAACTGATCGCCGACGAAACCGCCTGGATCAGCCTCGCCGCCCTCGCCGCGGCACTGTGCAAGTTCGGCTGGCTGCTGTACTTCTTCATCCGGGAGGCCGCCAAGGCTGCTCCCGAGCTTCAGCCGCGCATCAGCGCGATCAGCTCGTCCGCCGTCGGCGGCGACAGGGGCTGAGCGCCGGCGAGCACCGCGTCGGCCAGCGCACGCTTGTCCTCGTGCATGCGCAGGATGCGCGGCTCGAGCGAGCCTTCGTTGACCAGCCGGTAGACGGTGACCGGCCTTTGCTGCCCCATGCGGTGCGCACGTGCGCTAGCCTGGTCTTCGGCGGCCGGGTTCCACCACGGATCGGCGATCACCACGTAGTCGGCGGCGGTCAGGTTCAGGCCGAAACCGCCGGCCTTGAGGCTGATCAGGAACACGTCGCCTTCGCCGCGCTGGAACGCCGCGACCAGCCGGTTGCGCTCGGCGACCGGCGTACTGCCGTCCAGTTGCAGGCAACGGATGCCGGCGCGGTCGAGCGGCTCGCGCAAGAGCCCGATAAAGTCGACGAACTGGCTGAACACCAGCACCTTGTGCCCGCCCTCGACCAGCGCGCCGGCGAGTTCTGCGAAGGCGATCACCTTGGCGCCGGCCAGCCGGATGTCCGGCTGCACCAGCCGCGGGTCGCACGCGGCACGACGCAGCCGGGTCAGTTGCGCGAGCACGTTCATCCGCGCCTTGCCGCTCTCGTCGCCGGCAACACTCTCCTCGGCGTCGGCCAGCGCCTTGCGCCTGAGCGCCTCGTACCACTCGCCTTCCTCGCGGGAGGCGCGCACCGGCAGCACCAGCTCGGTGCGCGGCGGCAGCTCGGTCAGCACCTCTTCCTTGCAGCGGCGCAGCACGAAGGGCGCGATCAGCGCACGCAGCGCGGCCATCGCGTCGGCGCGGCCGTCGCGCTCGATCGGCTGCGCGAAGCGGCGGGCAAACTGCTCTTCGCTGCCGAGCAGGCCGGGGTTGCACGCGTGCATGATCGCCCACAGCTCCATCAGACGGTTCTCCACCGGCGTCCCCGACAATACCAGCCTGAACGCCGCGCTTTGCGCGTACACCGCGCGGCTGCGCGCCGACTGCGGGTTCTTGATCGCCTGCGCTTCATCAACCACTAGGGTGTGCCAGCCGCGTGCGGCAAAGGTGCCGGCTGCGTCGGCGAACAGGGTGTACGACACCAAGAGCACGTCGCCGGCGCCTGCGCCGGCTAGCAAGCCTGCACGGTCGGCCGCGTCGCCGTAACTGGCCACGCGCAAGACCGGCGCGAAGCGGGAGATCTCCTGCGCCCAGTTGCCCAACAGCGAGGTCGGCGCGACCACCAGCGCGGCGCCGCCTTCGGCGCGCGCGAGCAGCACCGCGATCGACTGCAGCGTCTTGCCCAGCCCCATGTCGTCGGCGAGGCAGGCCCCGAGGCCGCTCGCGGCAAGCTGCATCATCCAGCGGTAGCCGATCAGCTGGTAGTCGCGCAACTGGGCGCACAGCCCGGCCGGCGGTTCGCACACCGTATCCGCCGAGCGCTGCAAGCGTGCCAGCCGGTCGCCCAACGCGGCGTCGACCTCCAGCGCGGCGTCGCCGAGCCCGGCAAGGCAAGCCGCCGCGGCCAGCGGCACGCGCACGCCGTCGCCCGATGGCTCGGCCAGCAAGGCAAGTTGTGCCAGCGCGTCGCGCAGGCTGTCGGTCAGCGCGAGGTAACGCCCTTCGTCCAGCTCGATGAAACGGCTGCCGTTACGGCGCAGCTTCTCGAGCAGGTCGATTAGCGTCAGCACCCGCTCCTCGTCGAACTCGAATTCCCCCTCCAGCGACAGCCAGTCCTGCCCGCCCTTGCCGCGCACCCGCAAGGCGCCGGCGGCCACCGCCTCGACCCGCACCGCACGCCCGCGCGGCCAGTCGAGAAGCGGCGCCGAGGGCAGGACGGCCAGCCGCTCGATCAACGCGAGCGCGGCGTCGCAACCGCGGATGGTCCACACCTGCGGCTGGCTGGCAGTGCGCTGCTCGAGGCAGCACCCGTCGACGATGGCGGCGAGCGCGGCGCGCTCGGCGGCCAGGTCGCGCCTGAGCGTGCGCCGCACTTCGCCGTCGCGCAGCGCCAGCATCGCGCCGCCGTGGCCGGGCACCAGCCGCGGCCCGTCGACACCGGCCGGCGCAGCCACCAGCCTAAGCTCCAGCGTCTCGCCGTCGAACATCAGCTCGCCGCGCAACTGCGTGGCGCCGGCCTCAACCGGCCCGGCACCGCGTGCGGGCAGCTCGCCGACCACGGTGAAATGGCTGGCCAGCGCCGAGAGCGTCGCCGACAGCGGCTCGGCACCAGCAGCGGGAATGGCGGGCAGCGCAGAAAGCAGCCGCGCCGCGCGCTGCTGCGCCTCGTCCAGCCGCACCAGCACCGCGCGCGAGGCGGACTCGCGGCGTACCGTCAAGGCGGCCAGCGCGTCCTGTTCACGCTCCGGGCTGCCCGACAGGGCCGCCGCGCGCAGCGGCGGGTCGACCGCCAGCGTCCAGCCCGCCTCGGTGCTCGAGACGATCAGTTGCGGCGCCCGCAAGGCCAGCTCGACCGTGACGCCGGGCGCGTCGGCCCACTCGACGCCCGGGTGGCCGACCAGCGCCGGCAGCGCGAGCGAGAGGTCGAGTTGCCAGCTGCGCCCCGGCCCCGGCCGGATCGCCCGCGCGACCCGCGCGTCGGCGTCGGCAAGCGTCGCGTCGGCGGCGAGCGTCGAGAACGCCACCGGGCGCGCCGCCCCCCAGCCGCGCGCGCCAAAACGCTGCTGCCAGGGTTCGATAGAGCGCACCGCGCCGTCGTCGCCGACGTCCAGCCGCCAGCGCAGGCGGCTGCGGACCGGCCCTGCGCTGAAAAGCGCGGCCAATTCGTTTAGCTGTTCGCGCCAGCCCTGCGCCCGTGCGGCAGCAAAGAAGGCCGGCGTACCGGGCTCGCCCAGCAGCCGGGCCAACGCCGCGTCGTACTGGATCTGCAGCCAGCCGAAGCCGCAGCCGGCCAGATTGTCGTGCAGCGCCGTCAGGGCCGGCGCGTCTGCCGGCAGCAGGGAGGGGCGCCCTTCGCGCGGCCCCAGCCACGCGCGCAGCATCAGGCGCAGCAGATCGTTTTCGTCGGCGTGGTGCGGCGTACCCTGCAGCGGCAGTTCGGCCGCGTCGGCATCCATCCGCCCGGCACGCGCCTTGAGCGCGGTCGCGATGATGCCCCAGCGGCTGTCCTCGCCGTGCGAGCGGCCGTGGCGGCCGCATAGCGCGAGCGCGGCGGCGCACGAGGTGGCGTCGCCTGCCGCCATCAGCGCCAGCGGCTGTAGCCAGGCGAGCGTCTCGGGCAGCGGCGCGTCACGCTGGGCGGCGTCGAACCCCGCCGCCGCGGCGGCAAAGTCGCCGCCGGCAAAGGCAAGTGCCGCGCCCAGCGCGGCGGCGGCGGCGCTGCCGGCCAGCGGCGCGCGTGCCAGATGCTCGGCGAGCCTGTCGTGCTCGCCGGCGAACAGCCACACCTGCGCGAGCAGCGAGGCGAGCCTGGCATCCTCTTCGCCGGCCGCCTGCCTGCCCTCTATGGCCGCAAGCAGCGGCCGCATCGCGGCGTCGCCCGCGAGCAGCCGCTCGAGCGCGCGCCGGCCGAGCGCCGCGGCCCACTCCGGTGCCAGGCGTGCGAACAGGTTGGCGTCGACCACGCCAAGCCCGGCGCGCTCAAGCACACGCGACCACAGGATGCCGCCGCCACACGCGTCGCGCCATGCCGTCAGGCGCGCCTGGTTCGTCCCCTGCCACAACAGCAGGCGGACCACGCTGAGCGCGGCGGCCTCGCTGCCAAAGCGTGGCGCGCGGCTGCGCTCCAGCTGCCAGAACGCGAAAAGCGCGTCGCGCAGCCGCTCGCCGGCGTAGCCGTCGAGCAAGGCATGCCAGGCGGGCGCCTGTGCGTCGGGCACCACCACCCAGCGCCCGCCGTCCACCGGCTGCACACGCCCGTCCTCCAACAGCGCGGCCTCGACCGCGTCTTCCTCGAGCAGGGGGTCGAGACGCCGGGCGAGCGCCAGCACTTCGGCGTGCGTCGCCGCACGGGCGATCAGGCAAAGCGCAAACAGGCAGGCCGCGGCGCCGGCAGGCTGGGCGGGGATGGAAAAAGACATGGGCGCGGGCACGACGGGACAAAACGCCGATTCTAGCGCAGCAGGTGTAGCCGTCGTGTCAGCGGCCGGCCGGATACGGCCACAGCCAGGCGACCAGCAGGGCGACCAGCGATCCCAGCGTGGACTCGGTAAAGCGCAGGCCGGCGTTGGCCAGAGGCGGCAGGCTGGGGTGAAGCTCTGCGACCACCAGCACCACCAGCACCGTGATGCAGCCAAGCCGGCCGTTATCGGGAACGCGCAGTCCCTGGCAGACCAGCACGGTCAGGAACAAGCAGACGAGCACGCCGGGCCACGCCACCGGAAAAAAATCGAGGTAGAGCCAGCTGAGCACGGCGCCGATCAGCGTGCCCAGTACGCGCTTGAACGCCGCGCTGCCGGCCTCGCCGTGCGTTGCCTGCAGCACGACGATGCCCGAGATGGACGCCCACATCCCGCCGGTTGCCGGCGATGCATTTGGTATCAAACTGCCCAGCAAATTGCCGCCGCCGTTGGCCAGTGCGACGACCAGCACGATGCGCAAAGCGGCCTTCCAGTCGAGCCTGGCTAGCATGAACGCGGCCATCCGCTCCTCCTCATATTCAGCAAACGGGCTTGACAGACCCTGCCGGCAGGCAGGCCGCCAAACTGTGGACAACTCTGTGCATCGCCCAAGCCTTGCCTCACTTCCCCTGCGCCTTGTAGGGCCACAGCGTGGCGACCAGCAAGGCCACGCCGGAGCCGACCGCCGCCTCGACAAAGCGCAGCGCGGCGTTGGTGAATGGAGGCGTTTCCGGGTGCAGCGACGAGACCACCAGCACGACCAGCACCGTCACGCAGCCGAGCCGGCCGTTGTCCGGCACGGCGAAATACTGGCTGACGACGACGGTCAGGAACACGCACGCCGCCGTGCCGAACCAGGTTTCCGGGAAGAACTGCAGGTAGATCCAGCCGACCAGCGCACCGACCAGGGTGCCCAGCACCCGCTTGGCCGCGGCGGTATGCGCCTCGGTCGCGCTGGCGGAGAGCACGACGATCGCCGAGGCGGCGGCCCACAGGCTGCCGACGCTGGCGCTCGCGTACGGGATGAAACTGCTGGACAGGTAGCCGCACGCCTCGGTCAACAGCACGGCCAGCACGATGCGGCAGGCGGCGACCAGGTCGATGCGGGACAGGCTGGGTGAAACCATGGCTGGACTTTCTGCGGACAACTGATAGCAAGAGTGTAGCCGGCGTCCTGCCAGTTGCCGCCGCCGGGCTGTGGATAAAAATGTGGACAAACTGCCGGGAACTTGTCCGGCCGTGCCTGCCGCAGGCCACCACGCATGTCATCCTGTTGCCGCACCACCAATCCCTGCGCCGCGTAAGGAATTTTCTTGGCGTACGGCGCGACGCAAGATGACATATATGTGAAAATCCACAGATTCAACAAGAATTATCCGCATACGCATCGAGGACCAGCATGCAGTCATTTGCCCCGGAATACGTCCGCCACCAGGCCCTGATCGACTGGGTCGCCCGCATCGCCAGCCTGACCCAGCCCGACGCCATCCACTGGGTCGACGGTTCGGACGAGGAAAACGAACGCCTGCTCGCGCAGATGGTCGAGGCCGGCACCCTGGTCAAGCTAAACCCCGAAAAGCGCCGCAACGCCTACGCGGCGTTTTCCGACCCGTCCGACGTCGCCCGCGTCGAAGACCGCACCTATGTGTGCAGCGCGCGCCAGGAAGACGCCGGCCCGAACAATAACTGGGCGGCGCCGGACGAGATGCGCGCGACGCTGGACGGGCTGTTCGAGGGCAGCATGCGCGGGCGCACGCTGTACGTGATCCCGTTTAGCATGGGGCCGCTGGGCTCGCCGATCGCGCACATCGGCGTCGAGCTGACCGACTCGCCGTACGTGGTCGCGTCGATGCGCATCATGACGCGCATGGGCCGCGCGGTGTACGACGTGCTCGGCGAGAACGGCGACTTCGTCCCCTGCGTGCACACCGTCGGCGCGCCTCTCTCAGCGGGCGAGGCGGACAAGCCGTGGCCGTGCAACCCGGACACCAAGTACATCGTGCACTTCCCGGAAAGCCGCGAGATCTGGTCGTACGGTTCGGGCTACGGCGGCAACGCGCTGCTGGGCAAGAAGTGCTTTGCGCTGAGGATCGCGTCGACCATGGGCCGCGACGAGGGCTGGCTGGCCGAACACATGCTGATCCTTGGCGTCGAAAGCCCGGCGGGCGACAAGCACTACGTCGCCGCCGCCTTCCCCAGCGCCTGCGGCAAGACCAACTTTGCGATGCTGATCCCGCCCAAGGCCTACCACGGCTGGAAGATCACCACCGTCGGTGACGACATCGCGTGGATCAAGCCGGGCGCCGACGGCCGCCTGTACGCGATCAACCCGGAGAACGGCTACTTCGGCGTCGCGCCGGGCACTTCGGAAAAGTCCAACCCGAACGCGATGGCGATGCTGAAGGAAAACGTGATCTTCACTAACGTCGCGCTGACCGAGGACGGCGACGTGTGGTGGGAAGGCATGAGCAAGACGCCGCCCGAGCGCCTGACCGACTGGCAGGGCCAGCCGTGGACGCCGGGTTGCGGCCGCAAGGCGGCGCACCCGAACGCGCGCTTCACCGTGTCGGCGACCCAGTGCCCGTCGCTGGACGCCGCGTGGAACGACCCGGCCGGCGTGCCGATCTCGGCGTTCATCTTCGGCGGCCGCCGCTCGGGCACCATCCCGCTGGTGATGGAGTCGGCCGATTGGGCGCAGGGTGTGTACCTCGCCGCCACCATGGGCTCGGAAACCACCGCCGCCGCGATGGGCGCGCAGGGGCAGACCCGCCGCGACCCGTTCGCGATGCTGCCTTTCTGCGGCTACCACATGGGCGACTACTTCAACCACTGGCTGGCGCTCGGTCGCGCCCTGCCGAGCGCGCCGAAGATCTTCTGCGTGAACTGGTTCCGCGTCGACGACGAAGGCAACTTCATGTGGCCGGGCTTCGGCGAGAACATGCGCGTGCTCGAATGGATCGTCGGCCGCGTCGACGGCCGCGCCAACGCGAACCGTAACTGGCTGGGCTGGATGCCGGGCTACGAGGACATCGGCTGGGACGGCCTGGACGCGGTGACCCGCGAGCAGTTCGAGCAGTTGATGGCGCTCGACGTCGAGGCGTGGCGCGCCGAAGTCGCCGCGCACGACGAATGGCTGTCGCGTCTGGCCGACCGCCTGCCGCAGAGCCTCGCCGAGCAGCGCAGCGCACTGGCTGCCGCACTCAACTAAGCACCGGCTTTACGCTCCACAGCGGCCCGCGAAAGCGGGCCGCTTTTTTCATGCGCGCGCCGCGCCGGCGAGCAGGTGTTCGATCAGGCGGTGCAGGCCGGCTGCGAGCGTGCGCAGCGAGGCGTCGAAGTCCCACACATGCGGCTCGAGCGTCACCGGGTTGGACACCGCGCGCACTTCGTAAAAGCGCTGCCCTTCGGCCAGGCAGACGTGGAAGAACGCCGCGCCTTCCATGTTTTCCAGGTCGACGCCGTCGTGCGAGACAAACGGCGCCAGCGCCGCGCTGACCGTATTCGAGCTTGCCTGCGGCAGCGGGAGTGTCTCGTCCAGCCACGGACAGTCGTAGCGGCGGTGCCGCTCGAAGTCCATGTCGAGTTCGACGTCGGCGAGCTGGGTGAAGCCTTGCTGGTCGAAAAAGCCGAGGTCGGCCTCGCGCTCGCTCGCCACCAGCGCGACGTCGCCGACCCGCAAGGCGGATCCGGGGTAGACGCCGGCGATGCCGGCCATGATCAGCACGTCGGGCCGCTGCTGCTGGATGATGCGGGTGGTGCGGTAGGCGGCCTCGATCGGGCCGACCCCGCACAGCGCCTTCTCCACCCGCGGGTGGTCGAAACACAGGAATTCGGTCTGGGTGGGAAACACGACGGTAATCTTCACGGCTTCACTTTCTGCAATCAGAATCTATGGTCAGCCTGAACTTTGCAAGGACAGAATCGTGATGAACAATGACAGGGAAGGCTTGCTCTAATCTATCCGGATTCTTGATGGGCAGCTATGCCCGATCCATGATGTGAGCCGCTCCTGACGGTCCTCAAAAGCCCCTCAGTCTTGAAGACTGTTGTGGATATCAGGTTGTCCGTCAGGCCGTGGGCCGGTTGTCGTCATCAGTGTCTGTCATCGCAATAGCAGGCTTTCACTCACCGCCGGGGTCCTCCCGGCGGTTTTGTTTCAATTCAAGGCGTGGGGCTGGGGCGATACTCGCCGCCTTTGGCGAGAATCGCCCACACGACCCGCGCCAGCTTGTTGGCCAGCGCACAGGCCACGATATTGGCGTGGCGC
>NZ_JAAGAA010000024.1 GCF_010435965.1 Crenobacter caeni
AAACTCTTCAGTTCAATCTCTAACTTTTTCGTACTTCTGGCACGCAAGTCCAAAGAAACTTTCGTTTCCTTCTCTTGCAGTGCAAGTGTTGGCTGCGCCAAGCACTCACACCTATCGGTTGTTCGTTTTGTTAAAGAGCAGTGCTGACTTCGTTTCGTTTGCGTCGTCAGCTGAGGAGGCGAACTATACGGATCGCACCCTGTGCCGTCAACCCTGTTTGGCGCATTATTTTCATAAACCTGCCTGCCGGGGCTCTTTTATGCCTGCTGCTTGAAAAATTGCCGCAAAAATTCTGCTACGCTATCCAGCCCAGCTTCAGACGCGTCACGGACCCCATCATGCTCAACTTCGACGTACTCATTATCGGCAGCGGCCTGGCCGGCATGACGCTTGCGCTGCACCTGGCCGAGCAGCGCAAGGTCTGCGTGGTGACCAAACGCGACCTGCTCGAAGGCAGCTCGACCTACGCGCAAGGCGGCATCGCGGCGGTGCTCGACACCGGCGACTCGGCCGAGGCGCATATCCGCGACACGCTGGTCGCCGGTGCCGGCCTGTGCGACGAAGAAGCAACCCGTTTCATCGTCGAGCACTCGAAGGCGGCGATCGACTGGCTGATCGAACTGGGCGTGCCGTTCACGCGCGACGACAGCCACCAGACCGGCTACCACCTGACCCGCGAAGGCGGGCACAGCCACCGCCGCATCATCCACGCGGCAGACGCCACCGGCGCGGCCGTCACCAGCACGCTGGGCCAGAAGCTGCGCGCGCACCCGAACATCACCCTGCTGGAAGAGCACATCGCGGTCGATCTGATCACCGCCAGGAAGCTCGGCCTCGCCGGCGAGCGCTGCTACGGCGCCTACGTACTCGACAAGGCGAGCGACAAGGTGCTGACCGTCGCCGCGCGCGACACCATCATCGCGTCCGGCGGCGCCGGCAAGGTGTATCTCTATACGACCAACCCCGACACCGCGACCGGCGACGGCATCGCGATGGGCTGGCGTGCCGGCTGCCGGGTCGGCAACATGGAATTCATCCAGTTCCACCCGACCTGCCTGTACCACCCGCACAGCAAGTCCTTCCTGATCTCGGAGGCAGTACGCGGCGAAGGCGGCATCCTGAAATTGCCAGACGGCACCCGCTTCATGCCCGAGCACGACGAGCGCGCCGAGCTCGCACCGCGCGACGTGGTCGCCCGCGCCATCGACTTCGAGATGAAGAAGCACGGCCTCGACTGCGTCTACCTCGACATCTCGTACAAGCCGGCATCGTTCGTGCGCGAACACTTCCCGAACATCTACGCGCACTGCCTGAATCTGGGCATCGACATCACCCAGCAGCCGATCCCGGTGGTACCGGCCGCGCACTACACCTGCGGCGGCCTGGTCACCGACCTCGCCGGACGCACCGACGTGGCCGGGCTGTTCGCCGTCGGCGAAGCCGCGTGCACCGGCTTGCACGGCGCGAATCGACTGGCCAGCAACTCGCTGCTCGAATGCATGGTGGTCGGCCGCGCCGCCGCCGACGCGATCCTTGCGGCGCCGGCCATCGAACTGCCGGCGATCCCCGACTGGGACGACAGCCAGGTGACCGACCCGGACGAAGAGGTGGTGATCTCGCACAACTGGGACGAGCTGAGACGTGCGATGTGGGACTACGTCGGCATCGTGCGCACCAACAAGCGGCTGAAGCGCGCGCTGCACCGCATCGAACTGCTCAAACTCGAGATCGACGAGTACTACAGCCACTTCCACGTCAGCAACGACCTGATCGAACTGCGCAACCTGGTGCTGACCGCCGAGCTGATCGTGCGCTCGGCGATGGCCCGCCACGAGAGTCGCGGCCTGCACTACAGCCGCGACTACCCGGACACCCTGCCGCGTGCCGAGCCGACCGTGCTCACCCCCGATACGCCTTAGGCGGCTACGTCTTCAGCCTCCAGCGGCAGCGTGAACCAGAACACGCAGCCGCCGGACAGCGTGCGCGTCACGCCGAACTCGCCGCGGTGGAATTCGACGATGGAGCGGCAGATATTGAGGCCGATCCCCATGCCGTCGGCCTTGCTGCTGTAAAACGGCGTAAACAGGTTGGCCCGCGCGCTGTCCGACAGCCCCGGCCCGTTGTCGACCACCTCGACCCGCCAGCTCTCCGCGCCCGCCTCGCTGCGCACGTCGACCCGCGGCCGGGTCACGCCGGCGTCCACCTGCGCCTCGATCGCGTTCTTCACCAGGTTGAGCACCACCTGCTCGATCAGCACCGGGTCGGCCTGCAGCCGGCAGCTGCGGCCGCGCTGCACCAGCCGCAGCGGCACCTGCTGCTTGTCGGCCAGCGGCTGCACCAGCGCCAGCGCCCGCTGCATCAAGGGCACCGGGTCGACCGGCTCGACCTGCGGCGAGTGCTTCTTCACGAAGGCGCGGATGCTGGCGACGATCTGCGCGGCGCGCTGCGCCTGCTCGCTCAGACCCTGCAACGCCGGCAGCACGCCGTCGGGCAAACTCTCCACCCGGCCCAGCCGCCGCTTGAGGCCGCTGGCGTAAGTGGTGATCGCGGTCAGCGGCTGCCCCAACTCGTGCGCAAGACTGGACGCCATCTCACCCATCGCCACCAGCCGCGTGGTGTCCTGGAAGCGCTGCTCGAGGGTGCGCTCGCGCTCCTCGCGCTGGCGCGCCTCGCTGACGTCGAGCAGCAGGGTCAGCCAGGCCCGCTCGCCGTCGCTCCATTCGATGCGGTTGTGCCGCAGCTCGACGACGCGTCCTGCCCCGTCCGGCCCGTGGTCGAACGGAACACCCTCCTCGCCCTCGGCCGGCGGCAGGCCGGGCAGCGGCGCATGGTCTGGCCACAACCGGCCGAAGGCCGGGTTCTCGTACAGCACCGCGTCCAGCGCACCGGCCGTCACGCAGACGCCAGTCTCCAGCCCGTTGAGCACCGCCAGAAAGCGCGCGCGCGACGCGGCGACCGCCAGCCGCTGGCGTTTGAGCTCGGTGATGTCGTACATCGACGCGATCCAGCCGCGCTGCCCGCCCTGCCCGTCGCCCAGCGGGGTGATATAGACGCGCACCTCGACCTGCGCGCCGGACTGCGCGCAGAGCGTCAGCTCCAGGCCGTGCTCGGGCAAGGCGTCCGCGGAGATCGCTGCCCAGTCAAGCGCGCCGCCCGCCTCGACAAAAGGGTACGGCGTCGCCTGCCCGACCAGCGCGGTCGCGTCCTGCCCGACCATCTGGCAGAAGGCGCGGTTCACGTAGACGACCACGCCGGCCAGGTCGCACACCAACAGGCCGTTCTTCATGCCGTCTTCCATCGCCTGCCTGAGCGACACCTCGGCCGAGAGCGCGCGCTCGGCACGCAGCCGCTCGCCGGTGTGCCGGCGGATCCGCCAGAACGCGCCGCCAAGCGCCAGGGTCAGCAGCGCGATGACCGCGAGCAGCACCGGCATCGCCACGCCCATGCCCTGCCGGTAGGCGACCGCGCGCAGCGACAGGCCGAAACCGGGCGGATCGAAGCTCAACTGGTGGCTGAAGGTGTCGGCCGGCTCCGCCTGCGTGAACTTGCTGGCCAGCACCCGCCCACCTACGTCGACCACGCTCAGGTGGTAGCGCGACGCCATCCACCACGGCACCTGGCTTTGCAGCAAGCGGTCAAGCTGGTAGCTCAGGCGCAGCGCGCCCCCCGTGCCGGCCTGCGGCACCACCAGATCAAAACGGTAGCGGCCGTCGGCACCGACGTAGGGCTGGCCGTAGGCAGCGTGCCTTAGCCGCTGCACACGCCACACCGCGTCCCCCGGCCCGACGCCGGAGACGGCCGCGCGCACGCTCTCCGGACTCAGTAAGGTGATATCGACGACGCCGGGATGCTCGCGCAAGAACAGGCCCGCGGCCGCCTTCAGGTGCATGGCCGGCTGCTCAACGCCAGCCAGTGTCTCGGCCAGGTTAGCGGCCCACTCGCGCTCGGAATCGAGCGAGACGCGGATCGACTGCTCGAGCCACAGCAGGTCCTGGATCAGCACGCTGTCCTGCTCGTCGCGCCAGTCGCGCACGATCAGCACGGTGATGACGGCGACGCACAGTACCAGCGCGGCCATGGTCAGCCCGGCGAACGACCACAACAGGCGGGGTGAACGGGGTCTGGATTTGGACGAGGTTGAATTCATTTTTCATACGGGAATTCCCCAATGCGGAATTCCCCAATGGATAGGTTGGCGGCGGATTCTTACTTTACACGCATAAAGCGGGCAGCAAAAAAACCGCATCCCAAACCTCAACGGAGAAACCTCATGAAGCTCAAACTGACCGCCCTCGCCGTCGCCGCGTCGCTCGCCGCCGGCTCCGCCTTCGCCGCCGGCGAAATCGTCATCAAGTTCAGCCACGTTGTCGCGCAGGACACCCCGAAGGGCAAGGCCGCCGAATACTTCAAGAAGCTTGCCGAGCAGCGCACCAAGGGCAAGGTCAAGGTCGAGGTGTACCCGAACAGCCAGTTGTACAAGGACAAGGAAGAACTGGAAGCGCTGCAGCTGGGCGCGGTGCAGATGCTGGCCCCGAGCCTCGCCAAGTTCGGCCCGCTGGGCGTGAAGGAATTCGAGGTGTTCGACCTGCCGTACATCTTCGACAACTACGACGAACTGCACAAGGTCACCCAGGGCCCGGTCGGCCAGCAACTGCTGGGCAAACTGGATAGCAAGGGCATCAAGGGCCTGGCCTTCTGGGACAACGGCTTCAAGCACCTGTCCGCCAACAAGCCGATCAAGCTGCCGGCCGACGTCAAGGGCCTGAAGATGCGCATCCAGTCGTCCAAGGTGCTCGACGAGGAAATGCGCTCGATGGGCGCGATGCCGCAGGTGATGGCGTTCTCCGAGGTGTACCAGGCGCTGCAGACCGGCGTGGTCGACGGCACCGAGAACCCGCCGTCCAATATGTACACCCAGAAGATGCACGAAGTGCAGAAGCACCTGACCACCACTGCCCACGGCTACCTGGGCTACGCGGTAATCGTGAACAAGAAGTTCTGGGACGGCCTGCCCGCCGACGTTCGCACCCAGCTCGAGGGCGCGATGAAAGACGCGACCGTGTACGCGAACAAGATCGCCAAGCAGGAAAACGACGAAGACCTCAAGCGCATCGCTGCCTCGGGCAAGACCGCCGTCTACAACCCGAGCCAGGCCGAACGCGCCGCCTTCCGCAAGGTACTCGCCCCGGTACACGCCAAGATGACCAGCCGCATCGGCGCCGACACCGTCAAGGCCGTACAGACCGTCACCGGCTTCAAGGCCAACTAATCCGTCCGTGGGCATGGTCGCCGCCTGGCGCCATGCCCTTGTCGTTTCCGGAGAACATCCATGCTCAAATTCCTCGACCATCTCGAGGAGTGGCTGATCGCGTTCCTGATGGGCGCCGCCACCTTGATCACCTTCGCCGCCGTCGCCCACCGCTACGGGGCCGGCATCGAAATCCTGCAGCCCTACCTTGTCGACATCAACATGGCGTGGGCGCAGGAGCTGACCATCTACCTGTTCGTATGGATGGCCAAATTCGGCGCCGCCTACGGCGTACGTACCGGCATCCATGTAGGCGTCGACGTGCTGATCAACAAGCTCGGCGACAAGAACCGCGGCCGCTTCATCGTGCTGGGTCTGCTGGCCGGCGCGCTGTTCACCACCATCGTCGGCACGCTGGGCGCGACTTTTGTCTGGGAAATCGCCCACACCGACCAGACCTCGGCCGACCTCGAAGTGCCGATGTGGCTGGTCTACCTCGCCATCCCCTGCGGCTCCTACCTGATGAGCTTCCGCTTCCTGCAGGTCACCTGGAATTTCATCCGCACCGGCGAATTGCCCAAGCACGACCACAGCCACGTCGAAGGCATGGAAGACGTCGCGCCCGACAGCAACTGGTTCGCGATGGACGACAACCTGCACCCGCACGACATCAAGCACAAGGATGACAACAAATGAGCGCGCTGATCATCTTCGGACTGTTGATCGTCCTGATGCTCACCGGCATGCCGATCTCGATCTCGCTCGGCCTGACGGTACTGACTTTCCTGTTCACCATGACCGAGGTGCCGATCGAGGCGGTCGCCCTCAAGCTGTTCACCGGCATCGAGAAGTTCGAGATCATGGCGATCCCGTTCTTCATCCTGGCCGGTAACTTCCTGACCCACGGCGGCGTTGCCCGGCGCATGATCAACTTCGCCACCAGCATGGTCGGCCACTGGCACGGCGGCCTCGGCCTCGCCGGCGTACTGGCCTGCGCGCTGTTCGCGGCGGTGTCCGGCTCCAGCCCGGCCACCGTGGTCGCCATCGGCTCCATCCTGCTGCCGGCGATGGTCAAGCAGGGCTTCCCGGACCGCTTCGGCGCCGGCGTGATCACCACCAGCGGCGCGCTGGGCATCCTGATCCCGCCGTCCATCGTGATGGTGATGTACTCGGTCGCGACCAACACCTCGGTCGGCCAACTGTTCATGGCCGGCGTGATCCCGGGCCTGATGCTCGCCACCTTCCTCGGCCTGACCACCTGGTACCGCGCACGCAAGTTCGGCTACCCGCGCCTGCCCAAGGCGACCTTCGCGCAGCGCGTGAAGGCATTCCACGAGTCGATGTGGGGCCTGTTCCTGATCGTGGTGGTGATCGGCGGTATTTACTCGGGTGTGTTCACGCCGACCGAAGCGGCCGCGATGAGCGCGGTGTACGCCTTTATCGTGGCCGTGTTCGTCTACAAGGACATGAGCCTCAAGCAGGTGCCGAAAGTGCTGCTCGACTCCGCGTCGATGTCGGCGATGCTGCTCTACATCATCACCAACGCCGTGCTGTTCTCCTTCCTGATGACCAGTGAAGGCATCCCGCAGGCGATGGCCGCGTGGCTGATCGACATGGGCCTGGGCCCGATCGCCTTCCTGCTGGTGGTCAACATCCTGCTGCTACTGGCGGGCAACGTGATGGAGCCGTCGTCTATCGTACTGATCCTGGCGCCCATCCTGTTCCCGGTGGCGGTGGCACTGGGCATCGACCCGGTGCACTTCGGCATCCTGATCGTCGTCAACATGGAAGTGGGCATGTGCCACCCGCCGGTCGGCCTCAACCTGTACGTCGCCTCGGGCATCACCAAGATGGGCATCACCGAGCTGACTATCGCGGTATGGCCGTGGCTCTTGACCATGCTCGCCTTCCTCGCCCTGGTCACCTACGTGCCGGCCATCTCGCTGTGGCTGCCGCGCACGCTGGGCATGATGTAAGCGCCAGCAATTTGCGAGAAAGCGACGGCCTTGCGCCGTCGCTTTTTTTGTCGGACAAGCAGCGTAGCCGCCCGTTTGCTTAAGCCTATATAATCTGCGGCGACCGCTGTTAATCCAATCTGCCTAAAGAAGTCCCTCAGGAGCCCCTTCAAATGGATGAGCAATTGCGCCAGAGCGCGCTCGACTTCCACCAGTTTCCCCACCCGGGCAAGATCCAGGTCGCGCCGACCAAGCCGCTGGCCACCCAGCACGACCTCGCGCTGGCGTACTCGCCCGGCGTCGCCGCGCCGTGCATGGCCATCGTCGACGACCCGCTCAACGCGTACAAGTACACCGCGCGCGGCAACCTGGTCGCGGTGATCTCCAACGGCACCGCCGTGCTCGGCCTGGGCAACATCGGCCCGCTGGCCGGCAAGCCGGTGATGGAGGGCAAGGGCGTCCTGTTCAAGAAGTTCGCCGGCGTCGACGTGTTCGACATCGAAGTGAACGAGAACGACCCGGACAAGCTGGTCGACATCATCTGCTCGCTGGAGCCGACCTTCGGCGGCATCAACCTCGAAGACATCAAGGCGCCCGAGTGCTTCTACATCGAGAAGAAGTGCCGCGAGCGCATGGGCATCCCGGTGTTCCACGATGACCAGCACGGCACCGCCATCGTCGCCGCTGCCGCCGTCCTCAACTCGCTGCGCCTGATCGGCAAGGACATCGAGAAGGTGCGCGTGGTCGCCTCCGGCGCCGGCGCCGCCGCCATCGCCTGCCTCGACCTGCTGGTCGCGCTGGGCGTGAACCGCGCCAACATCACCGTGTGCGACTCCAAGGGCGTGATCTACACCGGCCGCGACGAGAAGCTCGACGAATCGAAAAAACGCTACGCCATCCCGGATAACGGCCAGCGCAAGCTCGCCGACGCAATGGTCGGCGCCGACATTTTCATGGGCCTGTCCGGCCCCAAGCTGGTCAGCCAGGACATGGTCAAGAGCATGGCCGCGCACCCGGTCATCCTCGCCATGGCCAACCCGGAGCCGGAAATCCTGCCGCCGCTGGTCAAGGAAGTGCGCCCGGACGCCATCATCGGCACCGGCCGCTCCGACTTCCCGAACCAGGTCAACAACGTCCTGTGCTTCCCGTTCATCTTCAGGGGCGCGCTGGATGTGGGCGCGACCACCATCAACGAAGAGATGAAGCTCGCCTGCGTGCGCGCGATCGCGGACCTGGCGATGGCCGAGCAGAACGAGGTGGTCGCCTCCGCGTACAACAACCAGGAGCTGTCGTTCGGCCCCGAGTACGTGATCCCCAAGCCGTTCGACCCGCGCCTGATCGTCAAGATCGCACCGGCCGTCGCCAAGGCGGCGATGGACTCCGGCGTCGCCACCCGCCCGATCGAGGACATGGACGCCTACGTCGACCACCTCGCGCAGTTCGTCTACAAGACCAACCTGTTCATGAAGCCGGTGTTCAGCCAGGCCAAGAAGGAACAGAAGCGCGTGGTGCTGGCCGAGGGTGAGGACGAGCGCGTGCTGCACGCGACGCAGGAAATCGTCTCGCAGAAGCTGGCGTTCCCGGTGCTGATCGGCCGCCCGTCGGTGATCGAGAAGCGCATCGAGAAGCTCGGCCTGAAGATCCGGGCCGGCGTCGACTTCGAGCTGGTCAACAACGAGAACGACCCGCGCTTCGCCGAATACTGGAAAGACTACTACGCGCTGATGAAGCGCCGCGGCGTCAGCCAGGAACAGGCCAAGCGCCGCGTGATCGGCAACACCACGCTGATCGGCGCGCTGATGGTGCGCCGTGGCGAGGCCGACGCGCTGATCTGCGGCACCTACGGCGCGTACAAGCAGCACTTCGGCATCGTCGAGGACGTGCTCGGCTACGGCCGCGAAGACCAGGTCGCCTGCGCGATGAACGCGCTGATCCTGCCCACCGGCAACATCTTCATCGCCGACACCTACGTCAACGAGAACCCGGACGCGGAAGAGCTGGCCGCCATCACCGAGATGGCCGCCGAGGCCGTCAAGCGCTTCGGCATCGCGCCCAAGGTCGCGCTGTTGTCCAACTCCAGCTTCGGCGCGCTGAACAACCCGGCCGCCAGCAAGATGCGCGACGCGCTCGAACTGGTGCAGGCGCGCCACCCCGCGCTGGAAATCGACGGCGAGATGCAGGGCGACGCCGCGCTGATCGAGGCGATCCGCGCGCAGGCGATGCCGGACAGCCCGCTCAAGGGCGCGGCCAACCTGTTGATCATGCCGAACGTCGAAGCCGCCAACATCAGCTACAACCTGCTGCGCGTGTCGGCGTCCGACGGCGTGACCATCGGGCCCATCCTGATGGGCATGGCCAAGCCGGTGCACATCCTGACCCCGATCTCGTCGGTGCGCCGCATCGTCAACATGGTGGCGCTCGCCGCCGTCGACGCGCAGACCGCCGCGCAAGGCTAAACCGCCGGGTTCAGCAGTAAAGCAAACGGGAGGCATGAGCCTCCCGTTTTTTTGCGCCTGCGCTTGACGCTGCCCCTTGCCCCAGCCGCCAGCGGCCGGGGCGGGGGCGGGGGGCTTAGTCGTTGTTCAGGCGGTTGCTGTCGAGCAGTTTCTGCAGGATCGCGGTATCCGACTGCGCCACCCCCAACTGGTCGGCCAGGTTGGTGTTCTCCAGAACGATCTGCTGGGTTACATCTTTGCCTGCCCCTTCGTGACGGACGTCGATCACCGTATTTTTGCCATCCCATTTGAAATCAAGGTACGCATCGAGGCTGGCTACCGTGCGGCTGTCACCGATCAGCAGGTCGCGAAGGTCTAGCACATCCTTGTCACCGTCCTTTCCGAAATCGGTAATGGTATCCACCGCCTTGCTCGCTGCCGATGCGCCCTGGTCGCCCAATGCCCACCTAAAGGTATCGACCCCCAAACCGCCGGTCAGCAGGTCGTTGCCGCTACCACCGTAAAGCGTGTCATTGCCGGCACCTCCGTTCAGGCTATCGCTCCCCCCCTGACCAAACAACAGATCACGTCCATCACCCCCATTCAAGATATCGTTTCCGTCGCTGCTAAACGACCGGTCAAACTCGGAGGCGTGGCCCAATACATAGCGGTACACATCGGCATCGGTCGGTGAGCCGACTCCCGACTTACTAGCAACATAAGCCTTGAGTGCCTCGAAGCCCTCCCCTGGAATCCCATCCAGCCGGATACGGTCACCGAACAGGATGTCATCCCCGGCCCCACCATTGAGCGTATCGGCAGCAGCCGGCCCATCCAGCTCATACCCAAGAATCGCACTGGCAATTCTGTCCGCCGGAATATTCGCCTGCGGTTTTCCGTCCGAATCATAAGGAGACAAATCACTGGTAGTAATTCCAGAGTTGACTCCGATCGCCTCGACATTCGAAACTTTCAGCAACAATGCGAAGGCATCTTTTGAATTCTGAATAGTCGTACTATCCGTATTGTTCCCATCCCCGCCGATTTCTGAATACTCGATCCCGCCCTTGCCATCCGGATTGCTCGTCAGATTATTGCCAGGGGTGGCTTGTTCCTTTTGCTGGTAATACGTCGGCTTGCCATCAGTCATGAAGAATGTCTGGTTGATCGCATTGCTGTTCGCCTTGGCGGCCGCTCCTTGAAACCAGTTGGCCGTAGTCTTGAACACATCCTCGTAGTTGGTACCACCGCCACTCGCCAGCGAATCAATCACCCCCTGCAGCGTACTCAAGGCATTAGCTGAGCTCAGATCAACCGAAATACTGCTGTTCGCCTGAGTATCAAAATCAACCAGGAATACATTCACCTTGCCGGCACCATTAGTTACCGCCGACGCCTGCAACTGCTTGAACACCGTTGCCAGTTGCGTTTTGATGGTCGCAATATCATCGCTACTCACACTACCCGAGCTATCGATCATAAAGGCCAGATTGTAATTCTGCCCCGGCTGCATCAAGACCGTACCGATGTCGCCGATCATCACATCCTGCCCAGCCGTCCCACTCAAGGTATCCGGATTCTTGCTGCCAGTCTGCACATGCAGGTCAACCGGTTTCACATCCAGCGTAATGGTCGAAGTCGTCATCCCGCCCTTGCCATCGCTGACATTCACCACAAAACTATCCGACCCCGTATACCCCTTGCTTGGGGTGTAGCTGTAGTTGCCGTTTGCATCAACACTCACTACCCCGTGCGCCGCGCCAGTCTTGACGTTGAATGTCAGGCTATCACCCTCAATATCGCTGGCGACAACCTTGCCGCTGACAGTCTCCTGCTCCAGCAGGGTATGGCTGGCATTCTGTGCCACCGGCGCGTCGTTACTCGGTAGCACCGTCACCGTCAGCTCCTGGCTAGTGCTCTCCTTGTCGCCATTCGACGACTCGGTCGCCGTCGCGGTCACTGTCAGCTTGACGCTGCCGTTCCAGTCCTGCGGCCCCTTGAACTGCAGCGTGGATAGATTCCAGCCATCCAGGCTGACGACGTCGCCAGCACCTACCGTGACCGTACGCACCCCATCACTCAGTTGCGCGCTCGAACCATTTGGTAGCCCGGAGATCGACAGCGACATCGACAGGGTTTCCGAACCGTCGGAATCGACCAGGCCACTGCTGATGCGAGTAATCGGAATCCAGGTATCCTCGTTGCCGCGGTTCAGCTGCACTTCTGTGTAGTAGCCACCCTCACCACTGGCATTGGGCACCAGTGGCGACAGGTTCACACCGGCACCGGTAATATCGGTCGTTGCGGTGTACAGCCTCAGGGTTCCGGAGCTCAGATCCTGTGGCCCAGCACCATTGATGCTGACATTCACATCAAAACTACCTGGACCGGATTCGTTGTGATGGAACATGGTCAGGGTGTAATAACCGCTGACCGCCGGTACAAAGTTGCCTGAATAGTTACCGCTATCGCGGCCCCAGTTGGCATCGGCCACGGTAATACCGCCCACTTCCAGACGGAAGCTGTCATCGGCCACGCCGCTGAAGGTATAGGTCTTGCCCTCTTCCAGATATACCAGGCCAGTCACCCGGGTAGCCGTATTCACCTCCACCTGGCCCTGCATCACATTAGTGATGGTCGACACGGTTGCCATACCGCTGGCACCTTCAATGGCTTTCTCCAGCTTATCCGGACTGACACCCGAGCCTGTATTCTGGCCATCGCTGATCGCCATACCAGTCCAGACCTCCTTCTTCAAACCGGTCGGCACAGCTGTCGGTACCGGGCTGATGCTCAGGGTCGGTGCATCCGCATCCGCCACGATGTCCAGCACAAACTTCCCGCTCGTGCTCTGGTTGGTCCCATCGCTGACCTGATAGTCGAAGGACGCGTAGTCACCCTTCTGGTCGCCAAGACTGCTGCCGCTACCATTGCCCGCCGTCGTGCTCGATTCGTGCAGGTCAGGCTTGAACTGCAGTTTGCCCGCGTCGATGTCGGCCTTGCTGAACGTCTGGTTAGACTGCACCGACTGCCAATTGCCATTGCCATCCTTGTACTGCAACACGCCATCCGTCGGCAGCGAGGTGATCTTGATCGACAGCGAGGAGCCTGCATCGACATCCGCCGCATTGAACTGGCTCCACTGCAACGCAAACGCCTGATCCTCGGTGCCCTGCGCATAACCGCCGGAAGTGGTGGGGGCGTCGTTGGTGCCGTTGATGGTGATGGTCACCGTGGTGGTGGTCTTGCCGTCCGCGTTGGTCACCGTGATGGTGTCGGTCAGCTTCTCGCCCGCCTTCAGGTTCTGGATCACCGCCTGGGTGTTGTCCGCGCTGTACGTCCACTTGCCGTCCGCACCCAGCACCAGCTGGCCGTAGGTGCCGTTGAGCGTGCCAGCCTGGAACTTGTCTTCACCGGCGTCGCCGCCGGTGCCGGCCGCCAGCGTGCCGCTGGTCTCCAGCTTGGTCGTGCCCGCCGTTACCGCGTCTTCGGTCACGCTACCCGAGTCAGGCGCCAGCCTCGGTACGTCGTCCGTGCCCGTGATGTCGATCTTCACGGTGGTGGTGGTGGTGCCGTCGCTCAGCTTGACCGTCAGCGTCTCGCCGGCCTTCTCGCCCGCCTTCAGCACATCGGCGCGGCTGTCCAGCGTGTAGGTCCACTGGCCG
>NZ_JAAGAA010000025.1 GCF_010435965.1 Crenobacter caeni
TGGCTTGCTGGCTTCGGTAAACTGCGCATCCGTTTCGAACGACGACTTGATACCCATTACGCCTTGCTCAAATTGGCCTGCTCCTTGATCTGCCTGCGATTTATCGACAAGTTTTGTTAGCGGCTCTAAAGCCGAGCTGACTCCATGTCAGTCCGCCGTCGGTGTCGTTTCAGACACTGCGTTCCGGACAAATACCCGAGAGCAACGCAAACAAAGAAGGGATGGCCGGCGCACGCCCGCTTTGCCGGCGCACGATGAAATGGCCGTCGCGGTCGGGACGTTCACTCACCCATGGCGCCGGCACTGCCGCTTGCGCGAGCAGCCAGCCGCGGTCGTTGGCGCCCGGAACGCTGCCCTTGCGGGCGCAGCCGCAGGAGTGGACCCGCCCCTTGAGCACGTCGTCCTTGAACAGCACGACGCGCTGTCCGCAGGCGCAGTCGAACGCCCACAGGTGGCGGAACTGGCGGCCGGCCGGGTGGCGGGCGATAAAGCCGACCGCGGTCAGCCGGCCAAACGGCAGCCCCGCGATGGAACGGGCTTCTTTCATGGCGCAGTCTCCTTGTCGGTGGCGCGCAGCCAGGCCAGCGCGCCGCCCAAACGCAATACTGGTACCGCGACGTTATCGGCGCGGGCACGGTCGGCCGCGTCGGGTGCCGAACTTTGCACGGCGATGACCACCGGCGCTCCGGCCACCTCCAGCAGCAGGGGCGAGCCGCTGTCACCGCCCAGCGTGTCACAGCGGTGGGTCAGCCGGACACTGCCCTGCAGCGCGCTGACCTTACAATCCAGGTGAGCCTTCAGGTGCACGCTGTCGTCTTCCGGGTAGCCGGCTTGGCTGACGTGCCAGCCGGTTTCCCGCAGCGCCTGGCGCAGGGCGCGCGCGTCGCCGGCGAACAGCGGCAGCGTCGCCGCCGGCGGCGCGATCGGCGCGCGCAGGCGCACCAGCGCGATGTCGTAGGGCGCCGCCTCGGGGGAAATCGCGACGCCGCCGCCACGCGCCGGCGAGAGCCCGTCCATCAGGCGGCGGTCGACGAAGGCACGCCCGGGCACACCGAGCGCGGCTTGCGTGTCGCCGTGCTGGGCCAGACGGAACGCGACGGCGGGGTCGAAGCGGCCGTGCTCGTCGATCAGGCAATGCCCGGCGCTCAACACGATGTCGGGTGCGATCAGCGTGCCGGTACACAGCTGGCCAGAACGCGACTCAAGCTGGCCGATCGCCTGCCAAGGCATGCGCTCCGGCACCACCGCCACCCGGTCATCGTGGCCGAACAGCAGGGGGTTGCCGGCGACGGCCGGCATGGCGGCCAACAGGGCCGGCAACAGCCAGCCGGGATGCAACTTGGACATGGAGCCCCATCAAAAAAGGGCGCTTGCGCGCCCCGGAAGAGAGAGAACTACAAGGAATTACTTGGCGGCGGAAGCGGCCTGCTTGGCAGCGGGCTTCTGTTCCTTCTTCTTGGTGGCCTGGGCTTTCTGCTCGACAGCCTTGGCTTCGGTCTTGGCTTCAGCCTTCTTCACAGCCTTCTTCTTGGTCGCCTGGGCTTTCTGCTCGACGGCCTTGGCTTCGGTCTTGGCTTCGGCTTTCTTCACGACCTTCTTCTTGGTCGCCTGGGCTTTCTGCACCACGGCTTTCTTTTCAGCCTTGGCAGCCGACACCTTCTTCTGCTCGGCCGGCTTGGCGGCGGCAGCGGCGACGGCCGGCTTGGCGGCCGGGGCAGCGACCGGAGCGGCCGGCTGCGAAGCGAAAGCGGAACCGGCGAAAGCGGAGGCAACGGCGAAGGCGATCAGTTTTTTCAGCATGGTCAATCCTTTATCAGCGGGTGGGGTAGCTGGAAACGACATCCGGTTTCCACGCCGAGCAGACTAGCCCCGGCCGCACTATCCCGTCCGTTTCAAATTGTGATGCAATGTAACCAAATGTAATTACCGCACCGCACAGCGGCCGCATGCCCCACAATCCGTCCGGCACCGGATCAGGAGTACCCATGTCTTGCAGGATCGTGTTCGTCGAGGACGACGCCGAACTTGGCGCGCTGATCGCCGACTTTCTCGCCCGCCACCAGATGGACGTCGTGCTCGAGCCGCGCGGCGACGCGGCACTCGCGACCATCGCACACGAACAGCCGGATCTCGTGCTGCTCGACATCATGCTGCCGGGCAAGGACGGGCTGACACTGTGCCGCGAGCTGCGGCCCAACTTCGACGGACCGATCGTGATGCTGACCTCGCTCGACAGCGACCTCAACCAGATTCTCAGCTTCGAGATCGGCGCCGACGACTTCGTGCTGAAGACCTCGCCACCGACGGTGCTACTTGCCCGCCTGCGCAGCCTGCTACGCCGCAAGGGCACCGCCCCCCTGCCCGTCCCCCCATCGGCTCCCGCACGGCGGACGCGGCTCGCCTTCGGCGCGCTCGTCGTCGACGAAGGCCGGCGCGAAGTCAGCCTCGCGGGACAACCGCTCGCGCTGTCGACCGCGGAATTCGACCTGTTGTGGCTGATGGCGAGCCACGCCGGACAGGTGCTCAGCCGCGACACGCTGATGCAGGCGATGCGCGGTGTCAGCTACGACGGGCTGGACCGCAGCGTCGACGTCGCCGTCTCGCGGCTGCGCCGCAAGCTGGGTGACGTGCCGCCGGCGCCCACCCGCATCAAGACGCTGCGCAACCAGGGCTACCTGTTCGTCGCCGAGGACTGGTGATGCGCAAGCTCTTCGTCCAGTTCTACCTGCTGCTGGTCGGTTGTTTCCTGACCGTGGTGTTGCTGATCGGCTCGGTGTACGACCGGGTGGTCGACTCGGCCAGCGACCGTTACCTGAGCGACCTGCTGACCGCGTCGCTGACCCTGATCACCAGCGAGCTTGGCAACGTGCCGCCCGAGCGCTGGTCGGCGGAACTCGCGGCGGCCGGCCAGCGCCTGTCGTTCCCGCTGCGCATCGAGCCGGCCACCGCGTTTGACCTGAGCGAGGCCGACCGTGGTGAGCTTGCCGCCGGCAATATCGTGATGCTCGAGGACGACTACCTGTTCCTGCAGCGCATGCCCGACCCGCGCTACCTGCTGGTCGCCGGCCCCCTGCGCTACCTGATCTTCCAGCATCAGATCCATTGGGTCGACTACGCGCTGATCCTCGTGATCGCACTGTCGCTGGCCATTCCGGTGTTGTTGTGGATGTACCCGCTGGCGCGCGACCTGAGCGCCTTCGAACGCGCCGCGCGGCGCTTCGGGCAGGGCCGCCAGCAGGTGCGCGTCGACTTGCCGCCGCGCTCCGGTATCCAGCGGCTGGGCGGCGCGTTCAACCTGATGGTCGAGCGGGTCAACCGGCAGATGGAACAGCGCAAGGCGCTGACCGACGCGCTCGCGCACGAGTTGCGCTCGCCGGTGGCACGCCTGCGCTACCGGCTGGCGCTGGCCGCCGGCGAGGAGGCGTCGACCGCGTGGTCGGCGGCGATGGAGCGCGACCTCGACGAGATCGACGCCCTGCTCGAAGAGATGCTGCTGCACGCCCGGCTGGACAGCCCGCAGACGCCGCTGTCTCCGTCCGCCATCGACAGCGCCGCATGGCTAGGCCGCCATCTGGAACGCGCCCGCGCGCTGGGTCCGGCACTCGACTGGCAACTGAACCAGACCGCGCAGACGCCGGCTAGCTTCAACGCCGACCCGCACCTGATGGGCCGCGCGCTGGACAACCTCTTCGCCAACGCGGCGCGCCACGCGCGAAGCCGGGTGACGGTGACGCTGGGCAAGGACAACGGATTCTGGCGCTTGAGCGTCGACGACGACGGTGCCGGCATCGCACCGGCCGACCGCGAGCGGGTGTTCGAGCCCTTCGTGCGGCTGGACGCCAGTCGCGACCGCCGCACCGGCGGGCACGGGCTGGGGCTCGCCATCGTCGCCGGCATCGCGCGCGCGCACTCGGGTTACGCGCGCGTCGAAGCCGCACCTGGTGGCGGCGCCCGCTTTATCCTGGCCTGGCCGTGCGCGGCGATGCCGGCCCGGCCGCAAGACGCCACCAAAAGCTAGTTCGGGTCGACGTGGGTCATCACGTTGAGCGCCGGGTGCTCGGCCATCACCCGCGCGCGCGCGTCCAGCGCGATCGCGTGCCCCTCGCGCACATTGAGGTCTCCGTCCACTTCGAGGTGGACGTCGACGACGATCATGTCGCCCATCTTGCGGGTGCGCAGGTCGTGCACGCCAGCGACGCCCGGCGTCGCCAGCAGCGTCTCGCGGATCTTCGCCTCGGCCTCGGCGTCGGCTGCGCGGTCCATCAGGTCGGACAAGGCGTCCCACGCGAACTCGCCGCCGGTCTTGACGATCATCAGGCCGACCACCAGCGCGGCCGCCGGGTCGAGCAGCGGGTACCCCAGCATGTTGCCGGCGATGCCCAGCGCAACCACTAGCGAGGAGAGCGCGTCCGAGCGCGCGTGCCACGCGTTGGCGACCAGCATGGTCGAGCGCACCCGCTCTGCGATGCCGAGCATGTAGCGGAACAGGCCTTCCTTGCTGACCAGGGTGAACAGCGCGACGAACAGCGCGAGCGGGTGGACCCGCGGGATGGAGCCCGGGTCGTTGAACTTGCCGGCAGCCGACACCAGCATGCCGACGCCGACTGCCAGCAGCAGCAGGCCGAGCACCAGCGACGCGGCGTTCTCGTAACGCTGGTGGCCATAGGGGTGGTCTTCGTCCGGCCCCTTGCGGCTGTGGTGGCTCGCCACCAGCACGACGAAGTCGGCCAACAGGTCGGACAGCGAGTGCAGGCCGTCGGCGATCAGCGCCTGCGAGCGGGCGAAGACGCCGACGACCACCTGCAACACGGTCAGTACCAGGTTGACGGCGACGCTGACCAGCGTGCTCTTGCGCGCCGCCGCGTGGCGCTCCAGCGTATCCTCGTGCTCGGTCGCGTGCAGGGCCGGCTCAGTCATGACGCGCGCCCGGATGACGGTGGCGGAACTCCTTGACGCCGGTGACCATCGCGCGCGGCAGGTTCACGCCTTCGACACGGCTCATCAAGAGCGCCGCGAGCACGTGCACGCCGGCCAGAGCCAGCAGGCCGTTTGCCAGCCATTCGTGCGTCTCCTCCAGCCACTCCTCGCCCCAGAACGCGTCGGTCCCCATCAGGTAGCCGCTGATGCCGAGCGCGAGCACACCGGCCATCAGCGCGAACATCATCAGGGCGCCAGCCGGGTTATGCCCCGGATAAGGGTCGGGCTCGCCCGCGGCCAGCCGGTCCAGATGCGCGCACAGGCGGGCGGGCGTCGGCCAGAAGCCGGCAAAGCGGGCGTAAGGCGTACCGATCACGCCCCAGATACAGCGAGCCAGGATCAGCGCGAACGCGAGGTAACCGCTGTAGCGGTGCGCGCGCGCGCCGTCCTCGAGCACGAACAGGTTGAGGACGACGCAAGCCACCAGCGTCCAGTGGAACAGCCTGACAAAAGGGTCCCACACCGCGACGCGGTGGGGCAGCAGCGGGTCTGTCATGGCGTAGCCTCCTGCAAAAGGACAAGGGGCGCCACGCGCCCCTTGCCGGATCCGTCGCGGATCAGTTCTCGATTTCGGACTTCACCGGCTTGCCGGAGACGGTGTCGAAATAGATTTCGGCCTTCTTGCCGTCGCGGGTGTGCCCGTACATCTCGTAGCAGTTGCCGTCGACCTTGAACTTCTTGATCTGGTAACCGTCGGCTTCGAGCTTCTTCTTGAAGTCGGCTTCCTTGATCCACTTGTCTTTCGGGTGCGCTTCGCACTTGGCGCCGGCAAAGGCGGCGGTCGAAGCAAGGGAGGCCAGCAGGGCAAGCAGCAGGGTTTTCTTCATCGCACTTCTCCTTGAACGGGTCCGCGACGTTGCGGCACCACCATATTTAAACTGCACAAGCTTAAGGGATGATTAAGCGATCTGGATTTCTTGCCGGCGCCGTGCTGCAGCCTCGCTGCGCTGCAAGCACCAGCCGTCGTACACGGCGAACACGGCGACGATCACGCACCAGACCACGTAGGCGCTGAACAGGTTATGCGACAAAAAGTGCGCGCCGCGCGCCATCTGTACCAGCCCCATCAGGCCGCCGACCAGCAGCCCCGCCGCCAGCGCGAGCCGCGCGCGTGCGGGGTGGCTGCCGCGCCAGTAGAAATAGAGCGCCATCAGCGTGAAGCCGCCGGACGCATGCCCGCCGGGAAAGCAGCGGCCGCTGCCGGACAACAGCGGTACCGCATCGAGCAGGCGGAAGAACGCCGCGTCGCCGCCAAACTCGGTCAGCTCCCACGGACAGGAATGCGCGCTCGCAGCCTTGAGCAAAGACACCGCAAGCGAGGCGAGCGCCATCGCCAGCACGGTGACGCCCAGCCTGGCGTCGCGGGTACGCCACGCGCGAAAGGCAAGGTACAAGGCGAACGCGATCACCGCGTCCCGCGCCACCTCGTGCCCCCAGAAGGAGAGCAGCGGCAAGGACTTCAGCGGGAAGGCGCCGAGTTCGGGCGAGTAAAACAGCCGCGCCAGCATGAAGTCGACGCCGCTGTAGCGCTCCAGCGCGAACAGGGCGGCGCCCAGCGGCAGCAAGAGCGCGAACTGCCGCATAAGGAAAGTGCGCCACTCAACCACGGCCAGCCCCTTGCCGGCAGCTCGCGCCGATGTCGAGCGACGCCTGATAGAGCGAGGTCGACACTCCCATCAGCCCGAGCACCGAGTGGAACAGGTTGTCCTGCGACAGCCGCTCGCCTGTCTTGCCCTGCAGGCAGGCGGTCGACACACCGCTCACCTGCTGGAAACCCGGCGACAGCCACGCCAGCATCGGCACCTGCTTTTGCGCGTCCGGTGCCAAGGCGTAGGGCGTGCCGTGCAGGTAGAGGTTGCCCTCGCCGAGCGACTCGCCGTGGTCGGACACGTAAACGAGCGCGGTGTTGACGTCCTGCTGCGCGGCCAACTGCTTGATCGCCTCGGCGAGGAAATGGTCGGTGTAGCGGATGGTGTTGTCGTACGCGTTGCCGATCGACGCCTCGTCGCACTTCTGCAGTTCGCTGGTGCGGCACACCGGCTGGAAGGTCTCAAACGCCGCCGGGTAGCGCTTGTAGTAGGCCGGGCCGTGGCTGCCCTTCTGGTGCAGCACCAGCACGCCGTCGCCCTTGAACGCCGACAGCCGTTCGGACAGGCCCTCCAGCATCACCTCGTCGTAGCACTCGCCGCTCGCGCACCACTTGGCGTCTTTCCACTGCGAACGGTCGTCGACCGGCAGCCGCACGCACACGCCCTTGCAGCCTGAATTGTTGTTCACCCACTGCACGTCGAGCTTGGCGTGCTGCAGCACGTCGAGCAGGTTCTGCTGGCTCTTGGCCACGGTGGCGTCGTACTCGTCGCGCCCCATGCCCGAGAACATGCAGGGCAGCGACACCGCGGTCTCGGTGCCGCACGACCACACGTTGCGGAAGTAGGCAAGGTCGCCCAGCTTGGCAAGCTCCGGGTTGGTCGGCCGTGCGTAGCCGCCGAGCGAGAAGCGGTCGGCGCGCGCGGTCTCGCCGACGACCAGCACCAGCACGTTCTTCTTGCCGTTGGCGGCGCCGGCCATGTGTTGCCGGGCGTCGAGGCCGATGGGCTCGATCACTGTCGGCGTCGCGAAATGCTGCTTGAGGTAGCTGCGCGTACCCTGGATGAAGTTCAGCGGCACCAGCTCGTAGCGCAACTGGCGGTGGTTGCGCATCAGCGACGAGAGGTCCTGGTAGCCCGCCAGCGCGACGCCGAAGAGCACCCCCACGCTTGCGACGATCGCCAACAGCCGCACCCCTAGTTCGCGCAAGGGCGGGCGGAACGCGACCGGCAAGCGGAACAGCAACCAGGCCGGCAGCACGCCCAGCAGCAGCAAGGCGGCCGCCATCTTCCCGGTCATGAGGTCGCGCACCTCGGCCGGGTCGGTCTGGAACACGTTCTGGATCATGTTGGCGTCGATCAGCACCCCGTACTGGCGCATGAAGTACTGCGCGCCCGCCGCGCCGATAAACAGCAGCGCGACAAGCGGCCGGAACAGCCACGGCCACAGCAAGAGCTGCAGCACCAGCGTGAAGAACGCGGTCACCAGCAGGAAGGCGAGCAGCAGCGTCTGCCACCCGCCGGCGGGGTCGGACGCGGTGATCTCGTGCATGCGCTGCCAGAACGGCAGGTTAAAGAAGACGACGAAGGTCAGCGCCAACAGGGGGGCCAGGTACTCGGCGCGCCAAGGGCGGCTCTGTGCTGCAACGCGCCACGGACGGGCCAGAGTTAAGGCAAACGGCTTGGACATGGTCGGGGCGGGAAGAAATGACAATAGGAAGCTAACAGCGCAAGCTTAACAGCCGCTTAAGACAGGGTGGTTCGGCGCCGACGATATTGCATGCCATGCACGGTGCGGATGTAATAAAAGCGTCACATAAACGGCAGGGCGCGCACGCTATACTGCCGCCCTCGCGCCCGAACCGCGGCGCCCTTCTTTGCACGCATCCGCCATGAACGCAGCCAAACGCATCCGCAAATACGTCAGCGAAGGACGCGACCCCGAGCAGGTCGAGGTCCTCACCCGTCTCGCCCGCGCACTTGAAGCCGGCGAACCCTTCGATATCCGCTCGCTGTACGACATCAATATGCGTTACTTCGACACCGCGATCGACCTGTTGAAGGACTGGCGCTTCGACCAGCACCTGAGCGCGCGCAACAAGCTGATCGCGCGCATCACTGCGTCTCAAGGGCTGGACGAAGCCTGAAGCCGCGCGCACAAGGCCCGGGTGAATTCGGCCGTCGTCGCCTGCCCGCCCAGATCCGGCGTACGCACACCCGAGGCGAGGGTGTCCGCGAGAGCAGCCGTAAGCTGCCGCGCCAGATCCGGCCGCTGCCAGACACGCTCCAGCAGCAGCGCGACGCTCATTAGCGCCGCCTGCGGGTTGGCGATGCCGCGCCCGGCGAGGTCGGGCGCCGAGCCGTGCACCGGCTCCGCGATCGCGCACCCCTCTCCCACGCTCAGCGACGGTGCGACCCCGAGCCCGCCGCCGAACGCGGCGGCCAGGTCCGACAGGATGTCACCATACAGGTTGGGCGCGACCAGCACGTCGAACGATTCGGGCGCGGCGGCCAGCCGGTACGCCGCGGTGTCGACCAGCATCTCTTCCACTTCCAGCCCGGCGTAGCCTGCCGCGACTTCGCGCACGCTGTCGCGGAACAGCCCGTCGCTCAGCGGCAGGATATTCGCCTTGTGCACGATGGTCAGCTTGCGCCGTGCGCGCGACGCCGCAAGTTGGCACGCGACTTCGCCGACCCGTGTCGACGCCGCGCGGCTGATCCGCCTCAGCGCGGTCGCCACCTCGCCGTCGCTGGTTTCTTCGCCGATATACAGGTCTTCGGTGTTCTCGCGCACCACCACCAGGTCGACCGCCCACGCGCTGCCGATCGGTGCAGTGGTCGGCCGGATATTTGCGTAACACGCGAGCGAGCGCCTCAACTCGACAATCGGCGAGCGGTAGCCAGCCACCTTGTACGCGGGCGAGCCGACCGCGCCGAACAGCACGGCGCCGCACGCGCGCGCGCAGGCGAGCGTCGCCTCCGGCAACGCCACCCCCCGTTCGATAAAGGTCTGCCAGCCGGCTTCGGCGCGGTGCACCTCGAGCTGCGGCAGCAGGACCCGCAAGGCCGCCAACGCGGCGTCGACCACCTCCGGCCCGATACCGTCCCCCCCGATCACGCACAATTTCACGGCTGTCCTCCCAGTTCAAAAAATGATTTTGGCATTGCACGGGCAGGCACGGAAGCGGCATTCCAAAAATCGAAAAATAGCGCTTTCCGGTAAGTCTTTTTTTGATAGCGGATGATGCTTTTTTGGAATGTTCGGTTTATCTAATGCGCGTACAAATACGTCCAAGCAATCCACACCGAATTACCAAAACGAGGGCATTCACCATGACCAAGATCGTCAACTCCTGGAACGACTTCGACCCGCTCAAGCACGTGATCGTCGGCCGCGCCGACCACAGCTGCGTGCCGCCGGAAGAACCGGCAACTTCCGAAAAGGTACCGATCGACAGCCCGATGCGCGGCATGTGGGGCCCCCGTCCGCTGGAAACCGTCGAGAAGGCCAACGCCCAGCTCGACAACTTGGCCCGCGTGCTGGAAGAGCGCGGCGTCAAGGTCGACCGTCCGAGCCCGCTGCAGTGGAACCAGCCCGTCATCACCCCGGACTTCCGCACCGGCTCGATGATGACCTGCATGCCGCCGCGCGACACCCTGCTCACCATCGGTAACGAGATCATCGAAGCGGCCATGTCCTTCCGCTGCCGCTACTGGGAATACCTGGCCTTCCGCCCGCTGCTCTCCCAGTACTTCAACGAAGACCCGGAATTCCTGTGGAGCCAGGCTCCGCGTCCGCGCCTGTCCGACAAGTCGTACAAGCACAACTACTACGACGAGCGGATCTCCCTCGAAGAGCGTCTGGTGCGCACCGCCAACAAGGACTTCGTGACCACCGAAGAAGAAATCCTGTTCGACGCCGCCGACGTGCTGCGTCTGGGCAAGGACCTCTTCATCCAGCACGGCCTGACCACCAACCGCAAGGCGATGGAGTGGTTCAAGCGCAAGTACCCCGACTTCCGCATCCACGCCGTCAACTTCCCGGGCGACCCGTACCCGATCCACATCGACGCGACCTTCGTGCCGCTGCGTCCGGGCCTGATCATCAACAACCCGCACCGCAAGCTGCCTGAAGCCCAGCGCAAGATCTTCGAGAAGAACGACTGGCAGATCGTCGACGCGGCGATGCCCGCCCACAAGGAACCGCCGCCGCT
>NZ_JAAGAA010000026.1 GCF_010435965.1 Crenobacter caeni
GCTTGCTGGCTTCGGTAAACTGCGCATCCGTTTCGAACGACGACTTGATACCCATTACGCCTTGCTCAAATTGGCCTGCTCCTTGATCTGCCTGCGATTTATCGACAAGTTTTGTTAGCGGCTCTTAATCACAAGCCATATCCTGCGCAGCAACATGCGGATAGAATAGTTGAGAAGCGTGGAAAAACGTTTTTGGAATGCCGCTAAGTGACTGAAACTATTGGAAATCAGGCTGCCGCGCCGACCGCCGAGCCGGCAGGTACGGAACAAGACGCGCTGCGCTGCACGCAAGCCTTCCTAGGCTATCTGTCCAAATGGACGCAGCCTTACAAATTGCTCGCCGCCTGGCTGGCGGCTGATTTGCAGCGGCTGGACGAGAAAAAATCGCTGACCTACTACACGGCCGAGCGCCTGTTCCAGTTGGGGGAGCCGCGGGTCAAGGCTACCCCGACCCAGTGGCTGGCGCAGCAGTGGAAAGTACTGGGCGGTTTTGCCGCGGAACATGAGGCGGGGCTGATCGGGTTTGCTCGCCAAAAAGGTTTTTCCGCCTACTGCCTGCCGGTTAAAGAAACCGGCCGCGGTGCCGGCAACCCTTCCGAATACAGGCTGCAGGTCAAGGTGCTGCCTGCAGGTGAAACAGTGTTGCCGGACGCGCAGACTTCAGTTGGCATGGCCGATGGCCGCGTCCACTACATCGCGGAATCCATCGTGCGGCCGGCCTGGTTCCTGCGCGGTGTATTCCGGCACGACATGGGCCTGGTGCTGCAGGGCTGGCGCAAGGCGCTGTTTATTGGCTACTGGCTGGGCGTCGGCGGATTCTCGCTGCTGGGCCTGTTGCTGTTCCTGCTCGGCAGCCAGCAAGCTGCGGTGTCCCCCGGCGCATGGCTGCAGTCCTTGTCCACGCTGGCCATTGTCGGCCTGGTGGTGTGGCTGGCCGCCCGCCCGCTGATCCGGCTGATTGACTGGCGGATCACCAGCGCGCCGAGCGCGTGGCTCGCACTCAGCGAAGAACCGGCGCAAATGGAATTGATCCGTGGCCGCAAGGACTTGGGCGAAGCCAACCGCATCCGTTTCGTGCGCTATAGCGCGCCGTGTCCGCTGTGCGGTAACAAGGTTTATCTGCGAGAAGGCGGGCGGCAGTTTCCGAACCGGATGGTCGGCCGCTGCGAGGAAAACCCGGCGGAGCATGTTTTTAGTTTTGATAGAGTGAGTCTGCTTGGTTTTACAGTGACTCAATAGTGGTCTTGTTTTTTATAAAAGGGAATTGGCTATTATGGATTATGTTCAGTCGGCTATATCAAAGCTGTATGGAACCGATGATGACTTTATTGTTATTGGATTGACAGGAAGAACTGGTAGCGGTTGCTCTACTGCTGCAAAAATATTGTCATCTGATTCTAGTGATATCAGTCTGTCTCTTTATGACGGGGTGCGTCCAGGCAGTAATTCTTTGCGAAAACAGAGAGTGGTTCATCATTTTTTTTCGAAAAACTGGAAGAGGTTTGCGCTATTGCAGGCAAGAAGTCTGCTGACATTATCACTTTCCGAGTGTGAATCAGAAAAGGTAAAGGTGTTTTTTGATGAGCAAAGAATTGCAGACAAATTTGAAGTTGTCGATAGGATATTGAATGCAATCAGAAACGATGCTTTGCTGCGGTCTAGGGGAGAATTGAGCTCAAAGCAATTTTACAGTGAAAATTTGGTAAAGCATTCTGAGGATATAAAGGTCAATATTGGAGATGCCAGCTTTGTTAGGTTGTATCAAACTTTGGGGGTAAATTATAGGAGATCAGGCTCTCCAATTGATTCTACAATAGTAGACGGCCAATTCTTTCAATTGGCAGAGCTAATTAACGAAGCGGTTAAACACATTAGAGATGAGGATAAAAAAACTGACGATGCTCGCACTTATATTGTTATAGATGCAATTAGAAATCCACTTGAGGCAATTTTTTTTCAGGAAAAGTACTCGTCTTTTTATTTGGTGGCTGTGTCGTGCGAGGATGCATCAAGGAAGAGTCGGCTTTGTAAATTAGGCTACTCTGAATCTGATATTTCAGCGATAGATAATCAGGAGTATAAGAGCAAGGATATAGATCGAGATGAGTCCTATGTTTTGCAAGATATTGAGGCATGCTTGCAAAGAGCAGACATTTATCTGAGTAATCCGGAGTTGAAAGACGGTGTCTCCAAACCGGATGATTTGGCGAATCAAATCGTAACATTTGTTTCTTTAATGCAGCGACCTGGATTGGTGACACCGACCAACATGGAGCGCTGCATGCAAATTGCCCATACAGCCAAGCTGAATTCTGGTTGCATTTCCCGGCAAGTAGGTGCCGCTATCACGGATGAAAATTTTTCAATTCGTGCGATAGGCTGGAATGATGTTCCGTCCGGGCAGGTTCCTTGCAATTTGCGCAGCGTAATTGATTTGAGTGGCGGGCGAGACTCAATTGCATATTCAAACTATGAAAAAAACGACTCGTCTTTTGTGTCGATGATTGCTTCTAGCGTTGATGAGTATAGGTCAATCGATGAGGGCGGTCGCTGGACGCCTTATTGCTTTAAGGGGTTTTATAATAAGATTACAAGGAAGGAAAATCAGGTGCACACTAGGTCTCTTCATGCAGAAGAGAATGCATTTCTTCAGATATCAAAATATGGAGGTGTTGGGATAGTTGGCGGTAAACTGTTTACTACGGCGAGTCCTTGCGAACTTTGCGCCAAGAAGGCATACCAGATGGGGGTAAAACAGATTATATATATTGACCCCTATCCAGGCATTGCAATGAATCATATTTTAGATTGCGGCACAAATAAACCTGAAATGATTTTATTTTCTGGGGCTATAGGCAGTGCGTTTCATAGACTGTATACGCCAAAAGTTCCTTATAAGGATGAAATAAGAGCATTGCTCAGAGTTTAGTAATGCTTGAAAGGTGTCTTCACAACGAAGACACCCGCATGCCAAATCAATCCCAGCTCAACGCACCGCCCGTCTGGTACTCCGTCACCCGCGTCTCGAAGAAGTTCTTTTCCTTCTTCAGGTCTATCATCTCGCTCATCCACGGGAAGGGATTGTTGGCATTCGGGTAGAGCGGGTTCAGGCCGATCTGCTGCAATCGGCGGTTGGCGATGAAGCGCAGGTATTCCTTGAACATCGGCGCGTTAAGCCCCAGCACACCGCGCGGCATGGTGTCTTCGGCGTACGCGTATTCCAGCTCCACCGCCTGGCGGAACAGGCCGAGCAACTCCTGCTTGAACGGTTCGGTCCACAGTTGCGGGTTTTCCAGCTTGATCTGGTTGATCAGGTCGATGCCGAAATTGCAGTGCATCGATTCGTCGCGCAGGATGTACTGGTATTGCTCGGCGGCGCCGGTCATCTTGTTTTGCCGGCCGAGCGCCAGGATCTGCACGAAGCCGACGTAAAAGAACAGCCCTTCCATGATGCAGGCGAACACGATCAGCGATTTGAGCAATTGCTGGTCGGCGTGCAGGGTGCCGGTCTTGAAGGCCGGGTCGCACAGGGTGTCGATGAAGGGGATCAGGAATTCGTCCTTGGCGCGGATCGAGCCGATCTCGTGGTAGGCGTTGAATACCTCGCCTTCGTCCAGCCCCAGCGATTCGACGATGTACTGGTAGGCGTGGGTGTGGATCGCCTCGTCGAACGCCTGGCGCAGCAGGAACTGCCGGCATTCGGGCGAGGTGATGTGGCGGTAGGTGCCCAGCACGATATTGTTGGCGGCCAGGCTGTCGGCGGTGGTGAAGAAGCCGAGGTTGCGTTTGACGATGCGCATCTCGTCGCTGCTCAACTGCCCGGTCTTCCATTGTTCGATGTCGCGCTGCATGTTGATTTCCTGCGGCATCCAGTGGTTGGCGCACTGGGCGAGGTATTTGTCCCACGCCCACTTGTGCGCGAAGGGCACCAGCTGGTTGACGTCGGTCGCGCCGTTGATCACCCGCTTGTCGACGGCGTTGACGCGGCCGGCGGTCGGGGCGGAGGTGGCGGCGCGGGTTTCTTCTTCAAAATGCAGCATGGTCTTTCCTGTGGTTTCAGTTGGCCGGGATGGTGCGCGGCGCAAACGGCGCCACCACCACCTGGCTTAAGTTGTCTATCTTCCAGACGTTTTTCATATGGGCGAAGTCGCGCGTTTGCGCGTCCCCCAGCTCCACGGTCGGCCTGAAGTCCATCTGGACCTGCACCTGGCCCAGATACACCGCCTTGCCCGCCTCGACGGTAAACGGGGTATCTAGCGTGAAGCTCCTGATCTGCGTGAACGCGCCGCCGAACGGGCCGCTGTCGGTCGGCCAGTAGCCGTACGCGCGGGTCAGCTCGTAGCGGCCGGCGGGCAGGGTGAGCAGTTCCAGCTTGCCCTCGGCCATGTCACCGTTCGGGCCAAACACGGTGTTGGTGCCCATGCTGGCGTACACATTGCCCGACAGCGTGTTGGTAAGCCCGCGCCATTCAACGCTGGCGCTCGAACGGTTTGCGTCCTGCGTGCGGCCGGTCAGCGAGAAGATCGCGTAGCCTTCGCCCGGCGGCGGGTTGAGCGAGCCGTGCAGGCGGTCGGCCATCGTCGTGCAGCCGGTGGCGAACAGTACGGGGAGCAGGGCGGCGAGGGTGCGCATGGTTTTGTCCTTTCGATTGGATGGTTTCAAACAGCGTACCCCTGTTGTAGCCCCGCTACCTGTTTACTGGCACGCCTCGCAGTCGGGGTTATCGATCGAGCAGAAGCGGGGTTCAGCCTCGGGCGCTGTCGGCACCGCGTTGAGCTCGCCGCCGCGGCCGGTCGACTTCTCGGCGCTGGTCGCGGCCAGCGTGCGCAGGTAGTAGGTGGTCTTCAGCCCCTTAAGCCACGCGAGCTTATACAGCTCGTCGAGCAGCTTGCCGGAGGCGCCGGCCACGTACAGGTTGAGGCTCTGCGCCTGGTCTATCCACTTCTGGCGGCGGCTGGCGGCTTCCACCAGCCAGCGGGCATCGATCTCGAAGGCGGTCGCGTACAGCGCTTTCAGTTCGGCCGGCACGCGGTCGATGCGGCCCAGGCTGCCGTCGAAATACTTGAGGTCGGCGACCATCACCTCGTCCCACAGCCCGGCGGCCTTCAGGTCGCGCACCAGGTGTTCGTTGATTACGGTGAATTCGCCGGACAGGTTCGATTTGACGAACAGGTTCTGGTAGGTCGGCTCGATGCTGGCCGACACGCCGACGATGTTGGAGATGGTTGCGGTCGGCGCGATGGCCAGGCAGTTCGAGTTGCGCATGCCGTGGCGGGCGATGCGCTCGCGCAAGCTCTGCCAGTTGAGCGTCTCGCTGCGGTCCATCTCCAGCAGGCCGCCGCGCGCCTCGGCGAGCAGGGCGATGCTGTCCTGCGGCAGGATGCCGCGCGACCACAGGCTGCCCTCGTAGCTCGGGTAGCGGCCGCGCTCCTCGGCCAGCACGGTCGACGCCCAGTACGCGTGGTACGCCACGCGCTCCATCGCGCGGTCGGCAAACGTCACCGCCGCGTCGCTCGCGTACGGGATGCGCAGGCGGTGCAGGCAGTCCTGGAACGCCATGATGCCCAGGCCCACCGGGCGGTGGCGCAGGTTGGCGTTGCGCGCCTTGTCGACCGGGTAGTAGTTGAGGTCGATCACGTTGTCGAGCATGCGCATGGCGGTGCTGACGGTGCGCGCGAGGTGCGCGTCGTCGATCTCGCCGCTGTCGGTCAGGTGCGCGGCGAGGTTGACCGAACCGAGGTTGCACACGGCGATCTCGTCGGCCGAGGTGTTCAGCGTGATCTCGGTACACAGGTTGGAGCTATGCACCACGCCCAGGTGCTGCTGCGGGCTGCGCAGATTGCACGGGTCCTTGAAGGTCAGCCACGGGTGGCCGGTCTCGAACAGCATGGTCAGCATCTTGCGCCACAGCGTGGTGGCCGGCAGCGTGCGGTAGACGGCCAGCTTGCCCGCGCGGCCCAGCGCCTCGTAGTGGGCGTAGCGCGCCTCGAACGCGGCGCCGGTCAGCTCGTGCAGGTCGCCCGTCTCGGCCGGGCTGAACAGGCTCCATTCTTCGCCCGCGATCACCCGCTTCATGAACAGGTCGGGGATCCAGTTGGCGCTGTTCATGTCGTGCGCGCGGCGGCGCTCGTCGCCGGTGTTCTTGCGCAGCTCGAGGAATTCCTCGATGTCGGCGTGCCAGGTCTCCAGGTAGGCGCACACCGCGCCCTTGCGCTTGCCGCCCTGGTTGACCGCCACCGCGGTGTCGTTGACCACCTTCAGGAACGGGATCACGCCTTGGCTGGTGCCATTGGTGCCGCGGATATGGCTGCCCAGCGCGCGCACCGGCGTCCAGTCGTTGCCCAGCCCCCCGGCAAACTTGGAGAGCAGCGCGTTGTCCTTGATGCCGTCGAAGATGCCTTCCAGGCTGTCAGCGAGCGTGGTCAGGTAGCAACTGGAGAGCTGGCTGTGGCGGGTGCCGGCGTTGAACAGCGTCGGCGTAGAGCTCATGAAGTCGAAGCTGGAGAGCAGCTCGTAGAACTCGATGGCGCGCACTTCGCGCTCGGCCTCGTTGAGCGCCAAGCCCATCGCCACCCGCATGAAGAACACCTGCGGCAGCTCGCTGCGCACGCCCGCCACGTGCAGGAAGTAGCGGTCGGCCAGCGTCTGCAGGCCCAGGTAGCCGAACTTGAGGTCGCGCGCGGGCTTGAGTGCGGCACCGAGGCGCGCGAGGTCGAAGCTGGCGAGTTCGGGGTTGAGCAAGCCGGCGTCGATATTGCCGCGGATGCTGCGCAGGAGCGCGTGCGGGTAGGCGGCGGCCATGCCGGCCTGGCTGACCGGCTCGCCGAGCACCTCGGCGCGCAGCGCGCCCAGCAGCAGGCGGGCGGTCACGTAGTCGTACGCCGGGTCCTGTTCGATGCGCGCGCGGGCGGCGAGCACCGCCGAGCGCGACACTTCCTCGGCCGCGACGCCGTCGTACAGGTTCTTCAGCGTGTCGGCGAGCAATGCGTCGACGTCGGCTTCCGGCAGGCCCTCGCAGGCTGCGGCGATTTCGGCGCGCAGCGCGACGACGTTAAGCGGCGCGTGGCGGCCGTCGGCGTACACCACCGTCAACACGGGCACCGCTTCCACTGCCGGTGCGGCGGCCTCGGCCGCGCGCGCCTTGGCGTGCGCCTCGCGGTACAGCACGTAGGCGCGGGCGACGTCGTGTTCGCCGGCGCGCATCAGCGCGAGCTCGACCTGGTCCTGGATTTCTTCGATATGGATGGCGCCGCCGTCGGGCTTCCTGCGCATCAGCGCGGCGACCGCGGTGGCAGTGAGGCGGGCGACCTTGTCGCGCAGGCTGGCCGACGCGGCGTGGTTGCCGCCGGCGACCGCCAGAAAGGCCTTGCTCACCGCGATCGAGATCTTCACCGGCTCGAAGGCGACCACGTCGCCGTTACGGCGGATGGTCATGTAGTGGCTGACGTCGGTCTCGGGCGCGGCGGCGCGGCCCATCTCGGTCGCCAGCTGGCTGTCTACACTCGTGTGCATCGGCTCTCTCCCCATGGTGGCTGCGGCACACGCCGCAACACCACATATTGTGTCTGAAGGTTATTGATGCGCAAATGGTAGTGTCGTGAATGGGTGTGCGCAAGGCTTGACATGACGTAAAAATACGCAAGCCCTTGTCGCGGCTGGCTTTGCGCCGCGAAAAATTTTTTCAGGCAGGATAAAGGCGCGCTGTTTCAGCGATATTGCGGTGGCGATTTTGCATCAACACTACATGTAGTGGGTGTATCGCTGGTGGCGGATCAGGAAAAGGCTATGTCGAAATTAAGGGCTGGTGGCACTGTTGCTGACATTGCGGACTGTTCTTGCGTCAGCAGCCCTTCCGCGTAGGCTCGCGCCGGCAACAAGGGCGCTGGCGAGGTCTTAAGCTGGCCCTTGTCCGAGCGATTCGACGGTAGCGAATACCCCGCTGGGCGAATCAAAGATTCGCACGCATGGAGTTGGCCAGCGCCTCGCCAGCGTCTTTGTTGATGGTGAAGTCGCGAGCCTTCGGGGGCGTTTGGGATGCAAGGGGCTTGTCGCCACAATCTATGGTCAGCCTGAACTTTGCAAGGACAGAATCGTGATGAACAATGACAGGGAAGGCTTGCTCTAATCTATCCGGATTCCTGATGGGCAGCTATGCC
>NZ_JAAGAA010000027.1 GCF_010435965.1 Crenobacter caeni
CCATCCCGAACAGGACCGTGAAACACCTTAGCGCCGATGATAGTGTGGCATTCGCCATGTGAAAGTAGGACACCGCCAGACGCCCCATCCGCAGACCCCCGACTCCATGAGTCGGGGGTTTTGCTTTTGCGGGAATCTCCGGATAGACCCTGATCGGCATGCTGATAAGATGTTGGCATCTAACGAAAAGGAAAACCCGAGATGCCCCGTCCCTGCCCCGAGTTCATCCAGTCCCTGCAAGCACTGCTTGGCGATCGAGTCAGCCTGAGCGAAGCGATCCGCGCGCATCATGGCCACGACGAGTCCTGCCACCCTGACGCCTTGCCGGACGTGGTCGTCTTTCCAGAATCGACCGAAGAGGTGCAGGCCATCGTCAGGCTGTGCGCGCGCTTTGCGGTGCCGATGATCCCGTATGGGGTCGGCAGTTCGGTCGAAGGCCATACGCTGGCGATCCACGGCGGCGTCTGTATCGACCTGTCGCGCATGAGCCGTATCGTCGCCGTCGACGCGGAAGACTTGACCGCGACGGTCGAGGCCGGCGTGACCCGGGTGCGACTGAACCAGGAACTGCGCCATACCGGACTCTTTTTCCCGATCGACCCGGGCGCGGATGCGACGCTCGGCGGCATGGCGTCGACCCGTGCGTCGGGGACCAACGCGGTGCGTTACGGCACGATGCGCGAAAACGTGCTGGCGCTGACTGCGGTGCTGCCGAACGGCGACATCGTGCGTACCGGCTCGCGCGCGAAGAAGTCTTCGGCCGGCTACGACCTGACCCGCTTGCTGGTGGGGGCGGAGGGGACGCTGGCGGTGATCACCGAGGTGACGGTCAAGCTCTACGGGATGCCGGAGGCGATGGCGTCGGCGGTCGTCAACTTCGACAGTGTCGCCGGGGCGGTCGATACCGTGATCCAGGCGATCCAGTGCGGGATCCCGGTCGCCCGTGCGGAGATGCTAGACGCGCTGACCATGCGTGCGGTCAACCGTTACAGCAAGACCGACTACCCGGAACGGCCGACGCTGTTCCTCGAATTCCACGGCAGTGAAGCGGGGGTGGCCGAGCAGTCTACGCTGTTCGGCGAACTCGCCACCGCGAACGGCGGTGGCGAATTCGTGTGGTCGACCCGCGACGAGGAGCGCAACCGGCTCTGGCAGGCCCGCCACAACGCGTATTTTGCCGGGCTGCAGTTGAAGCCGGGTAGCCGTTGTATCGCGACCGACGTCTGCGTGCCGATCTCCCGCCTCGCCGAATGCATCGAGGCGACCTACCGCGACCTGGAGGCGGAGGAGATAGATGCGCCGCTGTTCGGTCACGTCGGCGACGGCAACTTCCACCTGATGTTGCTGGCCGACCCGGATGACGCGGCGGACATGGCGCGCATGAAGGCGGTCAACCACCGTCTGGTCGAGCGCGCGCTGGCGATGGACGGCACCTGTACCGGCGAGCACGGCATCGGCATCGGCAAGCAGCGCTACCTGGCCGCCGAAGCGGGGGAGAGCGCGCTGACGGCGATGCGCGCGATCAAACGGGCGCTCGACCCGGACAACCTGATGAATCCCGGCAAGATTTTCAGCCTTGCCGGGTAAGGCGGCTTAGCCGCGGAAGACGAGGTTGCAGGCGAGGCCGCATTTTTGCAGGCCCAGCTTGCGTTCCAGGTTGATCAGCAGCGGCGCCTGCAGGTTGGCGCGCAGGCTGCCGGTCTGGGCGTCGGCGGCCTCGTCGCGGTAGACCATCACCAGCGCGGCCAGCCGGGTGTCCGCGTCCGCGGCGAGCAGTTTGGCTTCGTCTTCGGTTAGCGCGAGCTCGTAGCGAACACCCAACTTGGCCGGATCGGCCAGGTTGAAGGTCAGTTCGGCACGGTCGAGCGACTGCAGCCAGTAGATGTTCGGTTCGTTCTGGCCGGCCTGGTGGAACAGCTTGTAGCGGGTGCACTCCTCGAACGCGGGCAGACCCTGGGGGAAAGTGATGATCTTTTCGGGGTCGAACTCCAGGTGACCCAGCTGCAGGCTTTCGAATTGCATGGCACGTTCTCCTCAGGCAAAGCCTTATTATGCCGACAGCCGTGGTTCGCTGGCGTATTGTCATTAGATTTGCCTTTAGAATATCGAAATGACTTCCCAGCCCTTGTACCCCGCACTCGAACGGGCTCTGCGCGAATGTGTGGTGGACAGCAAGCTCGGGCAGGCGCTGGCGCTGGACCGCCAGTGGCGATCCGGCGGCCTCGAGCGCCACGGCGAGCCCTGCCCGCACTTGCTTGATGTCGGGCGCCCCACGCGGCCGGCGCTAGTGCCGCCGCACACGCTGCCCCGCCGCAAGATAGGTAGCCGCGAGGGACACGCCGCCTTGCTGCACGCGATCGCGCATATCGAATTCAACGCGGTGAACCTGTCGCTCGACGCAGCATGGCGCTTTCGCGACATGCCCGACGATTTCGTCGGCGATTGGTTGCGTATCGCCGCCGAAGAGGCCGAGCACTTCGGCTTGCTTGCAGGCAGGCTCGCGGCGCTCGGCTACGCGTACGGCGATTTTGCGGCACATGATGGCCTGTGGAGCATGGCGGTTCGCACCGCGCATGACCCGCTGCCGCGCATGGCGCTGGTGCCGCGCGTGCTCGAGGCGCGCGGGCTGGATGCGACGCCGCAGATCCAGCGCCGCCTCGCGTCTATCGGCGACGCCGAATCGGTGGCCGTGCTCGACCGCATCCTCGCCGACGAGATCGGCCATGTGCGGGTCGGTAACCACTGGTTTAGCTGGCTGTGTGCGGCGCGCGGGCTCGACCCGTTGCCGACTTTCCGCCACCTGCTCGCCGAGTACGAGGCCGAGCGCTTTGCCGCACCGGCCAACCTCGGCGCGCGCCGCGCGGCCGGCTTCAGCGAGGCAGAACTCGCGCTGCTCGAAGATTTCGCAAACCCTGACCGGGAGTCACCCCATGCTTGACCGTTGGCTGCAGACCCTGCGCCGTCGTCGCCGTCTGGCGCTTTACCAACTGCTGCTGTCCACGCTGTTGCTGCTGGCGGGTAGTGTCGGCCGTTCGCTCGAACTGTCCGCGTGGTTGCCGGCGCTGATGATGTTGCTGGGCGTGGCCGGCCAGTTGCTGGCGCTGGTCGCCCTTTCGTCAAAACCCAGATCGTGAAAGGGTTTTGAAAACAGGCACTTGACCATGGGATTGGCCGGCCGGGGTGGTTGACGCCGCCTGCACGCGGCGTGATAATCGCCGCCGCATCCGATCAGACAGGCTCCACTTCGTGGGGCCTGTTGCCATTTACAGAGGTTTTCCATGGACGACCAGGCGTTTTTGCGGCAGCTCGAGAGCGGCCGTCTGCCTGCCGAAGCTTTGAACCACGAGGCGCGTCTGTACGCCGCGTGGGCGTACCGGCGCGGCTACCCGGCGCGCGAGGCGGCCGCCCGCTGCGCGCACGCGCTGTCGCGCCGCGCCTTGTCGCTCGGCCACGCCGACCGTTACCACCATACGCTGACGATGGCGCTGCTGTTCGTGCTGTACAGTCGCGTCACCGACAACCCGGGCCTGCTCGACGACTGGCACGCGTTCCGCGACGCCTGCCTCGACGTGCTCGATGGCGCGGCCGACGTCGTCGCCGCGCACTACTCGACCGAGCGCCTGGACGACGACTTTGCCCGCCGCGCTTTTGTAGAGCCCGACCGCCTGCCGCTGCCGACCAGCGGCCTCCTTCACTGAGAACCTGACGATGTTGAAAGCTCCCGAACTGCTGCTGCCCGCCGGTACCCTCGACAAAATGCGCGCGGCGTACGACTTCGGCGCCGACGCCGTGTACGCCGGGCAGCCACGTTACTCGCTGCGCGCCCGCAACAACGACTTCAAGCTCGAGGAGCTGAAGACCGGCATCGACGAGGCACACGCCCGCGGCAAGCTGTTCTTCGTCGCCAGCAACCTGCTGCCGCACAACAGCAAGGTCAAGACCTATATGGCCGACATGGCGCCGGTGATTGAGATGAAGCCGGACGCGCTGATCATGGCCGACCCCGGCCTGATCATGATGGTGCGCGAGAAATGGCCGGAAGTGCCGGTCCATCTGTCGGTGCAGGCCAATACGGTCAACTACATGGGCGTCAAGTTCTGGCAGAAGCTGGGGGTGAGCCGCATCATCCTGTCGCGCGAACTGTCGATCGACGAGATTGCCGAGATTCGCCAGGAGTGCCCGGACATCGAACTGGAAGTGTTCGTGCACGGCGCGTTGTGCATCGCGTATTCCGGCCGCTGCTTGCTGTCGGGCTACTTCAACCATCGCGACCCCAACCAGGGCACCTGCACCAACGCTTGCCGCTGGGACTACAAGGTGCACGACGCAGCAGCCGACGACGCCGGTGACGTGGTCGCGCAGAAGATCTCGTTCGACTTCAACCAGGCGCTGGAAGACGCCAACCAGCGTTTCGCCGCGTGCGGCGGTGCCGAGCGCCACCCGCTGGCCGAGCGCACCTACCTGATCGAGGAGGCCAACCGTCCGGGCGAGCTGATGCCGATCATGGAAGACGAGCACGGCACCTACATCATGAACTCCAAGGACCTGCGCGCCGTCGAGCAGGTCGAGAAGCTGGTGCGCATCGGCGTCGACTCGCTGAAGATCGAGGGGCGCACCAAGAGCCTGTACTACGTCGCGCGTACCGCGCAGGTATACCGCCAGGCGATCGACGACGCGGTCGCCGGCCGGCCGTTCAACCCGGCGCTGCTGGCCGACCTCGACGGCCTGGCCAACCGCGGCTATACGCCGGGCTTCCTCGAGCGGCACCAGACGCAGGACTATCAGAACTACCTGACCGGCCATTCCAAGGCCAAGCAAAGCCAGTACGTCGGCGACGTGCTGTCGGTCGACGCCGACGGCTGGGCGACGGTCGAGGTGAAGAACCGCTTCGCCGTCGGCGACCGGCTGGAGGTCATCCATCCGTCGGGCAACCGCGTGATTGAACTGACCGAGCTCTACAAGGGGCAGGAAGCGGTCAGCGTCGCGCCGGGCAACGGCATCCAGGTGCGCATCCCCGGCATGGTCGGACTCGAGCGCGCGTTGATCGCCCGTCTGTTCTGATTGCGGTTCGCATAAACGGAAGCGGCATCCCCGTTCGCGGGCGTGCCGCTTTGTCCTGTTTGGCGTTGCCCGACAGGGGTTTGCGGCATACAATCAAAATTGCATTTTTTCGCAAGCGAAAGCTATTTTTCGCTTCGTCGTGATTTATTTGGGGCATTTGAATGACAATTTCGCAGCTGATCAATGAACGGGTGCAGGCGGCGCTGGCCGCCGCCGGCGTCCCTGACGCGCCGGCCGTCGTGCAGCCGGCTTCCAAACCCGAGTTTGGCGACTACCAGGCCAACGGCGTGATGGGTGCCGCCAAGGCGCTCAAGACCAACCCGCGCGAACTGGCCCAGAAAGTGGTCGCCGCGCTCGACCTCGCAGGGATCGCCGAGAAGGTTGAAATCGCCGGCCCGGGCTTCATCAATATTCACCTTGCCCCCGAATATCTGGCCCGACGAAGCGAAGCAGCCCTCAAGGACGAACGCCTCGGTATCACCCTGCCCGAGAGCAAGATGGTGGTGATCGACTACTCGTCGCCCAACCTCGCCAAGGAGATGCACGTCGGCCACCTGCGCTCGACCATCATCGGCGACGCGCTGGCGCGCGTACTCGGTTTCCTCGGCCACAAGGTGGTCCGCCAGAACCACGTCGGCGACTGGGGCACCCAGTTCGGCATGCTGACCGCCTACCTGGTCGAGACCAGCCAGGCCGGCAACGCCGCGCTCGAGCTGAACGACCTGGAGACCTTCTACCGCAACGCCAAGGTGCGTTTCGACGAGAGCGAGGAATTTGCCGACCGTGCGCGCGAGTATGTGGTGCGCCTGCAAGGGGGCGACGAGGAGGTGCTCAAGCTGTGGCGCCAGTTCGTCGACGTGTCGCTGTCGCACTGCCAGGGCGTGTACGACAAGCTCGGCGTGATGCTGTCTCCGGGCGACGTGATGGGCGAGTCCGCCTACAACGACGACCTGGCCAATGTGGTCAACGAACTGTCCGAGATGGGCATCGTCACCGACAGCGAAGGCGCCAAGGTCGTGTTCCTGCCCGAGTTCGCCGACCAGGACGGCAACCCGGCTGCCTACATCGTGCAGAAGAAGGACGGCGGCTTCCTCTATTCGACTACCGACCTCGGTGCGGTCCGCTACCGTGTGCGCCAGCTGCACGCCGACCGCGTCATCTACGTGGTCGACGCACGCCAGAGCCTGCACTTCCAGCAGATGTTCGCGACCTGCCGCAAGGCCGGTTTCGCACCGGCCAACGTCGTGCTCGAGCACATCGCCTTCGGCACCATGATGGGCGACGACGGCAAGCCGTTCAAGACGCGTTCCGGTGGTACCGTCAAGCTGATCGAACTGCTCGACGAAGCCGAAGAGCGCGCGTACAAGCTGGTCGGCGAGAAGAACCCGGAGCTGTCCGACGACGAGAAGCGCAAGATCGCGCACGCGGTCGGTATCGGCGCGGTCAAGTACGCCGACCTCTCCAAGAGCCGCATGAGCGACTACATCTTCAACTGGGAGAACATGCTGTCGTTCGAGGGCAATACCGCGCCCTACCTGCAGTACGCGTACACCCGCGTGCAGAGCGTGTTCCGCAAGGCAGGCGAGTACGACGCCAACGCGGCCATCGTGATCAGCGAAGCTGCCGAGAAGCAGCTGGCGGTTCAGCTCGCGCAGTTCGAGGACGTGCTGGCGACCGTCGCCGACGGTTGCTACCCGCACCACCTGTCGCAGTACCTGTACAGCCTCGCGCAGCAGTTCTCGCGCTTCTACGAAGCGTGCCCGATCCTGAAGGCCGAGGGTGAGACCCGAGCCAGCCGCCTGCAACTGGCGGCGCTGACCGCCAAGACGCTGAAGACCGGCATGGGGCTGCTCGGTATCGAGGTGCTCGACGCGATGTAAGGCAGGGGTTTCCCGGTAAGGCCCGCGCATGGCGCGGGCCTTTTTTGTTCGTGAAATTTTTAAAAACAACGAGTTAGTGCATTTGTTTTTTGATTTTCCGTTTTTTTCGAGTTTTTTCACATCTAGCGCTTGACGCGATCCGGCCTGACCCGTATAGTTCGCCTCCTCAGCTGACGACGCAAACGAAACGAAGTCAGCACTGCTCTTTAACAAAACGAACAACCGATAGGTGTGAGTGCTTGGCGCAGCCAACACTTGCACTGCAAGAAGAAGGAAACGAAAGTTTCTTTGGACTTGCGTGCCAGAAGTACGAAAAAGTTAGAGATTGAACTGAAGAGTT
>NZ_JAAGAA010000028.1 GCF_010435965.1 Crenobacter caeni
AGAAGGAAACGAAAGTTTCTTTGGACTTGCGTGCCAGAAGTACGAAAAAGTTAGAGATTGAACTGAAGAGTTTGATCCTGGCTCAGATTGAACGCTGGCGGCATGCTTTACACATGCAAGTCGAACGGCAGCACGGGCTTCGGCCTGGTGGCGAGTGGCGAACGGGTGAGTAATGCGTCGGAACGTGCCGAGTAATGGGGGATAACGCATCGAAAGGTGTGCTAATACCGCATACGCTCTGAGGAGGAAAGCGGGGGACCTTCGGGCCTCGCGTTATTCGAGCGGCCGACGTCTGATTAGCTAGTTGGTGGGGTAAAGGCCTACCAAGGCGACGATCAGTAGCGGGTCTGAGAGGATGATCCGCCACACTGGGACTGAGACACGGCCCAGACTCCTACGGGAGGCAGCAGTGGGGAATTTTGGACAATGGGCGAAAGCCTGATCCAGCCATGCCGCGTGAGTGAAGAAGGCCTTCGGGTTGTAAAGCTCTTTTGTCCGGGAGGAAATCCCGTAACCTAATACGTTGCGGGGATGACAGTACTGGAAGAATAAGCACCGGCTAACTACGTGCCAGCAGCCGCGGTAATACGTAGGGTGCAAGCGTTAATCGGAATTACTGGGCGTAAAGCGTGCGCAGGCGGTTTGATAAGTCAGATGTGAAATCCCCGGGCTTAACCTGGGAACTGCGTTTGAAACTGTCAGGCTAGAGTACGTCAGAGGGGGGTGGAATTCCACGTGTAGCAGTGAAATGCGTAGAGATGTGGAGGAACACCGATGGCGAAGGCAGCCCCCTGGGATGATACTGACGCTCATGCACGAAAGCGTGGGGAGCAAACAGGATTAGATACCCTGGTAGTCCACGCCCTAAACGATGTCAATTAGCTGTTGGGGGTTAGAATCCTTGGTAGCGTAGCTAACGCGTGAAATTGACCGCCTGGGGAGTACGGCCGCAAGGTTAAAACTCAAAGGAATTGACGGGGGCCCGCACAAGCGGTGGATGATGTGGATTAATTCGATGCAACGCGAAAAACCTTACCTAGCCTTGACATGCCAGGAACCCCGCTGAAAGGTGGGGGTGCCCGAAAGGGAATCTGGACACAGGTGCTGCATGGCTGTCGTCAGCTCGTGTCGTGAGATGTTGGGTTAAGTCCCGCAACGAGCGCAACCCTTGCCATTAGTTGCCAGCATTAAGTTGGGCACTCTAATGGGACTGCCGGTGACAAACCGGAGGAAGGTGGGGATGACGTCAAGTCCTCATGGCCCTTATGGCTAGGGCTTCACACGTCATACAATGGTCGGTACAGAGGGTCGCGAAGCCGCGAGGTGGAGCCAATCTCATAAAACCGATCGTAGTCCGGATTGCACTCTGCAACTCGAGTGCATGAAGTCGGAATCGCTAGTAATCGCAGATCAGCATGCTGCGGTGAATACGTTCCCGGGCCTTGTACACACCGCCCGTCACACCATGGGAGTGGGTTTCACCAGAAGTGGGTAGGCTAACCGTAAGGAGGCCGCTTACCACGGTGGGATTCATGACTGGGGTGAAGTCGTAACAAGGTAGCCGTAGGGGAACCTGCGGCTGGATCACCTCCTTTCTAGAGAAGGCGAGTCAAGCACTCACAGCCTATCGGTTGTTCAGATGTCGTCGAAAGTCAATCAGAGCACTTGTTTGAGTGTTGTGATTTGCGTTTGACGACGCTCGATCTTTAACAAATTGTAGAAGCCGAATAACAAGCGGCGAGACGGACGGCCAGTTAAATCTGACCGGAAGGATCGCCGACTTGGGTAGAAGATTGTATCAGGGCAACAACGTCGGGAGACGGGGTTGTCCGTCGCAAACTCAAACCTGTCTGAGTAAGGCAACTGAAATGATAGGGTCAAGCGAATAAGTGCATCAGGTGGATGCCTTGGCGATCACAGGCGATGAAGGACGTGCAAGCCTGCGAAAAGGTTCGGGGAGCTGGCAATGGAGCTTTGATCCGGACATGTCCGAATGGGGAAACCCGGCCCTTTTAGGGTCACTCCCAGCTGAACACATAGGCTGGGTAGAGCGAACGCGGAGAACTGAAACATCTAAGTACCCGCAGGAAAAGAAATCAACCGAGATTCCGTCAGTAGTGGCGAGCGAACGCGGAAGAGCCTGTATGTGATAGCCCTTGTGTTAGAAGAAAGGTCCTGGAAAGGCCTGCCGTAGTGGGTGATAGCCCCGTACTCGAAAACACATGGGTGGTACTGAGCATACGAGAAGTAGGGCGGGACACGCGAAATCCTGTCTGAAGATGGGGGGACCATCCTCCAAGGCTAAATACTCGTGATCGACCGATAGTGAACCAGTACCGTGAGGGAAAGGCGAAAAGAACCCCGGGAGGGGAGTGAAATAGAACCTGAAACCTGATGCATACAAACAGTGGGAGCCTCGCAAGGGGTGACTGCGTACCTTTTGTATAATGGGTCAGCGACTTACGTTCAGTAGCGAGCTTAACCGAATAGGGGAGGCGTAGGGAAACCGAGTCCGAATAGGGCGTCTTAGTTGCTGGGCGTAGACCCGAAACCGAGTGATCTATCCATGGCCAGGATGAAGGTGCGGTAACACGCACTGGAGGTCCGAACCCACTAATGTTGCAAAATTAGGGGATGAGCTGTGGATAGGGGTGAAAGGCTAAACAAACTCGGAGATAGCTGGTTCTCCCCGAAAACTATTTAGGTAGTGCCTCATGTATCACTTCCGGGGGTAAAGCACTGTTATGGCTAGGGGGTCATTGCGATTTACCAAACCATGGCAAACTCTGAATACCGGAAAGTGCGAGCATGGGAGACAGACGGTGGGTGCTAACGTCCATCGTCAAGAGGGAAACAACCCAGACCGCCGGCTAAGGTCCCAAATGATCAGCTAAGTGGTAAACGAAGTGGGAAGGCCTAGACAGCCAGGATGTTGGCTTAGAAGCAGCCATCATTTAAAGAAAGCGTAATAGCTCACTGGTCGAGTCGTCCTGCGCGGAAGATGTAACGGGGCTCAAGCTGATAACCGAAGCCGCGGATGTGTCTTTAGACACATGGTAGGGGAGCGTTCTGTAGGCCGTTGAAGGTGCATCGTAAGGTGTGCTGGAGGTATCAGAAGTGCGAATGCTGACATGAGTAGCGATAAAGCGGGTGAAAAGCCCGCTCGCCGAAAGCCCAAGGTTTCCTACGCAACGTTCATCGGCGTAGGGTGAGTCGGCCCCTAAGGCGAGGCTGAAAAGCGTAGTCGATGGGAAACGGGTTAATATTCCCGTACTTTCGTATAGTGCGATGTGGGGACGGAGAAGGTTAGGTCAGCGGCCTGTTGGAATAGGTCGTTTAAGCCGGTAGGCGGAGAGATTAGGCAAATCCGGTCTCTCTTAACGCCGAGAAGTGATGACGAGGGTCTACGGACCTGAAGTGACTGATACCACGCTTCCAGGAAAAGCCACTAAGCTTCAGCTATACGAGAACCGTACCGCAAACCGACACAGGTGGGCAGGATGAAAATTCTAAGGCGCTTGAGAGAACTCAGGAGAAGGAACTCGGCAAATTGATACCGTAACTTCGGGAGAAGGTATGCCCCGGTAGCGTGTAGTCCCTTGCGGACGAAGCGTGATGGGGTCGCAGAGAATCGGTGGCTGCGACTGTTTAACAAAAACACAGCACTGTGCCAACACGAAAGTGGACGTATACGGTGTGACGCCTGCCCGGTGCCGGAAGGTTAAGTGATGGGGTGCAAGCTCTTGATCGAAGCCCCGGTAAACGGCGGCCGTAACTATAACGGTCCTAAGGTAGCGAAATTCCTTGTCGGGTAAGTTCCGACCCGCACGAATGGCGTAACGATGGCCACACTGTCTCCTCCTGAGACTCAGCGAAGTTGAAATGTTTGTGAAGATGCAATCTACCCGCTGCTAGACGGAAAGACCCCGTGAACCTTTACTGTAGCTTTGCATTGGACTTTGAACAGACTTGTGTAGGATAGGTGGGAGGCTATGAAACCGAGACGCTAGTTTCGGTGGAGCCGTCCTTGAAATACCACCCTGGTGTGTTTGAGGTTCTAACCTTGGTCCGTGATCCGGATCGGGGACAGTGCATGGTAGGCAGTTTGACTGGGGCGGTCTCCTCCCAAAGTGTAACGGAGGAGTTCGAAGGTCACCTAGGTACGGTCGGAAATCGTGCTGATAGTGCAATGGCAAAAGGTGGCTTAACTGCGAGACCGACAAGTCGAGCAGGTGCGAAAGCAGGACATAGTGATCCGGTGGTTCTGAATGGAAGGGCCATCGCTCAACGGATAAAAGGTACTCCGGGGATAACAGGCTGATTCCGCCCAAGAGTTCACATCGACGGCGGAGTTTGGCACCTCGATGTCGGCTCATCACATCCTGGGGCTGTAGCCGGTCCCAAGGGTATGGCTGTTCGCCATTTAAAGTGGTACGTGAGCTGGGTTCAAAACGTCGTGAGACAGTTTGGTCCCTATCTGCAGTGGGCGTTGGAAGTTTGACGGGGGCTGCTCCTAGTACGAGAGGACCGGAGTGGACGCACCTCTGGTGTACCGGTTGTGACGCCAGTCGCATTGCCGGGTAGCTAAGTGCGGAAGAGATAACCGCTGAAAGCATCTAAGCGGGAAACTCGCCTGAAGATGAGACTTCCCTGAGGGCTTGACCCTCCTGAAGAGTCGTTCGAGACCAGGACGTTGATAGGTCGGGTGTGGAAGTGCCGTGAGGCATGAAGCTAACCGATACTAATTGCTCGTGAGGCTTGATCCTATCATTTGAGTGGCTTTGCCAGG
>NZ_JAAGAA010000029.1 GCF_010435965.1 Crenobacter caeni
ATGCCGCCAGCGTTCAATCTGAGCCAGGATCAAACTCTTCAGTTCAATCTCTAACTTTTTCGTACTTCTGGCACGCAAGTCCAAAGAAACTTTCGTTTCCTTCTCTTGCAGTGCAAGTGTTGGCTGCACCAAGCACTCACACCTATCGGTTGTTCGTTCTGTTAAAGAGCAGTGACGTTTCGCGTTGTGTGCGTTGCGTCGAGGTGGCGAACTATACGTTTGCGGCCCGCCTACGTCAACACCCGCCCACACAAAAACCGCAACAAAATCGTCATGCCACTGATTTCATTGCGCATTTCCGTTAAAATAAACCCAGCCTCGCCGGCACGCATGCGACTTTCCTGCCGCCGCACGCCACATATCACTGCCCGGCACAGCCAAATCAGCACCCCAAATCAGCACCTCGGCAAAAGCCATATAAAGAAGGGCACCCCCTGTTCACATCTCAATTAAATGGCAGCCGGAAAAAATTGAATTGTTTCCAGAAAAGGCTTGCATTTTAAAATCGCTCAAATATAATCGCACTCCTATTCCCTGATAGCTCAGTTGGTAGAGCGACGGACTGTTAATCCGCAGGTCGCAGGTTCGAGCCCTGCTCGGGGAGCCATGGAGTGGTAGTTCAGTTGGTTAGAATACCGGCCTGTCACGCCGGGGGTCGCGGGTTCGAGTCCCGTCCACTCCGCCAAAGTTTGGCCCATGTAGCTCAGGGGTAGAGCACTCCCTTGGTAAGGGAGAGGTCGGCAGTTCAATTCTGCCCATGGGCACCAGACAAACAGCCGGATGCATTGCATCCGGCTGTTTTCATTTGCGTGCCACGCAACGCGGCTCAACCCCAGAACACCCGCAGCATCCGCTCCAGCTCGAACCCCAACACCAGCAGCCACGAGAGCATGGCAACCCCCACCCCGGCGGCGGCAATGTCCTTGATGATCTTGATCTTCTGGTTGTGGCGGGTCTCGACGAAGTCGCACAGCGCCTCGATCGCGCTATTCATGATCTCCGCGACGATCACGAGCCCGGTCACCACGATGATCAGCAGCGAGTCGACCCAGTCGCGGGCGTACAGGGCAAAGCCGAGCACCCCCAGCGAAAACAGCAGCTTCCACGCAACGCTGAAGTCGTACAGTACCGCGTAGCGCAGGCCGGAGAGGATGGTGCGCAGCTTGCGCAACGGGTGATACCCCGGCTCGCCGGTACCCAGAAACTTGTGTCGCATCGTGCCTTACCGTGTCCGACCCCGCGCTGCGGGCTGCTCGACTCCCCTGCCCGCACCGAAAATGCAGCACCCCCGCGGTGCGGGGGTGCCTGCCTCATACTTCCCGCACAGGCCTCGCCTCAATCAGCCACCGCAGGCGCGATGCCGAGCATGTCGCAAGCGAGCGCCTCGGCAACCTTGATGCCATCGACGCCGGCCGACAGGATGCCACCCGCGTAGCCTGCGCCCTCGCCTGCCGGGTACAGGCCCTTGACGTTCAGGCTCTGCAAGCTGGCGTCGCGCTTGATGCGCAAGGGGCTGGATGTGCGGGTCTCGACCCCCGTGAGCACCGCGTCGGCCATGTCGTAACCACGGATCTTCTTGGCAAAGGCCGGGATCGCCTCGCGCATCGCCTCGATCGCGAATGCGGGCAAGGTGCCGGACAGGTCGGTCGGGGTCACACCCGGCTGATACGACGGCACCACCGAGCCCAGAGAAGTCGACGCGCGGCCAGCCAGGAAGTCGCCAACCAGTTGCGCAGGCGCGTTGTAGTTGCGCCCGCCCAGCTCGTACGCGCGCGATTCGAGCTCGCGCTGCAGGCGCACGCCGGCCATCGGATCGTCCCCCGGCATGTCTTCCGGGTTGATGTTGACAACCAGCCCCGCGTTGGCGTTGCGCTCGGCGCGCGAGTACTGACTCATGCCGTTGGTGACGACGCGGCCCGGCTCGCTGGTCGCGGCGACCACCTGCCCGCCAGGGCACATGCAGAAGCTGTACACCGCACGGCCGTTGGCGGCCTGGTGCACCAGCTTGTAGTCGGCCGCGCCCAACAACGGGTGGCCGGCATGCGGCCCCCAGCGCACCTCGTCGATCAGCTTTTGCGGGTGCTCGATACGGAAGCCCACCGCGAAGGGCTTGCGCTCCATATACACGCCGCGCCCGTGCAGCATCTCGAAGGTGTCGCGCGCGCTGTGCCCCAGCGCCAGGATCACGTGGCGCGAGGCGAGCGTCTCGCCGTTTTCCAGCACCACGCCAGCGACCGCGTGGCGGCCGTCGCCGGCGTCCTCGAGCAGCACGTCGCCCACTTTGGACTGGAAGCGGATCTCGCCGCCCAGCCGCTCGATCTCGGCGCGGATCTTCTCGACCATGCTGACCAGGCGGAAGGTGCCGATATGCGGGCGGCCGACAAAGAGAATTTCCTCGGGCGCGCCGGCCTTCACGAATTCCTCGAGCACCTTGCGGCCCAAGTGGCGCGGGTCCTTGATCTGGCTATACAGCTTGCCGTCAGAGAAGGTGCCGGCGCCGCCCTCACCGAACTGCACGTTCGACTCGGGGTTGAGTTCGTGGTTGCGCCACAGTTTCCAGGTGTCCTTGGTGCGCTCGCGCACCTTCTTGCCGCGCTCGAGCACGATGGGCCGAAAGCCCATCTGGGCGAGCACCAGCGCGGCGAGGATGCCGCACGGGCCAAAGCCGACCACCAACGGCCGCTCGGCAAGGTCTTTCGGCGCCGCGCCGACAAAGCGGTACGCCATGTCGGGCGTCGCCTGCACATGTGCGTCGCGGGCGAAACGCGCAAGCAGCTTCGCCTCGTTCTTCACTTCGGCGTCGACGATGTAGGTGAGCGCCATCACCTTGCGGCGTGCGTCGAAACTGCGCTTGTAGACGGTAAAGGAGACGAGCTCGGCGTCAGGTACGCCAAGCTTGGCGACGATCGCTGCGCGCAGCGCGTCGTCGGCGTGATCGAGCGGCAGCTTGATCTCGGACAATCGCAACATGGGGGTCAGGCATCCTCAGCCCTGCCCGGCGGGCAAGGCATGCAAAATCAACAAGGTGCGCATTGTAGAAGACGCGCCGCACCTAGGATAGTGGCTAAGAACCTGTTCATGATCTGCTGCGCATCAGCGATACGGCGCCCTCAACGGCTTCGAAATGCTCATGTACGACCTGTACATTCCGCTTTCTCAGCCGTTTTCGCCTTGTGGGGACTTCCAGAAACCTGCCTCCAAGTGAGCAAGTCCTCTTGCTGAGCAAATTTTCCGCAGATTGGCGCAACTGGCGTTGCTGATCCTGCTGTTTTTGCCTCCGAAGCCCGCATTTCGCGGACTCC
>NZ_JAAGAA010000030.1 GCF_010435965.1 Crenobacter caeni
TGCCGCGCACCACCCGCGCGCAGTCGATGGACGTGCTCTCCAGCCAGAACAACATCGCCGGCTACAAGGCGGTGCTGCTGGCGACGCATTACTACCCGCGCTTCATGCCGATGCTGATGACCGCGGCCGGCACCGTGAAGCCGGCGCGCGTGCTGATCATGGGCGTCGGCGTGGCCGGCCTGCAGGCGATTGCCACCGCCAAGCGTCTGGGTGCGGTGGTCGAGGCGACTGACGTGCGTCCGTCGACCAAGGAGCAGGTCGAATCGTTGGGCGGCAAGTTCATCGAAGTGCCGATGACCGACGAAGAGAAAGCGGCCAACGACGGCGTGTACGCCAAGGAAATGTCCGACGACTACAAGCGCCGCCAGGCCGAGCTGGTCGCCAAGCACGCCAAGGCGGCCGACATCATCATCACCACCGCCCTGATCCCGGGCCGTCCCGCGCCGCGCCTGATCGGCGAGGAAGTGGTCGCCGCGATGAAGCCCGGTTCGGTGATCATCGACATCGCAGCCGAAGCCGGCGGCAACTGCGCGCTGACCCGTGCCGGCGAAGTGGTGCAGACCGACAACGGCGTGACGGTGGTGGGCCTTGCCAACCTGCCGGGCATGGTCGCGGCCGACGCCTCCGCCCTGTACTCGAAGAACCTGCTGACTTTCCTCTCGCTGATGCTCAGCAAGGAAGGCTTCAAGCTGGACCTGGAAGACGAGCTGATCGCGGCGACGCTGGTGACCCACCAGGGCGAAGTGCGCTTCGGAAAATAAGGAAGGAAGACAAATGGTTGACCCGTTTATCAGCAGTTTCACCATCTTCGTGCTGGCGGTGTTCGTCGGTTACCACGTGGTGTGGAACGTCACCCCGGCGCTGCACACCCCGCTGATGGCCGTGACCAACGCCATCTCCGGCATCATCATCGTCGGCGCCATGCTGCAGGTGGTCGATATCGGCGGCGAGACGATCACCGTCACCTCGGTGCTCGGCACCATCGGCATCTTCCTCGCCAGCATCAACATCTTCGGTGGCTTCCTGGTCACCCAGCGCATGCTCGACATGTTCAAGAAGAAGAAAAAGTAAGGAGCTTTAGGTGGAAAACATTTCAGCGCTTCTCTACCTCGTCGCGGCGGTGCTGTTCATCCTGTCGCTGAAGGGGCTGTCCAGCCCGGTGTCCGCGCTGCGCGGTAACCTGTACGGCATGGTCGGCATGCTGATCGCGGTGGTCACCACCTTCGCGATCATGGACAAGCCGGTGCTGGGCATGATCGCCGGCGCCATCGTCGCCGGCGGCGCGATCGGCGCGTGGAAGGCCAAGACGGTCGAGATGACCGGCATGCCCGAACTGGTCGCCGCCATGCACTCGCTGGTCGGCCTCTCCGCCGTGCTGATCGCGGTGGCCGCGATCTACCACACCGGCGAGACGCACACCCCGGTGCAAAAGGTCGAGCTCTTCATCGGCGCCTTCATCGGCGCGATCACCTTCACCGCGTCGGTGATCGCCTACGGCAAGCTGTCCGGCCGCTTCGGCTCGAAGGCGGTGACCTTCGCCGGCCAGCACCTCTTGAACCTGGTGCTCGCCATCGCGATGGTCGGCTTCGGCGTGGTGTACTTCGTCACCGACGCGCATGCCGCCTTCCTGGCGATGGTCGCAGTCGCCCTGGTGCTCGGCGTCACGCTGATCATCCCGATCGGCGGCGCCGACATGCCGGTGGTGGTGTCGATGCTCAACTCGTACTCGGGCTGGGCGGCAGCGGGCATCGGCTTCACGCTGAACAACCCGGTGCTGATCATCGCCGGCGCCTGCGTCGGCGCGTCCGGCGCGATCCTGTCCTACATCATGTGCAAGGCGATGAACCGCTCGATCGTGTCGGTGCTCT
>NZ_JAAGAA010000002.1 GCF_010435965.1 Crenobacter caeni
CCCTCCTGAAGAGTCGTTCGAGACCAGGACGTTGATAGGTCGGGTGTGGAAGTGCCGTGAGGCATGAAGCTAACCGATACTAATTGCTCGTGAGGCTTGATCCTATCATTTGAGTGGCTTTGCCAGGATAGGCAGAGTACGCGATACAAGATTCTACCGTCGTGGAGGTTCCACGATTCGGCTTCTGTAATTTGACAAGTTAATGTCTGGTGGCCATAGCGAGGTGGTCCCACGCCTTCCCATCCCGAACAGGACCGTGAAACACCTTAGCGCCGATGATAGTGTGGCATTCGCCATGTGAAAGTAGGACACCGCCAGACGCCCCATCCGCAGACCCCCAGCTCAATGAGCTGGGGGTTTTGCTTTGCGCGCGGGCTAAAGAGCTCATCCACAGCGCGCACCACTGCATTCCACCACCCATAAAAACGAAGGGGCGTGTCCTGACGGACACGCCCCTTTTTGCGTCGCGGCTGCTTACAGCGAGTGTTCGCTGTGCTGGTTCGCATGCTGCGCGCGCTCTTCGCGCGGCGTGATATTGAAGTGGTTGCGGTAGGTGCTCGAGAAATGCGGGCCGCTCGAGAAGCCGCAGGCGAGGCCGATCTGCACGATGGATTTCGACGTCTGCTGCAGCAACTGGCGGGCACGGTTGAGCCGCAGCTCCAGATAGTACTTGGACGGCACCGTGTTCAGGTACTGCTTGAACAGGCGCTCGAGCTGGCGGCGCGAAACGCCGACGTAGAAGGCGATGTCGTCGGTCGACAGCGGCTCTTCGATGTTCGCTTCCATCAGGCTGACCGCCTCGGTCAGCTTGGGCTGGCTACCGCCGATCCGCGTCGCCAGCGGGATGCGCTGGCGTTCGTTGCCGGGGCGGATGCGTTCCATGCTGAAACGTTCGGACAGGCGGGCGGCGAATTCCCCGCCCAGATGCGAAGAGACCAGGCTGATCATGAAGTCCAGCGTCGCCGCGCCGCCCGCGCAGGAGGCGCGGTTGCGGTCGATCTCGAACAGGTTGGACGAGACGATGACTTCAGGGTAGTCCTCGGAGAGGCGGCCGATTTCCTGCCAGTGGATGGTCGCGCGAAAACCCGTCAGCAGGCCCGCGCGTGCCAGCCAGTAGCTGCCGCAGCCGATGGCGGCGACCAGCAGCTTGTCGTTGCCGGACTGGTTGACGGCACGGCTGATCTCATCGGTATTCACCTCGCAATGGGTGTCGCTGGAAAGGACAAACAGCGCGTCCAGCCGCGGGGCATGGGAGAGCGGCAGCTCGACCGGCAGCCGTTGTCCGCCCAGCAGGGCGACCGGCTGGCCATCCAGTGACAGCGACAGGCATTCGAAGCAGCGGTTTTCCGCCAGCTGGTTGGCGCAGGTGAGCACCTCGCTGGCGATCGCGAAGTCGGCCATCGAGGCATTGGGAAGCAGCAGGAAGCCGTAGCGTAACGGTCTGCTGGCCTGCATCTTGGGAGGAGCCATCTAGAAGGTCGGGCCGGTTGGTGATGAGTGAAGAAAACATGGTGCCGTCCGCTTGCGGGATTGCGACGGCAGATTATGCATATTGTACGACCAATGCCCCCTGGCAGGCGAGCATCTGGCTTGCCTAGCGGCTATCTTTGCCGTACAGGTCGAAGCCGAAGTAGCGGCGTTCGATCTGGCGGTACTGGCCGCTTGCGCGCAGCGAGGCGATGGCCCGGTCGAGTCGAGTGGCCAGCGCGAGGTCGCCCTTGCGCACGGCGATGCCGGTTCCCTCGCCAAAGTATTCGCTCTGGCGGTATTCGGGGCCGACGAAGGCGAAGCCCTGGCCCTGCGGTTTTTGCAGGAAGGCGTAGTCACCGACCGCGCTGTCGACGAAAACCGCGTCGAGCTTGCCTTGGGCGAGCGCGTCGAAGGCCTGGGCTATCTTGCGGTAGCCAGCCACGCGGGCGCCCTGGCGCTCCCACTGTGCTTCGGCGAAGCGTGCCTGGGTCGACGCGGTCAGTACGCCGACGCGCCAGCCCGCCAACTGCCGAGGGGGCTGGCGGCTGCCCTCGCGGGCGATCAGCCGGCTGGGGATCTTGTAGTAACGGTCGGAGAAGTCGACCAGTTGCCTGCGCTCGCGGGTGATCTGCATCGACGAGAGGATCGCGTCGAACTTTCCGGCCTTCAGCGCGGGGATCAGTCCGTCCCAGTCTTGCGAGACGATCAGGCAGTCGACCTTCATCTCGCGGCACAAGGCGTAGGCGATGTCGACGTCGAAGCCCTGCGGATTGCCGCCCGCGCTGATCGAGCTGAACGGTGGGTAGTTGAGGTCCATGCCGAAGCGCAGGGTTTCGGCGTGCGCCATCGTCAGCAGGCAGCTGAAGGTCAGGGCTAACAGGCGGGCCGGGCGCGGCATCATGCTCTCCATCGGGGTAGGCTGCGTGCCAGTGTTTGGCTGGCGCGGGGCGGCAATTCTAACCGCTTCGCCCGGTTCAAGGAATCATCCTGTCGAGGCGCGTTCTATCTAAGAGGGATGTGTACGGACGTGTCGCAATCCGGAAATGCCGCCTGGCTGGCGGGTTCTACAATCGCCACGCTATCCACTCTCCATAATAAAACAGGAGACATCATGTCGTTGAGCAACAAGGCCGAGCTGGCCAGCCTGATCGCCGATATCCAGGCCGTCGGCGCGCAAAAGCTGTCCGCCGCCGAGGCGGCGCGTTTGTCCGCATTCTTCCCGGTCTACTTCGAGGAAACCGAGCACGCCGACCTGTCGCGCTTGCCGGCAGCCGACCTGTTCGGCGCGGCGGTCGCGCATTACGAGTTCGCCGCCGAGCGCCGCGCGGGCGTCCCCAAGGTGCGCATCTATAACCCGGACTTCGAACGCGACGGCTGGCAGAGCACGCATACGGTGATCGAGATCGTCAACGACGACATGCCGTTCCTGATCGATTCGCTGACCATGTTCCTCGCGCGCAACAGCCTAGGCCTGCACCTCCTGGTGCACCCGGTGGTCGAGGTCGAGCGCGACGCCGAGGGCCGGCTGCTCGCGATCGAGCGTGCCGAGGCGCGTGCGTTGCCGCTCGAATCGATGATCCATGCGCAGGTCGACCGGGTGACCGACCCGGCCCGTCTGGCCGCCCTGCAGGCCGAGCTCGAACGCGTGCTCTCCAATATTCAGCTGGCCGTGCGTGACGAGCCGGCGATGCGCGCGCGTGTCGAGGCCCTGTGCGAGGCGCTCGCCGGGCAGGACGGTGACGCAGCGGAGGCGCGCGCCTTCCTGCAGTGGATGGCGGCCAACCACTTCCTGTTCCTCGGCTACTGCGACTACGATCTCGTCAAGCGCGACGGCCAGGACAGCCTGAAGATCGTCAAGGGTTCGGGCCTCGGCATCCTCGAGGACCAGGGCGGCAAGGAATACTCGGCCAGCTTCGACGCGCTGCCGCAGGAGTTACGAGAACTTGCGCACCTGCCGCACCGCATCGTGCTCAACAAGTCGCAGTCGCGCTCGATCATCCACCGTCCGGCGTACATGGACTTCGCCGGCGTCAAGCGCTTCAACGAGGCGGGCGAGGTGATCGGCGAGTCGCGCCTGCTCGGCCTCTATACCGCGCGCGCCTACCAGGCCTCGCCCAAGGACATCCCCATCTTGCGCGAGAAGGTCGACTATGTGACCCGCACCTGTGACTTCGTCGACAACAGCTACAAGGCAAAGACGCTGTCCTTCGTGCTGGAGACCTACCCGCGCGACGAGCTGTTCGAGATCGAGGCCGAGGTGCTGCAGCCGATCGCCGAGGGCATCGTCAACCTGCAGGAGCGCCCGCGCGTGCGCCTGTTCGTGCGCAAGGACCGCTACCACCGCTACGTCAGCTGCCTCGTATTCGTGCCGCGTGACAGCTTCAACACCGAGGTGCGCCTGAAGATCGAACAGGTGCTGCGCCGCGCGTTCGGCGGCAGCGGCTGCGAGTTCAGCGTGCAGATCGGCGACGGCATGCTCGCCCGCGTGCACTACATCATCCGCGTGCCGACTTCGACGCTGCCGGCCTACCGCGAGAGCGAGATCGAAGCCGAGATCGCGCGCGTGGTGCGCGGCTGGAGCGACGAGCTGCACGGCCTGTTGGTCGAGGCAGGCGGCGAGGAGGGCGGCAACGCGCTGTTCGCCCGTTACGCGGACGCCTTCCCCGTCGCCTACCGCGAGGAATTCGGCGCGCGCAACGCGCTGGTCGACATCCGCCACATCGAAGACGCGGCGAGCCGCCAGTCGCTGGCGATCAAGCTGTACCGCCCGTTCCAGCAGGGCGCCCGCCAGTTCAACCTCAAGCTGTTCCGTGCCGGCGAGCCGGCCAGCCTGTCGTCCAGCCTGCCCATCCTCGAGAACATGGGTGTGCGCGTGAAAGACGAGCACCCGTACCGCATCGAGCGCGCCGGTGGCGATGCGGTGTGGATCTCCGACTACGGCCTGGACCTGGGGGACGCCTTCGACAAGCTGTGCGACGAGGCAACCCAGCAGGACTTCCAGCAGCTGCTCGCCGAAGTGTTCGCCGGCCGTGTCGAGAACGACGGTTTCAACCGCCTCGCCCTGCTGGCCGGCCTCGACTGGCGCGAGATCACGCTGATCCGCGCGCTGTCCAAGTACCTGCGCCAGGGTGGCCTGCCGTTCGGCCAGAGCTATATCGAGCAGTGCGTCGCGCACTACCCGGCGATCACCCGCGCGCTGGTCGACCTGTTCGCCGCGCGCCTGTCGCCCACCGCGCGCGACGACGCGCGCGCCGAGGCGCTTCAGCAGGAGGTGAAGACCCTGCTCGACGGCGTCGCCAACCTCGACGAGGATCGCATCCTCAACGGCTTGCTCAGCGTGATCCTCGCCGTACGCCGCACCAACCTGTGGCAGGCAGCTGCCGACGGTGGTGCCAAGGCCGCGCTGTCGTTCAAGCTCGAGTCCGGCGCGATCCCCTTCCTGCCGCAGCCGCGCCCGCTGTTCGAGATCTGGGTGTACAGCCCGCGCATCGAGGGCGTGCACCTGCGCGGCGCCAAGGTCGCCCGCGGCGGCCTGAGGTGGTCCGACCGCATGGAAGACTTCCGCACCGAGGTGCTCGGCCTCGTCAAGGCGCAGATGGTCAAGAACTCGGTGATCGTGCCGATGGGCTCCAAGGGCGGCTTCGTGTGCAAGCAGCTGCCGGCGCCATCCGACCGCGAGGCGTTCATGGCCGAGGGCATCGCCTGCTACAAGATCTTCATCGCGTCGCTGCTCGACCTGACCGACAACATCGTCGCCGGCGAGATCGTCCCGCCGCGTGACGTGGTGCGGCTGGACGCCGACGACCCGTACCTGGTGGTCGCCGCCGACAAGGGCACGGCCAGCTTCTCCGACATCGCCAACGGCGTGTCGGCCGAGTACGGCTTCTGGCTGGGCGACGCGTTCGCCTCCGGCGGCTCGGCCGGTTACGACCACAAGGGCATGGGCATCACCGCGCGCGGCGCGTGGGAGTCGGTCAAGCGCCACTTCCGCCACCTGGGCGTCGACATCCAGAACGAGGACTTCACCGTCATCGGCATCGGCGACATGGCCGGCGACGTGTTCGGCAACGGCATGCTGCTTTCCGAGCACATCCTGCTCAAGGCCGCGTTCAACCACCAGCACATCTTCCTCGACCCGAACCCGGACGCGGAGACGAGCTTCGCCGAGCGCGCGCGCCTGTTCGCGCTGCCGCGCTCGTCGTGGGCCGACTACGACCGCTCGCTGATCTCCGAGGGCGGCGGCGTGTTCGAGCGCTCCGCCAAGAGCATCCCGCTGTCGCCCGAGGTGCGCGCGTGGTTGAAGACCGACGCCGAGCAGATGGCGCCGACCGCGCTGATGCACGCGATCCTCAAGGCCGAGGCGGACCTTCTCTACAACGGCGGCATCGGTACTTATGTGAAGGCGAGCGACGAGACACACGCCGACGCACGCGACCGCGCCAACGACGCGCTGCGCGTCAACGGCGGCGAGCTCAACGTCAGGGTGGTCGGCGAGGGTGGCAACCTCGGCTGCACGCAGAAGGGCCGCATCGAGTTCGCGCAGAAGGGCGGGCTGATCTGCACCGACGCGATCGACAACTCGGCCGGCGTCGACTGCTCCGACCACGAGGTCAACATCAAGATCCTGTTGGGCGCGGTGATGCAGCAGGGCGACATGACGCTCAAGCAGCGCAACGAGCTGCTCGCGCAGATGACCGAAGAAGTCGGGACGCTGGTGTTGCGCAACAACTACCTGCAGACGCAGATCCTCGCGGTCAACCGCCTGAACGCGCCGGGCATGCTCGGCGCGCAGGGCCGGATGATGAGCACGATGGAGAAGGCGGGCGAGCTCAACCGCGAGCTCGAGTACCTGCCGGGCGACGGCGAGATCGCGGCGCGCCGTGCCGCCCGCGGCGGGCTGACCTCGCCCGAGGTCGCCGTGCTGCTCGCGTACAGCAAGATCACGCTCGACCAGGCGCTGCTCGCGTCCGAACTGCCTGACGAGGCGGACTTCCTGCCGGTGCTGACCGACTACTTCCCGCAGCCCTTGCAGGCACGCTTCGGCGAGGCGATGAAGGGTCACTACCTGAAGCGCGAGATCATCGCCAACCAGCTGGCCAACCGCATCGTCAACCGCATGGGCACCACCTTCGTGTTCCGCCTGAAGGAAGAGATGGCGCTGACTGAGGCCGAGATCGCCCGCGCGTGGTGGGTCGCCGACCATGTGTTCGGCGGCGAGGCGCTGTGGCGTCAGATCGAGGCGCTCGACAACCGCGTCGCGGCCGACGTGCAGGTGGGCATGATGGTCGCCGTGCGCACGCTGATCGAGCGTGCGACGCGCTGGGTGCTGCGTAACCGCCGTCCGTTGGGCGCGGTCAGCGAGCAGATTTCGCTGTTCGCGGGCAAGGTGCAGGCGCTGGAAGCGCGCCTGTCTGCCATGCTGGGCGCCGACGACTACCCGCAGGTTGGCGTGCGCGAGTCCGAACTGCTCACCGCCGGCGTGCCGGCCGAGCTCGCCCATCTGGTGGCGCGGCTCGAGTTCGCGGTGCCGCTGATGGACGTGATCGAAGTGGCCGACAGCGTCGCGCTCGACGCGGATCGCGTGCTGGCCGGTTACCTCACGCTTGGCCGCCTGCTGCAACTGGACTGGCTGCGCGGCGCGATCACCGCGCTGCCGCGCGAGAACCGCTGGCAGTCGCTGGCACGCTCGGCGCTGCGCGACGACCTGTACCGCCTGCACCGCCGTCTGGCGAAGAGCGCGTTCGAGCACGCGGCAGGCGAGGCTGACCCGGTTGAGGTGTGGAGCGCGGCGCGCGGCGCGCAGGTCGACGCCTGCCGGGCGATCTTCGCCGAACTGCAGGGCTTCGCCGTGCTCGACCTGGCGATGCTGTCGGCCGGCATGCGTGAGCTGAACAACCACCTGCTCGACTGACCTTCGTTTCTTGCTGCCAGCAAGCCTGTCCGCCTCGGCGGGCAGGCTTTTTCTTTGTCCGGCGGGTGCTGCGGGTTCGACATGAGCAGGCATGCCTTTTGCATTGGATATCCGCGACGCTTCCGAGCATGTGCAGTAGAGCTTTAGCTCTTTACATGTAATGACGATGTGGTTAATGTATTTGCAAATGCAAAACTAGATTCCGCCAAGCGGAACATGGTAGGCCACCCTAGGAGAGCCCATGAGCGAAACCCAGTCCGGCGACGCCCTCGTCAGTTTTCGTGGCGTACAAAAGAGCTACGACGGCGAGAGCCTGATCGTCAAACACCTGGACCTCGACATCCGCCGCGGCGAGTTCCTGACCCTGCTCGGGCCGTCCGGCTCGGGCAAGACCACCTGCCTGATGATGCTCGCTGGCTTCGAGACGCCGAGCCACGGCGAGATCTGGCTGGACGGCAAGTTGCTCAACCGCGTGCCGCCGCACAAGCGCGACATCGGCATGGTGTTCCAGAACTACGCGCTGTTCCCGCACATGACCGTCGGCGAGAACCTTGCCTACCCGCTGAAGCTCAGGAAGCTGTCCGCCGGCGAGATCGCCGAGCGCGTGAAGAAGGCGCTCGGCATGGTCAGGCTGGACGCGCTCGCGCACCGCTATCCGGGCCAGCTCTCCGGCGGCCAGCAGCAGCGGGTGGCGCTGGCGCGCGCGCTGGTGTTCGAGCCCAAGCTCGTGCTGATGGACGAGCCCCTGGGCGCGCTCGACAAGCAGTTGCGCGAGCACATGCAGCTCGAGATCAAGCATATCCACGAGCGCCTCGGGGTGACCGTCGTCTACGTGACGCACGACCAGAGCGAGGCCTTGACCATGTCCGACCGCGTCGCGGTGTTCAAGGACGGCATCATCCAGCAGATCGACACGCCGAACGCGCTGTACGAGGCGCCGAGTAACGCCTTTGTCGCCAGCTTCATCGGCGAGAACAACCGCCTCGACGGCGAGGTGGTGTCGGTCGACGGCGAGCAGTGCAGCGTGCGCCTGGGCGACGGCTCGCTGGTGCGCGCACAACGCGCCGGCGCCGAGGCTGCCCGCCCGACCGCGATGTCGATCCGCCCGGAGCGGGTGCGCCTGGGCGCGCTTGCCGCGCCGTGCGAGACGCGCCTCTCGGCGCGGCTGATCGAGCAGATCTACCTGGGCGACCATGTGCGGCTGCGCCTGGCGCTGGGGCCGACGCAGGGCTTCATGGTCAAGGTGCCGATCAGCGACGTCGACACCGCCTGGCAGGCCGGGCAGACGCTGGACGTGGGCTGGATGGTGAAGGATTTGCGGGCGCTGGCGCCGCAGGACGCTTGAACAGGCCGGCAGACAATATCAAGGAGAGGAACACATGAAGAAACAGACCACCCTGGCCGCCGTACTGGCCCTGACCTTTGCCGCGCCGGCTTTCGCGCAGAAGAGCATCACCGTGGTGTCGTTCGGCGGCGCCAACAAGGCCGCGCAGGAAGTCGCGTTCTACAAGCCTTTCGAGAAGGCGACCGCCACCCAGGTCGTCGCCGGCGACTACAACGGCGAGATGGCCAAGATCAAGGCGATGGTCGACGCCGGCCGCCCGAGCTGGGACGTGGTCGAGGTCGAGTCGCCCGAGCTGTTGCGCGGTTGCGAGGAAGGCCTGTTCGAGAAGATCAACTGGGCCAAGGTCGGCAACAAGGCTGACTTCGTCAAGCCGGCCATCTCCGAGTGCGGCGTCGGCATCTTCGTGTGGTCGACGGCGCTGGCGTACAACGCCGACAAGCTGAAGGCGGCGCCGGCCAGCTGGAAGGACTTCTGGGACGTCAAGAAATTCCCGGGCAAGCGCGGCCTGCGCAAGGGTGCCAAGTACACCCTCGAATTCGCGCTGATGGCCGACGGCGTGCCGGCGTCCGACGTGTACAAGGTGCTCGGCACCAAGGCCGGCGTCGAGCGCGCGTTCAAGAAGCTGACCCAGCTCAAGCCGAACATCCAGTGGTGGGAAGCCGGCGCGCAGCCGCCGCAGTTCCTCGCCTCCGGCGACGTGGTGATGAGCTCGGCGTACAACGGCCGCATCGACGCCGCGCAGAAGGAGGGCAAGAACCTCAAGGTGGTGTGGAACCAGAGCATTTACGACGTCGATTCGTGGGCGATCCCCAAGGGCGCCAAGGCGGCCGAGGCGACCCAGTTCATCGCGTTCGCCAGCAAGCCCGAGCAGCAGAAGGTGTACGCGAGCAATATCGCCTACGGCCCGACCAACGTGAAGGCGATCAAGCTGCTGCCGGCCAAGGTCGCGTCCAACCTGCCGACCGACCCGGCCAACCTCAAGGGCGCGCTGCCGATCGACGTCGCGTTCTGGGTCGAGCACGGCGAAGACCTCGAGGAGCGCTTCAACGCCTGGGCCGCGAAGTAAGTTCGGTCTCTGTCGTACCACCCGCGGCCGGCGCCTGACGCCGGCCGTTTTTTCCCGGGGACTGCCATGTCCGAAAGTGTACCCATGCCCGGTGCGCTGCTTGCCGCCGACGGCGTGCCGCTGAAGGCGCGCCTGGCCCGCCAGCGCCGCCTGCGCCAGCTGAAGGCGGTGCTGTTGGTGCTGCCGCTGATGCTGTTCCTGCTGCTGACCTTCCTGTTGCCGATCGGCGCCTTGCTGACCCGCAGCGTCGACAACCCCGAGGTTGCCGCCGTGCTGCCGCAGACCGGCCGCGCGCTCGCCGGCTGGGACGGCCGTGCCTTGCCCGGCGACGACGCGTTTTTGGCGCTCGCACAGGACCTTGCGCGCGCCAAGGAGGAAAAGACCGTTCCCGAGCTGGCCAAGCGCCTCAATATGGAAGAGCCGGGCTTTCGCTCGCTGTTGCAGAAAACCGCGCGCAAGATGCCGCTCGCTGCGGGCGAAGCGCCCAAGGCCGCGCTGCTGGACATCGACGAGCGCTGGGGCGAGCTGCCGTACTGGCGCGCCATCGCGCGCAACGGCCATACGGTCACGCCTTACTACCTGCTCTCGGCGCTCGACATGCAGCAAGGCGCGGACGGCACGCCCGAGCTGAAGGCGGAGGAGGAGCGCGCCTTCCTGAGCATCTTCGGGCGTACGCTGTGGATGAGCTTCTGGGTGACGGTGTGGTGCCTGCTGCTGGGCTACCCGCTGGCGTACTGGCTGTCGCAGTTGCCGGCCAGACGCAGCAACCTGTTGATGATCCTGGTGCTGTTGCCGTTCTGGACTTCGGTGCTGGTGCGTGTCGCCGCGTGGATCGTGCTGTTGCAGCGCGAGGGCCTGATCAACAGCGCGCTGATGGCGCTCGGGCTGACCGACGCGCCGCTGGAGCTCGCGTTCAACCGCGTCGGCGTCTACATCGCGATGGTGCACATCCTGCTGCCCTTCGTGATCCTGCCCGCGTACAGCGTGATGAAGAGCATCCCGCCAAGCTATATGCGTGCGGCGATCTCGCTGGGCGACCATCCGTTCGCCGCGTTCTGGAAGATCTATTTCCCGCAGACCGTCTCCGGCGTCGCCGCCGGCGCCTTGCTGGTGTTCATCATGTGCATCGGCTACTACATCACGCCGGCGTTGCTGGGCAGTCCGGAAGAGCAGATGGTCAGCTACTACGTCGCCTTCTACACCAACGTGACGATCAACTGGGGGATGGCCGCCGCGCTGGGCACCCTGTTGCTGGTCGCCACCTTGCTGCTGTACGCCGTTTACCAGCGGCTGGTCGGCAGCGACAAACTGAGTCTGGGGTAAACCATGCTGCCTGCTTACGCTTCCCTACCCGAGAAGGCTTGGTTCTGGCTGTTCCGTATCTTCAACGTGCTGGTGCTGCTGTTCCTGGTCAGCCCGCTGTTCGCCATTGTGCCCTTGTCGTTCTCGGCCGACTCCTTTCTGGTCTACCCGATCCGCGCGTTTTCCCTGCGCTGGTACGAGGCCTTCCTGACCGACGGCGAATGGACGCGCGCGCTGATGAACAGCTTCATCGTCGCACCGGCGGCGACGCTGATCGCGACCGTGCTGGGCACGCTGGCGTCGGTCGGCCTCGCCAGCCGCGAGTTTCCGGCCAAGTCGCTGCTGATGGGGATTCTGGTGTCGCCGATGGTGGTGCCGGTGGTGATCGTCGGCGTCGGCGCCTACCTGTTTTTCGCGCCGCTAGGCTTGACCGGCAGCTACCTCGGCCTCGTGCTGGTGCACGCGGCGCTGGGCGTGCCCTTCGTGGTGATCACCGTCAGCGCGACGCTGGCCGGCTTCAACACCAACCTGATCCGCGCCAGCGCCAGCATGGGCGCCGGGCCGCTGACCACCTTCATGAAGGTGGTGATGCCGCTGGTGGCGCCGGGCATCATCTCCGGCGCGCTGTTCGCCTTCGCGACCTCGTTCGACGAGGTGGTGGTCACGCTGTTTCTCGCCGCGCCCGAGCAGATGACGCTGCCACGGCAGATGTTCGGCGGCATCAAGGAGAACATCAGCCCGGCGATCGCGGCGGCGGCGACCATCCTGATCCTGTTCTCGGTCGCGCTGTTGCTGACGCTCGAATGGCTGCGCGGCCGCGCCGAGCGCATGCGCACCCGCAAGGCCTGAAAAGCAAGTCGCCCGGGACAAAGCCCGGGCGGTCGCGTGGCGAAACGTCAGCTGGGGTCGGCGGGTCCGCCGCCGGTGCTCCAGTTGACGGGTTCGGGTGTGCTACTGCACCCGCTGACGGTGACCGCGGCGAGCGCGGCCAACAGTACGGCAGCCAAGATTCTGGGCATGCGCATGATCCGTCCTTTCCTGCCATGCGCCGCGAATGCGGCGCTTGCAGTATAGGCAGCGCACCTGCAAAGCAAGCCCGTCGGATGGCTCAGTGCTGGCCGGTGCTGCCGAAGCCGCCGGTCCCGCGTTCGCTCGCGTCGAAGTCTTCGACGATATTGAAGCTGGCCTGCACCACAGGCACCAGCACCAGCTGGGCGATGCGCTCGAGCGGGTTCAGCGTGAACGGCGTCTGGCCGCGGTTCCACACCGACACGAACAGTTGGCCCTGGTAGTCGGAGTCGATCAGGCCGACAAGGTTGCCCAGCACGATGCCGTGTTTGTGGCCGAGGCCCGAGCGCGGCAGGATGATCGCGGCGAGCGACGGGTCGCCGATATGGATCGCCATGCCGGTGGGTACCAGCAGCGTCTGCCCCGGTTCGATCACGGTGGTGTCGTCCAGCATCGCGCGCAAGTCGAGGCCGGCCGAGCCGGGGGTCGCGTACGCGGGCAGCTGCTCGTGCAGGCGGGGGTCGAGGATCTTGACGTCTAGCGTCACGGGCATCTTTGTCTTCCTTGATCAGTGAGTGGCGGCGCGTTGGCTTAGCAGCGCGGCCAGGTGGTGGACGATGGCGCGGGCGACGTCGCGCTTGGGCATCGCCGGCAGCGGGTGGTTGCCCGCGTCGTCGAGCAGCACGACTTCGTTGTCGTCGGCGCCCATCGCCTGCTGCGCGAGGTTGGCGACCAACAGCGGCACCTGCTTACGGCGGCGCTTGGCGTCGGCGAACTCGAGCAGGTTGCGGCTCTCGGCGGCGAAGCCGACGCAGAACGGCGCGGCCGGCAAGGACGCGATGGTGGCGAGGATGTCCGGGTTTTCGGTCAGTTCGAGCAGCGGCGGCGCGTCGCCCTTCTTCAGCTTGTGTTCCGAACGGTTTTTCACCCGGTAGTCAGCGACGGCGGCGACCGCGACAAACACGTCGCAGCGCGCGGCTTCGGCGAGCACCGCACCGTGCATGTCGTGCGCGCTTTGCACGTCTATCCGGCGCACGCCGGCGGGCGCCGCCATCCCGGTCGGCCCGGAGACGAGGGTGACCTCGGCGCCGGCGTCGCGGCAGGCGCGCGCGAGCGCGTAGCCCATCTTGCCCGAGCTGATATTGGTGATGCCGCGCACGGTGTCGATCGGCTCATAGGTCGGCCCGGCGGTCAGCAGCACGCGCTGTCCGGCGAGCACCTTCTCTTCCAACAGGCCCAGCGACAGTTCGAACAATTCTTCCGGCTCGAGCATGCGACCGTCGCCGGTTTCGCCGCATGCCTGCGCGCCCGACGCCGGCCCCAGTACCGCGACGCCGTCGGCCTTCAGCTGCGCGACGTTGCGCGCGTTGGGCGCGTTCTCCCACATCTGGCGGTTCATCGCCGGCGCGACGGCCAAGGGGCAGGTGCGCGCGGCGGCCAGCGTGGTCAGCAGGTTGTCGCACTGGCCATGCGCGAACTTGGCCAGGGTGTCAGCGCTGGCCGGCGCGACCAAGAACAGGTCGGCGCGGCGCGACAATTCGATATGCGCCATGCCGCCGGCGGGGCGCTCGTCCCACAGGTCGGTGTACACGGCGTGGCCGGACAGCGCCTGGAAGGTCAGCGGGGTGACGAAGCGGGTCGCCGCCTCGGTCATCACGACTTCGACACGGTGGCCGGCCTTGACGAACAGGCGGGTGAGTTCGGCGGACTTGTACGCGGCGATACCGCCGGTGACGCCCAGCAGGATGCGTTTGGCTGTCATGGTGTGGACGGGGGAGGGCTACGCAAAAGGCGAGTTTACCGGAATTTGCCGGCCGGCGAGGCCGGCGGCTTGCTACAACTAAACCGTTGTCGACAGGCGGGGAGGGTGTGGTGGCGATCGCCGATTGGCCATCTGACGAGCGGCCGCGGGAAAAAATGCTCGCGCGCGGCGCGTCGGCGCTTTCCGACGCCGAGCTGTTGGCGATCTTCCTGCGCACCGGCGTGCCGGGTGTCTCGGCGCTGGCGCTCGCCCGGCGGCTGCTCGCGCGTTTCGGTTCGCTCGGTGCCTTGTGCCGCGCGAGTGAAGCCGAGCTGTGCATGGAGCCCGGCGTCGGCCGCGCCAAGTACGCGCAGCTGATGGCCGCGCACGAGCTGACGCGGCGCGCGCTCGCCGAGCAACTTTCCCGAGCCGACGTGCTGGAGAGCCCCGGCGCTGTGCGCGACTACCTGCGCTTGCTGCTAGGCGCGCGCGAGCGCGAGGTATTTGTCGCGCTGTTCCTCAACGCCGCGCACGAAGTGCTCGCCGTCGAGGAGATGTTCGCCGGTACCCTGACCGAGACCCGAGTCTACCCGCGCGAACTGGTGCGCCGTGCCTTGCTGCACAACGCCGCCGCCCTGATCGTCGCGCACAACCACCCGTCCGGGCGCGCCGAGGCGTCGATGGCCGACGTCGCGCTGACCGCGACGCTGCGCGACGCGCTCGCGCTGGTCGATATCGCCTTGCTCGACCACTTCGTGGTGACCGCACAGGCGGCCGTTTCGCTCGCCGAATCCGGCCGCCTGCGCTAGCGGCGTGATTTTTTTGCAAGTGGGCGCGGCGGCAGTTCTGGCCGCCAGCGGCTGCCGGGCCAGGCAGGAGCCTGATTTCCCTGCAGGCGCTGCGAGGAGGCGCCGGAGGGGGGGCGCCCACCGTGCGCAATATTTCCATGGGGTTTTGCGGAAGTGATGATTGCGCGATATGAATAAAAGAGGGGCACGAGCTTTGCGTAATCGGCAACGTTCGGTGTTGGTCGGGTTTGGCTTGTAGTTGTGAATATTTTAATATTCGCGGCTTTTATAGTGCCCGCCGACCACGGGTGCAGTCTCGGAACACACGGAAACAGAACAAGATGCCCAAGGTTGTCGTTGTCGGCAGTATCAATATGGACCTGGTCGCGCTGGCCAGCCGCTTTCCCGAGCCGGGCGAGACGCTCAGCGGTGAACGCTTCGCGACCTTCGCCGGCGGCAAGGGCGCGAACCAGGCGGTCGCCGCGCGCCGCCTCGGCGCCGAGGTCACCATGGTCGGCTGCGTCGGCGACGACCTGTTCGGCCGCGACCTCAAGGCCGGCCTCGAGCGCGAAGGCGTCGACACCCACCACGTGCACACCGCCGAAGGGACGGCCAGCGGCGTCGCCTGCATCACCGTCAGCGGTGCCGAGAACCACATCATCGTGATCCCCGGCGCCAATCACCGGCTGACGGTGGCCGACGTCGAGGCGGCCGAGGCCGAGATCGCCACGGCCGACGTGGTGCTGACCCAGCTCGAGGTGCCGCTTGCGGTGGTCGAGGCGACCGCAAGCGTCGCGTGCCGCCACGGCGTGCCGCTGATCCTCAACCCGGCGCCGGCCACCGCGTTGCCGGCCGAGCTGCTCGCCAAGGTGAGCTACCTTACGCCGAACGAACACGAACTCTCCATCGTGCTGGACGCCGGCGACACGCCGTTCCCGGACATGATGGCCCGCCTGCCCGGACAGGTGGTGATGACCAAGGGCGCGCATGGCGCCTATCACGTCGACGCGCAAGGCGCGTTTGTCCACCAGCCGGGTTTTGCGGTCGACGCGGTCGACACCACCGGCGCCGGCGACACCTTCAACGCGGCGTTCGCCACCTACCTGGGCGAGGGCGCTGCCGTCGCCATGCGTTACGCGTGCGCCGCGGCCGCGCTGTCGGTCACCCGGCTGGGCGCGCAGGGCGGCATGCCGCACGCGGACGAACTTACCGCGTTCATCAAGGATAAAGCATGAAAAAGACAGGAACGCTGAACGCGCAGCTGGCGCGGGTACTGGCCGAACTCGGCCACGGCGACAGCATCGTGATCGCCGACTGCGGCCTGCCTATCCCGCCGGGTGTCGAGCGCATCGACCTTGCGCTGACGCCGGGCATCCCGTCCTTCGTCGATACCCTGCAGGTGGTGCTTTCCGAGATGCAGGTCGAGCACGCGGTGATGGCCGAGGAGGTGCGCCGCTTCAACCCCAGGGCGACCCAGTGCGCGGTCGAGCTGCAGGAGGCCGGCATCGGCGTGCGGCTCATCAGCCACACGGACTTCAAGGCACTGAGCAAGGGCGCCCGTGCGGTGATCCGTACCGGCGAGGCGACGCCTTACGCCAACGTGATCCTGTTCTCCGGCGTCGTGTTCTAAAGGGGATGCGCTTGAGTACGCTGGTAGAAATGCGCGGTATCGCCAAGTCGTTCGGCCCGGTCAACGTGCTGAAGGACGTCGCGTTCTCGCTGGCGGCGGGGGAAATCCACGCGCTGATGGGCGAGAACGGCGCCGGCAAATCGACGCTGATGAAGATCCTGACCGGCCTCTATCGTGCCGACGCGGGGCAGATCGCCGTCGCCGGCGAGACGGTGAACATCCGCGACCCCAAGCACGCCGAGTCGCTCGGCATCGCGATCATGCACCAGGAACTGAACCTGATCCCCGAGCTGACCGTCGCCGAGAACCTGTTCCTCGGCCGCGAGAAGACGGTGGGTGCGGGCCTGCTCGACATGGGCACCATGCGCCGCCTGTCGCGCGAGTACTTGTCGCGCCTCGCGGTCGAGCTCGATCCGGACGCCGAGGTCGGCACGCTGTCGATCGGCCAGCAGCAGATGATCGAGATCGCGCGCGCGCTGTCGCTGAACGCGCGCGTGCTGATCATGGACGAGCCGACCGCCGCGCTGACCGAGCGCGAGATCGACGCGCTGTTCAAGGTGATCCGCGAACTGCGCGCCGACGGCGTCGGCATCGTCTACGTGTCGCACCGCATGGAAGAGATCTTCGCGCTGTGCGACCGCATCTCGGTGCTGCGTGACGGCGAGTTCGTCGGCACCGAGCGCATCGTCGACACCTCGCTCGACCATGTGGTGCAGATGATGGTCGGCCGCGAGCTGGGCGAGCGCTTTCCCAAACGCGAGGTCAGCCACGGCGTCGAGCGCCTGCGCGTCGAGCACCTGTCCGACGGCCGCCATATCGAGGACATCAGCTTCTCGGTGCGTGCGGGCGAGGTGGTCGGCATCGCCGGCCTGATGGGCGCCGGGCGCACCGAGATTGCGCGCACCCTGTTCGGCCTGAACAAGCGTGCGGGCGGCCGCATCTTTGTTGACGGCGCCGAGGTGAAGATCACCAAGCCGTCCGACGCGATCGCCTACGGCGTCGGCTTCGTCACCGAGGACCGCAAGGCGCAGGGCCTGGTGCTAGAGATGTCGGTGCGCGAGAACATCACGCTGCCCCTGGTACCGACCATGGGCCGCACCGGCATCGTCGCCAAGGGCGAGGAGAAGAGCCTGGTCGCGCGCTGCATCGACATGCTGAAGATCCGCACGCGCGACGCCGAGCTCGAGGTGAAGTCGCTGTCCGGCGGCAACCAGCAGAAGGTGGTGCTGGCCAAGTGGCTGAGCCTGAAGCCGCGCGTGCTGATCCTCGACGAGCCGACCCGCGGCGTCGACATCGGCGGCAAGGCCGAGATTTACCAGATCATCAACCAGCTCGCCTTCGACGGCGTGGCGGTGGTGGTGATCTCGTCCGAGCTGCCCGAAGTGCTCGGCATTTCCGACCGTATCCTGGTGATGCACGAAGGCCGGCTGGCGGGTGAAATCGCCGCGGCCGACGCGACCCAGGAATCCATCATGCATCTGGCTACCGGAGGGTATTAAGTGGCCGTCAGTCAAACCAAGAAACTCGTGCAGAAGCTGGGCCCGCTGATCGGCCTGATCGCGCTGTGCGTCGTACTCGCCGTGATGAGCGACAACTTCCTCACCGTCGGCAACCTGCTCAACGTGATGCGCCAGGTCTCGATCAACGCGCTGATCGCGTTCGGCATGACCTTTGTGATCCTGTCCGGCGGCATCGACCTGTCGGTCGGTGCCATCCTCGCGCTCTCCGGCGCGGTGACCGCCGGGCTGATGGCCTCGGGTACCGATCCGGTGCTCGCGACCTTCGCCGGGCTCGCCTGCGGCACGCTGATGGGCGCGTTCAACGGTCTGGCCATCACCAAGGGCCGTCTGGCGCCCTTTATCGTCACGCTGGCGACGATGACCATCTTCCGCGGCCTCGCGCTGGTGTATACCGGCGGCCGTCCGGTGACCGGGCTCAACAGCGACTTCTTCTTCATGCTGGGCAACGGCTACCTGGGCGCGCTGGTGCCGATGCCGGTGATCACCATGTTCATCGCCTTCGGCGTGTTGTGGTTCATCCTCAAGCGCACCGCGTTCGGCCGCCACGTCTACGCGGTCGGCGGCAACGAGGAGGCGTCGCGCATCTCCGGCGTGCGCGTCGACCGCGTGAAGATCATGATCTACGCGACCTCGGGCTTCCTCGCCGCACTGGCCGGCCTGATCCTGACTTCGCGCCTCAATTCGGCGCAGCCGACGGCGGGAACCGGCTACGAGCTCGACGCGATCGCCGCCGTCGTGCTGGGCGGCACCAGCCTCGCCGGCGGCCGCGGCTGGATCGTCGGCACCCTGATTGGCGCCTTGCTGATCGGCGTGCTGAACAACGGCTTGAACCTGCTGGAGGTGTCGTCCTTCTACCAGCAGGTGATCAAGGGTGCAGTTATCCTGCTGGCGGTGCTGCTCGACCGTCGCCAGGGACGCTGACGCAAATAATCCGTACCAAGTCTCAAGGGAAATACAGATGAACTCGCTCGTGAAAACGCTGATGGGTACCGCCTTCGCGGCCCTGATCGCCACCGGTTGCAGCAAGCAGGGCCCGGAAGCTTCGGCCGAGGCGTCCGCCGCCGCCGCCGACAGCGGCGTGCCGACCATTGGTCTGGCCGTCTCCACGCAGAACAACCCCTTCTTCGTCTCGCTCAAGCACGGCGCCGAGGAAGAGGCGAAGGCGCAGGGCCTGAACCTGGTGGTGGTCGACGCGCAGGACGACCCGGCCAAGCAGATCGCCAGCATCGAGGACCTGATCCAGAAGAAGGTCAAGGTCATCCTGGTCAACCCGACCGACTCCGCGGCCGTGGTTTCCGCGGTGAAGGCCGCCAACGCAGCCGGCATTCCGGTGGTCACCCTCGACCGTTCGGTCGAAGGCGGCGAGGTGGTCGCGCATATCGCGTCGGACAACGTGGCCGGCGGCGAGATGGCCGCCAACTTCCTGAAGGAAAAACTGGCAGGCAAGGGCAAGGTCGTCGAACTGGAAGGTATCCCGGGCGCGTCCGCTGCTCGTGAGCGTGGCCAGGGCTTCCACAACGTGATCGACAAGGAAACCGGCATCCAGGTTGCCGCCAAGCAGCCGGCCGACTTCGACCGCGCGCGCGGCATGAGCGTGATGGAAAACATCCTGCAGGGCCAGAAGGACGTCGCCGGCGTGTTCGCGCACAACGACGAGATGGCGCTGGGTGCGCTGCAGGCGCTCGAATCCGCCGGCCTGAAGGACGTGGTGGTGGTCGGCTTCGACGCGACCGACGACGCGGTCGCCGCCGTCAAGGCCGGCCGCATGGCCGCGACCGTCGCGCAGAAGCCGGAGCTGATCGGCAAGGCCGGTGTCGACACGGCCAAGAAGATCATCGACGGCCAAAGCGTCGACAAGAACATCCCGGTGCCGCTCGAGCTGGTCAAGCAGTAAGCCCCGCTTGTTCTCCCATCCAAGATGGCGCCCTTGCGGCGCCATTTTTATTGACCTGCAGCAATATGCCTTTTGGGTTTGCTGGCTACGCTGTGCCTTTTGTCACGACTGGAAAGAAACATCCGATGAAAAGCATTTCGGTATTGGTGATCGGCGCCGGCGAGACCGGCGCGCCGCTTTTGACGCAGCTGCTGGACGCGCCGTTCGTCGACGTGCGCGGCGTCGCCGACCTTGACCTGACGCGGCCGGGCATCGCGCTTGCCCGCGCGCGCGGCGTGGCGGTCAGCGACGACTTCGAGGCGCTGGTGAAAGCCGGGCCCGACGTCGACGTGATCATCGACGTCACCGGCGTGCCGGCGGTACGCGAGCGGCTGCGTACGCTGATGCAGCAAGGCGGCAACACGCATACCGTGATCGTGCACGAGCGCGTCGCGTTGCTGATGATGTCGCTGGGCGCAGGACAGCTGGTAGAGACTCGCCATGCCGAGAGCGGTTACTGAGCGCGGGCGGCCAGCCGGGATACTGGCCGTCCTGTTGCTGGCGGTGGCACCGGCGTTGGCGGAGGCCGCGTGCCTGCGCGGCGAGTCGACCGTGTTTGCCTGCCAGAGCACGCAGGGCAAGCAAATCGAGGTGTGCGACGCCGGGCGTACCCTCAGCTACGCCTTCGGCCGCCCCGGGCGCCCCGAGATCGTCCTGCGCGTGCCGCGTGCGGCGGCGTCGACCTGGCAGTGGCAGGGCGTCGGCCGTTATGTCTCGTACGCGGTCAACCTGCCCAACGGCAACACCGAGTACAGCGTGTACTGGGGGATGGACCGCCTGAGCGATGAACACGAGGTCGAGGCCGGCGTGCACGTGAGCATAGGCGGACGTCCGGCCGCGACCGTACGCTGCGCGCCCGGCGCCGATATCGAGCAGAACATCGAGGGGATCGATCTGCGCGCGGCCGGCTAAGCGACGCCGCGCTGTTTCAACGCGAGGGTGAGCATTGCCGCAGCGCGGCGGGGCTGTGGCGCTTGCCGGATGGACGCTCTTGCGTTAGCCGCCGGCTGACAAGCCCTTGCCATTGGCGTACCGTAATGGATCCAATATCCATAAACGGAGCGCCCGAGCCATGACCCATCCTGTCCTTCTGCAAATCGACTTCGACTACGCTGGCCCTTGGGGAGAAGACCTGGCCGCCGCTGCGGCGCCGCTGGCGGCGGACATCGCCGCCGAGCCTGCGCTCATCTGGAAGATCTGGACCGAGAACCGGGAAGAGGGCGTCGCGGGCGGCTGGTATGCCTTTACCTCGCGCGAGGCCGCCGACACCTATCTGGCCAAGCACAGCGCCCGGCTGCACGCCTTTGGCGTAGACAGCGTGCGCGCACGGTTCCTGAACCCGAACAGTGCGCTGGGGGCGCTTACCCGCAGTCCGCTTTCCTGAGCCGGGAGGGCCGGCAGGCCGGCGCTCAGATGCGGAAGGTCTCGGTCTGGGTGGCCAGTTCGCCGGAGGTGCGCTGCAGTGCCTCGCTGTCGCGGCTGATCTGGCTGGCCTGTTCGATGGCGCGGTCGACCTCGGTTTTTGCCTGCTCCAGCATCTGGCCGGTCGCGCGTACCGCTTGATGGATATGCTGCGCCCGCTCGCCGGCGTGTTCGACCTGGCCCAGCGACGCACCCAGGCCGGCGATGCCCGCCTCGATGCGGGCGGCGACCTGCTTTGACTCGTCGGCGACCCTTTGCGCGTCGCTCCGGGTGCTGTCCATGCCGGCGCATAGCTGGTCGATATTGGCGACGATGCCGCCGATCGCCTGTTTGGTGCGCGTCAGCGTGCTGGAGGTTTGCAAGGAGAGCTTGCGTACCTCGTCGGCGACCACCGCGAAGCCGCGGCCGTTTTCGCCGGCCCGGGCTGCCTCGATCGCGGCGTTGAGCGCGAGCAGATTGGTTTGCTGGGCGATGTCCTCGATCACGGCGAGGATGCCGTTGATTTCCTGTGCCTGCTGGCTGACCTTGCCCAATTGTCCGGCAAGCTCGGTGGTCTGCGCCGCGCTGGCATCCACCTCGCCGGCGAGCAGGGTGAGGCCGGTGGCCGCCTGGGTCAGCTGATGGTGGCTCTCGCCGATCAGCCCGGCCGCCTCCCGGCTGAGTTGCGCTGCCGCGTCGGCGGTTTCCTCGATCTGCGCGCGCTGTGCCGAGAAAGCGTGCAGGGTGTGGCCGGCGCCCGAGAGCTCGCCGTTCATGTCCAGGCTTTGCCGGAAAAAGCGCTCGGCCTGGGCGCTGGCGTGCTGCGCGCCTTGCCGTGCCCCGTTCAGCGACTGGCGAAGTTCTGCGAGTAGGGTGTTCAGTGCCCGGCCGATGGCGCCGACCTCGTCGTTCCCCTCGTCCAGTTGCGCGTTCAGGTCGCGCGCCTGCGCCATGCCGACCAGCGTGTGCTGCATGGTCTCCAGGCGACGGCTCAGACGGCTGCCGACCTGCCAGGCCACCACGCTGCCCAGCACGATCAGGAAAACCCCCATCAGCGAGAGCCTGATGAAGTTCTGCTTCGCGGCCGCTTCGATCGTGGAGAGCGACACGTCGATGCCGACAATATATTCCAGCCCGCCTGGCGTCTGCATGGGCTGGAACAGCGAGCGGTGCTCGCCGAAGCTGTCGGTGTATTCGGCGAAGTACGGCTGGCGGTTCCTGAGCGCGGCCAGCGCCTCCGGCGGGGCGTCCTCGTAGACATCGCCGGACTGGGCGAACTTGTTTTCACCAAAATCCGCCTTGGTCGCCGAGTCCGCCAGATAGACGATCTTGCCGTCGCGCAGGACGAGCGCGTACAGGTATTCGAGGTTGACCCGCTCGACGAACTGCCCGTTGGCGGAGACCTTGGCGCGATACTCGTCAGCGGGCACCTGTCCTGCGTCCAGGCGCTTGAGGTAGCTCTCGGGCAGCAGCCACGGTGTCGCGTGGGCGGCGGCGCGCAATCTGCCGTCGACCTCGGCGCGCAAATCCTGCCACTTGCCCCACTGCGCGTAGGCGACGATGGCCAGCACCGAGAGGATGTTCGCCAGCATCAACGCGGCGATGATGCGTCCCTTGAGTCCCAGTCGTTTCATGGATAAGCCTTTCTGATGCGTAGCGGCCGACTAGCCGAAGCCGCGCTGTTTCAAGGCGAGGTAGAGCATTGCCGCGGTAATCGCGTCGCCCGCCGCGTCGTGGCGCGGCAGCGCCGGTACCTTCAGCTCGTCGATCAGCGTCTGCAGCTTGAGGTCGACGTGGCTGTCCGGGTGCTGGCGGAACTTGTAGTCGTAGTAGCGCGCCGAGAGCTCGACCTGCCGGTTGGGCAGCGTGCAGCCGATCAGCGGCTTCACGTACTTGTTGAGCACGGCGACGTCGAATTCGAGGTAGTAGCCGACCAGCGCCCGCCCGCCGATGAAGTCGAGCAGCCGGCCGACGGCGTCGGCCGGCGTGAGCCCCGCGCTCAGGTCGCGCGGGCGCAGCCCGTGCACGCTGACGTTCTTCGCCTCGGGCCGGTGTTCAGGGCGGACCAGTACGTCGAAGGTCTCGCTGGCGATGATGCGGTTGCCGCGGATCTTCACCGCGCCGATCGACAGCAGCTCGGCCTCGCCGACGTTGAGGCTGGTCGTCTCGCAGTCGACGCTGACGAGTTCGTCCGGATGCTCGTCGAACAGCGCAAGGTAGCGTTCGTCGCGCAGGCTGTGCTTTTGCCAGCCGCGCTTGATGGCGGCGAGCATCAGAAGCTCCCCAGCTTGAAGTGGTGGCGCAACTGCTGCTTGTAGCGTTTGACCACGGCAAACGCGTCTTTGAGCAGGTCGCGCTCGGGCGCGCTCAGGCGCTCGGGCGCGATCAGGTTGCCAGGCACCTGGCCATCCTCCAGCGCGGCCAGGCCACTCTCAAGCTTGATCCCCAACAGGAAGGCCAGCGCTTCGCCGACTTCCTCAACCATCTCGTCGGCGAGCACGCCCAGGCGGGCGAGTTCCAGCAGGCGCTCGTGCGTGTTGCACGCGTGCACGCCGTTTTCCAGCGCGAGCGCGCGGGTGCCGTGCACGATGGGGAAGATGCCGCCCTTCTTGAGGTCGAGCACCGCCTCGCCGTCAGCCTCGCGGGTCAGCAGTTGCGCGAACATGCCAAGCGGGGTGTCGAACTGTTCGATCGCGGCGGCGAAGCGCGCGTAGAACGCGGCGTCGTCGGCGATCAGCTCCCGCAGGCGTGCCTTGGCCGACGCGAGCAGGCCGGCGTCGCCGGTAACCGCCTCGGCGTCGACGAAGATCGCGAGGTTCATCAGCGCGTCGCCGGCCGGCTGCCAGGTCCACTGGCGCAGCTGCCCGGCGAGTGCGCTTTCGGTGAAGCGCCACGCGGCGTTGCTGACCATGATGCCGCCGGGGCAGGGCGGGTAGCCGAATTGTTCAAGCGCGGCCGAGAAGGCCTGGCAGGCCGCCTCGACGCCGTCTGCGGGAAAGCCGTCGCGGATGATCAGCGCGTTGTCCTGGTCGGTCTTCAGGATCTGCTCGCCGCGCCCCTCCGACCCCATCACGACCAGGCAGCTGTTGGCGACGAGTTCGCCCGGCGCCACCAGCGCCCAGGTGCGCTCGAACAGCTGTGCGTTGAGCGTCTGCACCAGGCGCGCGAGCTGCACCGGCTTGACGCCGTGGCTGTTGAGGATGGACGTGAGGCGGGTGATCTGGCGTGCGGCGCCGGCGAGCTCGGCGAGGGTGGTGGCGCGCGCGATGCGCTGCGCGATCAGGTGCGAGTGGTTGGAGAAGTACGACAGCACGTCGACCTGCGACAGGATGCCGACCGCCTCGCCCCCCTCGAGCACGACCAGCCGGCGAATATTGCTGCGCGTCATCGTCAAGAGCGCGTTGAACAGGAAGTCGTCGCGGCTGACGCTCGCCAGCCTGAAGTTGGCGAGCGAGGCAAGCGGGGTGTCGTAGGGGATGCCCTCGATGATCACCTCGCGAAAATCGGTGGTCGTATAGATGCCGAGCCGCTCGCCGTCGCGCACCAGCAGCGACTTGACCTTGTTTTCCTTCATCGTGCGCGCCGCCTCGCGCAGGCTCAGGCTGCCCTCGACGCAGACCGGCGTGCGCAGTTCGACGTCGCCGACCGTGGCGGTGAGCAGGGTCTGCAGCTCGCGCGAGCCCGAGCGCTCGGAGAGTACGCCGAACTTCTCGGAGACGCTGGCGAAGAAGTACGCGCCAAAGCGCAGGTTGCGCTCGGTCAGCGCGATGAGCGCCGCGCGCGGCAGGGACAGCAAGAGCGCCTCCTCGTGCACGACGAAGCGGTGGGCGGTGGCGCCGGTGACCAGCGCGCGCGCGTCGAACACGTCGTCCTTGCGGTAGACGCCGATCACCTCGTCGCCGGCCATCTCGCGCACGATACCCTTGAGCACGATCCACAGTGCGTCGACCGTGTCGCCCGGGCCGAGGATGGTCTCGTCGTCGCCGAAGAACACGATGTCGGCCTGCGCCTCGAGGGTTTGGCGTTCGGCGGGTTCGAGCTGGTCGAACGGTGGGTGGTTGAAGTCGAAACGGGTCATGGCGGGCACGCGGTCTAGAGTTATTCCTATAGCATAACGGCAGCTTGGCCGCGTGGCCATCAGGGGCATGCCGGCTGTCTGGCCGGCGCAACAGCGTGCTCAGGCGTCGCGGTACAGCGGCGTGCCGTCGCGGAACAGCACCAGTTCGCCCGGCGCGAGCGCGGTCCACGCCTCGTTGTCGGTCAAGGGCTGGGTCGCGATCACCGCGACGCGGTCGTTGGGGGTGGTCACCGTCGCGAAGTCGACCGACACGTCGTCGTCGACCAGGTGCGCGGTGTTGAACGGTGCCTGGCGCACGATGAAGTGCAGGTGGGTCGAGCAGTGCGCGAACAGGAGCTCGCCGTTGCTCAGCATGAAGTTGAACACGCCGAAGGCGCGGATCTCGCGGGCGAGGCGGGCAAGTTCGGCGTACAGCGCGCCGGTTTCCGGCATCGCGCCCCACTTGTGGCGCAGCGTCTCCAGGATGTGGCAGAACGCGCGCTCGGAGTCGGTGCCGCCGACCGGCCGGTAGAAGTGGCCGGTCGGCGGGTCGAAAGACTTGAGGTCGCCGTTGTGCGCGAAGATCCAGTAGCGTCCCCACATCTCGCGCACGAAGGGGTGGCAGTTCTCCAGCCTGATCTCGCCCTGCGTCGCCTTGCGGATATGCGCGATCACGTTTTCCGACTTGATCGGGTAGCGGCGCACCAGGTCGGCGACCGGCGACTCGCTGGAGGGCTTGTCGTCGAGGAACACGCGCACGCCCGGCCCCTCGAAAAAGGCGATGCCCCAGCCGTCGGCGTGATGGTCGGTCAGTCCGCCGCGGCGGTGGAACCCCTCGAACGAGAACAGGATGTCGGTCGGGGTGTTGCAGTTCATTCCGAGTAGCTGGCACATGGTGTCGGTACGGCGGCGGGCGCGCCCTTGTAATTTCGCGTTTCGGCCTGCATCTTACCGGTTTTGAACGCTTTGGGTGAGGGCATGACGACCATAGTGGTGGTAAGGAAGGGGGGCGAGGTCGCGATCGCCGCGGACAGCCAGACGACGTTCGGCGACGACCAGAAGCTCTTGGCCGGTTACGACCTCCACCACGACAAGATCTTCAGCATCGGCGAGCACCACCTGGCGATCGCCGGCTCCGCCGCGCACGACCTGGTGCTGCAGAACGCTTTGCGCAGCCTGAAGAGCCGCGACCTCAAGAGCCGCGCCGGCATCTTCGAGACCTTCCGCAAGCTGCATCCCAAGCTGAAGGACCACTTCTTCCTGCGTCCGGAAGAGGAGGACGACGACCCGTACGAGTCCAGCCAGCTGATGCTGCTGCTGGCCAACCCCCACGGCATCTTTGGCGTCTACCCGATGCGCGAGGTCTACGAGTTCTCCCGCTTCTGGGCGATCGGCTCGGGCCGCGCGTTCGCGATGGGCGCGATGTATACCTGTTACGAAGACGACCTGAGCGCGGCGCAGATCGCCGAACGCGGCATCCTCGCCGGCTGCGAGTTCGACCTGTCCTCGTCGCTGCCGATGTCGCTCTACACCCTACCGCTTAGCAAGGAATGAACATGAACCACAAGGACACCCTGCAACGCTTCATCTTCGACGGCGCGCCGGTGCGCGGCGCGACGGTGCGGCTGGACGACGCCTGGCAGGCGGTGCTGTCGCGCCGCAGCTACCCTGCGCCGGTGCGCGACGTGCTCGGTCAGATGATGGCCGCCTCGGCGCTGCTCGCCGCCAACCTCAAATTCGACGGTACGCTGGTGATGCAGATCCAGGGCAAGGGCCCGCTCCGTCTCGCGGTGGTCGAGAGCAACAGCGACCGCACGCTGCGTGCGACCGCCAAGTGGGACGCGGTGCCGTCGCAGGTCACGTCGCCGCGCGAACTCTTCGGCGAGCACGCGCAGTTCGTGATCACGCTCGACCCGCGCCAGGGCGAGCCGTGGCAGGGCATCGTCGCGCTGGAGGGCGACTCGATCGGTGCGATGCTGGAGAACTACATGCAGCGCTCCGAGCAGCTCGACACCCGGCTGATCCTCGCCGCCGACGCCGGCGCGGCAGCGGGCCTGTTGCTGCAGCGCCTGCCGGACGGGCACGGCGACGCCGAGGGCTGGCAGCACGTCAAGGTGCTGGCCGACACGCTGTCCAGCCAGGAGCTGCTCGAACTGCCGGCGACCGAGCTGTTGCACCGCCTCTACCACGACGAGGCGCTGCGCCTCTTTGACGCCGAGCCGATGGCGTTCGCCTGCAACTGCAGCCACGCGCGCGTCGGCGACATGCTGAAGATGCTGGGCGGCGAGGAGGTCGCGCACGTGATCCTCGAGCAGGGCAGCGTCGAGATCACCTGTGACTTCTGCAACCAGAACTACGTGTTCGACCAGGACGACGTGACCGAGCTGTTCGGCACCGACGTGGTCGGCGCGGTGAAGGCCGCCAGCGACGGCGATGTCCGCCACTGACGGGCCTTCGGCGCTGGAAACCCGCGCGGTGGTCGAGCGCTACCACCGCGCGTGGAAGGCGCTCGACGCCGACGCGGTGATGGCGCTCTATCATCCCGACATCCGCTACCACGACTTTCACGGCCGCTGCGTGCTCACGCTGCCGGCCTTGCGCGACTACGTGCTGGACAGCCTGCCCTCCGGCGCGGGCGAGTCGCTCGAGCACACCGACCGCATCCGTGTTGACGGCGACACCGCCTTCTTGCAGTACTGCTACACGGTGAACAGCCGTGTCGCCGGCGGCCGGCTGACGCGCTTTCACGGCAGCGAAATGATCCGGGTGCGTGATGGCCTGATCGCCGAGGTCAAGGAATACTGCGTGGTCGCCGGGCAGGGCACGACACGTGGCGCCGGCCGTCTCGGCCTGTCGCCGATCCGCGTGGCGCGGCTGGTAGCCGACCTCGAAGACTACTTCGAAAGCCGGCAACCCTACCTCGACCCCGGCCTCGACCTTGCCGCGGTCGCCGACGCGAGCGGCTACACCCGCAACCAGATCTCGCACGCGCTCAACCATGTGCTGGGCGTGAGCTTCTATACCTACCTCTCCCGCGCGCGCGTCGCCCACCTGCTCTCGCTGCCGGCTACCGAACGCCCCAAGGGCGCGCTCGCGATGGCACACGCCGCAGGCTTTGCTTCCACCTCGACCTTCTACAAGGCCTTCCGCGACGCGACCGGCACCACCGTGCAGCGCTATTTCGGCTAGGCGGATTTCGCGCGGTCCCGCGCGAACGACATCGCCTGACTGCTCCCTTAGCATCTGCGCATGCTTGAAACGGGGGATGGACATGCGGCAGGTTGCTTTCTTGCAGGCGGCAGTCGCCGGGCTGCCACGCAGCGCGCGTAGCGGGAAGCGGGAGGGCCGATGAACACCCTGCCCGAGAGCTGTCTGTGGCGAGACGCCTTGCCACCGGCCACCCAAGATGTGCCGCCCGCCATCGCCGACGACTGCGACGTCGCGATCGTCGGTGCCGGCTACACCGGGCTATGGACCGCGTACTACCTCAAGCGGCTCGCGCCACAGTTGTCGGTACAGGTGTTCGAGTCCGCGCACGCGGGCTTCGGCGCGTCTGGCCGCAACGGCGGCTGGCTGATCGGCGGGCTGGCCGGGCAGGAGGGCTGGCTCAGCGGCCTTGTGCCCGACGTGCGGGAAGAGACCCGCGCGCTGCTGTACGGCATCGTCGACGAGGTGAAGGCGGTCTGCGCGCGCGAGGGCATCGATTGCGACCTCGCGCACGGCGGCGTGCTGTACGCGGCGCGTGGCGACGCGCAGGCGCGCCGCGCCGCCCTGTGGCTGGGCGAACTGCGCGCAGCCGGCCACGGCGAAGCCGACTTTTGCTGGCTGGACAGGGACGCGCTTGCCGCGCGCCTGCAGATGGCCGGTGCTGTCGGCGCGGTGTTCTCGCCGCATTGCGCGACGCTGCACCCGTTCAAGCTGGTGCAGGGGCTGCTGGCCGCGGTGCGCGGCCTTGGCGTGGCGGTGCACGAGCACTGCCCGGTGCTGGGCCTGGGCGGCGGCCGGTTGCGTCTGCCTGACGGGGCGGTGCGCGCGCACTGGATCGTGCCGGCGCTGGAGGGCGCGAGCGGCACGCTGCCCGAGTTTGGCGGCCGGCTGCAGGCGGCGCAGAGCCTGATCGTCGTGACCGAACCCTTGAGCCCCGCACAGTGGGACGAAATCGGCCTGGCCGGGCGGCCGGCGTTTGCCGACCTGTCGCGCGGGATCACCTACGGCCAGCGCACCGCCGATAACCGCCTGCTGTTCGGCGCGCGTGGCGGCTACCGTTTCGGCGGGCGCGTGCGCTGGGACTTCGACCCGCAAGGCGCCGATTTCACCGGGCGCGCCGAACTGATGCGCACGTTCTTCCCGCAACTCTCCGGCGTGCGCATCACCCATGCCTGGGGCGGCTCGCTGGGGCTCCCGCGTGCGTTCACGCCGTTCGCGCTACGGGACAGCGTTCGCGGTGTCGCCTGCGCCGGCGGCTACGGCGGCGAAGGGGTGGGGGCGAGCAACCTGATGGGGCGCACGCTGGCCGACCTGATGCTCGGCCGCGACACGGTGTTGACCCGCCAGCCGTGGGTGCGCGGCGACGGAACGCTTGCAAGCCTGCGCCGCTGGGAGCCCGAGCCGCTGCGCTACCTGGGCTACCACTTTATTCGCGCGTCGTTCGCGCTCGACGACGCGCTCTCTCAAAGCCCGCGCGTACCCGGCTGCTTGCGCCGCGCCGTCAGCGCGGCGGCCGACGCCATGGAAGGGCTGATGCATTGAGGAGGGCTGCCTCGCCTTGCCCGGTTCAGTCCGGCGTGGCGAGGCCCAGCGCCGCGAGTGCCTTGCCGGCGTCAGGTTCGGCGAGCGCGGTGTCTATCGTGCGGACAAGCCAGTTGCGGTGCATCGTCCACACCCAGCCACCGGCCTTCCCGCATTCTCTCGCGCATTGGCGGGCGGAGTCCCCGCTGCGGTAAAAGTAGGTCGCCAGCGCCGCAAGCTCCTCATCCGGCCAGCGGCAGCCCAGTTCGCGAAAGCATCCGCTCCAGAATCGGACCTGCTTTTGTTCGTGCGCGTCTTCCAGCCCTTGCAGGTCAGGGATCAGCGTGACCGCGCGCCAGAGCGGGCCGTAGCCTGAATAGCGCAGGTCCAGTTCGTCCAGCGCCTCGTCGAATTTCTGGTAGAGCAGCGGCCATTGCGGAAAGGTCTCGCGGACCCTCGCTTGCGCGCAACAGACCGCCTCCAGCCATTCCTCCACCAGATGCCCGATGATCGCCTCCTTGTTCGGGTACAGGTGATACAGCGACTTGATGCCGATGCCGGCGCGCTCGGCGATCGCGTTGGTGTTCAGCGCGTAGAACCCCTGCTCGGCAAGCAAGGCCAGGGTGGCCTGCTCGATCTTGTAGACAGTGTCCCGGCTGCGCGCCTGCCTGGGCTGGCGGCGCATCTGCAGGTGCTCGGGAAGGGTTGAGGCGGGCAGGTCTGGCGGCATGATGGTCTTCGGGAACTACGGAGCGCCCACTCTAGAAGATGAGCAAGTTGTAAAGCAACTACAGGTTCCGGTCTTGAAGTGAAGTTTTTACTGCAATAAATGGATCGGGGTGCGATAAATGGCTTTCATACTGCAGCAATAACTGCACAAAAGGAGGAGGCCAGGATGAAAAGGTTCGATCAGCGTGTCGTGGGCAGGGCACTTGTCATGGGCGTGGGGGCAGGGCTCCTGCTGGGGTGTTCGCAGGGCGGTGGCGGCGGGGCGCCGCTGTCGGGAACCGTGTACCTGAACGGCAAGGTGTATACGCAGGACGCGAAGCTGTCGGAGGCGAGCGCGTTTGCAGTGCAGGACGGCAAGTTTGTCGAGGTCGGCAGCGAGGCCGACGTCGAGGCCTACCGGCGCCAAGGCTTCAAGGTGGTCGACCTGGGCGGCAAGATGGTCCTGCCCGGGCTACACGACAACCACATCCACACCATGGGGACGGTCGCCCTCGACATGTGCGACCTGGACAGCAAGGGGGTGACGCTGGACGAACTGGCTGACAAGGTTAAAGCCTGCCTGCCCAAGTACGCGCCGGCCAAGGGCGACTGGCTGGTGGTCAACCAGTGGTCTCCCTACGAAGGCAACAATCCGACGGCGAACTACCGGAACGTGCGGGAGGCGCTCGACAAGGTGGCACCGGATAACCCGGTGGTGCTGGCCGGGACCGACGGTCATGCCAGCGCGTATAACCAGCGGGCGCTGGATCTGGCAGAGGACAAGCAAGGCAAGACGGTAGGCTTCAACGCGTCGACGCTGGCCGCAGGCGGCGTATTCGCGGAGTTCGCGCCGTATGTGAGCCTAGACAGCGGGGTGGTGCGCGAGGATGCGCGCAGCGCGATCCCGGTACCCGACTCCGGCCTGCTCAGCGCGTCGGACGACAAGGCGGCGAAACTCTACGACGCGATCCTGCCTGCGGTCTCTTCCCTGCTTGCCTCGCGCGGCATCACCAGCGTGCAGGACGCGTGCACCAGCGATTTCATCCGCCAGCGCTACCTCAACATGCAAAAACAAGGGGTGCTCAACATGCGGGTCACGGCCGCGACCTGCTTTATCGGTGACGACTACCGCGACAAGTCCGCCGACGAGGCGCAGGCGTACGTCGACACCCACCTGGCCAAGGCACAGGCGGTCCGCCAGCAGTTTGCCGGCAACCCGCTGATCAAGGCCGACGCGGTGAAGATCTTCGTCGACGGCGTGCTGGAAGGCGACCCGTTCAGCTCGCCGCTGGCCTTCCCCAACGCAGGCATGCTGGAGAACTTCCACAAGCCCCACCTGCAAAAGGACGCGGACGGTCAGGTGACGGTCAGCGCCGACAGCGAGGACTCCGGCGAAAGGGGCATCGTCAACTACGAGGAAAAGGCGGGCCTGCTGAACGACTACGTCAGCGCGCTCGACAAGTCGGGCTTCAGCGTGCACATGCACAGCATCGGTGACCGCAGCACCCGCGCCGCCGTCGACGCCTTGCAGGCGGCACGCGAACGCAACGGCAAAAGCGGGATCCCGCATACCGTCGCCCACCTGCAGATGGTCCACCCCGACGACCAGAAGCGTCTGGGCGCGCTGGGCGTCTTCCTGACCTACACCTATGCCTGGACCGCGCCGTCGATGGCGTACGACCTGCTGGTCACGCCCTTCATCCACCCGAGCAAGGCCGGGCAGAAGATCGAGGACGTGTTGTACGACCCGCTGGGCTACGTCAAGAAGGCGTTCTACCCGGTCGAGAGCACGCGCAAGGAAGGCGCCGTGCTGGTGGCCGGCAGCGACGCGCCGGTCGACAGCCGCGATCCGCGCCCCTTCGTCAACATCGCGAGCGGGGTGACCCGTTCGACGGAGGGCGACGGCACGGGGGGCTACACCGCGCACGAGCGGACGTCCTTGCAAAATATGCTTATGGCGTACACGATCAACGGCGCGCGTGCGGTGCGGCAGGATGCCGTCAGCGGCTCGATCGAAAAGGGCAAGTCCGCCGACTTCATCGTGCTCGACCGCAACCTGTTCGACCTTGTCGCATCCGGCAAGGCGCAGCAGATCGCCGACGCCCAGGTCGAGATGACCGTGTTCATGGGGCGGCAGGTCTACCGGCGTTAAGCGCTACCCGGGCAGGCGCGGCGGCGCCTGCCCATCCATGCATCCCAGGAGAAATCAGCATGAAAATGAGCAAGCTAGGCGGTGTGCTTCTGCTTTGTACGTGGCTGCCCGGCGTACAGGCGGCCAAGTCGCTCAACGTCTACAACTGGTCGGACTATATCGCCGAGGAAACGGTGCCGGCGTTCGAGAAGCGCACCGGGATCAAGGTGCGCTACGACGTGTACGACAGCAACGAGACGCTCAAGGGCAAGTTGATGACCGGCAAGACCGGTTACGACGTGGTGGTGCCGTCGCACAATACGATGGGACTGGGCGTCAAGGCCGGCATGTTCCGCCCGCTGGACAAGGCCAAGCTGCCCAACTGGAAGTACGTCGACCCCGAACTGCTGCGGCTCTTGGCGTCTTTCGACCCGGGCAACCGCTACGCGGTGCCGTATTTCTGGGGGATCAACACCATCGGCATCAATGTCGCCAAGGTCGAGAAAGCGCTCGGCGGCAAGTTGCCGGACGACCCGTGGGCGCTGGTGTTCGACCCCGCGACCGTCGCCAAGCTCAAGCAGTGCGGCATCAGCGTGTACGACTCGCCCAGCGAGTTCTTCCCGGAGGCCCTGCATTATTTCGGCAAGGACCCGAACAGCGACAATCTCGCCGACTACGAGGCGCTGATGCCGGTCTTGGGCAAGCTGCGCCCCCATTACAGCCGTTTTTCGTCGTCAGGCTATATCAACGAACTGGCGAGCGGCTCGATCTGTGTCGCCATGGGGTTTTCCGGAGACCTGCATATCGCCAAGCGCCGCGCCGAGGAGGCGAAAAACGGCGTGAAGATCCAGGTGCTGTTGCCGAAGAAGGGGCTGGACGTGTGGATCGACACCATGGCCATCCCTGTCGACGCGCGCAACGTCGACGAGGCGCATGCCTTCATCAACGCGATGCTCGACCCGAAGACGGCAGCCGCCAACGCCAACGCGGTCAGCTACGCGCCGGGCGTGAGCGCGGCGCGCCCGTACATCGATGTTCGCTATACCCGCGAACGCTCGGTGTTCCCGACCGCGCAGGACCTGCAGGGCAGCTATATGGCAAAGACGCTCAGCGCGAAGACCATGCAGGGCTATACCCGCCTGTGGCAGCGCCTGAAGAGCGCACGCTGAATGGACGGACGGGGGGGGGTGGGTGTTTGACTTGTTAAACGGTCTGTGCGCAGGCCGTTGATTTTATTGCCGGTTTTCGGCTTTGGTGCGGTGTTTGTTCTGTTGGTCGACCTTGTGCTCTGTTTGTCCGGTTATGGCGTTGAAATTGTTAGACAAAAATGATGTCCGGGTTTAGCCTTGCCGGTAGCGTCGCATCACGACGACGGCATTTCCTGCAAGGAGAGAAAACAATGAAGACACAGAAGACGCTGGGGTGCATGCTGGCCGCGCTGGGGATGGCCGGGAGCGTACACGCGGCAGGTACGCTGAACATCTACAACTGGTCGGACTATATCGCCGAGGACACGGTCCCCAATTTCCAGAAGGCCAACGCCGTCAAGGTCCGCTACGACGTGTACGACAGCATGGAGGTGCTGCGCGCGAAGCTGATGACCGGCAACTCTGGCTACGACCTGGTGGTGCCGACCAACAACACGCTGGAACTCGGCATCAAGGCCGGCATGTTCCAGCCCATCGACAAGAGCAAGATCCCCAACTACAAGAGCCTCGACCCCGAGCTTTTGCGCATCATGGCGCAGTTTGACCCGGGCAATAAGTACGGCGTGCCGTACTTCTGGGGCGTGAACACGCTGGCGATCAACGTCGACAAGGTGAAGAAGGCGCTGGGCGGCTCGCTGCCGGCCAACCAGTGGGACCTGGTGTTCAAGCCGGAAGTGGTCGCCAAGCTCAAGGGCTGCGGCGTCAGCGTGCTCGACTCGCCGGCCGAATTCTTCCCGATGGCGCTGCACTACTACGGCAAGAACCCGAACAGCACCAACCTCGACGACTACAAGGCGGTGATGCCGCAATTGAAGGAAGCGCGCAAGTCGTACACCCGCTTCTCGTCGTCCGGCTATATCAACGAGCTGGCCGGCGGTTCGGTCTGTGTGGCGATGGGCTACTCGGGCGACCTCAACATCGCCAAGCGCCGCGCAGCCGAGGCGAAGAACGGCGTCAAGGTCGACGTGCTGATGCCGAAGGAAGGCACCGGCATCTGGATCGACAGCCTGGCGATCCCGAAGGGCGCGGCCAACGTCGACAACGCGCTGAAGTTCATCAACTACTCGCTCGACGCCAAGGTCGCCGCCAACAACGCCAACACGGTGACCTACGCGCCCGGCGCGCTGACCGCCAAGCCCCTGATCAAGAAGGAATACGTCAGCAATCCGTCGATCTTCCCGTCCAAGGACAGCCTGAAGTCGAGCTTCGTGATGCTGACCGTGCCGCCCAAGGTGATCCAGGGCTACACCCGCCTGTGGCAGCAGTTCAAGGCCGGCAAGTAAGTCCCCGCCAAGCCTAGCCTTTAGCCGCCGGATCATCAGACCCGGCGGCCGTCTTTCTGCCCGGGCGCCGCGCGCACCGGCTGTCCTATGCTGTGGATACTTTCAATTCCCCGGGAGTATCTAGCATGTTCAAAGCCGCGTTCCACGTCGATCACCAGGATCTCCAGGTATTCCGCATGGCCTTGGGCAATATCCGGCATACGCTCGAGGCCGTCTCAGGGCCGGGGCGGCTGTTCGAGCTGACCCTGGTGGTGACCGGCCCCGCCATCCTGCTGGTGCGCGACCTGGCCGGCGACAGCGCAGCGCTGGCAGCCACGCTTGCCGAGCAGGGGCTGCGCTTCGAGGTCTGTCATAATGCGATGCAAAATTTCGGGGTCGCCCGCGAGGCCTTGCCGGCCTGCTGCCAGGTGGTGCCGGCAGGCATCGTCCGGCTGGTCGAACTGCAGCAGGCGGGCGCGGCCTACATCAAGCCCTGAGCCTCGGCGCTGCCCCGCCCCGTTTACCGTCCCGCCGCCAGAAAGAGAAGGATCATGGATCCAAAAACCGTTGAACAAGTTACCCGCCGCTGGGTGGAAGAGGCCGTGATCGGCCTGAACCTGTGCCCGTTCGCCCGCAGCGTCTACGTCGAGGGGCGGGTGCGCATCGTGGTGAGCGCCGCGCGCCACCTCGACGCCTTCCTCGAGGACCTCGACCGCGAGCTCGACACCCTGTCCGACGCCGACCCGGCCAAGATCGACACCACCTTGCTGGTGCACCCGACGCTGTTCCCGGACTTCGAGACCTTCAACGATGTGCTTGAGCTCGCCGAAGAGGTGGTCGACGAGCACGCGCTCACCGGCGTGATCCAGGTCGCGCATTTCCACCCCGACTTCCGCTTCGAGGATGCCGAAGAAGACGACGTCGCCAACTGCAGCAACCGCTCGCCCTACCCGACGCTGCACCTGCTGCGCGAGGCCAGCATCGAGCGCGCGGTGTCCGCGCTGGCCGACCCGGACGCGATCTACCGCGCCAATATCGAAACCTTGCACAAGCTCGGTTGGGCCGGCTGGCGCGCGCTGGGGGTCGGCGCGCCCGATGACGCGGACAAGCCCTAGCCGCGCGATTCGGCGAACTGTCATCTAGTCTGTTGGAGTACGCGCAGACGGAGGACAGGATGGACGCGAAAAAGGGCGGCACGCCGTGGCTGATGGCGCTGACGGCGATGGGGGTGGTGTACGGCGATATCGGTACCAGCCCGCTTTACGCGTTCCGTATGGCGTTTGCCGGGCCGTTCGCGCTCACGCCGACGCCCGACCATGTGCTGGTCACCCTCTCCGCGCTGTTCTGGTCGGTGCTGCTGGTGATCTCGCTCAAGTACATGGCGCTGGTGCTCAATTTCGACAACGACGGCGAGGGCGGGGTGCTCGCGCTGGCGGCGCGCGTGCACCGCCAGTCCGACGCGCACCCGCGCGTGGCGCGCCTGGCGGTGCTGCTCGGCGTGTTCGGCGCCGCGCTCTTCTTCGGCGACGCGGTGATCACGCCAGCGATCTCGGTGCTGTCCGCCGTCGAGGGGCTGGGCGTCGCCGACCCCGCGCTGCTGCCCCTGGTGCTGCCGCTCTCGCTCGCCGTCTTGCTCGCGCTCTTTTCCGTGCAGCGCTTCGGTACCGGGCTAGTCGGCAAGCTGTTCGGCCCGGTGATGCTGTTGTGGTTCGCGGTGCTCGCGCTGCTTGGCGGCGCCAGCATCGCGCGCTCGCCCGAGGTGCTCGCCGCGCTCAACCCCTGGTACGCGCTGCGCTTCGCGCTCGAGTTCCCGACGGCGGCCTTCCTGCTGTTGTCAGCGGTGTTCCTCGCGATGACCGGCGGCGAGGCGCTGTACGCCGACATGGGCCACTTCGGGCGCACGCCGATCCGTGTCGCCTGGTTTCGCGCGGTGTGGCCCGCGCTGATGCTCAACTACTTCGGGCAGGGCGCCGCGCTGTTGCGCTCGCCCGAAGCCGCCGCCCACCCTTTCTACCATCTGGCGCCCGCGGCGCTGCAACTGCCGCTGGTGGTGCTGGCGACCATGGCGACGGTGATCGCCGCGCAGGCGACCATCGCCGGCGTGTTCTCGATGACGCGGCAGGCCGGCCATTTGGGTTACCTGCCGCCGTTCGCGGTGCGTCACACCTCTGCGCGCGAGCGCGGCCAGGTCTACCTGCCGGGGATCAACTGGCTGATGCTCGCGGTGGTCGTGCTGTTGGTGCTCGGCTTCCGTTCGGCCGAGGCGATGGCCGCCGCCTACGGCATCGCGGTGTCCGGCTCGATGAACATCACCACCGTGCTGTGCCTGACGCTGGTCGCGCTGACTTTCACCGGCGCGCAAAGGCTGCGCTATTTGGCGGCGTTTGCCGGGCTGTGGCTGGTCGAGCTCGTCTTTCTCGCGTCCAACGCGAGCAAGATCCCGGACGGCGGCTGGTTGCCGCTGACGCTGGGGCTCGCGCTGTTCGCACTGATGACCAGCTGGCAGCGCGCGCAAGATGCGATCGAGGCGCGCCGCCACCAGTGCGCGCTGCCGCTGCACGACTTCGTCGTCCACCTGCCCGACGTGGTACGGGTACCCGGCACGGCGGTTTATCTCAGTTCGCACGACAACGCGGTGCCGCTCGCGCTGCAGCAGAACCTCAAGCACTATCACTGCCTGCATGCGCGCAACCTGTTCGTACACGTCGGCATGCTGGAGTCGCCCGAGGCCGGCGCCGGGCAGCGGCTGACGCTCTACGCCTTGGGGCCGGATACCTGGAGCGTCTACCTGCGCTTCGGCTTTCGCGAGGAACCCGACGTGCCCGCCGCGCTGATGGCCGAGCCGGCACTCGCGCCGCTTCTGTCGGGCGAAGTGTCGTATTTCCTGAGCCAGGTCGGGCGGCTGGAGACGCTGGAGGGGGTGCCGCGCTGGCGGCGGGCGCTGTTCCGCTTCCTCGCCCGGCAAGGGCAGAGCCTTGCCGATTATTACCGCCTGCCGCCCGAGCAGGTGGTCGAACTGGGCACCACCGCCGGGCGCTGATACGCCCGTTTTCGCGTGACGTGGCGGCTGGCACAATGGCGGCTTCCTGATGACGGAGGCAAGTCATGATCCAGCTCTACACCTGGGGTACGCCGAACGGCCGCAAGATTTCCATCGCGCTCGAGGAGCTCGGCCTCGCGTACGGCGTGCACCCCGTCGATATCGGCGCGGGCGCGCAGTTCGCGCCGGCCTTCCTCGAGATCAGCCCGAACAACAAGATTCCCGCGATTGTCGACCCGGATGGCCCCGATGGCCAGCCGCTCGCGCTCTTTGAGTCGGGCGCGATCCTCGTCTACCTCGCCGAAAAGACCGGCCGCCTGCTGCCCGCCGCCGGCGAGGCGCGCTACCGGGTGCTGCAGTGGCTGATGTTCCAGATGGGCGGCTTTGGCCCGATGCTCGGGCAGGCGCACCACTTCCTGCGCTACGCGCCCGAGACCGTCCCTTACGCGCAAAAGCGCTACCACGACGAGGCGCTGCGCCTCTACCGCGTGCTCGACACCGCGCTGGCCGGTCAGCCTTACGTCGCCGGCGACGAATACAGCATCGCCGACATCGCGCTCTACCCGTGGGCAGCCAAGCACGACTGGCATTGCGTGGACCTCGAACCCTTCCCGCACGTCGCGCGCTGGCTCGCCGAAGTCGGCGCGCGGCCGGCGGTGGCACGCGGCATGGCGGTGCCGGCGGCCTGATTCAGGCGGCGCGCGGCTTGAGCGCGAGCCAGGCGAGTGCGCCGGCGATCAGCCCCCAGAACGCCGAGCCGACCCCCCACAGGGTGAAGCCGGACGCTGTGACGAGGAAGGTGATCAGAGCGCTCTCGCGCATCGCCTCGTCGCGCATCGCGGTGGCGAGGGCGCCGGCGAGCGTGGAAAAGAGCGCGATGCCGGCGATCGCCAGCACCAGCGCCGGCGGCAAGGCCGAGAACAGGCTGCCGACCGTCGCGCCGAACACCCCGAGCAACAGGTAGAAGCCGCCGGCGGCGACGCTCGCCAGGTAGCGGCGCGACGGGTCCGGGTGCGCATCCGGACTCATGCACAGCGCGGCGGTGATCGCCGCCAGGTTTAGCGCGAAGCAGCCCAGCGGCGCGAGCACCAGGTTGACGAGGCCGGTGAAGCCGATGATGGGCGAGATCGGCGGCCGGTAGCCGTGCGCGTGCAAGGTGGCGACGCCGGGCACGTTCTGCGAGGCCATGGTGACGACGAACAGCGGCACGCCGACGCCTAGCAACACAGCCGGGTCGAACGACGGCGCGGTCCAGAGCGGCGCGGCCAGCTCGAAGCGGATCAGGTCGCTTCTCAGGTTGCCCTCGAGCGAGGCGAGGGCGACGCCGGCGAGCAGCACCAGCGGCACCGTGTAGCGCGAGCGTCCGGCGCGCAGCGTGAGATAAAACAGGAACATCGCGCCGACCAGCAGCGTCTCGTGCTGCATCGCGAGAAAGACGTTGGCGCCGAACTTGAACAGGATGCCGGCGAGCATCGCCGCGGCCATCGGCAGCGGGATGCGCGAGAGCACCCGCTCGAAGGCGCCGCTCGCGCCGCTGACCAGGATCAACAGCGCCGAGAACATGAAGGCACCGATCGCGTCCGGCAGCGACACCCCGGATAGCGCGGTGATCAGCAGCGCCGCGCCCGGCGTCGACCACGCGGTGACTACCGGCACCTTGTAGCGCAGCGATAGCGCGATGCAGCTCACCCCCATCGCCAGCCCCAGCGCCATCAGCCACGAAGCGATCGCCTCCGGCGTGTCGGCGACGGCGCGCGCCGCCTCGAACACCAGCGCGGCCGAACTGGTGTAGCCGACGAGGACGGTGACAAGGCCGGCGGCGAGTGCGGGCAGGTCGCGGCGGGTGAGCATGGTTTTCTCCCGGTGGTTTTGGCCCGAGACTGCCGCAGCCGGTGTCGGCTGTCTAGTTTTATGGCATATCAGGGGCGCCGGCCGGGCAAAAAAAAAGCGCAATCGGTTAGATCGCGCCAAGTTCCACCTAAAGAAGGAGGATGGAGGAGACAACACCAAAACGTGCATGAGGTGCGACGTGATGATGCGATACGAATTATGTGCATTGCATCACGGAATGGCAAGCAGTTTTTTGTGCAAAGCACAAAACGCGACGCATTCCCGTTCCGCCTCAGCAGCGGTACGCCTCCTGCACCCCCTGGATCTCGTTGATATGCGCGATCACCCGGCTGATTTCCTGCACGCCGCGCACCTCGACCGTGAAGCGCATGCGCGCGCGCGCGTCCTTGGTCTGGCTGTTGATCGCGATCACGTTGAGCTTCTCGCGCGACAGGGTGTCCGAGATGTCGCGCAACAGGCTGGCGCGGTCGCGCGCGATGATCTCGATGTCGATCGGGAACACGCTGTTCTTCTGCTCGCCCCAGTCGGCGGTGATCAGCCGCTCGGGCGCCTCGGCCGACAGCCGCTTGAGCGTCAGGCAGTTGCTGCGGTGGATCGAGATGCCGCGCCCCTTGGTGACGAAGCCGACCACCGCGTCTGGCGGTGCCGGCTTGCAGCAGCCGGCGAGGATGGTCATCAGGTTGTCGACCCCCTCGATCAGGATGCCGCCCGCGTTGTGGCCGCCCTTGCTGCGCTTGACGAGATCCTCCGGCGCGAGCTCGGGCGGTGGCGGCGCGAAGCTCTCGATCGCCTGCGCCAGCGCGCGCAAGGAGAGTTCGCCGTGGCCGAGCGCCGCGTACACCTCGTCCAGCCTGGTAAAGCCGAGCTTCTCGGCGAGCGCCGCCTGGTTGGGGTGGTGCGCCGGGTGGCGCGCGAGTTCGCGCTCGAACAGCTGGTGGCCTGTCTCGCGGATCGCGTCGGCGTTCTGCTGGCGGATGTACTGGCGGATCTTGGTGATCGCCTTCGAGCTCTTGACCCAGCCCTCGTGCAGCCAGTTGACGCTGGGACCGCCTTCCTTGGCGGCGAGGATCTCGACGCGCTGGCCGTTGGCAAGCGGGGTCGATAGCGGGACGATCTGCCCCTCGACCTTGGCGCCGCGGCAGCGGTTGCCAAGATCCGAGTGCAGCGCGTACGCGAAGTCGATCGGCGTCGCGCCGGCCGGCAGCGACAGCACGCGGCCCTGCGGCGTCAGCACGTAGATGGTGTCGGCGAACAGTTCGGTCTTGAACGCGTCGGCCAGGTCCTCGCGCTCGGACGAGATCTCCTCGCGCCAGTCGAGCAACTGGCGCAGCCACGAGATCTTCTCCTCGTAAGCCGAATCGCCCTTGCCGCCTTCCTTGTAGCGCCAGTGCGCGGCGACGCCGAATTCGGCGTGCTCGTGCATCTCGAAGGTGCGGATCTGCACCTCGACCGCCTTGTCCTCGGGGCCGATCACCGCGGTGTGCAGGCTGCGGTAGTTGTTGGCCTTGGGGTGCGAGATATAGTCGTCGAACTCGCCGGGGATCGGCTGCCACATATTGTGGATGATCCCCAGCGCCGTGTAGCAGTCCTGCAGCTTGTCGACCAGGATGCGCACCGCACGGATGTCGTAAAGTTCGGAGAAGTCGAGCTTCTTCTTGCGCATCTTCTTCCAGATCGAATAGATGTGCTTGGGCCGGCCGGCGACCTCGGCGTGCACGCCGACGCGTGCCAGTTCGCTGCGCAGGGTGTCCAGCACGCGCTCGATATAGTCGAGCCGCTCGAGCCGGCGCTCGTCGAGCAGGCGGGCGATCTTCTTGTAGCTGTCCGGGTCCTGGTGGCGAAAGCCGAGGTCCTCGAGTTCCCACTTGATCTGCCATACCCCCAGACGGTTGGCCAGCGGTGCGAACACGTCCATGGTCTCGGTCGCGATCTGCCGGCGCAGCGCCTCGTCGTCGACCTTTGGCAGGTAGTGCATGGTCTGCGTGCGCCACGCGAGCTTGATCAGCACCACGCGGATATCGGTGACCATCGCCAGCAGCATCTTGCGCATGGTCTCGGCCTGGCGCGCGCGGTCTTCCGGCGTGGCCAGCCGGTCGAGGCGGGCCAGTTCAGTCAGCCGGCGCACCTTGCCGACGCCCTCGACCAGCATGGCGACGGTCGGGTTGAAGGTGCGCGCGAGCCATTCATGGCCGTTGTCGCGGTAGTCGGGCACCGCGAACAGCAAGGTCGCGGCGATCGCGTCCGGCAGCAGGTCGAGGTCGGCGACGATGGCGGCGGCACCGACCGCGTGGCTGAACACGTCTTCGCCGGTCGAGGGCAGCGTCTTGTCCTGGTAGATCGTTTGCGCCTCGGCGAAGGCACGGGCAAGCAGCTCGCCCTCGGCGGCGGGTAGGGAAGCGGAGAGCCGGTCCAGCCACGCCGCCGTGTCGACGGCGTCGGCTAGGGTATCGGCAACAGGGCGGACGACGGAAACCATACGACTATCACTATGTACTGATCTGGTGGCTGACCGACAGTGTACCCGAACTGAGCGCTTCGAGCAGACGACGCACCGGTGTCGGCACGCCGGCTGCGATCGCCGCCTCGGGCGTCAGCCACTGGCGCGTGTCGTCCGCCGCACAGGGCGCCAGCGTATCTATCTGCACCGGCTGCGGGGTGATCACCAGCTTGAAGTGGGTGAACACGTGGACGAATTCGGGCCACGCCGGCAGCACTTCTCCAGTACCTAACTGCGCGAGCCACACTTCGCTCATCTCGCCGGCGGGCAGCTCGGGCAGCGACATGAGGCCGCCCCACACGCCGGTTGGCGGCCGGCGCTCGAGCAGCACACGGCCCGCGTGGCAGGCGAGCAGCAAGGTCGCGTAGCGGGTCGGCTGCGCCTTCTTCGGGCGCGCCGCCGGCAGTTCGGTTGTGCGTGCCTCGCGGTGCGCCACGCAGTCGGCGGCGAACGGGCAGCGCTGGCAGGCAGGTTTGCTGCGGGTGCAGCAGGTCGCGCCCAGGTCCATCAGCGCCTGCGTGTACGCGGGCATCGAGGATGCGTCCTGTGGCAGCAGCGTCTCGGCCAGCGTCCACAGGGCTTTTTCGATTTCGCGCTCGCCCGTCCAGCCCTCGACGCCGAACACCCGGGTGAGTACCCGTTTGACGTTGCCGTCGAGGATGGTCTCGCGCGCGTTGAAGGAGAAGGCGGCGATCGCCGCGGCGGTCGAGCGGCCGACGCCGGGCAGGGTTTCCAGCGCCTCGCGCGTGTCGGGGAAGCGGCCGCCGAACACGTCGACGACCATGCGCGCCGCGCGGTGCAGGTTGCGCGCGCGGCTGTAGTAGCCCAGCCCGCTCCACAGCGCGAGCACGTCTTCCTGAGGGGCGGCGGCAAGCCGTTGCACGTCGGGGAAGCGCGCGACAAAGCGCGGGTAGTACTCGAGCACGCTACTGACCTGCGTCTGCTGCAGCATGATCTCGGACAGCCACACCCGATACGGGTCGTTCACCTGCCAGGGCAGGTCGTGACGGCCGTGTTCGGCCTGCCAGGCGATCAGGCGGGGGGCGAAGGCTTGCGCTTGCATGCGGCGATCTTTTGCGGGAAAACCGCCGATGTTAGCCCAAATGCCGCCGCGCGGTCAGGAAGCGGCGCGCGAAATCCGCTAAGATGCGGGATTGTTCAAGGAGTCGGCATGTCCAGTTTCAGATCCCGCCAGCGCAGCCAGGCTGGCCGCCATTTCATCCGGCCGGCAGCCGAGCACGAGGCGCGCAAGCCCGAGGCGCCCGCAGAGCGGCGCGCCCCCGTCCAGCGCGAGGCGGCCGTGCGCCCGCCGCGTGAACTCGACCTGTTCGCGCCTTGCCCGCGCGGGCTGGAAGGCGTGCTCGCGCGCGAGCTGGCGGCTTTGGGCGCGGAACGTGTCGAGGCGGGCGACGGCGGCGTGGGCTTTGTCGGCGACATGATGCTGATGATGCGTGCCAACCTCGAATTGCGCACCGCCAGCCGCGTGCTGCTCAGGCTCGCGCACGGCCGCTACCGCGACGAGCGCGACATTTACGCGCTGGCGCTTTCCGTCGACTGGCCGCGCTGGTTCGACGTCAGCCGCACCATCAAGGTCAAGACCGACGGCCACGGCAGCGGCTTGCGCAGCCTGGACTTCGTGTCGCTCAAGGTGAAGGACGCGGTGTGCGACCGCTTCCGCCGCGCGCAGGACGCGCGCCCGAGCGTCGACACCCGCTACCCGGACGTGCGCATCCAGGTCTACCTCGACGCCGAGTGGGCGACCGTCTACCTCGACACCTCGGGCGAGCCGCTGTTCAAGCGCGGCTGGCGCGAGGAGACCGGCGAGGCGCCGCTGCGCGAGAACCTCGCCGCCGGCGTGCTGCTGCTCGCCGGCTACGACGGCAGCCAGCCGCTACTCGACCCGATGATGGGCAGCGGCACCTTGCTGATCGAGGCGGCCGATATCGCGCTCAACCGCGCACCGGGGCGCTTACGCGAATTCGGCTTCACCGAGCTGAGAAGCTATGACGCTGTCGCCTGGGAAGGCGTGAAGGCCCGTGCGCGCCAGGCCGAGAAGCCGGTGGCGCCGCTGGCCATCCACGGCTCGGACCGCGCGGTGCAGATGCTGGTGAAGGCGCGCCACAACCTGGGTCGGGTGGGGCTTGCCGGTGCGGTAACGCTCGCGCAGCGCGACGTGCTCGACGCGCGTCCGTTCGCCGAGAGCGGGCTGATCGTGTGCAACCCGCCCTACGGCGTGCGCCTGGACGAGCAGGACGCGCTCGCCGAGCTCTACCCGCAACTGGGTAGCTGGCTCAAGCAGCACTTCGCCGGCTGGACGGCGAACTTCCTGACCGGCGACTTGCGCATGCCCAAGCTGATGCGGCTGACGCCGGCGCGCAAGATCCCGCTCTACAACGGCGCGCTCGATTGCCGTCTGTTCGTGATCCCGATGGTCGCCGGCTCTAACCGCTAAGCGCCTGTTCACGAGGCGTAGGGCGTTGAAAACGCCTTCGTTCGCGAAACCGTGAACACGCGCCAAGCGACGGCATAACGGGTCAAGGCGTGCGATAATTCGCACGCCTTTATCATTTTGTGCTGTTTTGTCTGACGACCATGGAATCAACCTTCGTTTCCGCGACCATCCTGCTGATCCTGATCACCGATCCGCTGGGCAATATCCCGCTGTTCATTGCCGCGCTCAAGCAGGTCAAGCCGGAGCGGCGGCGGCTGGTGGTCTACCGCGAATGCCTGATCGCCTTCTGTGTGCTGCTCGCCTTCATGTTCGGCGGGCAGACCTTCCTGAAAGTCATGCACCTGACCGACGAGTCGCTGAGCGTCGCCGGCGGCGTGATCCTGTTCCTGATCGCGATCAAGATGATCTTCCCGGGCGAGGGCGGGGCGCTGGGCAGCGACAAGGTTAGCGGCGAGCCCTTTATCGTGCCGATCGCGATCCCGCTGATCGCCGGGCCGTCGGCGATGGCGACCGTGCTGTTGATGGCGACCCGCGAGCCCGAGCGCATGCTCGAGTGGGTGGGCGCGCTGACCATCACCATGCTGGTGACCACCATCGTCTTCCTGTTTTCGACCCGGCTGCAGAAACTGCTGGGCGAGCAGGCGATCACCGCGCTCGAGCGGCTGATGGGCCTCGTGCTCGCCGCGATCTCGATCGAGATGCTGCTAGGCGGCATTGCCGCGTATATCCGCCAGTTCAGTTAACCGTTTCCTACTGTCCGTCAACGACGACGCCCGGCTTTGGCCGGGCGTCGTCGTTTCGGCTGCGCTGCACGCTTAGCTGCTCAGGCAGAGCGTGGGGTGTTCGAGGCGGATCATCAAGTCCTCGACCCGCTTGGCAAGGCTGGCGTGCTGCGCGCCGGTGCTGCACGCGCCAACCTGTGACACGCTAACCTGATGGCAGAAGCAGGGTCGCACCGCCGCTGCCCGCCCCATGGCCGCACCCCTGTCATGAGGCGGATGTTTGTGAAGGAGGAAAGAGTGAACCGCGAAGAGCGTCTGCTGGCCATCGTGCGCGAGTTGGCCGGCGAGCTGAAGCCGGGCGCACCTGAGGTGGCGGGCTACGGGCTCCATCACCATCTGGAGCGCGATTTCGGCCTGGACAGCCTCTCCCGTGTCGAACTCTTTGCGCGCGTCGAGCGCGAACTGGGCGTGCAACTGGGGGAGGACGCGTTCGCCGCCGAGACGCCGGCCGACCTCGTGGTGCTGGCCTGCGCCGCGGTCGCGGATCAGGGCCAAGGCGCGGCTGCACCCGAGGGCGCACCCTCGCTTGGCGGCGCGTTCGTGGCGGCGCCACACGCTCTCGCGACGCTCACCGATGTGCTCGACTGGCATGTCCGCCATCAGGGCGGGCGCGTGCATATCCACCTGCTGGACGAGGCGGGGCGGGACGATGCGGTCAGCTACGCGCGGCTGTCTGCCGCGGCGCGCGGGGTCGCCGCCGGCCTCTTCGCACGAGGCGCCGCGCCCGGCAGCCGCGTCGCGCTGATGCTGCCGACCGGGCTCGACTTCTTTGCCGCCTTCTACGGCGCGCTCTACGCCGGCTGCGTGCCGGTGCCGCTCTACCCGCCGGCGCGTCCGGCGCAACTGGAAGAGCATCTGCACCGCATCGCCGCCATTCTTGCCAACTCGGGCGCGCGCTGGCTGGTGACCGATCCGCGTGCGCGGGTGTTCGCCAGCGCCTTGACCGCCCGCTGCCCGGCGCTGTCAGGCATCCTGACCGTCGGCGAACTGAACGCGGCAGGAGCCCTGCCGCCCCTGCCGCGCCGGCAGGGCAGTGACCTTGCCTTTCTCCAGTACACCTCGGGCAGCACCGGCGAGCCCAAGGGCGTCATGCTCAGCCACGCCAACCTGCTCGCCAACCTTCGCGCGATGCAGGAGGCGGCGAGGGCGACGCCCGACGACGTGTTCGTGTCGTGGTTGCCGCTCTACCACGACATGGGGCTGATCGGCGCCGGCCTTGGCAGCATGGTGATCGGCTTCACGCTGGTGCTGATGTCGCCGCTTGCCTTCCTCGCGCGGCCGGTGCGCTGGCTGGAGGCGATCTCGCGCTACCGCGGTACGCTGTCGGCAGCGCCCAACTTTGCGTACGAAATCTGCGCCGGCAAGCTCGGTGACGAGGAACTGGCCGGGCTCGACCTTTCCTCCTGGCGCATGGCGTGCAACGGTGCCGAGGCGGTCAGCCCGCAGACGCTCGAGCGTTTCGCCGCGCGCCTCGCACCGTACGGCTTGCGCCGCGAGGCGCTGTCGCCGGTATACGGGTTGGCCGAAGCGTCGGTGGGCCTGGCTTTTCCGCCGGTGGGGCGCGGGCCGCGCATCGACCATGTGGCGCGGCGCGTGCTGGCCGACGACGGCGTCGCCGAGCCTGCCCCCGCGGCCGATGCCGGCGTGCAGGCCGTGCCCGGTTGCGGCCACGCCTTGCCGGGGCACGCGCTGCGCATCGTCGACGCGGCAGGTCTGGTGCTGCCCGAGCGGCGGGTCGGCCGCGTCCAGTTTTGCGGGCCGTCGGCGTGCGCCGGCTATTTCGACAACCCGACCGCCACCGCGAAACTGTTCGACGGTGCGTGGCTGAATACCGGCGACCTCGGATATCTGGCCGACGGCGAACTGTTCATCACCGGCCGCGAGAAAGACATCATCATCCGCGGCGGCCACAACATCCACCCGCAGGAACTCGAGGAGGCGGTCGGCCGCATCGCCGGCGTACGCGCCGGCAATGTGGTGGTGTTTGCCGCGACCGACGAGCGCGCCGGCACCGAGCGCCTGGTGGTGCTCGCCGAAGTGCGCGTACGGGACGAGGCGGCGAGTGCGGCGATCCGCCGGCAGGTCGAAGCGTTGGCCGTCGACCTGACCGGGCTGCCGGCGGACGACGTGGTGCTCGCGCCGCCGGGGACGGTCTTCAAGACGTCCAGCGGCAAGTTGCGCCGGGCGGCCTGCCGCGCGGCTTACGAGCAGGGCACGCTGCTGCGCCGGGCGCGCTCGGCGCCGCGCCAGGCGGCTGCGGTGGCTGGCGCAGCCGCACTGGCGAGCGTGCGTGCCGCGTTGCGCGGGGCGCTTGGCGTCTTGTGGCCATGTTGGGCGTGGGTGGTGTTCGTGCTGTGCGTGCCGCTGGTGTGGTGCCTGATCGCGCTGGGGCCGACGCTGCGCCTGCGCCGGCAGACGGCCCGCGTAGGCGCAAGGCTCGCGCTCGCGGCCGCCGGCCTGCGGGCGCGCGTGGAGGGGCTTGAATGGTTGCCGGCGAACGGGCCGGTCGTCGTGGCCGCCAACCACGCAAGCTACGTCGACGGTCTGCTGCTTTGCGCTGCACTACCCGCGCGCTTCGGCTACGTCGCCAAGCGCGAACTGCTGAACGGTGCCTTGTCGGCGCTGCCGCTGCGCCGGCTGGGCGCAGCCTTCGTCGAGCGTTTCGATGCCGCGCGCGGTGCTCAGGATTCAGTAGCGCTCGAGGCGCGGCTCGCGGCGGGCGACGCGCTGGTGTTCTTCCCGGAAGGCACCTTAGTCGAAGCGCCGGGGCTGTTGCCCTTCCATATGGGCGCCTTCCTCGTGGCCGCGCGCACGGGGGCGCCTGTGCTGCCGGTGACGCTGGGCGGGACCCGCGCCTTGTTGCCGGGCGAGCGGCGCTGGCCGCGTTTTGCCCGGCTGTCGGTCACGATCCACCCGCCGCTGTTTCCGGCCGGTACGGACTGGCAATCGGCGCTTGCGCTGCGCGACGCGGCGCGCGCGGCTGTTCTCGCTCAGTCGGGCGAGCCGGACCTGGCGGGACGTTAGGGGGAAGGGCGGAAATGAAAAACGCCCGGCCGGTGACGGTCGGGCGTGGAATCTGGTGGCCAATCGCGGAATCGAACCACGGACACGCGGATTTTCAATCCGCTGCTCTACCAACTGAGCTAATTGGCCTCTCGAAGCAATGCGTAAAGGTGGTTGGTGGCCAATCGCGGAATCGAACCACGGACACGCGGATTTTCAATCCGCTGCTCTACCAACTGAGCTAATTGGCCTTCACGCCTTTGCTGCATCGCGTTCAGAGGCGTGCATTTAACCAGACAAAAACGGCATGGTCAAGCGTGAATTTGGAAAAACCCCGCTTTTCCAAAAAATACCCCTTGCCGGCTCACGTCTCCTGCAGCACGCCGCGCCTGACCTGGTCGTCCTCGATCGACTCGAACAGCGCCTTGAAATTGCCTTCGCCGAAGCCCTCGTCGCCCTTGCGCTGGATGATTTCGAAGAAGATCGGGCCGATCACGGTTTCGGTGAAGATCTGCAGCAGGATGCCGCCGCCGTCCTGCGGCGCGCCGTCGATCAGCACGCGGTTGCGGCGCAGCCGCTCGACGTCTTCGCCGTGGCCGGGCAGGCGCGCGTCGACGCGCGCGTAGTAGCTGTCCGGGGTGTCGAGAAAGCGCACGCCGGCGCCTTGCAGCGCCTCGACCGTCGCGTGGATGTCGTGGCTTGCGAGCGCGATGTGCTGGATGCCCTCGCCGTGGTAGGCGTGCAGGAATTCCTCGATCTGGCTCTTGTCGTCGGCCGACTCGTTGATCGGTATGCGGATCTTGCCGCACGGGCTGGTCATCGCCATCGAGCGCAGGCCGGTCAGCTTGCCTTCGATGTCGAAGTAGCGGATCTCGCGGAAGTTGGCGATGTCCTGGTAGAAGCTTGCCCAGTGCTGCATCTGGCCGCGGTGCACGTTGTGCGTCAGGTGGTCGATCGAGTGCAGGCCGACGCCGGCTGGGTGGCGATCGGCGCCGGGCAGCGCGACGAAGTCGACGTCGTAGATCTCGCAGCCGTTGGCCAGCGGTTCGACCAGATAGATCGCCGAGCCGCCGATGCCTTCGATGGCCGGAATGTTCAGCTCCATGAAACCGGCCGGGTGCGTGTACGGCCGCGCGCCGTTGGCGAGCGCGTATTCGTACGCGCGCGCGGCGTTTTCGACCCGCCATGCCATCGCGCACGCCGATGGCCCGTGCGCCTGGCCGAACAGGTGGGCCGGGTGGCTGTGCTCGGCGTTGACGATGAAGTTGATGTCGCCCTGACGGAACAGGCTGACGTCCTTGTGGCGGTGGCGCGCGATTTCGGTGAAACCCAGCGTGGTGAAGAGCCGCTTGAGTTCGGCGATGCCGGCCTTGTCCGGTGCGGTGTACTCGACGAACTCGAAGCCGTCGCAGCCTAGGGGGTTGAACATGCTGTCTCCTTGCTTGTTGTCGGACGGTCGGGGTCTTTGCCCCGTCCCGTTTCAGCCGGAAAGCCCGGCTTGTTCGGTCCAGCGCGCGAAGCCTGCTTCGAGCGCGTCGAAACTGTCGATCACGAAGAGTTCGTCCTGCAGGTGCCAGACGTCGTAATCGGTGCGTGCGATCAGGTCGGGATCGAACGCGTGCTTGCGCGTCGCGTCTGACAGGCTGTAGCCCACTTCCTGGTGCGAGGAGAGGATGCCGGCGCCGTAGATGCGCAAGCCCTCGCCGGTGCGGATCAGCCCGAATTCGACGGTGTACCAGTAGAGGCGGGCGAGCGCGTGGCGTACCGGGTGGCCAAGGCTGTGCGCGCGCACGCCGGCTTCGCCAAATTGCTGAAAAAAGGCGGCGAAGCGCGGGTGGATCAGCAGCGGCGCGTGGCCGACCAGGTCGTGGAAGATGTCCGGAGCCGGCGTGTAGTCGAGGTCGGCGGCGTCGCGGATGAAGTCGGTTGACGGGAAGCGGCGCTCTGCGAGCATCGCGAAGAATTCATCGTCGGGGACGATGCCGTCGACGCGCACCAGCTGCCAGCCGGTGTGCGCGGCGATGCGGTCGCTGATGTCGGCGAGGCGGGGAATGCGCTCGCAGATCAGCCCGGTGTCGGCGATGGCCTGCAGGTACTCGTCGCACGCGCGGCCGGGCCACAGGGCGCGCTGGCGCCCGATCAGCGTACGCCAGACAGCGTGTTCGGCCTCATCGTAGACCGGTACCGGCACGCCGTGGATATCCGGCCAGCGCGTGCTGGATGTCCTGGAGACGGCAGGGGCTGCGAGCATGGCGGTTTCTCCCTTGCAACACTAAACGACGCAATCTGACACCATTATCTGGACTGAATTTGGCATTTCATTCTAGAGTAGGAGCGCTGCAATTAATGTGCGTTCTCGGTGTGCCGCGCCGGCCTGCACGGATAAAAATTACAAACAAATCGTCTTTACAGGAGAAATCATGCCGACTGTTGCGCTGGATAAAACAGACCTGAAAATGCTGGCCGCCCTTCAATTGAACGGGCGGCTCTCCAACGTAGAACTGGCCGAGAAGGTCGCGCTGTCGCCGTCGCCCTGCCTGCGCAGGCTCAAGCAACTTGAGGAGTCGGGCGTGATCCGCCAGTACGTGGCCCTGCTGGACCCGGCGCGCATCGGGCTGGGGCTGCACGCCTTCGTGCGGGTCAAGCTGGAGAAGCGGGGGGGGAGCAGCCTCAAGGGCTTTATCGAGGCGGTGCAGGGCTGGAGCGAGGTGGTCAACTGCTACGCGATGACCGGCGAGATGGATTATCTTTTGCAGGTGTACTTCGAGGACCTCGAGCACTTCTCGCGTTTCGTGATGGACCAGTTGTTGCAGCAGCCTGGGGTCGAGGACGTGAAGTCGAGCTTCGTGCTCAAGGATTTCAAGCAGACCACCGCGCTGCCGCTGAACCAGATCGGCGTGTGACGCGATCGGCCGCCAGCGTCGGTGGCCTCATCCGCAACAAAGCCTGCTTGCGGGGCAAGCAGGCTTTGTCTTGTGCGCGTGCCGGCCGCTTACAGGTCGGACAGCACGCGGATATGCGCGGCGGCGCTGCGCCCCAGCGCGGAGAGGTCGTAGCCGCCCTCGAGCACCGACACCAGCCGGCCCTGGCAGTAGAGGTCGGCGACCTGCACCAGGTGGCGGGTCACCCACTCGAAGTCCGCCTCGGTCAGCCCCATCGAACCCATGTCGTCCTCGCGGTGCGCGTCGAAACCGGCCGAGATGAACAGCATCTGCGGCTGGAAGTCGTGCAGCAGCGGCAGCCAGACCGTCTCGACGACCTCGCGGAAGTCGCGGCTGCCGCTGCCGGCCTTCAGCGGGATATTGTGCAGGTTGGGGTTGCTGCCGGCCGGCGTGTCGCCGCTATACGGGAAGAAGGGGTGCTGGAAGGTCGACACCATCATCACGCGCGGGTCGTCCTTGAAGATTTCCTCGGTACCGTTGCCGTGGTGGACGTCGAAGTCGATGACCGCCACCCGCTCGTACTTGTACACCGACAGCGCGTGGGCGACGCCGACGGCGATATTGTTGAAGAAGCAGAACCCCATCGACTTGGCGCTCTCCGCGTGGTGGCCCGGCGGGCGGATCGCGCAGAACGCGTTGGGCGCCTTGTCCTCGCACACCAGCTCGACCGCCTTGACCACCGCGCCGGCGGCACGTTGCGCGGCGGCCAGGGTGCCCGGCGACATCGCGGTGTCCGGGTCGATGCGGAAGGTGCCGACATGCGGCGCGCAGGCTTCCAGGTACTCGACGTAACGCGGCGGGTGCACGCGGGTGAGCTGCTGCATCGTCACCTGCGGCGCTTCGACCTCCTGCAGGCTGTCAAAGAGTTGCGACGCCATCAGCTGGTCGCGGATCGCGATCAGCCGCTCGGGGCATTCCGGATGGCCGACGCCCATATTGTGGCCGAGGCAGTCCTTGTGGGTGATATACGCGGTCAGGCCGGTGCGGTGCCAGCGATTCTTGAGCCAGGAAAACAAGGGAACGTCCTTACTTGCTTGCGCTTGCGGCGGGCGGTCAGATTATGACCTTTTGATAGAGTTTGCTCTAATCGGCCGGTGAATGCAAACGCGCGGCGGCCCGTTACGGGACGCCGCGCGCAAGGGACGCCGGGTGTGGCGGGAAAGCCAATCAGGGCTGGCTGCCCAGGTGGTTTTCCGGGTTGACCGGCTTGCCGAATTCGCGGATCTCGAAGTGCAGCTTGACCTGGTCGGCGTCGGTATTGCCCATCAGCGCGATCTTCTGCCCCTGCTTGACGCTCTGGCCTTCCTTGACCAAGAGGTCGCTGTTGTGCGCGTACGCGGTCAGGAATTCCTTGTCGTGCTTGACGATGATCAGCTTGCCGTAACCCTTGAGGCCGTTGCCGCTGTACACCACCTTGCCGTCGGCCGAGGCGAGGACGGGCTGGCCGGCCTTGCCGGCGATGTCGATCCCCTTGTTCTTGTCGTTGAAGCGGCCGACCACCTTGCCCTCGGTCGGCCACAGCCAGCGGCCCGTTCCTGCCGCCACCGGCTGGGGCGTGCTGTCGGTGGCGGCCTTGCTGGCCGGCGCTTCCGCCTGCTTGACGGGGGCGGCCACCGGGGCGGGGGCGGCGGGCTTGGCCGCCGGTACTGCCGCGACAGCGGGAGCGGCTGCGACAATCGGCGCCGGCGCCTTGGCGGCCGGCGAGGCACCCGCACCACCTTCGCTCAGGCGGGCCAGCTCGCTCCCAGCCTGGGCGCTGTACGGCAGTTTCAGCGCCTGCGGGTAGGGCTTGAGCGTGCCGCCGGCAACCGCGGCCTGGGCCGGCGACGGGCTGGCGCGGACCACCGGCGCGGCGGCGGGCGAGGCGCTGGCCATGGCCGGCGTGCCGCCCGGCGGCGTCAGGCGCAGTACCTGGCCGACCTTGATGTCGAAGGTCTCCATGCCGTTCCAGCGGGCGACGTCCTGATGCTTGAGGCCGTTGTTCAGCGAGATGCGGTACAGGTTTTCGCCCGGCTGCACGATATGCGTCTTCGCGCCGAGTGCCTGCGCGGACGCGCCGGCCGGCAGGGCGATCGCCTCGGCGCTGCCTTGCATCTGGGGCGTGGCCGGTGCGGCGCCGTAGGCGGGCGCCTGGGCACCACCGCTGACGATGGGCGCGGCCGGCTGCGAGGTCTGCGCGCAGGCCGTCAGCAGGAGCAGGGTGCCGGTACCGGCGAACTTGAGCAGGGTGGAGCGTGGGTTTCGGTTCTTGTTCATGCTGTTCATGCCATCTGTTGGGCGGCGCCGTGCGCCGTCCGCGTTGGATTCGGGGACCCGCCGGGTCAGACGCGACCGCTGAGCAGGGGGACGAACTTGACCGGGTCGAGCCGGGTCTGCCGCAAGCCCTGCGGGGTCTTCTCGAGCAGCAGCAGGTACTGCTCGTCGTCGCCCAGCGGCATGATCATGCGGCCGCCTTCGGCCAACTGGTCGACCAGCGCCTGCGGCACGAAGCGCGCCGCGCAGGTCATGATGATGCCGTCGAACGGCGCCACGTCGGGCAAACCGGCGTGGCCGTCTGCATGGACCAGCCGCGCGTGGATGAGTTTCGCCGCGCGCAGGTTTTGCCTCGCCTTGGCGAGCAAGGGACCCAGCCGCTCGACCGAGTAGACGTCGGCGCCGCTCTCCAGCAGCACGGCGCTCTGGTAGCCGCAGCCGGTACCGATCTCGAGCACCTTGCCGGCCGGCCGGCCGGTGAGCAGCAGCTCGGTCATGCGGGCGACGGTGAACGGCTGCGAGATGGTCTGGCCGTGGCCGATCGGCAGCGACACGTCGTCGTAAGCGCGGCTGGCCAGCGCCTCGTCGACGAAGACATGGCGAGGTACCCGCCGCATCGCCTCGAGCACGCGTTCGTCGCGGATGCCGCCCTGATGGAGGCGCTCGACCATCCGAGCACGCGTGCGTTCCGACATCATCCCCCAGCCGTGCGCACGCGGGCCTACGGTTGCAACCATGCCTTGACTCCGTCCAGTTGGGGGTACGCGGTGAGGTCGATCGACAGCGGGGTGACCGACGCCAGGTTGTTTGCGGTGGCCCAGAAGTCGGTGCCTTCGCCGGCATCCTGCGCGGCGCCGACCGCGCCGACCCAGTACACGGCTTCGCCGCGCGGGTTGCGCGCCTGGATCACCGGCTCGGCGTGGTGGCGGCGGCCCAGACGGGTCGTCGCTACGCCGGCGAGCGCCGGCAGCGGGATATCCGGCACGTTGACGTTGAGTAGCACCGGCGCGCCGAACGGGCGCTCCCGGAAGCGTTCGACCAGCCCATCCACGACGTGGCAGGCCGTCGCGAAATTCTGCCCGCTCTTGCCGCACAGCGAGACGGCGACCGACGGGATGCCGAGCAGGTAGCCCTCGGTCGCGGCGGCGACGGTGCCGGAATAGATGGTGTCGTCGCCCATGTTGGCGCCGTGGTTGATCCCGGAGAAGACCATGTCGGGGCGGAAGTCCAGCCAGCCGGTGACCGCCAGGTGCACGCAGTCGGTCGGCGTGCCGTTGACGTAGTGAAAGCCGTTGGCGGCCTGGCGCAGCGTCAGTGGCCGATCCAGCGTCAGCGAGTTGCTCGCGCCGCTGCGGTCGCGCTCCGGCGCGACGACGACCACCTCGCCGTGGCGGCCGAGCGTGGCCGCCAGGGCGGCGAGCCCGGGGGCAAAATAACCGTCGTCGTTGCTGATCAGGAATCTCATGGCGGGCCTCTAGTGCGAGTGTCCGATTGTATCCTCGCCGGCGGTGCCGCCCAAGCGGGTTGCGCAAAAATGCGGCAATGGTCTGGCTTCCCGGCGGGAAGCGCGCGTCTGCATGCAACAAAAAGCCCTCGCGCGGGCGAGGGCTTTGGGGTCGGGGCAGCCTTACGCGTAGTAGTGGCGGCTGAACTCGAGCATGCGTTCGATCGGCACGCGGGCGGCGGCCATCTCGGCCTCGCCCAGGTAGTCGATTTCGGTGCCTTCGCCTGCCTGCGCGCGGCGGACCGCGTCGATGGTGTTCATTTTCATGTACGGGCAGGAGTTGCACTGGCAGCCGGCGTAGATCGGCGCCTGGCGCAGGTCGAGGTCCGGGCGGGCCAGCCCCATGTTGTAGAGGATGCCGTCCTCGGTCGCGACGAATATCACCGCGCGCGCATCGCCCTGGTAGGCCTTGACCCAGTTCAGCATGCCCGAGGTCGAACCGACGTAGTCGGCCTTCTTCAGCACCGGCAGCGGGCTCTCCGGGTGGGCGATCAGGTACTTGCTGCCCGGCACCGCGTCGAACGCCTCCTGCAGCGCGGCCTCGTTGAACTTGTCGTGTACCTCGCACACCGCCGACCATAATGGCATATCGTAGCCGTACTGGTAGTTGAGGTACGCGCCCATATTGCGGTCGGGCGAGAAGATCACCTGCTTACCCTCGGCGTACAGGTGGGCGATGATGTCGTCGACGTTGCGGCTGGTGACGATCCAGTCGGACAGCGCCTTGTGCTGTGCGCTCGAATTGATGTACGACACGTGCACGTGGTCCGGGTGGCTTTCCCGCCAGCGCTTGAGCGCGGCCACGTCGGTCTGGGTGACCAGCGAGCAGGTCGACCCGGCGTCGGGCAGGATCACGCGGGCTTGCGGGTTGAGGATCTTGGCGGTTTCGGCCATGAAGCGCACGCCGGCGAACACGATGGTGTCGGCTTCCGCCTCGCGGGCGTACAGCGACAATTCCAGGCTGTCGCCGACCTTGTCGGCCATCTGCTGGATTTCCGGTTGCGTGTAGTAGTGGGCAAGGGTGACGACGCGGTTCGTCATGATTTGTTCGTAAACTCCGTGGTCGGATGCAGGCCGGACTCGACGTGGCGATTGTTGCGGTGCAATATTTCGTCAGGAAACGCTACAGCGTAACAAGTTTGCGTAACCGGCGCCACCCGGCCCCTGTCGGTGGTGCATGCTAGTGTAATCCATGGGCGTCGGTTGGCAATTGCTTTGGGTTAGACTGGCGCAGGCGTTGCCAGGCCCGCCCGTGTGTACGGCCGCTTACCCGGAATAGATCCATGAAGCCCCATTATCTGACCCCTCTGTTTTCCCCGCGCAGCGTCGCCGTCGTCGGTGCGAGCGACACCCCCGGCTCGGTCGGCCAGGCCGTGTTCGCCAACCTGCTCGCCGGCAACTTCCAGGGCAAGCTCTACCCGGTCAACCTCAACCACAAGACGGTCGGCGGCGTGCCGGCGACCGCGTCGGTGCGCCAGATCGAGGCGCCAATCGAACTGGCGATCGTCACCACCGCCTTGAGGACATTGCCCGCGATCATGCGCGACTGCGGCAAGAAGGGCGTGCAGGCGATGCTGTTGGCCAAGGAGTTTTCCGACAGCGAGGAGTCCGACCGCGAGCTGATGGCCGAGGCGCTGGCCATCGCGCGCGAACACGGCATCCGTGTGCTCGGCCCCAATGTGCTCGGGCTGATGCGCCCGGTTGCCGGTTTCAACGCGACCAACTACACGAGCCGGGTCAAGGCGGGCAACCTGGCGCTGGTGTCGCAGTCGTCGGCGCTCTGCACGGCGATGCTCGACTGGGCCGACAGCAAGGGGATCGGCTTTTCCAGCGTGATTTCGGTGGGTACCGCGCTTGACGTCGACTTCGGCGAGATCCTCGACTATCTGGTCGCCGACAGCTTCACGCAGGGCATCCTGCTGCACGTCCACCATATCCACGACGCGCGCCGTTTCATGAGCGCGCTCAGGGCGGCTGCGCGCACCAAGCCGGTGGTGGTGATCAAGTCCGGTCGCCACGATGACGAGGCCGCGACCGAGCTGACGCTGCACCCGCACATGCTCGAGAGCAGCGACGTGTTCGACGCCGCGCTCTCGCGCGGTGGCGTGCTGCGCGTGCAGACCATCGCCCAGCTGTTTACCGCGGCCAAGGTGCTGGCGGCCAACTACCGGGTCGGCGGGCGGCGGCTGGCGATCGTCACCAACGGCATCGGCCCGGGCGTGCTCGCCGCCGACAGCGCGCGCGCCAACGGGGTCGAGCTCGCTCGCCTGTCGCCCGAGACCGTCGCCCGCCTCGACGACGTACTGCCGCGCAACTGGTCGCGCGGCAACCCGGTCGACATCATCGGCGACGCCTCTCCGGTGCGCTTTCGCAGCGGGGTCAAGGCCTGCCTGGATGACCCGGGCGTCGACGGCGTACTGGTGGTCTTCACGCCGCAGGCCGGCACCGACCACCTGACCACCGCCCAACTGATGGTCGGCCTGCAGCGTGAGACCGGCAAGCCCATCTTCCTGTCGTGGCTGGGCGACGCCAAGGTGTCCGAGAGCCGCGAGCTGTTTTCCAAGAACAAGTGCGCGCATTTCAGGGCGCCCGAGTTCGCGATCGAGGTGTTCCGCAACCTCGCGGCCTACCACGAGAACCAGCAGTTGCTGCTGCAGACACCGGGGCCGCTCGAGGGCGAGCGGCGCGCGCCCGACCTGACCGCCGCACGCGCGGTGATCGACGGCGCGCTCGCCGAGGGGCGGCGCCTGCTCTCCGAGCGCGAGTCCAAGGCAGTGCTCGCCGCGTTCGGCGTGCCGGTCAACCGCACCGAACTGGCCCGGGACGAGGACGAGGCGGCCCTGCTGGCGGCCGGGATTGGCTACCCGGTGGTGCTCAAGGTCGACTCGCCCGACATCATCCACAAGTCCGACGTCGGCGGGGTCGAGCTCAATATCGGCAACGAGGCGAGCCTGCGCCAGGCCTGGGCCGGCATCGTCGAGCGGGTGCGCCGGCTGCGCCCGGACGCGCGCCTCTCGGGCATTTCGGTGCAAGCCATGAAGAAGCGCGGGCACGCGCGCGAGGTGATGGTTGGCGTCAGCCACGACGAGACCTTCGGCCCGGTCATGCTGTTCGGTGCCGGCGGCATCGCGGCCGAGGTGCTGCAGGACTACGCGCTGTCGCTGCCGCCGCTGAACGACTACCTGGTCGGGCGCATGGTCGCGCGCACCCGGGTCGGCAAGACGCTGGGCGCATTCCGCAACCTGCCGGCGATCGACCGGGACGCGTTGCAGGAGGTGCTGCTGCGGGTCTCGGAGATGGTGTGCGAACTGCCGCAGATCCGCGAACTGGACGCCAACCCGCTCTTGGTCGACGAAAACGGCGTGCTCGCGCTGGACGCGCGCATCATCGTGCAGCCGGTCGAGCCCGATACCCTGCGCTACCGGCATATGGCGATCATGCCGTACCCGACGCACCGCGTCAGCGAGGCCGCCCTGACCGACGGCACGCGCGTGCGCATCCGGCCGATCCGCCCGGAAGACGCGCAGATGCAGCAGGCGTTCGTGCGCAACCTGTCCGACGAGAGCCGCTACAACCGCTACCTGTCGAGCATCAAGCAGCTGTCGCAGCAGATGCTGGTACGTTTCACCCAGCTTGACTACGACCGCGAGATGGCGCTGGCGATGGTGTGCGACCGAGGCGGGGGCGAGGAAATGCTCGCCGTCGCCCGCTACATCACCGACCCGGACATGGCCTCGTGCGAGTTCGCGCTCGAGGTCGCCGACAACTGGCAGGGCAAGGGGATCGGCCAGCTGTTGATGGGCGTGCTGTTCGACGCGGCGCGCGAACAGGGGCTGACCACCATGCGCGGCGAGGTGCTGGCCGCCAACAAGGGCATGCTCAAGCTGATGCACAGGCTGGGCTTCGAGGTGCAGACGCATCCGGAGGACCGCGCGCTGACCATCGTCAGCAAGCCGCTATAGCGTGGCAGGTGTCGCCCGCCGCCGTGCGCGGCGGGATTAAACGCTTGCCAGATAAGGAAAAACTACCCTAGAATTGCACGCTTTTCTACGTTCCGAATTTTTCAAGGACAAACGACAATGGTAGTGATCCGTCTGTCTCGCGGTGGTTCCAAGAACCGTCCGTTCTACAACATCGTTGTAACCGACTCCCGCAGCCGCCGCGACGGCCGCTTCATCGAGCGCGTTGGCTTCTACAACCCGGTCGCCAACGAGAAGGAAGAGCGCGTCCGCTTCGCAATGGACCGCGTCAACCACTGGATCGGTACCGGCGCCCAGGTGACCGACTCCGTCGCCAAGCTGCTCAAGGAGCAGTCCAAGGCGGCTGCCTGATCCGTCCTGAATTGAAGACGGAAACCATGCGCAGCGAAGACCTGGTGGTCATGGGCTATATCAGCGGCGCCTTCGGCGTCCGCGGCTGGGTGAAGATCCACGCGGATACCGAGTATGCCGACAGCCTGTTCGACTACCCTGTCTGGTGGCTGGGCAAGGATGGCAGCTGGTCGGCGTATACCTTCGAGGAAGGTGCCGTCCAGCCCAAGGCGCTGGTGGCCAAGCTCGAGGGGATCAGCGGCCGCGACGCAGCGCACGCGCTGCGCGGTTGCGAGATCGCCGTTGCCCGTGCCGAGTTGCCGGCAGCCGGTGAGGGGGAATACTACTGGACCGACCTGATCGGCCTTGAAGTGTTCAACCCGGCCGGCGAGCGCCTTGGCAAGGTGAAGAACCTGATGCAGACCGGGGCCAACGACGTGCTGGTCCTCGACGATCATGGCAAGGAACGCCTGCTGCCCTTTGTCGAGCAGGTGGTCCTCGAAGTCGATCTTGCCGGTGGCCGGCTGACGGCCGACTGGGGGCTCGACTACTGATGCTGATCGACGCCATCTCGCTGTTCCCGGAGATGTTCGACGCGGTCACCCGTTTCGGCGTCAGCCGGCGGGCAGTCCAGATCGGCGTCTGCGACTTCGCGGCGTGGAATCCCCGCGATTTCACCCACGACAATTACCGCACCATCGACGACCGGCCTTACGGGGGCGGCCCCGGCATGGTGATGATGATCGAGCCGCTGGCCGCGGCGATCGGCGCCGCGCGCGCACGGCAGGCCGCAGCCGGCGTGGCGGACAGTCACGTGGTCTACCTGTCGCCGCAGGGCACGCAGCTTAGCCACCGCAAGGCGGTCGAGCTGTCGGCACGGCCAGGGCTGATCCTGCTGTGCGGCCGCTACGAAGGCGTCGACGAGCGGCTGATCCGTACCGAGGTCGACGAGGAAATTTCCATCGGCGACTACGTCCTCTCCGGCGGCGAGCTGCCGGCGATGGTGCTGACGGATACGGTGCTGCGTTTGCTGCCCGGGGTATTGGGTGACGCCCAGTCGGCGGACGAGGATTCGTTCGCCCACGGCCTGCTCGATTGCCCGCACTATACGCGGCCCGAAGAGTATCAGGGCATGCGGGTGCCGGATGTATTGCTGTCCGGCAATCATGCGCTGATCGCCAAATGGCGGCTCAAGCAGTCGCTGGGGAGGACGTGGCAACGTCGCCCGGAACTGCTCGAAGGCCGTCCGTTTACAAAACAGGAGTCTCGGCTGCTGGCAGAGTACCAGCAGGAACAAGATTCCCAAAAACCGGAGCATTAAGATGAACCTGATCCAGCAACTGGAAAACGAAGAAATCGCCCGCCTGGGCAAGACCATTCCCGAATTCGCACCGGGCGATACCGTTATCGTCCAGGTGAAGGTGAAGGAAGGCAACCGTGAGCGTCTGCAGGCTTACGAAGGCGTGGTGATCGCCAAGCGCAACCGCGGCCTGAACAGCTCGTTCATCGTGCGCAAGCTGTCCGCCGGCGAAGGCGTCGAGCGTACCTTCCAGACCTACTCCCCGCTGGTGGCTTCGATCGAAGTCAAGCGCCGCGGTGACGTGCGTCGCGCCAAGCTGTACTACCTGCGTGGTCGTACCGGCAAGTCCGCACGCATCAAGGAAAAGCTGCCGGCCCGCAAGGCTGGTTAATGCAGCAGGGTGGAGCATCGCTTCACCTGCCGCGACCCGAAGCGCAAGGCATGCCTTGCGCTTTTTTCATGCCTGTAAGGAGCGCCGAGATGGACGCCTACGACGCGGTGATCGCCACCCCTTGCACCCGGCTCGGGCTGGTGTGCACGGACGACGCGCTGCTGCGCGTCGACTTCCTGAGGCCTGACGCGCCGCTGGTCGCGCCTGCCGCCGGCTCGCTCGCCGCGCGGGCCGCAGAAGAGCTGGGCGCCTGGTTCGCCGATCCGCGCTTTTGCTTCACGGTGCCGCTCGCGCCGCGCGGTACGCCGTTCCGCCTGCGCGTGTGGCAGGCGCTGGCGCAGATCCCGCCGGGCGAGGTGCTCAGCTACCAGGCGCTGGCGATGCGGGTGGGTTCGGTCGCGCGCGCGGTCGGCACCGCCTGCGGCGACAACCCGCTGCCGATCTTCATTCCTTGCCACCGGGTGGTCGCCGCGCGGGGGCTGGGCGGCTTCAACCATTCGACGGACGGCGACATGCTGTCGGTCAAGCGCTGGCTGCTCGCGCATGAACAACGAAGACCTTGACCTGATCGACCTGTTCGTCGACCACCTGCTGCTTGCCGACGGGCTGTCGCGCAACACGCTTGACGCGTACCGGCGCGACCTCGCCAAGCTCGCCTCCCGTCTGGCCGGGGAGGGGGGGGCATTGGCGACGGCCACCTCCGAAGACCTGGCCGCCGTCCTGCAACCGCAGGACGGTGAAAAACCGGCCACCCGCGCGCGGCTGATTGCCGCCTGCCGCCGTTTCTACCTGTTCCTGTTCGATAGCGGGCAGCGTGCCGACGACCCGGCGCAGCGCCTGAAAGGGCCATTGCCCAGGCGCACGCTGCCGCGCACGCTCAGCGAGGCGGACGTCGACGCGCTGCTCTCGGCGCCCGATACGGCGACGCCGCTGGGGCTACGCGACCGGGCGATGTTCGAATTGATGTACGCGACCGGCCTGCGCGTATCCGAACTGGTCGGCCTGCAGTTGTCGGAACTCGATCTCGCCGCCGGCGTGGTGTCGACCATAGGCAAGGGCAACAAGCAGCGGCTGGTGCCGATGGGCGAGCCCGCCCAGCAGTGGCTGGGGCTATACCTGGCCGACGCGCGGGTGCAGCTATTGTCAGGGCGCGCCTGCGAAGAAGTGTTCGTGACGGTACGCCGCGCCGGGATGACGCGGCAGATGGCGTGGCATTTGATCAAGCGCTATACGGGCATGCTGGGCATCGCGGGGGTCAGCCCGCACACGCTACGCCACGCGTTCGCGACCCACCTCGTCAACCACGGCGCCGACCTGCGCGTGGTCCAGCTATTGCTCGGCCACGCCGACATCTCGACCACGCAGATCTACACGCATGTCGCGCGCGAACGCCTGCGCGCCTTGCATGCGCGCCATCACCCGCGCGGCTGATCGTGGCTGGCGCCACCGGCCCAGTAGAGTCCGGCGAGCACTGCGCTGGCGCCGGCCAGCTGCAGCGCGCCCAGCGCCTCGCCGAACATCAGCCAGGCGAGCGCGGCCGAAATCACCGGCTGCAACAGCAGCAACAGCGAGGCCGAAGACGCCGGCAAGGCGGCGAAGCCCTTGCCGACCAGGCCCTGGCCTGCGCAGTGCACGCACAGCGCCATCATCAGCAGGATGCCCCACGCCATCCAGCCTTGCGGCCACCAGTGTTCGCCCGAGATCAGCATCAAGGGCGCCAGCGTCAGCGTCGCGGCGAGGCTGCTCTCCAGCATCACCGTCTCGAAGCGGCCGCCGGCCATCGCCGGCTTGAGCGCGAGAAAATACGCGGCGTAGAACACGGCGCCCGCCAGCGCGATCAAATGCCCTTCGAGCACCGCGCCGGAGCTGGCGCCGCCGGTTTCTCCCAGCGCGAGCAAGGACGCGCCGCCAACGGCGAGCAGCATGCCGGCGCCAAGCCGGGCGCCCGGGCGTTCGCCGAAGGCGAGCCAGGCAAACAGGGCGATGAAGACCGGCGCGAGGTTGTCGATCAGCGTGGCGTTGGCGACGCTGATCATGGTCAGCGACAAATTCCACAGCGCCAGGTTGAGGCCGAGGCAGGCGCCGGCCACCCACGCCCATACCCGGTGGTGCCGGACGGCGTCAGGCGCGCGGACGGGCGCCCCGGCGAGGCGGCCGTACATCAGCAACAAGAGGACGGGCTGGGCGAGCAGCAGGCGGTAGAAGGCCGAGGCGATCGGCCCGACGTGCGACAGGCGCACCAGAAGCGGCGAGGCGGCAAGGCAGCAGACGCCAAGCGTCAGTTGCACGAGCGCGCGCCGCTGCGCCGGATGCGGCGCAAAGGCGGTCAACGTGGACACGGAGCGGTTCCAAAAACCGCAGCTTAAAATAGGTGTGCTTGCTAGCTATTGACGCAACGCAAGCGGTCCATCAGGCCGGCCGGGTTTCGGCGAATGCCGGCCTTGCCGCGAGCTTGTCCGCGTGCTGGGCGAGCACCGGATGGCGTTCGCGCCAGTCAAGTTCGGGCAGGCGCAGGCTGACATAGTCGAGGCAGCAGCCGCAGGCAATGTCGGCGATGCCGTACGCCTCGCCGTTGCACCAGACGCGCTCGCCAAGCGCGTCGGCCATCGCTGAGAGGCCGCGCTCGACTTTCACCAGCTGGCGTTCGATGCTCGCCGCGCTCTGCTGCGCGTCGGGGCGGCGCCGTTCGACAACGGCGGCGACCAGCGCGTCGCACACGCCGTCGGCCAGCGCTTCCCAGCGGCGGGTCTCGACCAGCGCGCGCCGCTCCTGCGGGTAGAGGCGGGAGACCGGCGAGATGCTGTCGAGGTACTCGGCGATCACGCGCGAGTCGAACAGCGTGCTGCCGTCGTCCAGCTCGAGTACGGGGACCTTGCCCAACGGGTTGTAGCGGGCGACGGCTTCCGCGTCGTCCCACGGTGACAATTCGACGACGGGGCAGTCGATCTTTTTCTCGGCCAGCACGATGCGGGTCTTGCGGGCGAACGGACTGGTAGGGGAGGAAATCAGCTTCATGATGCGTGCAGGGAAATGGACAGGACGGCTGGCGCCGTCCTTGCCCTAACTGTAACGCGGCGCGTGCCGGCTGTCACTGCAGTTCTACGCGGGCGCTCGCGTCGACACCGATGCGGCTGACGCCCGGCTGCCAGTTAACCGGGTCCGGCGCGGCTGCGTCGGCGTTGGCGGCGGCGAACCTGGCCTGCGCAAACACCGGCATCGGCGCGCCGCTGCCCGGGCCGTTCAGCGTCAGTTCGCGCACCGCCTGGCGCGGCTTGCCGAGGCTGTGACCGACCACGCGTGCCTGTGCGGCGATGTCGGCGAGCGCCTCGGGAATCAGCGCCTGCTGGGCGGCGCGGCGTGCCGTCTCCGAGACCTGGAAGCCGACGTTTTCGATCAGCATGAAGCCCTGCAGCCGTGCGACCAGCTCGGAGGCCGCTTGCAGGTCGCGTCCGCTGACCGTCACGCTGGCGCGGCCGCGCCAGCCGTTCACCTTCCTGTCCTTTCCGTATTCAGGCCAGCTGTTGTAAGCGGCCTGCGCGAAGGAGAGCTGCGGGTAACGCGCGGCCTCCTTGCGCGTGCGCTCGAGCGCGCCGCCCATCTCCCGGGCGAGGGCGGCCGGGCTCTGTGCGTCGGCCTGCACGTAGAGGCGGGCGACCATCTCGTCGTTGGCCACTTCGCGCGTAGCGTTGGCGCTCAGGTTGAGCACCACCGGTTCGGCCAGCAGGGAGGCGCACGGCAACAGGGCGGCGAGGGCGAGGCTGTACAGCTTCATGGCATGCTCCATGGGTCAAGGTGCAATGTTTGCCATGATAGCCGCGCAAGCTGCCGCCCGCACTCAGCCCAGCAGCAGCGCGTCGTCGTCCAGCGTCTCGCCGCGGGTCTTCTCGAACATCGACAACAGGTCGGCCACCTGCATGCGCGCGCGCGCGTCTCCGTCCACGTCGAGTACCACTCGTCCCTGGTGCAGCATCACGGTGCGCTCGCCGTGGTCGAGCGCCTGGCGCATCGAGTGGGTGACCATCAGCGTGGTCAGCTTGTTCTCGTGCACGATGCGGTCGGTCAGCTCGAGCACGAAGGCGGCGGTCTTCGGGTCGAGCGCGGCGGTATGTTCGTCCAGGAGCAGGATGCGCGAAGGCTGCAGGGACGCCATCAGCAGGCTGACCGCCTGGCGCTGGCCGCCGGAGAGCAGGCCCATGCGGTCGGCCAGCCGGTTTTCCAGGCCGAGCTTGAGGGTGGACAGCTTGTCTCGGAACAGTTCGCGCTGCGCCTTCTTCACCGCGGGGCCGAGCCCGCGCTTCTGCCCGCGCTGCCAGGCGAGCGCGAGGTTCTCCTCGATGGTCAGCGCCTCACAGGTGCCGGCCATCGGGTCCTGGAACACGCGGGCGACGAGGCCGGCGCGCTGCCAGCTCGGCAGCCGGGTCACGTCCTGGCCGTCGATCGCCAGCGTGCCGCTATCGGGGACCACGTCGCCCGAGATCGCGTTGAGGAAGGTCGACTTGCCGGCGCCGTTGCTGCCGATCACGGTGACGAACTGGCCGCTCTCGATGGTGAGCGACAATCCGCGCAGCACCGGGTTTTCGATCGGCGTACCCGGGTTGAAGGTCTTGGTCAGATTGTGGGCGGCGAGCATCAGGCAGTCCTCCCGCGGGCGGCGTTCGCCTTGGCTTTCAAAAGCGGCAGCACCAGCGCGAAGCCGACCAGCAAGGCGGTGACCAGGTTGAGGTCCTGCGCGGCCAGCCCGATGAATTCGGCGTTCAGCGCGAAGGCGATCATTACGCGGTAGAGCAGCGCACCCAGTACGGTCGCCAGCGTGATCACCCACAGCGAGCGCGCCGGGATCAGTGTCTCGCCGATGATGACCGCGGCGAGGCCGACCACGATGGTGCCGATGCCCATCGAGATGTCGGCGCCGCCTTGGGTCTGCACGTAGAGCGCGCCGGCCAGCGCGATCAGCGCGTTGGAGAGCGCCATGCCGGCCAGCGTCATGCGGTCGGTCGAGATGCCCTGCGCGCGCGCCATGCGCGGATTGGCGCCGGTCGCGCGCATCGCGAGCCCGGCCTGCGACGCGAAGAACACGTCAAGCAGCAGCTTGGCGGCGATCACCACCGCGGCGAGCACGGCCGGCTGCACCAGCCAGCTGCTTTCGAAGTCGTCGCCGATCAGCGGCGAGAACACGGTCGGCGCACCGATCAGCGGCACGTTCGGTGCGTCCATGATGCGCAGGTTGATCGAATAGAGCGCGATCATCACCAGGATGCTGGAGAGCAGCTGCAGGATGTTCAGCCGCACGTTGAGCCACGCGGTGCACCAGCCGGCGGCGGCGCCGGCCAGCATGGCGATAAGGCAGGCGGTGTACGGGTCGTGGCCGCCTGCGATCAGTGTGGCGGCGACCGCGCCGCCCAGCGGGAAGCTGCCGTCGGCGGTCAGGTCTGGAAAATTCAGGATGCGGAAGGAGATCAGCACGCCCAGCGCGACCAGCGCGAAGACGAGGCCGATTTCCAGCGCACCCATCAGGGCGATCATGGACATGGTATGGCTCCGGGAAGTGCCGGCTTCTGCGGCCGGCTGGGGCGGGGGGCTTCCCCCGCCTGCGATGCATGCTTACTTGACGGTTTCGCTGGCGCGCTTGGCCAGTTCTGCCGATAGCGGCGCGCCCTGTTTCTGCGCGGCGGCCGGGTTGACCACCAGGCTCAGCTTCTGCCCCATTTGCGGTGCGATGGCGCCGGCCTTCTCGCCCTTGAGGATGCGCACCACCACGCGGCCGGTCTGGCGGCCGATGTCGTAGTAGTTCTGGCCGAGCGCCGCGATCGCGCCGCGCTTGACCGAGTCGGTGTCGGCAGCGATCAGCGGCAGCTTGGCCTGCGCGGCGACGGCGGCCAGCGACTCGTAAGTGGAGACGACGTTGTTGTCGGTGCTGGTGTAGATCACGTCGACCTTACCGGCGAGGTTCTTCGCCGCCGGCGCCACGTCGACCGTGCGCGGCGCGGCCGACTCGACCAGCGTCATGCCGCGCTTGCCGAGCTCTTCCTTCAGCTCGCGCGCGACGATCACCGAGTTCACCTCGCCCGGGCTGTACACCATGCCGACCCGCTTGGCGCCCGGCTTGACCTGCTGGATCAGGTCGACCTGCGCGCCGATCGGCAGCTTGTCGGACACGCCGGTCACGTTGCCGCCGCCGGCCTTCCACGACGGCACCAGCTTGGCGGCGACCGGGTCGGTCACCGCGGTGAACACCACCGGGATCGAGCGGGTGGCGGCGGCGGCTGCCTGCGCGCTGGGGGTGGCGATGGCGACGATGGCGTCCGGCTTGTCGCCGACGAACTTGCGCGCGATCTGCGCGGCGGTCGCCGTGTTGCCCTGCGCGCTCTGGTACTGCAGCTTGAGGTTTTTGCCGGCGACAAAGCCGGCGGCCTTGAGTTCGTCCTCGACACCCTTGCGGGCGGCGTCGAGCGCGGGGTGGTCGACGATGGCGGTGATGGCGACCGACTTCATGTCGGCGGCGGCCGCGGGCAGGGCGGCGCCAGTGGCGATCAGCGCGGCGAGCAGGGCTTGGGTGGTCTTGTGCATGGCGGGCTCCGGTAGTGTTTGGATATTTTCGGCAATCTTATTGCACTGCATGATCGCTTGCAGTGGTTGCTTTGCTTTAAAGCTGCATGTTTTTTATATTTATTGGTTTTATATTGCTGTAAATTGCATTCGAGTGGCGCGTGGAGATTGCGTGCAGGCTATTCCAGCGCAATATGCTGGCTATTTTCGTGCGTAAAAAAGCCACCCGCTTGCGGGTGGCTGATCGCGTGCAGGGGGTAGGGCTTAGTCGATGTAGTCGTAGCCCGGCAGGGTCAGGAACTCAACGAAGTCGTCCGAGCTGGTCAGCTCGGCGAACATGCGCGCGGCGTCCTCGTACTGGCGGGTCCAGCGGCTGCCCAGCTTCGCCTTCAGCTCGGCGACCACTTCGGCGTGGAAGGCCGCGAACAGCTCCTGTGTGACTTTGCGGCCGTCGTCGAGCACGCCCTTGGGCGAGCGGATCCATTGCCAGATCTGCGCGCGCGAGATCTCGGCGGTGGCCGCGTCTTCCATCAGGTTGTGGATCGGTACGCAGCCGTTGCCGGAGATCCACGAGCCGAGGTACTGGATGCCGACGTCGATATTGAGTTTCATGCCGGCTTCGGTGATCGGCGCTTCGGGCTGGAAGTTCAGCAGGTCGGACGCCTTGACCACCACGTCGTCACGCTGCTTGCCGATCTGGTTCGGCGCGTCGCCCAGCACGGCGCTGAACGCTTCCATCGCCACCGGCACCAGGCCCGGGTGGGCAACCCAGCCGCCGTCGTAGCCGTCGCCCGCGTCACGGTCCTTATCGGCCTTCACGCCGCCCAGCGCCTTCTCGTTGGCAACCGGGTCGTTCTTGATCGGGATCAGCGCGGCCATGCCGCCGATGGCCGGCGCCTGGCGCTTGTGGCAGGTCTTCAGCAGCAGCAGCGCGTAGGCGCGCATGAACGGCACCGTCATGGTGATCGCGCCGCGGTTGGCCAGGCAGAAGTCCTTGTTGTTCTTGAACTTCTTGATGCAGCTGAAGATGTAGTCCCAGCGGCCGGCGTTCAGGCCCGAGCTGTGCTCGCGCAATTCGTACAGGATCTCGTCCATCTCGAAGGCGGCGAGGATGGTCTCGATCAGCACGGTCGCCTTGATGGTGCCTTGCGGGACGGACAGCTCGTCCTGCGCGAACACGAACACGTCGTTCCACAGGCGGGCCTCCAGATGGCTTTCCATCTTCGGCAGGTAGTAGTAGGTCGCGCGGCCTTCGCCGACCAGGTAGTGGATGTTGTGGAAGAACGACAGCGCGAAGTCGAACAGGGCGCCGGAGACGATCTCGCCGTCGACCTTGACGTGCTTTTCCATCAGGTGCCAGCCGCGCGGACGCAGGATCAGCGTGGCGATGGTGTCGTTCAGCGCGTACTGCTTGCCTTCCGGGCTGGTGAAAGAGATGGTCTTGCGGTACGCGTCGCGCACGTTGATCTGGCCGCTGATCTGGTTTTCCCAGCTCGGGCAGTTGGAGTCCTCGAAGTCGGCCATGAAGCTCTTGGCGCCGGAGTTCAGCGCGTTGATCATCATCTTGCGCTCGACCGGGCCGGTGATCTCGACGCGGCGGTCCAGCAGGTCGGCCGGCAGCGGCGCGATCTGCCAGTCACCTGCGCGCACGGCGGCGGTTTCCGGCAGGAAGTCCGGCAGGCGGCCGGCATCCAGCTCGGCCTGGCGCAGCACGCGGCGGGCGAGCAGTTCGCGGCGGGTGCCTTCGAACTTGCGGTGCAGCTTGGCGACGAAGGCGAGCGCGTCGGCGCTCAGGATGGACTCGAACTCGGGCGTGAAGGGCGCGAGGATCTCGACGCCTTGCGGCAGTTGAACGGACATGACCAAACTCCTTTGTTTAGGACAACAGGTTTTCGGTCAGTGTATTGATATTTTAATTGGCGTAAAAGCGCTTGTGATGCACAGCTTCTTTTACTTTTTTGTGGTTAATAGGCACCGGCGGGGCGCGTATACGACGTCCCGCCACGCAAGGCCTCCCCGATGCGTGTGCACTGCTCACTCAGGGACAGGTAGAGCGGCGCGAACAGGCGGGCCGGCTCGTCGGTGATCGTCAGCTGCTTGTTCGGCGCCTCGTGAACCCAGCCCTTGTCGACGAGGATCTTGACCTTGCGGCGGACCGTCTCGCGCGGGATGCCGGTCGCCTCTGCCAGCGAAAAGGCGTTGCACGGGCGCAGGTAGCGGGCGCGCTCATCTTCGGGCAGACGCAGCCATTGGTCGAGGTCGGGGTGCTCGCCGCCATTGCGCTCGAACAGTTTCGACAGCGAGCGGTGGGAGAGCTCGCCCAGCACCAGCGCAAGCAGCAGGTCCCCGTCGAAAGCGTGGTAGACCGCCCGCAGATGGGGGACGGTCATCTCGCCCATCAGGATGGCCGTCTTGGCGTGGCCGAGACCTATATCTGTCATTTTATTGCTTGGTAATTTATCTATTTGGGGAATTTTCGCGCCCGCCCGCCGGCCATCGCTGGCATCCTGACGCCTGCGCGCAGTTTATTGGAATTTACTGAAGAAGGGTGAGGCAAATGGGCAGACAGTGTCGGCAACTGCAACGCGTTGAAGCGGAAATGGTGCACGGAGTGGAGGGCGGTGTCTGGCTGCAGCCCTCGTCGGAAGTGCAGGCGCTGCCGCGCTGGCAGCTCGAGGTGCTGCTGGACGCGGCCGTCGCGGCAGGGCCGGGCGACGGCACGCTGGCGATGCGTCTCGAGCGGGCGTACGCCTTGCTGCTGGACTCGCCGGACGGGGTTCGCGCCGACTGCGCGTTGCTGGCGGGCTACCTCACGTCCCGCCTGGCCGGCGAGGCGGTCTTGCCAGGCTGAAGGATGCGTTAAGATTGGCGCTTTGCCCGTTTATTCCCATGGATGCGTTCAAACAACTGGAAACCTTTGTCGCGGTGGTCACGCTGGGCAGCCTGTCCGCCGCCGCGCGCGCCGAAGGCGTCGGCCCGGCGATGGTCGGCCGCCGGCTGGACGCGCTGGAGAACCGCCTCGGCGCGCGGCTATTATTGCGCACCACGCGCAGCGTCACGCCGACGCAGGAGGGTGCGGCGTTCTTCGAGGAAGCACAGCGCATCCTGGGTGAATTGGCCGACGCAGAGGCGGCGGTCGGCGCCGGCAACGCACGCGCGCGCGGCGTGCTCAGGCTGTCCGCGCCGGCCGGCTTCGGCCGCCGTCACGTCGCGCCGCACCTGCCGGCGTTCCAGGCGCTGCACCCTGACGTCAAGGTGGCGCTCGACTTGTCCGACCGGCTGGTCGACCTGGCGCGCGAACGCATCGACTGCGCGATCCGCATCTCGGACCTCGCCGACTCTTCGCTGATCGCGCACAGGCTCGCCGGCAACCGGCGGGTGGTGGTCGCCGCTCCCGCCTATCTCGCACTGCACGGCATTCCGCGCACGCTGGACGACCTGGCCCGACACAACTGCCTGTCGCTCGGCGAGAGCCAGAGCCGCGGCTGGGCCTTCGTCGTCGACGGCCGCCCGGTCAATTTGCGGGTATCGGGCTCGCTCGAGTGCAGCGACGGCGCGGTGCTACACGACTGGGCGCTTAGGGGGTTGGGGCTGACCTGGCGGTCCTTGTGGGAGGTGAAGGACGACCTGTCCGACGGGCGGCTGGTCACCGTGCTCGACAGCTTCTCGTCGCCGGACTACCCGGTGTGCGCGGTGGTCGCGCAGCGGCGCTTCCTGCCGCAGCGGGTACGGGTGTTCATCGAGTTCCTGAAGCAGTGTTACGGCACGCCCGGCTATTGGGATTGAGGCGGTGAAAAAAGTCGCCGCCAGCGGCCCGGCCGCGGCGGCGGCGCCACCATCAGTTGCAGCGGGGGACGAACGTCTCGAAGTAGGCGATCGCGCCGGCGCTGGTCAGTCCGACGTGAAAACAGACCGATTGTGGAATGGTCTGGCCGGCCAGTTCGCTGGCGCGGATCAGCTCGTACAGCACCTCGACCTTCTTGAAACGCTCTTGCGCTTCCAGGCTCTCGTCCAGCCACGCCTGGATCTCTGCCGCGCGCGGATGCTGGCTGTTGATCTCCAGTTGGCAGTTGGGGCAGGAGACGAAGCTGACTGCCGGCGGAATGGTGATCCCCATTTCGGACAGGGTCTGCAAAGCGAACGCCGAGAATTCGCTCAGGCGACGGCTTGCCCTATCCTCGACCGCCGATAGCGGCAGGCCTTCGGCGTCCTCGGGCAGGTTGAACAGGCGCTGGATGCCGCTCCTTGTTTCGGTGTGGGCCATGGTCTGCACTTTCCTAGCTCTCTATATAAGAATTGTACAAGCTGACTATAGACAACCTGATGGAATATTTGTATCGCGGCGCAAGATTTTTTTCACTACGATGACAGCCGCTTCAATCGAGTTGCGCTTTCAGCTCATACAGTAGTGCGAGCGCCTCGCGCGGGGTCAGCGCGTCGACGTCGACGTCGGCGAGCGCGGCGGTGACCGGGTGCGGTTCGGGGGCGGCCGGTGCGCGCGCTGTCGCGAACAGGTCAGGCTGCTGCGCCGACACCGACTGCTCCTCGAGTTCGGCCAAGTGGCGCCGCGCTTCGCGGATGACCCTGGCCGGCACGCCGGCCAGCTGGGCGACCGCCAGCCCGTAGCTCTGGCTGGCCGGGCCTTCCTCGACGTGGTGCATGAACACGATGCTGTTCTTGTGTTCGACGGCCGACAGGTGGACGTTGGCGACGGCCGGGAACTCGGCGGCGAGCCGCGTCAGTTCAAAATAGTGCGTCGCGAACAGCGTGTAGCTGCGGTTTTTCTCGATCAGCGCGCGCGCGATCGCCCACGCCAGCGCCAGCCCGTCGAAGGTCGACGTGCCGCGGCCGACCTCGTCCATCAGCACCAGGCTCTGTTCGGTCGCGTTGTTGAGGATGTTGGCCGCCTCGGTCATCTCGACCATGAAGGTCGAGCGCCCGCCGGCCAGGTCGTCTGACGCGCCGATGCGGGTGAAGATGCGGTCGATCGGGCCGAGCACCACAGACTCGGCCGGCACGAAGCTGCCGACGTGGGCGAGCAGGGTGATCAGTGCGGTCTGCCGCATATAGGTCGACTTACCGCCCATATTGGGGCCGGTGATCAAGAGCAGGCGGCGCGTGTCGGCCAGCCGGGTGTCGTTGGCGATAAAGCGCTCGAGGCCGGCCTCGACCACCGGGTGGCGGCCGCCGACGATGTCGAGGCGCGCATCCGGCACCAGTTCGGGCTCGACGTAGCGCCCGGCGTCGGCGCGTTCGGCGAACGCGGCAAGCACGTCGAGCGCGGCGACCGCGTGCGCGGTCTTCTGCAGCATGGCCACATGCGCGGCGAGTTCGGCGATCAGCGCCTCGTACAGTTGCTTTTCCAGCGCGAGCGCGCGGTCGTTGGCCGACAGCGCCTTGTCCTCGAAGGCCTTCAGTTCCGGCGTGATATAGCGTTCGGCGTTCTTCAGCGTCTGCCGGCGGCGGTAGTCGTCGGGTACCTTGTCCGACTGCGCGCGGCTGACCTCGATATAGAAGCCGTGCACGCGGTTGTATTCGACCTTCAGCGTGCTGATGCCGGTGCGTGCGCGCTCGCGCGCCTCCAGCTCCAGCAGGAAGTCGCCGCAGTTCTGCTGGATCGCGCGCAGCTCGTCCAGTTCGGCCGAGTAGCCGTGGTTGATCACGTTGCCGTCGCGCAGCTGCACCGAAGGCTCGGGCAGGATGGCGCGCGCAAGCAGCACTGCCAGCGGCGAGTCTTCCGGCAGCGCGGCGGCCAGTTCGCCAAGCAGCCTTGACGGCAACGCCAGCGCGAGCGCTCGGGTTGAACCCAGCGCCGCGAGCGAGTCGCGCAGCGCGGAGAGGTCGCGCGGGCGGGCGCTACCCAGCGCGACACGCGCGCTGATCCGCTCGATGTCGGCGACGCCGGACAGCGTCTCGCGCAGCGCGTCGTAGCGCGGCAGCAGCGCGCGCACCGCCTCGTGGCGCGCGCGCAAGGCGGCGTGGTCGCGCAGCGGGTGGTGCAGCCAGTGGCGCAGCAGGCGGCTGCCCATGCCGGTCTCGCAAGTGTCGAGCAGGGAGGCGAGCGTCGGTGAGCTCTCGCCGCGCAGCGTCTCGGTGAGTTCCAGGTTGCGGCGGGTCGCCGCGTCCATGCGCACCAAGTCGCCCAGCGACTCGACCGCCAGCGCCTGGATGTGTTGCAGCTCGCTGCCCTGGGTCAGCCGCACGTATTCGATCAGCGCGCCTGCCGCGCCGACGGCGACGGTCAGCGCGTCGGCGCCGAAGCCGGCGAGGTCGCGCGTGCCGAAGTGTCGGGTCAGCGTGGTCTTGCCCGACTCGGCGTCGAACTGCCACGACGGCAGCTTGCGGCAGGGCACGCCCAGCGTCTCGACGATGGGCAGCGGGTTGTCCTCGGGCAGCAACAGTTCGGCCGGCTTCAGGCGTTCCAGCTCGCTGACGAGCTCGTCGACGCTCGTTTGCATGACCTTGAATTCACCGCTGGAGAGCGACAGCCAGGCGAGGCCGAGCACGCCCTTCACGCTGTTGAGCGAGAGCACCAGGTTGTCGCGCTTGTCGTCGAGCAGCGCGGCGTCGGTCAGCGTGCCCGGGGTGACCACCCGCACCACCTTGCGCTCGACCGGGCCCTTGCTGGTCGCCGGGTCGCCGATCTGTTCGGCGATGGCGACCGATTCGCCCAGTTTCACCAGCCGCGCCAGGTAGCCTTCGGCCGCGTGGTAGGGCACGCCGGCCATCCTGATCGGCACGCCGGCGGACGCGCCGCGGGTGGTCAGCGTGATGTCGAGCAAGCGGGCGGCCTTTTCGGCGTCCTCGTAGAAGAGCTCGTAGAAGTCGCCCATGCGGTAGAACACCAGCTTGTCCGGGTGCTCACGCTTGATCGCGAGGTATTGCTGCATCATCGGGGTGTGTGGTGTTTTCTGGCCGTTCATAAGCGACTGATTCTGTGTGGTTTTGTTGGTCAAAGCGCTGATTTGTAAAGGGTTTGCGGCGTTTGTGCGGTGCGGCGTGTTTGGTATGTACACACATGCGCAAACACGCGAACTTGGCAATTTGGTATAGTTTTTTGATGCCCTGTTTTTGAAAACCTATACCGAGGTTTTCCGGGGTCAAAAAACCTATACCGGAGTGCCCATGTTTGATGCGCGTGCCGCGAAGCTGCTGGCTGCGGGTGAATATCTTACCAGCCCTGACCATCCGGGGCTCAGGCTTGAGGCGCGCGCCAGCGGCCGCACCTGGACCTATCGCTACAGGAGCCCGGTCGACGGGCGTCTGCGTCAGGTCAAGATAGGCCAGTGGCCAGCGATGTCGATCAGCGCTGCGATCGTTGAGTGGGAACGTCTGCGCGAGGCGCGAGAGCAGGGCGTGGATCTGGCCGAGGCGCGCAAGGAAGCAAGGTTGGCGGCCAGGCATGCGGCACAAGCCCGACGCGCCAGGCAGGCCGAGCGACCCTATAGCGTGTTCGACGCTTGCCACGACTACTGGGCGGGCCACGTTCGGCCAGTTCGCCAGAAGAAAGGGGCGGACGAGGTGTGGCGCATGTTCGACACCATGATCCCGCCTGATCTTGCGGTTTTGCCGGCGGCCGAGCTGACCCGCGCCCAGGCCTTCGATTTGATCCAGTCTGTCTCGACCCGTGCCCCGGTTCAGGCGGCCAAGTTGCGCGCCGAGCTCGGCGCTGCGTGGGACTACGCGCTGGACGCGGGGCGGCTGCCTGATACGTCGCCGAACTGGTGGCGGATGATTCTGCGTGGCAAGGTCCGCTCGCGCGGGCGCTTGGTGCAAGGGGAGCGCACCGGGACAACCAAGCGCGTGCTGACGCCTGACGAGATCGGGCAGCTGATCCGCTGGTTGCCAAACTTCACGCGTCTCGTCGAGGACGTACTGACGCTTTACCTGTGGACTGGGGCACGCGGCGCGGAAGTCGTGCAGATGGAAGGGCGCGAAATCGTGCGCGAGGGCGATGTGTTGTGGTGGGTGCTGCCGAAGGCCAAGACCAAGAACGCTAGGCATGAGCGGGCGACGGATTTGCGGGTGCCGCTATTCGGTCGCGGGCAGGCGGTGGTGTTGCGCCGCAAAGCACTGTACGGGGATGGCTACCTTTTCCCTGCGCGGCTGCAGGGCGGCAGGGTTGAGCCGGTACAGCAGAAGACGATCCAGACCAGCGTCTGGTATCACCAGCCGTACAGCCAGACGCGTTCTGTAGAAGTGCGGCCGCGCTTACCGGTGACGCACTGGGCGCCGCATGACCTGCGGCGAACGGTGCGCACGCGGCTGGCGGCGCTGGGCTGCCCGGAAGCAGTGGCCGAGTCTATCCTCGGCCACCTGCTGCCTGGCGTTGTGGGGGTGTACAACCAGCACTCGTATGATGCCGAGCGGGTCGAGTGGCTCATGCGGCTGTCCGATCATCTAGAGTCGCTGGCGGCTGCCGACGCGCTCTAGGCTTCTTGGCCCCGGTGTTGGGCGGCGGCGGGATGTCGCTCACCGGCCGAGCTTCAGACCACTCTGTCAGCTCTCGCATCAACCAGCCCACCCGGTTGCCGGACAGCTTGCGCGGTTGCGGGAAGTCGCCGGCACGGACCAGGTTTTGCACCGTAGACGGTGACACGCACAGTGCGGCCGCGACGGATGGCAGGTCGAGGTAGAGCGGCTGGGCGGTGATCTTTGTCTTGCTCATGGTTTGCTTCCCTTCAGGTCTTTCGCGACGTATCTCAGTAGTGGCTTCCCGTGCCGGTATCCGACGTGTATCCACTGCCCGGTCATGGTGTTTTCTCCGGTGGGTGCGCCTTGCACGGCCAGCGCAGCGATCCGTCCCCGCTTGGGCAGCTGCAAAGCTGCGTGCGCAGCCTGTCGATCTCATCTAGCAGTTCGATGTGCTCGTCGACGTAGACGGCCATCACTACATTGCCGCGCTGGCGTGTAAGCTCCGCTGCCTCGCGCATTTGTTTCGTATCGATAATGCGTGTTCCCATCAGGCCATCCTCATTCACGCCGCCAGCCTGGCCGGCTTGATTCCACCACTGCGCAGGCCGAAGCCGTCGCCGCGCTGCCACACCACCTCGCCGTCGATCACCAGGCGGCTCGCGCCACGCGACCGGGCGGCGTCTGCCTGTCGGAACAGCTCTCTCCCGACCTTTTCGACGTACCGATGCTTGCGCTGGATCGCGCCCATCGGCTCTGGCTTCTTGGCGTCTTCGCCCTTGCCCGCGGCGAACACCCTGCACGCCGGGCAGCTGGCGCCGGCGGACTCGTAGCGCCATGCGCTGATGTGGATCAGCCCGCGCCCGAGCAGGGACTTGAGCATGGCCTGTACGCTGCGCAGGTCGGTGATGTGTAGCGACGCCTGCAGCTCGGCGCGGGTCATGCCTTCGGCGCTTGCGGCGAGCAACTTCAGCGCCATGCGCTGGTTGGGGCCGAGTCGTGCGGTATTCATGCAGCAATCCTTTCCCTCTGTTTCATCTCTGCCAGAGTCCATGCAGCCAGGTCCATGCAGTTGGCTGAGATGAGTGCTTTTGCCGGGCCCGGGCTGACCGAGTTGCCGACCATGCGCACCTGGGCGGATTTAGAGAACACCCGCCCGTCGTGGCCGCGGTCGATGATGTAGCTGGCAGGGAAGCCTTGGCACAGATACAGCTCGCGCGGCGTCAGCATGCGCAGGCAGATGTCGACGATCACATACGGTTCTCCGCGTACCCATACGGTTACCAGCGCCAAGCGGTCGCGCGTGGTGGCAGTCGGCATCGGCTGGTCTGCAGCGCTTACGTTGTCGGTGCCGTAGTAGCTGATCAGGAATGCGGCGCAGCGCAGGGCTGCGTCCTCGTGATCCTTGCTCAGCAGATACGACGCGACGGCGTGGTGTTCCGCGCCGGCGGTGATGGCCGCCATTGGTGCGTCGAACTCGCGGCCGAAGCAGTTGCGGCGCAGAGTGACCAGGTGCGCGCCGACAAGTTGCTGCTGGCTGCCGGTGGTGGTGATCGTGCTTGCCGGTTCGTCCAGGCTGCGCCCGGCCGTCGTGTTGAAGCCGCCGTTGGCTTGCATCAGGTAGGCGGTGGCCAGCGCCTGGCCTCCGCTTCCAGACGCGGTGATGGTGTTCACCGGGCCGGTAACCGGCTTGCTGCCATCTCCCCAGCGCCGCGCGCGCCCGGGCTTTCCTTCGCCGTGGGCTGCTTGCACAAGAATTGCCGATGCCAAGCCCAAAGCATGCGCTGCGCCTGCGGGACGTTTCGCACCACCGCCAGCTGTGATGGTCGGACAAGGAGTATCGATCGCGTGGCCGATACTGTCCCCACGAAACTTGACCAAGTGCGGCGTGGCCACCGCGAAGCTTCCGCCCTTTGGATGTGCGGTGATCGTGTTCAGCGGTAGTTCGCTATCGTGTACGCCATTGCGGTTGCTCCAGTTGGCCAGCTCAACGATGAACGGCTTTGGACAGCCAAGCACGAACTTGTGCATGCCCTTGGCGATCCGGCGCATGGTGGCCTCTGCCAGCGGTTTTTTGCGGGTGAAGATGGATTCGCCGAGGTTGCTGAAGTCGATGTGTTCAGCCGCTGCGCGGTGAGTCTTCCGGCCTTTTGCGGCCTGCTTGTGGTGCGTGGCTGACGGCCAGACGATTGGTCGTCCGTCACGGCGCGCAAACATGAATAGACGGTCTCGGGTGGTGGCCGCGCCGTAGTCTGCCGCAACCATTCCGCCTGTTTCGACTTTGTAGCCAAGCTGCTCCAGCGTCTGCACGAAGCGCCGCCAGGTGCGGCCAACGTGCTTCGGGTCAGGAACAAGAAACTGCTCTTGCACCGGCACGCGCTCGCCCGGGGCTGCTACGGTCCCGTCCAGGCGGATGACGCGGCCAGTCTGCTTGCAGCGCTTGGCGATCAGCGGCCCCCACTGTTTCATCTGGTGGACGTTTTCCATGCTGATGCTGCGCGGTTTGACCTGGCCGGCCCAGCGCACCATCACCCAGCCAAGCCCGCGGATTTTCTTGCTGCGCGGCTGGCCGCCTATGGCCTGCGAAAAGTGGGTGCAGTCCGGGCTGCCGTGCAGGTGGCCGACGGGGCGGCCTCGCGTCGCTTCGTGCGGGCATACCTCAAACACGTCGGCGCAGTAGTGCTCGGTTTGCGGGTGATTCGCCATGTGCATGCTGATCGCGTCGGCGTTGTGGTTGATGGCAATGTCGACATGTCGCCCGAGTGCGAGCTCGATGGCGGTGGACATGCCGCCGCCGCCGGCGAACAAGTCGACGATGATCTCGTTGTCCATGCCGAGCAGGAACTGGTCTCGGATCATGCCTCGTCTCCTTTGCCAACAAGTACGCGCACCGCGGTGCGGGCAAGCATGAATTTGCCGGCGTCGTAGTCTTTAGAGTCGGCGCCGCCGTCGTGGTCGAGCATCTTGCGGGCGGCCTGGCGCAGCCTTTCGTCAGCGGGCACGCAGATCCTGCGCAAGGCATCGCGCAGGTTGAGCAGGTAGAGCGCCTGCCAGCGGGCGTCCTCGAGTGCGTGGTGTTCGACCACGGTGGCGTCGCGGTAACTCAAGCACTCGCCGCCGCCGAGCCTGATCGCTTCGCACCAGGCGTCTTCGATCGAGCGGTGGTCGCGCTCCTGCCAGTATTGCCACGGCGTCTCGAGCCCGTAGTAGCTGTAGTGGTAGTCGAGAATGGCCAGATCGAACGACGGTGCGCGGGCGACGAAGGCAACGTCGCTCGGGTCGCGCCCGTCGGTGGCGAACTTGATTGCCTCGGCCAATGACAGCAGCGCGGTGCGCAGCGGCGTGTCGCCCTGTTCGATCTCGGCGCGGGCGGCGTCCGGCTGGCGGCTCCACCAGTCGAGCGTGTCCTGATCGGCCTGGCCGACGCGCAGGGCGCTGCTGCGTTCGACGCGGGCGTAGAAGGCAGCCGCCTCTTGGCCGGTTCCGATGTCGACGGCGACCATGCCGATGGTGGCGATCGCCGCGCGCGGCTTTTGCTTGCCCAGGGTTTCCAGGTCGATCGAGATCAGTCGGGTGTTGTCGGTCAGCATCACGCCCCCGCTTTCGAGATCATGTCCATCAGCTTGACGGTGCCGAAGAAGGCCGCCGCCACCAGCGTGCCGCGGGCGAGGCCGCCGGCAACCGCGTGCAAGGTGACTTTCAGCGCATGCATCATGCGGCGATCTCCTTGCTGGCCTGGCTGGATTGGTGCGCCTGCTCGAGCTGGTCGCTTGTCTCGTCGTCCATGTACACCAAGATGGTCGCCGCCGGGCTGGCTCTCCCTTTTTCCATAATCGAAATCTCGTTTATCCAGAATGGGGCTCCGGTCACTGCGCTGAGGTTTCTTTCAGTTTTCACGCGGACTTCCTGCCCGCCGAAAATTGTCATGCGGGATATCATGTCTGCTCTCCTTCGATAGCTTCGATGTCGATCAGCCCCGCATCCACCATCACCGCCGCAATCAGCAACATCGCCGCATCGTGGATAGCCGGGTAGGCGGCTTTCAGCAGTGCTGTTTGAGTCATGAGCGCCAGCAGCTGCGCTGCAACCTCTGCGGCTTCAGTGGGGGCGCCCTGGTGCGTATCCAGCTCAAGTTTCGCGACAGCGGTAGCCAGATCCTCCATCGCCGCCTGCTCTTGCTGGCTAAGCGATGCGCTTGTTTTGATCGCCTCGGCGTTCATGCAGCCTCCTTGCTGGCGCGCAGCGCGCAGCCGTCCAGCAAGCTGAACAGCTCGCCGCGCATGCGCGAGAGCCGGTGGCGGGTCATCGCGCTGTACTCCGGCTTGCTGGCCGCCTCGTCGAAGGTCAGGCCGTGCTCGCGCATCTGGGCCAGATCCTTACCGAAGGTGGCGCGGTCCCAATCCGGCAGCTCGACCATGCCGCGCAGGCGGCTGGCGTGGCGGGCGGCCAGCGCGCTGTCCCGGAAGTGCTTGCCATCGCGCGTCACCGCGCCGAAGTGCGGGTTGACCCATGCAACCGCGTCGGCGCCGGTCGAGGACAGCAGCGCGTTGAAGCCGTTGGCCGTGTCGTCCAGCGCGTCGCCGCCGATGATCGGCACATGCAGCACCACGTCCACGCCGCTCGCCCCCAGCAGATCAAGCGCGCCGGATTGGGCGAGGTAGGCCATGAGCGGCACGAACACGCTGGCGCCGTTATCGATCACCGCGTCGCCGTCGTGCTCCAGCAGCCACTCGACCAGGTTGTCGAACTGTCGGCTGTCGATCTGGCGGCCGCTGTCGAGCAACTCAAGGCCGCGCACGCCCAGCGCCTTGGTGCGGCTGAAGGTGCGGTTGACCGGGTCGGTATCGACGCACAGCGGGGTGTCGCCCGAGGCAGCCAGGTACTGGGCGAGGGTGGCGGCGATCAGGCTCTTGCCGCAGCCGCCTTTGCCCTGCATCACGAAATGCGCGGTTTTCATCTTGTTGTGCTCCTTGTGTTCACCAGGTGGTGGGTTGGTCTCGGTAGGTCGGCCAGTTGAAGCCGGCGCCGGTATTTCCATCATTCGACCGCGTACCAAGATCAAGCGGGCGGTGCCCGACGGGCGCGGGATCGGATGTGGCGGCCGGTGTGCGCGGCGCCTTGGGCGCTTGTGTTTCATGGGTGGGCTCCTTGCCTGCCTGTTTCTTCAGCCGCTTGCGCTCGCGGTACAGCGCGTTGCGCAGCTCATCCAGCGTCATGACGAGCCCGCTCTGGGCGAGCGTCTCGACCAGCGCGGCCTGGCTGACGCCGCGGCCGAGTGCCGCCTCGATGTCCGGGTAGATCGCCCGGAACCGCTCGGCTTTCGTCTCGGTGCGGGCTGCCGGCAGCGCCTTTACCCTGCCTGCCGCCTGCGTTGCCCATGCTTGTTTGCTCATAACCTGCTCATGTGTTGCTCATGCGCTGCTCATGGCTTGCTCATGAGCACGACGCGCCAGCGTTAGCGGGTGACCTTGACCGCGACGAACACCGCTTGGCCGTTGCGGAAAAACGGGCACTTGATGATCCAGCCGGTCTTGCGCAGCTCGCGGGCTGCCTCGTCGTTGAGGTCCAAAAGCTCCATTGCCATGATGTTTCTCCTGTTGGTTCGCTGGCCTACTGGCAAGCCGCCTGATGCAAGCGGCTTGGCGGTAGGGCCCGGCCAAGCCGGGCATTTTGTTAACGGTGGATCAGCACGCCGAGCCGAACAGCACCGGCACGCCGGCTTTTTCCTGCACCTGAGCCAGCAGCTCGCGCGCAGCGTCTTCGAGCGCCTTGTCCGGGCGCTGCAGCTCGTACCAGAAAGTCAGCACGCCTTCGTTGGAGATGCGGTAGCGCAGCTTGGCGTCCAGCTGGTAGGCGCTGCCGTTGAAGAACGGGGAGATTCCGACGGCAAATGCTTCAAAGGCGTCGAGCTTGCCCTTGGTCGAGTCGGCGCCTTCCTCGACGTACTCGAATTGCACTTGTCCGTTCTGCAGGCGCGAGCTGCTGCGGAAGCGAACCTTCTTGGTTTCTTCAAGGTTCAGGGCGAACTCGAGCAGCTGAGCGGGTTGCGGATAGCGCGAGCCTTCCGGCGAAACGATCTCGGGCATGTGGTACTCGAGGAATTCGCCGAACTCCTGCTGGTTGAACTTGTTGCGGTTCTTGCTGAGCCATGCCTTCCACTCGGGCGTCTGCCGCGGCGCGAAGACTGCGCGGTGATCGCGCCAGGCGGCGTAGTTGATGTCCGCGTCCGCGCCGGGCTGGTGCTCGTTCAGGACGGCCACGAACTTGACGTGGCCGGATTCGAAATCAGCGTCCACATAAATCCGCGATTCGGCGGCTTTGTGGTCGTTGACGTAGCGGATGAAGCTGTCCGCATCGTGCAGCGAAATGGTGCCGGTCTTGCGTGCGGGTTGAGGTAGCAACTCGTCGAGCTGTTCGAGCGTATAGCCCTCCGGGACGACCTTGATCGGGGTGTTCCCGACGGTGAAGGTCGGCTGGTTGGAGGCGATGGCGGCGAGCAGGGCGCCGACAATGTTCGGTTGGTCCATGGGGTGCTTTCAGTGGGTCAGGAGACTTTTTTCAGGGGAGCGCTTTCGCCTTGCGGGGCGTTCGGCACGGTCTTGAACTCGATGGTTTTCTGGCGCGGGTCGGACAGCTGAAGCGAACCCTCCGGCGTGCCGAACATGATGGTTTCGCCGCGCGGCAGCTCGGGCTTCTTGATGGTCATCTTGTCGCTGACAACCATGGTGCCGGTGCCTTTGGAGGCCGGCTTGACCGTCAGTTCAATGGTCAGCTTGCCGGGCTTGCCGGTCTCGTCGACCAGCTTGACCAGCTCGGCCATCGCGGTGGTGGCGTCTTCGATCAGTTCGCCGTGGCGGACGTCGCGCAGTACGTCGGAGATCAGTCTCATGGCTACTTCCTTGTGTGGGTGTCTTGGGTTTCGCTGCCCGCGGCCAGTTGCGTTGGGTTGAGGTAATGCTAGTATTAATAGCGCGAATAGTAAATAGCATTTTTATTTTCGTGTCAGATTATGGCAACCTGACAACCGCAACTTGCCGCTTTGCAAATTGAAACTTTCGAAGGGTTCACGCACGGTGCGATCGATGCCAGAAACCGACTTTTCCAACCGCCTGCAACGGCTGATGCGGCAGCGAAGCCTCAGCCGCGGCGCCGTTGCGCGCACGGTTGGCGTCAGCCGCACGGCCGTGGCTGGGTGGTTGGTCGGGGTGCGCCCTCGGCAAGCGCACGCGCTGGCGTTGGCGCGGCTGTTCAACGTGCACGTGGACTGGCTAATGACAGGCGGGGTGTACCGGCAGGGTGAATATCCTGCGCAGGTCGGTTCGCTGTGCGACCGGATCAGGCAGCTGCCGCCGGCGCGGCTGGCGCTGCTCGAGCGCCTGGTGGACGACTGGCTGGAGCCGTGAGGGCGTAAAAAAGCCCGCCGGGCGGCGGGCGGGTGGGGCGCTTGATGGTCAGTCGAACGTCTTGGTGAACTGCCGGACCACGCCGATGATGTCGGTGTCTTCGTCCAGGGTCAGGATCGGGTAGCGCGGGTTGACCGGCTTGAGGTAGGCGATACCGCCATCCATGGTTAGCTGCTTGAGCGTGGCGGCGTTGTCAGAGCGCCGCTTGGCGACCACGTACTTGCCGGGGAGCGGGTCTGCGCCGTCGGCAACGGCGTCGACGATGATCACGCCGCCCTCGGTAAATACCGGCTCCATGCTGTCGCCCTGTACCACCAGGGCGAATGTCCCGCGGCGCACCGGCACAGTGACGTCTACCCAGTCTTCCGCCATGCCCGGTTCGAAATTGTCGATCGCTTCCATCCAGTTTCCTGCTCTTACCCAAGATATGACAGGAACTTTACCACGGATGGCGGGACCCTCTTTTACGTTGGCGTAAGAGTCCGATACCAGCTGGCGGATCTGCGCGTGCTGCTGGCCGATACGGGCGGCCAGCGTCGGGCTGATCTCTTCCGGGCGCACGCCCAGCGCGCGGCACCACGACAGTACGGTGCGCTCGTTCAGCGGGATGCGCCCGTTCAGGATCTGCCACACCACCGCCTGCGCGCCGATCTTGTACTCGGCGCCGAGCTTTTCCTGGCTCCAGCCGGCGCCGGCCTCGCTTTTCTTCCACGTCTCGTACAGCGCCTTCAGCCGCGCCGCGTCTTCAACCTGCCACGGCGCGAGCTTGGTGTGTCGGGTCCGCTTCTCCTTGTCCTTGTCGTTCATCTGCACCCCCTGCATGTTGTGTTTGCATCTTAATAGCGGCCACTTTACTGATTGGCAACTAGCTAAGTTGTTGTGTCCTTGTGCGCTATTACTAATCGCGCTAGTATTCGCGCATGCACAAAACCCTCGACCAATACCTGGCCGATACCGGCACCACGCCCACCGAGTTCGCTCGACGGGTCGGCTGCACGCAAGGAACGATCTGGCAAATCCTGAACACCGGATTCAAGCCTGGGGTGTTCCTGTGCCTGCGTATCGAGCGTGCCACCGGCGGTGCGGTGCGCGGCGAAGGCCTGAACCCGACGCTCGACTGGCCCTTGCTACGCGCCGCGGCGGTGGCCGAGGCAGCCTGATTTCCCCCGTGCCCGCTTTCCAGACCCCGGCGGGTGCTTTCGGTGGTTTGCCCACCGTTTTTTAAACCTTACGTGGCGTGACGCCGAAAAAAAACGTTTTCAGGAGAGCTGTATGAACGTCATTGATGCGGCGCACGGCACGGTGCACGACTACCCCGGCGGCGCGGCCGCGCTGGCAGCACGGTTCATCACCCGCGCGGGCGGCTCGATGTCGCCGGCCGTCCTCAATAGCAAGGTCGACCCGGGCAAAGACACCCATCACCTCACGCTGGCCGAGGCGGACAAGCTGATGGCCTTCACCGCCGACTATCGCGTGCTGCACGCGCTGGCCGCCAATCACGGCCATGTGGCGGTGCGCACCGGCAGCGAAACGCCGGCCTGCGACATGGCCATCCTCGAAATCATCGCGCGGGCCTGGGCCAGCAATGGCGACGTAGGTGCGGCCGTCAACGACGCGCTGTCCGACGGGCGCATCGAGCGGCACGAGGTCGAGCGGGTACGCCGCGCGATCTATCCGGTGCAGATGGCGCTGCAGCAGCTGGTGATGCGGCTGGAGGAGATGGCCGAATGAGCCGCGCCGTCCGCCGCGCGCGCCCCGTCGACGCGCAAAAGTACGACGAGCACCCGCCGGAGGCCGCAGTGACTTTGCCGCAAGACGTGCAGGGCTGCCTCGCGCTATGGGCCGAGGCGATGCGCCTGGCGGTGGAAGACGCGGTGCGCTACCTGAAGGGCCGCAACCGCCTTGAAGCGGGCGCGGCGGGCGATGCGTACCGCTCGCTGTGCTGGCTGTTCGAAGACGGCACCGATGTCGGCTCGGTGCGCTGGATCTGCGTGTTGTTTGACCTCGACGTCGAGCGGGTGCGCAGCAAGCTGCTTGAGCGCGCCGGCGCCAGCCGCGCGCGGGTGTACGGGCTGCTCGGGATCGACGATGCAGAACGGCGCGCTGCGTAGCCGCTACGACTGGCGCGCGCTGTGCCGCCGGGTGCGGCTGATGCGCGTGGCGCCCAACAAGCGGGCGGAAGGGCGGGCCATCCTCGCCGAAATCCGCCGGATGATCGATGCCGCAGGGCAGGGGAAGTGAGATGGCAGGCGAGACGCGCAGTTACCGCGACCCGGTGTTCGAAGAAGTGGCCGCGCGCGAAGCGCGGGCCCAGCGCAAGGCGGCGCAAGCCCGGCAGGCCGAGGCGCTTGCCGAGCGGCGCAGCCACACCGAGCGCTGGATCAAGCGGCTGAAAATCCGCGCGCTGATCGCCGGTCGCCGCCTGCCGTGACCGCGCCCTGGCGCACCGACGGCCTCGCCGGGCAGGTGATCGACGGGCCGTGCTGTTACCTCGCGCACTGGGATCTGTCGTTTTGGCAGACCGTGCGGCGCATCGCCGCCATGCCTCAGCTTGCCGCGCGGCGTGCCGCGCTGGCCGAGATCGAAGCGACACAAGGAAAAGCCGCCCGCGCACGCATGGAGCGTGCGCTGAAGGCGAGCTGGAAGGAAGCAAGGAAAACATCATGACCCTATCCGCGCTGACCCATCGCGCCGGCGGTGCTGGTCGCCACCGGCGGCAGTTGACGCCGCCAAACTGCACGGGCTATGCTCCCCCTGTCGCGTTCAATAGCGCGATACGGGTTTGGAAGCCTGTGTATGTTGGCGGACACGCCGCGCTTCGCGGTTTTTTTGTGTCCGTGCATGGCTGCACCCTCAATGGGGCGGGCCGTGCGGGGGGTGCGCAAGCGCCCGCCGGTGCCAACTACCGGTCTTCCAACCCGCACGGTTCCGTCCCACCCGTTTGGAAGCGGGTGGCGGAAACACAAAACCGCTTAGTTGGAGTTCAGCCATGAGCTACACCGCCCAAGGTGCGTCCGCACCCGCCATCTTCTCGTTCGATTCCCACGCTGTTCGCGCCATCAACCGCGACGGCGAGATCTGGTTTGTCGCGTCCGACGTCGCTGCCGCGCTTGAATACCGTGATGCCGAAGTCGCAACGCGCTATCTGGATGACGATGAAAAGGGGTACACCGATTTGGTGTACCCGTCCGGCGCTCAGTCGGTGATCATCATCAACGAGTCCGGCCTGTACTCGCTCATCCTCAAGAGCCGCAAGCAGGAAGCCAAGCGCTTCAAGAAGTGGGTCACCGCTGAAGTCCTCCCCGCCATCCGCAAGACCGGTGGCTACCAGCGCGCCGGCCAGCTGGCCGCCGTGTCCGCCCTCGATACCCAGCCGGTCAGCGCGTTGACCCGCGAGGCGATCGACGCCCAGCTGTCGCGGGTGTTGGCGCCGGCCATGCTGCGCTGGGAAACCCATCTGCGCGAAGCGGCGCTGGCGGCCGCGCTGGCCGAGTTCGCCGTGGCCGACCTGTCCGCCCTCAGCGAGGGGGACGCGCGGCGCGTGCTGGAGCGGCTGAGCGAGACGCGCAGCAGTGCGACGGCGTGGCAGGCCTACCGGCAGGCGATCGCGGGCGAGTGGGAGCGCGCCTATGGCATCAGCCCGCTGCCGCCGGCGATCTCGGCCTTGTCGAAGGCGTTGCCGGAGGGGCGCTACCTGGTCGACGTCTCGCTGGGCGGCTGCCAGGTGGTGGACGCCCGCGGCTGCACGCTGGTCGAGGCGGAACGGATGGCGCGCATGCGCAGCGAGATGGAGGCGGTCGCCCAGCTCAATCGCCTGCTCGCCCGCCGCCTGGGCGTGCTGGCGGGGCACAGCGATGTGTCGTGCCGCGAGCTGGATACGCCGCTGGCGACGTTTGCGGAGGTGATCAGTGGCTGAGATCCAAGACCGCGCGCCGCTGGCGAAGGTGGACACCGACGCACTGCGCGCCCGTTACGACATCGTCGAGCTGATCGGGCGCTATGTCCGGCTGCACAAGAATGGCGTCGAGTACGAGGCGTGCTGCCCGTTCCACGACGAGAAGACGCCTTCGTTCAAGGTGAACGGCGTCAAGCAGATCTTCCAGTGCTTTGGCTGCGGCGCCGGCGGCGACGTGATCGACTTCGTGAAGCAGTACCAGAACGTCGATTTCGTGGGGGCGGTCAAGCTGCTGGGCAACGATTTGCTGCCGGCTTCCCCGGCCCCATCCCGCTTGCCTGCGGCGCAGTCGCGCAAGGAAGCAACGCCTTGGCAGGTGGTGACGCCGGTGCCGGCGGACGCCGGCCCTGCCCACGTCGCCCATATCAAGCGTGGCATGCCTGAGTTCCGTTGGGCGTACCGCAACCTGGACGGCGCGCTGCTGGGGTACGCGTACCGCTTCAGGACGAGCGATGGCGGCAAGGAGGTGCTGCCGCATACCTTCTGCGTGCATCCGGACGGCCGGCGCGAGTGGCGCTGGATGTCGTTTCCGTTGCCGCGCCCGCTGTACGGGCTGGAGCGACTGGGCGCATTGCCCGAGCATCTGCCGGTGCTGGTGGTCGAGGGCGAGAAGAGCGCGGACGCGGCCAATGCGGCGGTCGGCAACGAGTACGCGGTGATCAGCTGGCCGGGCGGCGGCAAGGCGGTCAGCAAGGCCGACTGGCGGCCGCTGGCCGGCCGCCGCGTGGTGATCTGGCCGGACTGCGACGGCAAGCGGGTGGTGCCGACGGCCGAGCAAAAGGCGGCCGGGGTTGACCCGGACACGCTGCCGTTGCTGCCCGAGCCTGAGCAGCCGGGCGTGAAGACGGCGCAGCAGATCGCGCGCATCCTGGTGGCTGACGGCTGCTCGGTGTCGATGGTGCAGATCCCGGCGCCGGGCGCGGTGAAGGATGGCTGGGATGTGGCCGACGTCACCGCCGGCGTCGAGGCGGGCGGCGATGGCGGCGATGCCGACACGGTACGCCGCTGGTTGGCGACGGCAACGCCGTGGACGCCGCAGGCGGGGCAGGCGGATGACGGCCTGGCGGATGCGGGCGCAGACATGCCGGAGGCGGGCGCGCAGGGCGATGTGGCCGACGATACGGCGCCGGCCAGCCAGGATGATGGGGTGGCAGGGGTGCTGTACCGCCACTTCGCGTTGATCGAAGGCAAGACGCGGGTGTGGGACAAGCGCAGCAGCACCGAGTATTCGCTGCCAGCGCTCAAGGCCCAGTACGGCAAGGAGGCGGTCGAGGCGTGGCTGGCCCGCGAGGACAAGCTGCTGGTGACGCAGGCGGAGGTGGGGGCGGCCAAGCGGGCGCGGGCCGAGCGCGAGCAGCGCAGCGACCCGGCGCTGGTGCCGCAGATGCAGCGCTATGTCTACCTGGACGGCTCGACCAACGTGTGGGACGCGCAGCTCAGGGAGGTGATCCCGCTGGCCGCCGCCCGCGCGGCGATGGGCAGCTTCTACGATATCTGGATCGACTCGCCCGAGCGGCGGGTGATCCCGCTGGCGAACGTGCGCTTCAGCCCGGGTGAGGACTTGGACGAGGCGCGCTACATCAACCTCTATACCGGCATCGAGATGAAGCCGGACTGCCCGGCGCCGGATCTGCCGCGCGACTTGTGGCAGCTGATCGCGATGTTTCCGAGGTGCCAGTCGATCATCTCGCTGGCCTACCACCTGTGCGACGGGCGCAACGAGGTGTTCGAGTGGCTGCTCAACTGGCTGGCCTACCCGCTGCAGCACCCGGGCGCCAAGCTGGATACCGCGATCCTGATGCACGGCAGCGTGCACGGCTCTGGCAAATCGATGTTCTGGGAGAAGTGCGTCAAGCCCATCTACGGGAAGTACGCGATCACACTTGGGCAAAGCCAGCTGGAAAGCCAATACACGGGCTCAAGGTCGGGTAGACTGTTCTTGCTGTTCGAGGAGGTGCTCTCCAGCAAGCAGCGCTACGCGATGGCCGGCACCATCAAGCACCTGATCACCGGCCTGACGCAGGTGATCGAGAAGAAGTTCATGAACGCGTGGGAGGAAGAGAACCACGGCAATTGCGTGTTTCTCTCCAACCATATCCAGCCGCTGCACGTCGAGGCGTACGATCGCCGCTTCATGGTGATCTGGCCGACCGACAGCGCCGACGCTGCGCTGTACGACGAGGTCGACCGCGAGGTGGCCGATGGCGGTCTGGAACAGTTCATGGCGTTCTTGCTGGCGCTGCCGCTGATGCTGACCACCGAGCGCTGCCCGCAGGGTGCCGAGCAAGGCGAGCGCTGCAAGGCGGATTGCCCGGTGTGCCAGGGGCGCGGGTGGGCGAAGCGGGCCAAGCCGGCACGCTTTGACGCGCACACCAAGCCGCCGCTGACCATGGAGAAGGAGCGGGTGATCCGCTACGGCCTGTCCGGCTGGGAGCTGTTCCTGCACGAGTGGCGGCGCGGCGAGCTGGATGGCGTGCCGTTCTGCTCTTGCCTGACCGACGATTTGTACGCGGTATATCAGGTGTGGTGCCACTGGAAGGGCGAGGGGTGCATCAGCGAAAACAAGTTCTCGCTGAACGTCAGCACCTATGACCACAAGCTGCTGACCAAGAAGCGCGCGCGCTGGTCGCTCGGCTCGATCGCCAAGAACCGGCAGTCGATGGTGTTCAAGGTGGGCAGCGAGCCGCGCGGCGAGGTCGAGCACGACTGGATTTCGCAGGAGATCGGCCGCTTCAAGGCCGGTGCCCGCAGCTACGGGGCGAAGATGCGTGACGATTTAGCTTGATTTGTGCAGGGTGTGCAGGCCGTGTGCAGGGGGTGTGCACGGCCTGAAACGCTTGATTGGCGGGCGTTTGTGCAGGATGTGCAGGGTTTTTAGGTCTCGCGTGCGTGCATGCGGGACTTTTTTATTTCCCCGTTCCCCTTTTATGAATGGCCGGCAGCCTGAATATTTTTCGCGTATGCGCGTAAGAAAAACACTGCACACCCTGCACATCCTGCACAAACACTGATGGTTATTAGGTTTTTACCCTGCACATGGTCTGCACAAGGTATGCACACTATATAAATCGGCGATTGATTCGATACTGTGTGGGATAATCGACCGACAAAACGGCCGGCAATGACCGGTCGAAGGGGTGTTGGGGCGGATTCGTGGAAGAAAGCGATGAAGCTTGAAGAGATGGACGAGCTGTTGGTGGCGTGGGCCAGTTGGAAGGCGCGCCGCGCCGACGCCGGGCTCGGGTACAAAGTCAGCGCGTTGGCCGCCTGGGCGACCAGCGACCAGCCGGCGCCGGCCAAGGCGGCGCTGCTGCCGCCGGATGTGGATGTCGACGAGCGCCTCACGCTGGTCGACTCGGCCGTCTGCCTGCTGCCGCGCTTCCACTTCGTGGTGATCAACGAGTGGTATTTCCGCACGACGGACGAGGCGGGCATGTTGAAGCGGGTCGGCGTCAGCCGGCGCAGCTTCTTCGTCTACCTGCGCGATGCCCGCGAGCTGTGCGTCCAGTTCTACCACGAGCTCGAGAAAAGACGCCGGCAGCCCCTTGCGCAATCGTGCACTGAAATGGCATGATTCGCGTACTCTAGTTGTTGGTGCGTCCAGTGCACCGACCGCTGCAAGGCCCGCCCATCCGGCGGGCTTTTTGCTTTCTGGTACTCCTTGCGGCGTGGGTCGCTTTACCGGCTTCGGCCGGTTTTTTTATTCCTGTCTGCTGCTGGCCGCCAGCGGTAGACCTTTCTGGTTAGGTTTCTTCCATGCCGATCGCGCCGCAAAGGCCGTGCAAGTTTGCCAGCCGTGGTTGCAGGCAGATGGCTTTGCCGAGGAACAGCTGTTGCGAAGTCCATGCCGCGCAAGTCAGACGCGAGGCAGATGCTCGTCGCCTATCCGATGAGGCCGTGGCAAGAATTCGGAAGTGGTACAGGCTGCCGATCTGGTATGCGCGACGCGATGCATGCCTGAGGGCGGCGATGTTCCGTTGCGCAACGGCTGGGTGCGTGAACCGGGCGACGGATTGCGATCACATCACCCCGCATCGGGGCGACTGGGCGTTGTTCATCGAGTCCAGTAATCACCAGGCGTTGTGCCATTCCTGCCACTCGCGCAAAACGGCGCGCGAGGATGGTGGTTTCGGAAACAAGCGCCGGACGGCGTGCTGACTGTGTTTTTTCGGCGCTTCATGGTGAGTTGCAGGTGGTTGGCGGCGTGGGGAGGGGGTGGAAAATCCTTCTGGCCAGTCGCAGGCTCCGCACCGCGCGCCTAAGTGTTAATTTTTCCTCGGTAGAAATTCAGGGGGGGGGGTCTGGACTGGCTCGTAGCGCCCCGGATTGACCTGTTTTCATTTTGCAAGTCAACGCAGCTGCGAAAGGTCCGTCATGGCTCTGGAAACGCCGAAAAAGGCTGGCTCTGGCGCGACACCCAAGCCGCCGGCCTTTTTGAAATCAAAACGGGCGCGCGAGGTGTGGCGCTACATCATCCGCGCGCTCGATCAGGCGGGCATGGACTACTCGCCGGCATTGCTGCAGATCGCGCTGCTGGCTGACAAGACCGATAGTTGGCGCAGCCACGTCGAGAACATCGAGAAGGCGGGCCGCCGGTACGAAGAAGACAGCAACGGCGGGTCATTGGAGACCGACGAGAGCCGTGCCGAGCGGCGGGCCCGCGCGGAAGTGCTGAATGACCTGGACGAGGCCGGGTTGACGGTGATCGCCGCCGGCCGGGTGCGGGCCATTGACCGATTGATCAATGGCGACCTGTTCGCCGCGAACCCGTTCGAGATGATGGACCGGCTGGATGGCAATAGTGTTGCCCTGCCGGATGAGCCGCCATGGAAGCTTACCAAGGCCGAGCGCAGGCTATGGAAGGACATGCAGCCGCTGCTTTCTTCCAGCGGCTTTGACTTTTCGACGGCGGGCATCGCGCTTGGGTTGATCTGCGCGGCTATCGCCGACTGGCTGGCGTGCAAGGAGTGGATCGAGGCCAACAAGGGCACGATCTTCGCTGTGGCCAAGGATACAGGTCGCCCCTATGAGGTGAGCGCCAGTTACAACCGGCCGAAAATCGCCAAGCAAGTCCGCGTGATGCTCAAGAAAAACGGAATGACGGTGACCTCATGCGCGAAGAACAAAGCTCTCAGCAAGGGGCGAGTTCTAAGCGAGGAACTTGTCGAACTGCTCGGGTTCATCAACGACCGACCGGATTGATCCCGGCTTGTTACGTCCTGCAGCCGTGGGATCAGTACGGTATCGACGTGCTGAAAGGCCGCGTCACGGTCGGCCGCTACACGAGGCTGGCCGTTGAGCGCCATTACCGCGATCTGCAGCAGCAGGTGGCGCGCGGCTTGGTGTGGCGCCCGGAAATGGCGGCCCATGCGCTGTCGTTCTTCCCGAAATATTGCCGCCATTTCGAGGGTGAGTGGTCGGGCAAGCCGGTGGAGCTGGCCGGCTGGCAGGCGTTCTGGCTGGCGGTTGAGTTTGGCTGGTATCGAACAGACGGCACCAGGCGTTTTCGTACCTGGTACGAAGAGGTTGCGCGCAAGAACGGCAAGTCCACCAAGCTGGCCGGGCTGGGCCTGTACCTGTTCGCTGCCGACAAGGAGGCGGGTGCGCAGGTCTATACCGCCGCCACCAAGCTGGATCAGGCCAAGATTACCCACGCCGCCGCCGAGATGATGGTGGCCAAGTCGCCAGCGCTGCGGCAGCTGATCCAGAACCACAAAAACAAGCTGTGGATCCCGGGTACGGCCAACAAGTTCGTACCGCTGGGGGCCGACGCCAATACGCAGGACGGTCTCAACGTCCACGGCGCCATTATCGACGAGTTGCATGCACATCCGTCGCGTAGCTTGTGGGATGTGATCGACACTGCGCGCGGTGCGCGGCGGCGCAGCGTGATGCACGCCATCACCACGGCCGGTTTCAACCAGGATGGCTCCATCTGCCTGGAGCAGCGCAACTACCTTATCCAGATCCTGGAGGGCCAGCTCGAGGACGATAGCTTTGGTGGCGTGATCTACACCCTGGACGATGGCGACGACTGGTTCGATGAGGCCAACTGGATCAAGGCCAATCCGAATCTTGGTGTGTCGGTGTTCCTGGATGAGCTGCGCACACAGGCGGCCAAGGCCCGGCATGTCCCGGCGGCACTCAGCAATTTTCTGACCAAGCGCCTGAACATCTGGACGCAGGTCAGCGAGAGCTGGTTGTCGCTGGACGCATGGGACAAGAATGCCGACCCGGTAGACGAGGCCGCGCTTCGGCACCGCAAGTGCTTCGGCGGGCTGGACTTGGCCAGCAAGACCGACATCGCCGCGTGGATCCTGCTATTCCCGCCGGAAAAGCCGGGCGAAAAGTGGGTGATTCTCTGCCGTTTCTTCATCCCGGAAGACAACATGCTGGTACGGGACCAGAAAGACCGGGTCAGCTACACCGCCTGGGCGCAGCAAGGGCACATCATTCCCACTGCGGGCACCCGTATCGACCAGGAGGCGATCCGCCGCCAGATCATCGAGGATGCGGCCAGCTTCGACTTGCAGTCGATCGGCTTCGACGAATGGAACGCCGGCAAGATTGCCACTGAACTGATGGAAGATGGCCTGGAGATGGTCGCCCTGACACAAAACTTCCAGAACCTGTCCGAGCCATCGAAAGAACTGGAAGCAAAGGTGCTGGCGGGCGAGTTTGCCCACGGCGGACATCCGGTGCTGCGCTGGATGGCCGGCAACGTCGTTGTACTCAGGGACACCAACGACAACTACCGCCCCAACAAGAAGAAGTCGCGCGAGCGCATCGACGGCATCGTCGCCCTGGCCATGGCGATCAACCGCGCCCTGTATCAGGCACCGGCCGAAACGTTCAGATCTGCTTACGAAGACGAGGTTTATCTATGACCAACACCGACAAGCTCACGCTCGCCGTTGGCGTCGCCGGTGCCGCGGCGGTGACTACGGGCGCCACGTTGCTGCACCCGGCGGCGGGTTGGGTGACTGGCGGGCTGTTCGCGTTGACCTGGTCGTTTCTTACCGCCCGCGCTGCGGCGCAGAAAGGCAGCTGATGTTCACCAGTAACCAGTTCGATGGCCGGGTCGTATCGGCATCGAGCGGGGGCGATGGCTGGTTCGCCGGATTGCTTGGCGCTGCCCGCAAGAGCTCAGCCGGGGTGCAGGTTACCCCAGACAAGGCGCTGGCCATCACCACTTACCAGGCTTGCCTGACCACCATTGCCGAGTCGCTGGCGCAACTGCCGTGCGTGCTGTACCGGCGCAATGGCGATCAGCGCGAGCCGGTGAGTGACCACCCCGTGGCCCGTCTGTTGCGCCAGCCGAACGGCTGGCAGACGCAGTTCGAGCATACCGAGGGCGCGCAGATCGCCGCCGGTCATCACGGCAACAGCTATGCGTTCATAGAGCGCGACGAGGCCGGCCGCCCGGTGGCGCTGCTGCCTCTGGATTCGGCAAAAATGACCGTGCTGCGAGGCAGCGACGGGCTGCCGTACTACTTGATTCCCGGGCACGAGCCCGTGCCGCAGCGCATGATTCACCACGTGCGCTGGTTCTCGCTCAACGGCTACACCGGCGTCAGTCCGGTGCAGCTGCACTGCGATACGCTTGGGTTGGCGTTGGCCGCGCACGGACATGCCAGTTCCGTATTTGCCAACGGTACGCACCTAGCCGGCGTACTTGAGCGCCCGGCGGTCGTTAACGGCAAGGAGCTGGACCCGCTATCACGGGAGCGAACCGAGCAGGTCAAGCAGGCGTGGAAGAACGAGTACGCTGGCCAGGGCAATGCCATGAAGGTGGCGTTGTTGCAGGACGGCATGCAGTTCAAGCCGCTGTCGATGACCAACGCCGACGCCCAGCTGATCGACGCACGCAAGCTGTCAGCGCTGGAGGTGGCGCAGATCTTCAAGATGCCGCCGCACAAGGTCGGTCTGCTGGAGCGCGCCACCAACAACAATATCGAACACCAGGCGATCGAGTTCGTCATCTATTGCCTGATGCCGTGGATCAGGCGGCACGAGCAGGCGCGCATGCGCGACCTGCTGCTGCCGTCCGAGCGCGACACGCTGTTCATCGAGTTCAACGTCGGCGGCCTGCTGCGCGGCGACCAGAAGTCGCGCTATGCGGCTTATGCCGTCGCTCGGCAGTGGGGCTGGCTGTCGGTCAACGATATCCGGCGCCTGGAAAACCTGCCGCCGATCGCCGGTGGCGACGTGTACCTGACGCCGCTCAACATGGTGCCCAGCGACCAGATCGACCTGGGCGAAGGTAAGGAGCCTAGCGAGCTGGCGCTGGCGGATGTGGAAAAGGCGGTGTCGTGATGTGGGGCTATCTACTACTTGCTTGGTTTCTGGCTTGCGGCATGTTTTTTTGCGGAATGCTGCGCTTGCTTTGTAAGGAAGGTGGATATGCCGGCCCCCGGCAGCTGCCGCCTTTGCGCAGCCCGCCGCCACCGCGCTTGCGTTACTGCTGGGTTGCTTGTCGTTGGTTACCGCGCACGCCAAGTCGAGCAATAACCCCGCATTCTGGCGGGCTGTAAGGAGCGAATCATGGATATAAAACAACACGCGCCGCGGGTAGCAGTCATCGGCGGTATGCGCTCGCCGATGCTGGTTGCTGCACTGGTGGTCGCGCTGGCGGCCAAGTCGCCGGCCGCCACCCTGCAGCCGCAGCCGCCGCGCCAGAGCGAAGGGAAGCCTGCCAAATGAAACACCATTTCCTGCTGCACCAGCTGTTCAACCAGCCGCACATGGTGCTGCCCGACATGCTGCACGAGGCGGTGGCCTGGGCGGGCAGCCGCATGGGCGTCAACCTGCACCAGGTCCACGTCAACGTCGGCGCTGTGCTGAGCCATCCGCAGGCCTGGCACGACGATGGCGACCACGCCGAAATGATCAGCCCTGAAGAGCAGCGCCTGCAGGCGGCGCAGCAAACCGGTGTGCTGGTGGTTCCGGTGTACGGCGTGCTGGTCTCGCGCGAGAACAACGTCAGCCTATGCGCCAACCAGACCAGCTACGAGAGCATCCGCAGCCAGATCAACGCTGGCGTCAACGATCCGCGCGTCGAGGCCATCGTGCTGGAGCTGGACAGCCCCGGCGGCGCCGTCACCGGCTGCTTCGAGCTGGTGGCCGACATCGTAGCGGCCAAGGCTCTCAAGCCGATCCACGCGATCGTGCATTTCTCGGCGTTCTCGGCGGCCTACGCCATCGCCAGCGCCTGCACCAGCATCACGCTGTCCGAGTCGGCCGGCGTCGGCAGCGTCGGCGTGATCATGAAGCATGCCGACTTCAGTCAGCAGTTGGCCGCAGACGGCATCGTGGTCACCACGTTTTTCCGTGGCGCGCGCAAGAACGACCTGGCTGCCGATGCTCCGCTGACGGATGAGGTGGTGGCGGTGGTGGACCAGCGCATGGACGGCTACTACGGCAAGTTCGTCGATACCGTTGCGGCCAACCGCAACTTGTCGGCGGATGCCGTGCGTGCCACCGAGGCCGGCTTGTTCTTCGGCCAGGCGGCCATCGACGCCGGGCTGGCCGATACGCTGGAGAGCCAGCAAGCCGCCATCAACCGCATCGCCGCTGGCGTGGCCAGCAAGCGCGCCAGCGGCAACCGGACGCGTGGCGCCCGGGCGGCCGCGGCTGCCATGGCGATGGCCGCACAACTCTGACCGCCGCACGGCGAACCGCGCGCAAGCGCACCTCACCCTGCCGCCCTGTGCGGCTTTTTTTACGTCTGGAGTAAATTGATGTCCAAGATTCTGGAAATGAAGGCACGTCGCGCCGAGCTGTCCGCCGAGGTCAAGAAACTGGCCGACCTGGAGGCGGCCGGCACTGCGCTGAGCGCTGAGCAACTGGCCAGCATCGATGCGATGCAGGGCGAGTTCGACGAGCTCGGCGCCAAAATCAGCCGCGCCGAAGCCGCCGAGCGCATGGCTGCCGCCACGGCGACGCAGGTGGAAACCCTGAACGTACAAGGCGCACCGCCGGCCGCCAGCGGCACGCAGCCGGCCGAGCCGCGCCGCGGCGTGGAGGCGCGGCCACACCAGTTCGGTCGCCTGATCGCTGCGGTGACCACCTTCAAGGGCATGCACCCGCTGGCCGCCGCGCCGTACGCGTCCGAGCAGTTCGGTGAAGACGTCGCGGCCGTGCTGGCCGACAACGTCGCCACCGGCGGTGGCGTGCTGATCCCGCAGAACCTCGGCCAGCAAATCATCGAGCGCCTTACCCCGATGGCGGTGGTTCGCCAGCTGGGCGCCGAGCCGCTGCCGCTGCCGCAAGGCGGCAACCTGACCCTGGGTCGCAACAAGGAAGGCATGCAGGGCAGCTACGTCACCCAGATCGGCGACAAGGACACCGACCGCATCGGCGAGTCCGAACAAAAGTTCGAGCCGGTCTCCCTGAAGTCGCGTACCTTCGCCGGCCTGATGCCGATCAACAACGACTTCCTGCGCAACGCCGGCAATGACGCCATGCTGCGCCTGATCGAACTGGACGCCACCAAGGGTCTGGCCGCCGCCGAGGACGCGCAATTCCTGCGCGGCAGCGACAACGGCGGCAAGGCGCCCAAGGGCCTGCTCAACTGGGCGCTGGCGGCCAACAAGAAGGTGGCCACCGTGCTGGCCGGCACGGCCGCCGAGATTGTGCAGAAGGTGCGCTCCGACCTGTCGCTGCTGATCCTGCTGGTGGAGGCCGGCAACAGCCTGCTGCTCAAGGGCGGTTGGGCGATGGCACCGCGCACCCGCCGCTTCCTGATGGCGCTGGTGGACGGTAACGGCAACAAGGCCTTCCCTGAAATGGAGCAGGGCCAGCTGATGGGCTACCCGATCCGCGCGTCGACGAACATCCCGGTCAACCTGGGCACTGGGGTCAACGAGTCGGAGATCTACTTCGGCGACTGGGCCGACTTCTACATCGGTGAAGACGGTGCGATGGAGTTTGCCGTGGCTACCGAGGCGAGCTGGAAAGATGCGGGTGGTAACCAGCGCAGCGCCTTCCAGGAGAACGCTACCCTGCTGCGCGCCATCCTGCGCCACGACTTTGCGCCGCGCCACGTCGAGAACGTAGCCGTACTTACCGCCGTGAAGTGGGGTGTCTGATTCTGTGGTCTGTAACCCAACAGGCCGCTAAACGCGGCCTGTTTTGCTGAAAGGAATGCAGCATGAAGGCAGTGAAGTTGCTCAAGCCGTACAGGCACTACAACGAGGGTGAAATCGCCGGCTTTGGCGAACACGTCAATCGCCAACTGGTGGACGCCGGCGTGGCGGAGGAGTACATCGAGCGCAAGGCTAAGGGCGCGGCCAAAAATTCGCCCGCCGGTGATGTAGTTGCTCCGACTGACGCCGATGGTGGTCAGGCCGGCCACGAAATCCCCGCGCCGGACGGTCAATAACCGTGCCCGCCGTCGTGACCCAGCGCAGCGCGGCGGCGGTGCTGACGCTGGGAGAAATCAAGCAGCAATGCCGCATCGACCCGGACATTACTGATGAAGACGTACTGCTGGCGCAGATCGAGCGCGCCGCAGTGAAAAGCGCTGAGGCCAGGATCGGTGGACCGGTGCTGGATGCTGTCTGCACGGACACGCTCGATGCCTGGCCTAGCCTGCCCTGGTTGCACTTGGGCATCGCCGGGGCGCGCGAGGTTACCGGCGTGACCGTGCGGCAGGCTGGTCAGCGCCAGCCTGTGGCGCTGTCCGCATTTCATGTCGCAGCAGATGGCCGCCTGTTGTGCCTCAAGCCGCGCAATGGTTGGCCGCCCGTAGACCGTGAGCCTGGCGCCATCGAGATCAGCTATCTGGCCGGTTTCGGTGCCTCCCCGGATGCCGTGCCGGACGATCTGCGGCAGTGGCTGCGTTTTCGTGTGGCCACGCTGTATGCCTACCGTGAGGAAATTTCCAGTGGCAATGCTGTAGAGCTGCCGGGCTGTGTTGTGGACAGCCTGATCAGCCACTACAGGCCGGATGGGGTGGCGCTATGAAAATCGTTGCAGGCCAGTTGCGCCACCCGGTCAGGCTACGCCTGAATCGCCAGCTCCCCGGTATCGACATGGCCACCATGCCGGAGCTGGTGACCGAGATCCAGACTCGTGCGCGCATCGATGCCGTGAGTGGGGCGGTGTACCTGGGCTCCATTCAGGTCGACAGCGTTGTGACCCATCACGTGTATGTGAGGACGCGCCGCAATATCACTGCCGAATGGGAGGTGGTGCGAGGCAGTACGGTGTACCGCATCCGGCGCGTCGCGCCGTTGAACGATCAGCCTGAATTCATGCGGCTCGATTGCGAGGAGCTTGGCCGTGGCTGATTCCGTCAAGATGCATATCGGGGGGTTCGACCAGTTCGACCAGATCGACTTCGACAAGCGCAAGGTACGCTACGGCTTCCGCAAGGCGGGACAGATCGTCACTGCACGGGCGCAGATGCTGCTGGCTCTTGGAAAGGGGCGGGACGGATACCCGAATAACCGTACCGGCGCGCTGCTGCACGCGATCAACTACAAGGTCAGCCGGGCGGGCTTTCTGGTCAAAATCATGCCGGACATGCCAGCCGGCGCGAAAGACTATTACCCGGCCTACCTGCACTACGGCGTGCGCCGCGGTGCCGTGCGGCGCAAGGATCGCCGGGCACAGGCGAAGACCGGTCCGTGGCGCATCGCGCCGCGGGACAACTACATCACCGATGCGCTGCAGGATTCAGCAGGGAAAGTGGAAAGCACGCTATCTAGAGCGATGGCGAGAGCGTTGCGTCCGAAGTGACGATAAATGGATCGAGCAATGTCCAATCAGCGCGTGTTGTTGATCGGGGGTTTGTGTCGCGTTGCAGAATTCATTGTGATCAAGCTAGCATGACGACGTGATCAATCGTTAGTTAGGGGGTGGGTATGGGTCTGATGGATGCGTTGCTTGGTAATGCCAAGGAGATTAGCGCCGAGGATATGCAGGGTGAACTTGCGCCATTGCTGGCGCAGGGTGAGCGTGTTCAGCGAGTGTACAAGCTGGTTCGCGACATGTTCGTGTTTACCGACAAGCGTCTAATTCTGATCGACAAGCAGGGTTTGACTGGTAGCAAGGTTGAATACCATTCAATTCCTTACCGTAGCATCACGCATTTCTCCCTCGAAACGGCTGGAACGTTTGACATGGAGTCTGAGCTGAAACTCTGGGTATCCGGGATGGCAGCACCGATCCAGAAGAACTTCGGCAAGAAGATGGACGTGCATGACTTGCAGTCGGTACTTGCTGCTTACGTACTGCGTTGAAGTCAGAGTGCTGTTAGCTACCTGATCATGAATGTATGCGTGCAGCTGGAGTTGTCTGCCAGCTCGAGACTTTAGGTAGTCTGAATTCAATTCCACCCCGCTTCGGCGGGGTTTTTTATTGCCAGCCGCCATGAAAATAACCCCGATCATCACCCATCTTCGTGCCCGCTGCCCGTCGTTTTCCGGGCGTGTGGCCGGCGCGCTGGAGTTGTCCGCGTTGCTGGAGGAGAACGCGCCGCTGATGGCGCTGCCGGCAGCCTATGTCGTGCCGACGCGCGACGATCCGGAAAGCGTGACGACCAATACCCCGTACCAGCAGCCCCTGCTCGAGCAATTTGATGTGGTGCTGGCGCTGTCCACTTCGGACGAGCGGGGCCAGGCGGTGGCTGACCGGCTGCACGACTTGCGAAGCGAACTCTGGCGAGCGCTGCTTGGTTGGCGCCCGTCTGATCTGTATGAGCCGATCGAGTACGACGGGGGTGACATGCTGCTGCTCAACCGCGCCAGGGTGCTTTACCGCTACGCCTTCCGACTTGAGTCGCAAATCGGTGGCGTGCGTAGTGCCGGCGCCCCGCCGGAGACCTGGCATGACGTCGCGCAAGATGGCCTGCCCGGATTGTCCGGCATGCGTGCCGGTGTGGATTACGCAGTGCCTGATGGACGCATTGAGCATCAGCTCGATGTGAAATTCACAACCAACCCGTGAGGACCACCATGTACGTTAAACCAGCGCAGGATCGGGCCGTGACCGATCCTGGCCGTGGCGACATCCTGCCGGCCGAAGGCCGTGAGGTTCCCGAAACACAATACTGGCTGCGTCGCCTTGCCGATGGCGATGTCGAGCGAGCCAGGCCGGTAAAAGCGAAAGGGGTAGCTGAATGAGCGTGCCGTTCAATACCATCCCGCGCAACATGCGCGTGCCGCTGTTCTACGCCGAGATGGACAACAGCGCCGCTAACACCGCCAGTGCTGTGCAGCGCACCTTGCTGATTGGTATGAAGCTGGCCGCCGGCAGCGCGCTCACCGGCGTGCCTGCGCTGCTCAACAACATCGGAACTGTCTGGTCGCTGTTCGGCCGCGGCTCGATGCTGGCCAATATGTACGAGCGCTACCTGCTGTCCGATCCTCTCGCCGAGGTCTGGGGGATGGCTGCTGTCGAGCCGACTGGCGCTGCAGCCACCGGCACGATCACGCTGGCCGGCACGATCACTGCAGCGGGAGCGCTGGCGGTTTACATCGACGGCAAGCGCGTGCAGATCGGCGTGGCCACTACCGATACGGTGGCTACGCTGGCGACGGCGCTGGCCGCTGCCATCAATGCCAATGCCGATCTTCCGGTTACCGCGACGGCAGCCACTGGCGTGGTGACGCTGACCGCACGCTGGAAGGGGTTGTCCGGCAACGAAATCCCGCTGGTTGCCAACTACTACGGCCAGGCTGGCGGTGAGGTGCTGCCGGGTGCGCTGACCTGCACCATTGTCGGTATGGCGTCCGGCGCCGGTGCGCCAGACCTTGCGCCGGTGATCACCGGTATGGGCGACGACGAGTACGACTTCATCGTGATGCCGTTCTCCGACAGCGCCTCGCTGAACGTGCTGCAGACCGAACTGAACGACAGCGCTGGGCGCTGGAGCTACCTGCGCCAGATCTACGGACACGTCTACTGTGCCGCGCGCGGCACGGTCTCTGCGCTGGTGACGCTGGGCAGCGCCCGTAACGATCCGCACTGCACGCTGGCCGGCTACGAGACCGACGTTCAGGCCGCACCGTGGGGCTATGCCGCGGCCTACGCCGCGCGCAACGCGGTATTCATCAAGGCTGACCCGGCGCGCCCGACGCAGAGCGGCGAGCTGGTCGGCGTGTTGCCGGCGCGCCCGGGCAAGCGCTTCATCGTTTCCGAGCGCCAGACGCTGCTCAACAACGGCATCGCTACCAGCGTGACGAACGGTGGCGTGGCGCGTGTCGAGCGCGCGATTACGACCTACCAGCGCAATGGCTGGGGCAGTCCGGATAACAGCTATCTGGACAGCGAAACGCTGCACCTGTCGGCCGCCGTGCTGCGCCGTCTCAAGGGCGTAGTGACCAGTAAGTATGGCCGCCACAAGCTGGCAGATGATGGCACCCGCTTTGGCGCTGGCGCGCCGATCGTCACGCCGGCCATTTTCCGCGGCGAGCTGCTGAGCGAGTACGCCAAGATGGAGGCCGAGGGCTGGGTGGAAAACGCCAGGCAGTTTTCGGCCAACCTGATCGTGGAGCGCAACGCAAGCGATCCGAGCCGGCTGGACGTGCTTTACCCGCCGGACTACATCAACGGTTTGCGCGTGGTGGCCGTCCTCAACCAGTTCAGGCTGCAATACCAGTAACCATCCGGCCCGCCTAGAGCGGGCCGTAGTCATTTCAGGAGGTCCATATGGGCAAGAAAGCGGCAGGCACTTGCTACATCAAGGTGGATGGCGATCAGCTGGCCGTCGCAGGTGGGGTAGAGGTTCCGCTTACCGCCGTCGAGCGCGAGGCGATCAATACTAGCGCCGGGGTGTTCTACAGCGAGAAGGATTTGACGCCTTACGTCAAGCTGGAGGCGGTCATTCCAAAGGATTTTCCGCGCGAGAAGATCACGCAGTCCGACGACATGACCATCACCGTCGAGCTCGCCAACGGCAGCGTGTATGTGCTGTCCGGCGCGTTTCTGATCAACCCGGCGGCGCTCAAGGGTGACGACGGCAAGGCTGAACTTGAATTCAATGGCGAGAAAGGAATTTGGCAATGAGTGAAGTCCGTATCCAGCTATCCGTGCCGATCAAGGCGCATGGCGAAGAGATTACCGAACTGGTGCTGCGCAAGCCGTCGCCTGACGAAGCGAAGACCATCGGCGTGTTGCCGTACCGCATGAACGACTACTCCAGTATCCCTGACATCAATATCTCGGCAGCCTGCCGCTATGTCAGTCTGTGTGCAGGCATCCCGCCGTCGTCTGTCGATCAGATGGACATCGCAGATCTCAACACCGCGTGCTGGGCAGTGACTGGTTTTTTCTGGCAGCGGGGTTCGCAGACCTAGAGCAGCTGAACGAGACGCTGTTCGATGTGGCAGCCTGGTGGCAGATCGACCCGTATGTCTTGGCGGGACGCAGCCTTGATCACCTGATCGAGATGCGCGACCAGGCGCTGCGAATCAACAAGATCAGACTGGAGGCTGCTGATGGCTGACAAGTTCCAGCTCAAGGCGCTGATTACCGGCGTCGACCAGTTGTCGCCAAAGCTGGATGGCATCAGGAAGAACGTCGCAAGTTTGCGCAAGAGCCTGCGGCAGTCCGGCATGGCAGAGATCGACTTCGGGGCGGTCGCCGCAGTGACCGCCCCGCTGGTCGGGGCAGTCAAGGCGGCGATTGACTTCGAGTCATCGATGGCGGATGTCCGCAAGGTTGTGGACTTCGATACGCCACAGCAATTCGCGCAGATGAGCGACGAGATCCGCGAGATGTCGCTTCGCCTTCCGATGGCGGCCAAGGATATTGCCGCCATTTATGCGCAGGGCGGGTCTGCGGGCATTGCCCGATCGGAGCTGCAGGGTTTCGCTGACGATGCGGTAAAGATGGGTGTGGCCTTCGGGCTTACCGCTCAGGAGTCTGGCGAGCAGATGGCCGCCTGGCGCGCATCCATGGGGTTGACCCAGGATGGCGTGCGTGCGCTGTCCGACCAGATCAACTACCTGGACGCAGCGGGGAACAGCAGCGCGAAGAATGTAGCAGCGGTGGTGACCAGGGTTGGCGCGATCGGTAAGGTTGCCGGCCTGTCTTCCGGCACGGTTGCCGCGTTGGCAGCGACCATGGATGCGGTAAAGGTTCCGTCTGATGTGGCCGCGACCGGCATCAAGAACTTCGTGCTGGCGCTGACGCAAGGCAACGCGGCCACAAAGTCCCAGAAAGAGACGCTACAGGCCCTGCGGCTTGATGCTTCGAAGGTTGCGCAGTCCATGCAAGTGGATAGCAAAGGGACGGTGCTGGACATTTTGCAGCGGATCAAGTCGATCGATCCGTCAAAGCAGGCGTCGGTCCTGTCCGAGCTGTTCGGCAAGGAGAGTATCGAGGCGATCGCGCCTTTCTTGTCCAACCTGGACATGCTGAAGACCAATCTACTGCTGGTCGGCGACTCTACCGGCTATGCAGGGTCGATGCAAAAGGAGTTCGACCTGCGTGCCCAGACCACGGCCAACAGCTTGCAGCTGTTTTGGAACCGAATCACCGATGTTGGCATCGCCGTAGGCAGCGTGTTGTTGCCACCGCTCAACGAATTCATGGCAGTAGTCGGGCCCATGATCACGTCGATGTCGAGCATGGCGGCAGCCAATCCATGGTTGATCAAGGGGCTGCTCGGCGCTGGCGCGGCAGTGCTTGGTTTGCGCGTGGCGGGCATGGCACTTGTTGGCGCCCTAAACCTTGCAAATATGGCCATGAGGATGTCGCCGATTGGCATGTTTGCCATGGCCGCTGGTTTTGTTGTCGCCAACTGGAAGGATATTGGCCCGTTCTTCTCGCGCATGTGGGCAGGGATCAGGTCCGTGTTTGATGCCGGGGTTGGATTCGTCAAGACCTATCTTGGCTGGACTCCGCTCGGAGTTGTGCTCAACAACTGGGAGCCATTGAAGGCGTTTTTTTCCGCGCTATGGGGCGGCATCAAGTTGTTGTTTGACGTCGCATGGCAGGGCATCAAGTTCGGCTTTGAAAACTTCACCCCGCTCGGTTTGTTGATCAAGAATTGGGAGCCGATCGTCGCTTATTTCAAGAGCCTATGGGAAAAAGTCAGGCCGATCATTGAGCCGCTGATGGGGGCGGCAAAGGGGTTTGGCGGTGCCGTTTCTGGCGCTGCCGGCAGGGCGCTTAACGCTGGAACGAGTGTCATAAAAGGTGCGACGCAGGCGGCTAGGGCCGAACTGACCGTCAACCTGAATAATGCGCCGGCAGGTACACGGGTAGAGCGACCGGCTACCAGCAACACACGGCTCACCGTCAACCAGAACACTGGCCGCCGATCGTTGGCGCCGACTAGCAACTAACGTAGCCCGCCTGTCCGGCGGGTTTTTTACGCCAGGAGAAGGCCGTGGACTGGAAAAGCCGACTGCGCGACGCCTCGTTCAAGGGGCATCCGATCAAGTGGCTGTCGCAGGAGGGGCAGGCCGGCCGCCGGCTGGCCGAGCACGAATTCCCGCAACGCGACCGGCCGTGGGTCGAGGACATGGGGCGGATGGTCCGACCCTTCACGTTCACGGCGGTATGTAGTGGGGATGGCTGGCTGGAAGAACTCAACCAACTGCTGGCGGTGATCGAATCTCCCGGATCCGGCGAGCTTGTGCACCCCTTGTTCGGCCGCATGACGGTATCGGCCAGGCCGGCGCGCTGGGCGATGAGCCTTGATGCCGGTGGCCGGGTGGATGTGCAGCTTGAGTTTGTCGAGACGGGTGATTTGCTGTTTCCGGTTCCGCTCAAGGAAACCGTTAGCCAGGTCCGGGCGGCTCGCGCCGAGCTGCTTGGCCATTCGCAGTCTTTGCTCGAAAAAGCGATGGGCTTTGTCAGCGATGGAAGGGTCAAGGCTGATGCGGTGATGGGTCTGGTGGATGGGCATGTCCGGTCTGTGGTTGGCGTGGCAGACGGGATACGGTCTGTATTCGGCGGGGTTCAGCAGATGGTTGCTGAGGTGTTGTCTTCACCGGTTACGGGGATCGCCAAGCTATTGCGCGTGTTCGAGCTATCCAGACAGCAGTTTCAAGGCCAGTCCGATCTGACGAAGTGGGGCGCAAGACAGGCTCAGGTCATTCGTCAGCTGCGGTCAAGGAGCAGCGCCGTGCTCGGACGAAGCAACCAATCGTCAGCCGGCAGGGTGGCTGGGGTGCTTCTCAAAACCATGACTGTTGCTGCGACTATGTCCGCAGCGGACGCGCTGTCCGAGCTTCCTGCGCGGCGGGTAGGTCGTGGCGATGCACCTGTTGCAGAGGATATCCGCGCGGTGCGCAACGCCATGCAGGCAGCGCTGTGGGACATGGCCAGTGATGAGACTAGGTTTTGCGCTACGCCGGCCATTGGTGCGCTGCCCCTGTCGACGGTGTCGGCCTTGCAGCCGTTGTCGCATGCCGCCGGCCAGTCGTACCTCGAGCTGGCGCGCGCGCTGGGCGCGCACCTGGCTGCGGTTGAGAGCGTCAGCCTGCGTCTGGAGACCATCACGCCTGCCACGGTACTACCGGCACTGGTGCTGGCATACCAGGAGCACGGTAACGCGATGCTGGCGGATGAGATGGTCAGCCGCAACGCCATCCGCCATCCGCTTTTTGTGCCAATCCAGCCACTGCAGGTAGCCCATGAATGACAAGCGAACCGAACCGCTCGATCCGGCGACCCGCGTCAGCCTGACCGTCAACGGCCTGAGCTGGGAGGGGTGGACCAACGTCGAGATCGGCGCCGGCCTGGACGATCAGTGCCGCTCGTTCACCGTCGGTATCACCCGGCTGCTGCCGGGTGGCGACGAGCCGGTGCCGATTGTGCATGGCGACCGCTGTGAGCTGCGCATTGGCAACGACCTGGTGCTCACCGGTTGGGTGTTCGCCACGCCGCGCGCCCACGATAAGAACAGCACGGCGTTCGGCATCGCTGGCCGCAGCCTGACCGCCGACCTAGTCGATTGCGCCGCACTCAATAAGCCCCCGCAGTTCAAGCGCCAGTCGGTACGGGCGATTGTTGCGGCGTTGGCTGCGCCGTACGGCATCGCCGTGCTGAGCGAGGTGGGCGACGGCGACACCGTGGCCGACCACACCCTCCAGCCGGGCGAAACCGCATTCGAGAGCATCGACCGACTGCTGAAGATCAGCCGTCTGATCTCCACCGACGACGCCCAGGGCCGGCTTGTACTGGCCGCGCCGGGCAGTGCCGGGCGCGCCTACGACCCGATCCAGCTTGGCCGCAACGTGCTGGCCGGCGACGCCAGCTTTGATTTTGCCGGCTGCTTCAGTGAATACCGCGTGCTCGGCCAGCACGGCACCAGCGCGAACCGCAACGGCGCGGCGGCCAACGAGATTGCCGGAATCGCGACCGATAGCCGCATTACCCGCAAGCGGGTGGCCACCCTCACCGAGAGCGGCAACCTGACGCCTGGCATGGCGAAAGAGCGGGCCAGCTGGGAGCGTGACAACCGCATCGGCAAGGCGCTGGCGGCGCAGTACGAGGTGGCCGGCTGGCGCCAGAGCAACGGCGCCCTGTGGCGGCACAACCAGATCGTACACGTGATCGACCCGATTCTGGGCTTCGACCGCGACATGCTGATCACCGCCGTTACCTACCGGATGGACGAGCAGGGCTCGCGCGTCACGCTGGCCGTGGCGCCGCCGGAGGGCTACCTGCCGCAGCCGCCCGATCCAGAGAAAAGCAAAAAGGCGCGCAAGAAAAAGGGCGACAAGTTCGAGTATCTGCTGCCGTCTGAGTGGAGGTCTGATTGATGAGAGAGCTGGCCCAACGCCTGTTTGGTCTGATCGGCCGCGGGCGCGTCACCCGCGCAAACCCGGCGGCGCAGCTGCAGCAGCTGCAGCTGGTGCTGACCGCCGACGAACTGAAAGACGAGATGGAGCACGCCGAGCCATTCGGCTTCACCGCGTGCCCGAAGCAGGGCGCGGAAGCGCTCGCGCTGTTTCTGGGCGGCGACCGCAGCAACGGCGTGGTGATCAGCGTCAGTGACCGGCGCTACCGCGTGCGCGGCCTGAAGCCGGGCGAGTCGGCCGCCTATAACGCCGCCGGCCACACCATCGTGCTGTACGAAGACCGCATCGAGGTCACGGCGCCACGCATCGTGCTCAAGGCCAGCGCCGAGGTGGTGGCTGATACGCCATTGTTCAAAGCCACTGGCCGCATTGAGGCGGCGATGGACATCGTCGACAACGCCGCTGGCGGCGGCAGCTCGCTGGCCGCGGTGCGCGCCGCCCACAACGACCACAGCCACAAGGAGAACAACGTGGCCGGCAGCAACACCGATCAACCCGACATCAAGGTGCTGTGATGATCACCATCGTAACCACGCTGGCCGGCCAGCCACTGGCCGCCAGCGACCCGTACGCGCGCGCGCTGGCGATCAGCCTGTTCACCTGGCGCCGCGCGCAGGACAGCGACCCGGTGGACGGCGCCGATCGGCGGGGATGGTGGGCCGATGGCATCGAGCCGGCGCTGCCGGCCGGTATCGGTTCGCGGCTGTGGCTGCTGGCGCGGCGCAAGCTGGACCGGCAGGCGATGCGCGATGCCGAGGACTACACCCGCGAGGCACTGCAATGGTGGCTGGACCAGCGGGTGGCCTCGGCGTTGGATATCGATGTCTTCCGCGTTGGCGATGAGGCCATCGTGATCGCCATCGCCATCACACTGCACGATGGCCGCCGCCTGACTGCGGAGATTCAAGACCTATGGAGCCTGATCAATGTATGAGATTCCGACCCTGAGCCAGCTCATGTCTGACATTCGGCGCGACCTTGGCGCGGAATATCCCGACGCGCTGCAGCGCTCCGACGCCGACATCTTCGGCCGTGCGCTGGCCGGCGCGCTGCACGGAGTGTACGGCTACCTACAGGACCGGGCGCGTCAGATCCTGCCCAGTTCGGCTGACGAGGACACGCTGCGGGCGTGGCACGGGCCATTCTACCTATCGTCGCAACCGCAGGCGGCGGTGGCCAGTAGCGGCACGGTGCGCTTCACCGGCAACGTCGGAGTGGGCGTGCCTGCCGATAGCCGCTTGCAGCGCGACGATCAGGTCGAGTTCACCGTCGTCGCCGGCGGCATTGTCGGCGCGGGGGGGTATGTGGACCTTACGGTGCAGGCCGTGGTGGCCGGCTACGCCGGCGATACCGACGCCGACGTGTGGCTGACGCTGTCCGCAGGGGTGGAAGGTGTGGACGCACAGGCGCGGGTGCAGGCTGGAGGCCTGACCGGCGGGGCTGACGCAGAGGGCATCGATAGCTACCGCCAGCGCATCACCGCCGTGCGCAAGGCCGGCGCGCAAACCGGGCGCGCAGTGGACTGGGAAAACTGGGCCATGGAAGTGTCCGGCGTGACCCGGGCCTGGGCGGCGCCCAGGTTGCAGGGCCCGGGCAGCGTGACCGTGTACGTCATGCGCGATGACGATAGCAACCCATACCCGGCGGCAGCCGAGTGCGCCGCGGTGCGGGCGCACTTGGAAACAACCGGCACGCCGTGGGGCGAAATCGTCGTCGTCGCGCCGATCAAGAAACCGGTTAACTTCACGCTGCACGTATCTCCGGATACTCCTGCGGTACGCAGCGCTGTCACGGCGGCACTAGTCGATGTGGTCAGAGCGGAGGCTTCTCCTGTCGCGCGCGACGAGGATGGCCGCACGCAGTTGCCCGTTGCTGGTATCACCATCCCGCGCTCACACCTTACCGAGGCGATCAGCGCAGCACCCGGTGAGTTCGACCACGTGTTGACCTCCCCGGCTGGAGATGTTGTCTGCACGATCGGAGAGCTGGCCGAGCTGGGGACGATCACATGGACGTAAGCGATTACACCGAGGCGCTGTGGGCGCTGCTGCCGCCCGGGCCGGCCTGGTCGCGCGAAGATCCGGTGTTGACGGCGTGGGTAGCGGTGGCCGCTCGCCGGATGGCTGCCATCGACGTCGCGCTGCAGCGCCTGCTGGCCGAGGCCGATCCATACACCGCGCTGGCGATGTTGCCCGACTGGGAGGCCTCGCTAGGGCTGCCGGACAGCTGCAGCGTGGCCACGCCGACGTTAGCTGAGCGGCGCGCCGCGCTGGTGGCACGCCTGACCGACGCCGGCGGCGCCCGTCTCGCGCGTTTCGTGCAGATCGCCACCGCGCTCGGTTACCCAGGCGCGAGTACCCAGCGCTTTGCCGCCCACAGCTGCGAGCTGAGCTGCGAAGCCCCTCTGTATAGCGAGGACTGGCGCTTCAGCTGGCGGCTGAAGGTGCCTGATGCAGTTAACGCTAAAGACAGCACCTGCGAGTCCGGCGTGGAAGACCCGCTCAGCGCCTGGGGTAACAGCCAGTTGAGCTGCATTATGGCGCGCGAGTGCCCGCAGCCATCCACCGTTTTAATCAGCTACGGAGCATGAAAATATGCAACGAGTAGGCAGTAACCGCAATCCCGCGCTGGACAAGTTCGGTCCAGGAAAGCACGGATTTACCGCAGGCAACTCGCAGACCGGCGTGCCAGCAACGACGCCAGGGGCCGAGTTTTTCGACTCTGTGCAGGAAGAGTTGTGCAACGTTATCGAGGGCGCCGGCATCGCGCTGGATGGCAATAAGCGCGACCAGCTGCTCACTGCAATCAAGGCCATCGTCAGTGGCTCCGGGCTCTATTCGCCCGCCTCCGTCAACAACATCCCCGCATGGAGCGAAAACTAATGCACGGCATCCCGAAGATTCTGCAAACCCGCGCCGATTTCGACGAAGTCGAAGCGATGGTCGCCGCCGGCGAGGTCTACCCGAAAGCGCTGGCCGCGCACTACCGGGGCCTGCTCGAGCAGCGTTACCAGTATGTGTTCGACCGCAAGCTGGCCGACGGCGAGGCGCCGGATGGCGAGATGCCGGCCTATTGCGTGACGGCAGACCCTGAAACCGGCGTACGCAGCCAGCTGCGCCGTGAAGGCGACCCGGACGCCTTCGCCTTGCGGCTGGGCTTTACCTGGGCGGAAATTGACGCGCGCATCGCCGCGCTGGAGGCAATGTAATGGCCAAGGGCGACAAATTCATCATCCCGGCGATGGCCGCCGGGTTTTTTGCCATGCAAGGCAAGATCGCCAAAGAAGCCGGCGACACGCTGACTATCCCCGAGGGCATGGTCAACATTGGCGGCAACATGCGAGGCTACTTGATCGCCGCGCAGACGGGCTTTGATCCGTTCGCCGCCGCCAACCGCGACAGCAGCTTCACCGCACTGACGCTGGGCGACGACGTCTATCTGTACGCCTGCCAGCACTCGAGCGGCATCGCCAAGATCGTCTGCTCGAAGAACATCAGCTTCCCGGTTGGTTACTCGGCCAGCACTAGTCGCCGGATCGGCGGCTTCCACGTTGGCCGCACCCGACCGACCGCCCAGCGCTACGCGTCCGCCTACGCGCCGCTGACCAGCATCGTGCCAAACTCGGTGTGGGACTTGCAGCATCGCCCGCAAGCCGAGCCTTCCGGCATGGTCGAGATCGCGCCGGGCGGCGCGTGGGTGGACATCTATCTGAATAGCGTGGTCAGCGGCAGCTGGCCAGACGTGGTGTTCGGCCCGCGTTTCGGCGTGACGCCGGTACGCTCGACGGGCGGTTACAACGAACTGGATCTCGGGCAGGGCATCTTCAACGCCGGCAAGCGCCTGCCGACGGTCGAAGAGTTCATCCGCTACGCATACGGTGCCCCGCAAGGCGCCGACGGCAACAACGACACCGCCTGGACGGCCACCACCAACACCGGGCCGTGCAACACCGGGCAGGTCGCCAAGTCGGTATCGTGCGTCGGCGTAGTCGACGCGGCTGGCTCGCTGTGGGAGCGGCTGGATAACCACTTCGACATCGGCAACAGCACCAACGCCTATGCGTGGGACGCAACCGTCGTCAACACCGGGCAGGACGCGGCGTATGCACGCGGCCAGGTCCACCTCTGCGCGTGGCGCCGTGTGGTCGGCGGAGGCGGTTGGGGTGAGGGAGTCCGCGGTGGGGCGCGCACGCTCGATTTCGGTGCGGCTCCGTGGACTGCGGGTGGCTCTATTGGCGTGCGCGGCGTCAGTGATCCCTTGTAACTTGATAGGCGCCGGCGGCAGCCGGCGGTAAGACATGCAAGACCTGAAGATTCTGTCGATAGCCGAGCAGCTGATCGTCTCGGCGATGCCGGTGCTCGACAAGATCCCGCGCGCGCAGCGCTACCGCTACGGCCGCCAGCTCGAGGACGCGCTCTATGCGCTACCCAAGCTGGCCATTGCCGCGGCGGCCGCCGGCACCAAGAGCAAGGTGTACGCGCTGTGCGAGGCGGTCGACTACCTGCATGCGCTGCTGCGCATTGGGGTAGAACGCAAGCTGGTTTCGGCGCGCTGGGTCGGGCATGTGATGGCGGCCGCTGCGCCGCCAGCCAAAACGGGCGGCCTGCTGAGGCAGTTGGCCGCAATGAGTCACGCATGGCGCGCAAGCGTCCGTGCCTGATGGGTGATGATGGGTTTCGACGCGGCCAGGTCAACCACTGCGCGTGGCGCTATGTGATCGGCGGAGGCAATTGGAATGAGGGAGTCCGCAATGGGGCGCGCACGCTCAATTTCAATGCGAATCCGTGGAATGCGAATGGCAATATTGGCGTGCGCGGCGTCAGTGACGCATCAGGAGATTGGACGAGAGCCCGGCGCGTGATCGCCGGGACCCAGAATCCGAATGGATCAGCCAGCATCACCCGGCCGCAAGGCCGAACATAACAAAAGGGCCGCGCGTCGCTATCGCCGCGCGCGGCCAACCCACCATGCAAATACCCGAACAAGAAAACCTGATCGGCCTGATCGCCGACTGGGACAACCTGGAGCACGCTTACCGCAAGGCACGCCGCGGCAAGCGTGCCCGCGAAGAGGTCGAGACCTTTGCCGCCAATCTGTTTGACGAGCTGGCGCGCTTGCAGTGCGAGATCATCACCGGCACCTACCGCATGGGCGCCTATCGCCGCTTTGTCGTCTACGAGCCAAAGCGGCGCGAGATTCTGGCTGCACCGTTCCGTGACCGCGTGCTGCAGCACGCCATCCTGAACATCGTCGAGGCGCGCTGGGACAAGGCGATGATCGACGACACCTACGCCTGCCGAACCGGCAAAGGCACGCACATCGGCGCCGACCGCATTCAGCGCTGGCTGCGCGATATGAGCAAACAGCGTCCGCTTGCCGATGTATGGGTCGCCAAGACCGACTTCAGCAAATACTTCGCCAGCCTGCGTCATGCCGACCTCAAACGCGTCGCCCGTCGCCGCATTACCTGCCCTGGCACGCTGGCGCTACTGGACGAGATTATCGACAGCACGCCAGGCGACGTCGGCATTCCGGTTGGCAATCTGACCAGCCAGTGGCTGGCGAACCTGCTGGGCAATGAGCTTGACCAGTGGATCAAGCGTGAACTGCGGGTGAAACGCTACCTGCGCTACATGGACGACACTGTGGCGCTATTCGCCAGCAAGATCGAAGCACAGCTGTATCTGGACAAGCTGGAGCGGCGCGCCGCCGGCTTCGGACTGCGTTTCTCGAAGCGAAGCCTGCAGCGCGCCAGCTTCGGCGTGAACATGCTGGGCTACCGCATCTGGCCGGCCCACCGCCTGCTGCGCAAGCGATCCATCGTCAAGTTCAGGCGCGACATCAAGCAGATGCGGGCGCGGATCAAGACAGGGGCGAGCACGCGCGACGCCTTGCTGGCTCGAGTGCTGGCGTGGGATGCCCACGCCAGGCGGGCGGATACGCACAGATTGAGAGCGAAGCTTTACGTTGATTTATGAACACCGCCGGAAGGCGGTTTTTTTATGGGAGCAGTAATGAAGAAAAGGCTGGTTGTTGTTCTTGTCGCACTGGCAACGGCGCTTGTTGCTATGTTCGCGCTGCGCAGCTTAACGACGGCAGCGGTTGCCGCGCTCGCCGCCGGACTCTCTGCCTCTGCCGTGGCAGGAACGGGGAAAGGTGGTGCAGCGGTCGGGGTTCACCTGCCTGCGCTGGCTGGTGCCATTGTCGGCAGCCTTCTGCTCAGCCTGCAGCTGCGTGATCGCCCGTGGCCGGAGCGGATGATCTTGCTGTGCGCGAGCTGCGTGGCTGCGTACTTCGGCGGCCTCGCTGCCGGTGAGTGGTGGGGTCTTGGCAGCGGCAGTATCGGCCTCGTCGGGACGTTTTCCGCGTATTTGCTACTCGCGGTCATGAACCTCGTATTGCAGCTGCTGCGTGACGTCAGCTGGTGGCAGCGGTTGCTGAATGGGCGTTTTGGCGGGGGCGCACAATGACACCGAGCAAAGCCTGCGTTGACCTGATCAAGCAGTTCGAGGGTTTCGAGCCCAAGGCATACCGCTGCCCGGCCGGCAAGCTGACCATCGGCTACGGCCACGTCGTCGCGCCGACCGAGTACAACCTGCGCGACGCCGCGCTGACCGAAGACCAGGCCACCCGCCTGCTCGAGGCGGATCTCGGCCGCTTCGCGCCGCAAGTTACCGCCATGCTCTCTGGCCTAACCGTGCGCCAGCACCAGTTCGACGCGCTGGTGAGCTTTGCCTACAACTGCGGCGCCGGTGCGCTGCGCGGCTCGACCTTGCTGCGCAAGCTGCGCGCGGGCGACGTGGCCGGCGCGGCGGAAGAGTTCCTGCGCTGGAACAAGGCTGGCGGTCGGGAGCTTGCCGGGCTGACCCGCCGCCGCAATGCGGAGCGGGCGCTGTTTATTGGCTGAACGCCCCAAAAAGCCGAAACCCCGGACAGTTCGCGCTGTGCCGGGGTTTCTCGTTTTCACCTTGGAAGGGAAGGCTAGACGTGAATGAATTTTAATCGGTTCAACCCGTTGAGTATAGGGGGACGTATGAGCGAACAGGGTGCAGATCGTGTCGGAATGACTCTGGTGAAAGGGGTTGTGCGCGCAGTGCAGATGCTGGCGCTGGCCACGTTGATTCATGTCGTGCGCTGGTGGTGACCATGCCGCTGCTGATCAACATCGTCGTCGCCGCGCTGATTGCGTTGGCGGCCTACGCGGACGGCTACCGCAGCGGTGCAGCGCGCACGCGTGCCGACTGGACGGACGAGCGCGCCAAGCTAGAGCAGGCGCACGCAGACGCACTGGCCGACGCGCTCAGCAAAACGCAAGCTCGCGAGCAGGCGCTCGCGGAGGTAGACAAGAAGCTCATGGAGGAGCGTGCCGATGCGCAAACTGAAATCAACCGCCTGCGCGCTGACTTGCGCGCTGGCACTCGCCGCCTGTCAGTCGCCTTTGCCGCCGCCGGCAGTGTGCCCGGCGCTGCCGCCAGCCCCGGCAGCGGTGATGCAGCCGCGCGCGCCGAACTTCACCCAGCGGCTGCTGACGATCTTGTCGGACTCGCCGCAGACGCCGACGATGTCACCCGCCAGCTTGCTGCCTGCCAGGCCGTGATCGCGGCAGACAGATCCACCGAATAAGACGATGGCCGGCTTATATCCGGTCATCGTTCTTTGTGTGGGATTTGGTATAGGTTTTAATTTGCGGTGTATTTACCGCCTTTTAAATCAATTGATTAACCCCTATGCATCATCGGGGTGTGGGTCTGGCTCATGGGCGGCCCTATGCTGGAGGTTCGGACAAACAAACGCCCCGCCGGGCAGGCCGGGCGGGGCGTTCGAATTTTACGCGATGCGCTGGGGCGCGTCAGCCCTTGACGTGCGGGGCGATGATCTGCAGCAGTTGCGCGAGCACCTTCGGGCTGGCGGCGACGATGTCGCCAGACTCGAGCCAGGTCTGCTCGCCGTGCATGTCGGTGACGATGCCGCCCGCTTCCTGCACGATCAGGCTGCCCGCAGCGATGTCCCACGGCTTGAGGTTGAATTCGAAGAAGCCGTCGACGCGGCCGCAGGCGACGTTGCACAAATCGAGCGACGCGGCGCCCTCGCGGCGTGCGCCGGCGCTCTTGCCGATCACGTCCTTGAGGATGGCAAGGTAGGTGTCGATCATGCTCTGGTCGACCACCGGGAAGCCGGTGGCGATCACGCATTCGTTCAGCTGGATGCGGCGCGAGACGCGGATGCGGCGGTCGTTGAGGAAGGCGCCGACGCCGCGGGTCGCGGTGTAGAGGTCGTTACGGTTGGGGTCGAACACCACGGCCTGCTGGATCTGGCCCTTGTGCGCGAGCGCGATCGAGATCGCGTACTGCGGGTGGCCGTGGATGAAGTTGGTGGTGCCGTCGATGGGGTCGATGATCCATTCGAACTCGGCGCTACCCATGCCTTTGGCGCCGGACTCTTCTGCTAGAATCGCGTGCCTCGGGTAGGCTTCGTGGATCACGTCGATGATGGCTTCTTCGGCTGCACGGTCAACCTCGGTGACGAAGTCGTTCGACTTCTTCTTCTCGACCCGGATGGTGTCGAGGTTGAGCGACGCGCGCTGGATGACGTTGCCGGCACGGCGGGCGGCCTTGACCGCGACGTTGAGCATAGGATGCATGATCGACCCCTGTAAGGTGCACGCAGGCACCGCCGCTTCCGGCGCCGCCACGTGCTGTAATCTGGTTAAGGAACAAAAAAACCCGGCGCGAGCGCGGGGTTTCTATTGAATGGGCGCGATTGTACGCGCAAAGAGCCGATGAATAAACCCCAAGTCCCTGATTTCCTGAAGAACATTCGCGTCGTGCTGGCCCGGCCCAGCCACCCCGGCAATATCGGCTCGGCGGCGCGCGCGATGAAGACGATGGGGCTGACCCGGCTCTATCTGGTCGAGCCCAAGGTGTTCCCGAGCGAGGAGGCCAACGTGCTCGCTTCCGGCGCGGTCGACGTGCTGGAGAACGCGCAGGTGGTCGCGACGCTGGCCGAGGCGCTTGCCGACGTCACCGTCGCCTGCGCGCTGACCAGCCGCCGCCGCGAACTGGCGTCGCCTTTGCTGACACCGCGCGAGGCGACGCCAGAGCTCGTCGCGCGGGCGCAGGGCGGCGAACAGGTCGCGCTGGTGTTCGGCAACGAGACCTTCGGCCTGTCCAACGAAGAGGTGCTGCTGTGCAACCGGCTGGTGACCATCCCCGGCAACCCCGACTACTTCTCGCTGAACCTGGCGATGGCGGTGCAGGTGATGACCTACGAGCTGTTCAGCCACACCGGCTTCGCGGTCGACTACCTGAAGCCCGAGGGCGAGCAGGCGACGCTCGCCGAGGTCGAGGGCTTCTGCCAGCACCTCGAACAGACGATGGACGCGCTAGACTTCTTCCGCCGCCGCAACGGCGAGCGGCTGATGCGGCGCATGCGCGGCGTGTTCGCGCGGGCCGACCTGCAGCGCGACGAGGTCGACATCCTGCGCGGCTTCCTCAAGCAGGTGAACCGTGCGCTCGGCCCGGACCGCAACGGTCGCTGAGCCCTTGCTTGGCGCGCCGCAGGCGGTGCGCGACCTCGCGTGGCTGCTCGGCAGCCGCGCGCCTTTCCCCTTTTCCCCGCAACTGCCGCGCGAGCGGCTGCTGAGCCCCGGCTGGCAGGACGCGCTCTTCGCGCTCTCGCGGAACCCCGCGCCGCTGGAGGCCTGGCTTGCCGCGCGCCCGGGGCGCCGGCTCGGCCACTACGCCGAAGCGCTGTTCGGCTTCTGGTGCGCGCATGCGCCGGACGTGGAACTGGTCGCGCACGGCCTCGCGGTGCGCGACAGCGCTGCGCATACCGTCGGCGAATTCGACTTCCTGCTCAGGCTCTCGGGCGAGCCCTGGCATGTCGAGCTTGCCTGCAAGTTCTACCTCGAAGTCGAACCGGGGCGCCTGCTCGGCCCGGCGCCCAACGACAGTTGGGCGCTGAAGTCGGCCAAGCTGTTAAGGCAGCTCGCGCTCTCCCGCCACCCGGCCGCGCGCGCCTTGCTGCCGGATGGCTTTGCAGGGTGCCAGGCGGCGGCGTGGCTGGCCGGCTGGCGTTTCGTGCCGGCCGCGCGCTGGCAGCCTGCACACGCGGACGGCTGGTTCGCTGCGATCGGCGAGCCGTGGCCCGCGCTTGCCGGTGCCGATGGCTGGCTGCATCTTGCGCACGCGTGCTGGTTGTCGCCCGCGTGCGCGGCCGCCACGGAGCCGGTCAGTGAAACGGCGCTGCGTACGCGACTGGCCGCCATCACGCGGCCGCAGCTTGTCGCGCAGCTGCGCGAGGCGGACGGCGTCTGGCTCGAATGCGCGCGCGGTTTCGTGCTGCCGGCAGGCTGGCTTGCCCTGGCGGCCAGGGAGGGGGACGGATGAAGACTTTGCTTGTCGTGTGGGCGGGGCAGGGCGGGCGCACCTTGCAGCTGGCCGAAGCATTCGCCGGGGGCGCGCGCGAGTGCGCGGGCGACGAGGTGCGGGTGGAGATGCGCCACGCGCTGGAGGCCGGGCCGGACGAGCTGCTGGCCGCAGACGCGCTGCTGTTTGCGACGCCGGAGAAGTTCGGCTATATGGCCGGCGGGCTGAAGGACTGTTTCGAGCGCTGCTTTTACCCGTGCGAGCACGCGCTCGCCGGGCGGCCGTTCGGCGTGCTGGTGTCGGCCGGCAACGACGGCAGCGGCGCGGTCTCGAGCGTCAGGCGGATCGTGACCGGCTGGCGGATGAACGAGGTGCTGCCAGTGCAGGTGGTTTGCGGCGAGCCGGATGAAGCCGCGCTGGAGGCCGCGCGCGAGGCCGGCCGGACATTGTCCGCCGGTCTCGGGGTCGGGCTGTGGTAGCTCAGGCGTGCTGGTGCGCGTGCGTGCAGCCGGAGATCAGCGCCTTGAGCGCTTCGGGCTGGACGAGCTGGATGTGCTTGTGGTCGACGGTGATCCAGCCTTGCTGCTGGAACTTCGACAGCGTGCGGCTGACCGTCTCCAGCTTGAGGCCGAGGAAGCTGCCGATTTCCTCGCGGCTCATCCTCAGGATGAAGTCGTTGGCGGCGAAACCGCGGGTGGCCAGGCGCTGCGAGACGTTGAGCAGGAAAGCGGCCAGCCGCTCCTCGGCCTTCATGTTGCCCAGCAGCAGCATGATGCTCTGGTCGCGTACGATCTCGCGGCTCATCAACCGGTAGAAGTGGTGCTGCAGCGACGGGATCTCGCGGCTGAGGCACTGCATGCGCGAGAACGGCAGCTCGCACACCTCGCTGTCCTCCAGCGCGATCGCGTCGCAGCCGTGCACGTTGGCCGAGATGCCGTCCATGCCGAGCAGCTCGCCCGACATATGGAAGCCGGTCACCTGTTCGCGCCCGTCCTGGCTCGACATGCAGGTCTTGAAGAAACCGGTGCGGATCGCGAACAGCGACTTGAACGGCTCGCCGCTGCGGAACAGGTAGTCGCCGCGGCGGAAGCGGCGGCTCTGGCGGATGACCGCGTCCAGTTGCGACAGCTCCTCACGGTTCAGGCCGATCGGCAGGCACAGCTCGCGCAGCGTGCAGTTCGAGCAGGTCACCTTCATGGCGTGCAGGTTGCTGTTGTTCTGTTCGGGCATCGAAAAATCCAAGGCGCTTGGGACAAGAAGCTTGACGTTGGTCAAAGCGGGGTTGGCAACAACCGTGCGAATTTACCATTGTGGCGGCAGAATGACCATAGAAACCAGATTATATGAATGCACATCCTCTCTATTCGCCGACCCGTTGCGAATTCGACCGCAAGCTGATCGAGCAGCTGGACGGCGCCGGCCCGCGTTACACCTCCTATCCGACCGCCGACCGTTTCGGCCCGGCCTTTGGCGAAGTCGACTACCGCCGCGCGCTTGGCCAGCGCAAGATCGGCGCCAACCGACGCCCGCTGTCGCTGTACGTGCACGTGCCTTTTTGCAACACCGTCTGCTACTACTGCGGCTGCAACAAGATCATCACCAAGGACAAGACCCGCGCCGACCGCTACCTCGACTACCTGGAAAAGGAGGTCGACCTGGTCTGCCGCGCGGTCGGCAGCCGCGAGAAGGTCGCCCAGCTGCACTTTGGCGGCGGCACGCCGACCTTCCTGTCCGACGCGCAGCTCGAGCGCGTGATGGGCATGCTCAAGTCGCGCTTTGACTTCCTGCCCGAGGGCGAGTACTCGATCGAGATCGACCCGCGCAAGGTCGGCCGCGACACGGTGTTCCATCTGGCCGCGCTGGGCTTCAACCGCATGAGCGTCGGCATCCAGGACTTCGACCCGGCGGTGCAGGCGGCGGTCAACCGCGTGCAAAGCGAGGAGGAGACCGTCGAGGTGATCGACGCCGCGCGCGAGGCGGGCTTCCGTTCGGTCAGCGTCGACCTGATCTACGGTTTGCCGCTGCAGACGCGCGAGTCGGTTGCTGCGACGCTCGCCAAGGTGATCGCGATCGGTCCGGACCGCGTCGCGCTCTATAACTACGCGCACCTGCCGCAGCTTTTCATGCCGCAGCGGCGCATCGATGAAGCCGAACTGCCGGCGCCTGCGGTCAAGCTCGACATCCTGCAGGACGCGGTCGCCGCGCTGGAGACGGCCGGCTATGTGTTCATCGGCATGGACCACTTTGCCAAGCCCGACGACGATCTGGCGCGCGCTTTGGCTGAAGGGCGGTTGCAACGCAACTTCCAGGGCTACTCGACGCACGCGGACTGCGACATGGTTGGCCTGGGCGTGTCGTCGATCGGCAAGGTCGGCGGCAGCTACGTGCAAAGCCAGAAGGAACTCGACGCCTACTACGCGGCGCTCGACGAGGGCAAGCTGCCGGTGATGCGCGGCTACCGGATGGACGGCGACGACGTGCTGCGCCGTGCGGTAATCCAGGCGCTGATGTGCCGCTTCTCGCTGTCGGTGCCGGCGATCGAGGAAGTGTACGGCATCAGGTTTGCCGAGTATTTCGCCGACGAGATGCCGAGGCTCGCCGAACTGGAACGGCTAGGACTGCTGTCCTTCGACGGCGAATTCCTGCTGGTGACCCCGCGCGGTCGCTTCCTGATCCGCAACATCGCGATGGTGTTCGACCGCCACCTGCGCGAGAAGGCGACCCACGCGCGCTACTCGAAGACGATCTGATCGGCAGCCCCGGCCGCGGCTTGTCGCTCAAGCTGTTTGTCATGTACCCTCGAACCCTGTCCTTGACGGGGTTTTTTCATGTTCCGGTTGATCCAGCGCGAACCCGTGTTCGCCCACGACGTCATCTGCCTGCACCGTTTTTAGTTGCCCATCGAACTGACCGAGGAGTGTCCATGCCACAGACCACCCGCATCCTGCTGCCCGAATCCGCGATTCCGACCCACTGGTACAACGTCGTCGCCGACATGCCGAACCCGCCCGAGCCGGTGCTCGGTGCCGACGGCAAGCCGCTGTCGAGCGACGCGCTCTCGGCGATCTTCCCCGACGCGCTGATCGAACAGGAGGTCAGCCGCGAGCGCTGGATCCCGATCCCGCAGGAAGTGCGCGAGCTCTACCGGCTGTGGCGGCCGACCGCGCTGGTTCGCGCGCACCGTCTGGAAGCGGCGCTGGGCACCCCGGCCAGAATCTACTACAAGTACGAGGGCGCGAGCCCGGCTGGCTCGCACAAGCTCAACTCCGCGCTGCCGCAGGCCTACTACAACAAGCGCGAGGGCATCACCCGGCTGACCACCGAGACCGGCGCCGGCCAGTGGGGCAGCTCGCTGTCGTTCGCCGGCGGCGTGTTCGGTATCGACGTGCGCGTGTACATGGTGCGGGTGAGCTACCAGCAAAAGCCGTTCCGCCGCTCGATGATGCAGACCTGGGGCGCTGAGGTACTGGCAAGCCCGAGCGAACTGACCGCGTCGGGCCGCGCCGCGCTGGCGGCCAACCCGGGCAGCCCGGGTTCCTTGGGCCTGGCGATCGCCGAGGCGGTCGAGGAGGCGGCCGGCCGCGCCGACACCAACTACGCGCTGGGCTCGGTGCTCAACCACGTGCTGCTGCACCAGACCGTGATCGGACTGGAGGCGAAGCAGCAGTTCGAGATCGCCGGCGACTGGCCGGACATGATCTTCGCGCCGTGCGGCGGCGGCTCCAACTTCGGCGGCATTGCCTTCCCCTTCCTCGCCGACAACGCGGCCGGCAACAAGCCGGTACGGCTGGTCGCGGTGGAGCCGACCTCCTGCCCGAGCCTGACCCGCGGCCACTACGCGTACGACTTCGGTGACGCGGTAGGGCTGACCCCGCTGATGAAGCAGTACACGCTGGGGCACGACTTCATGCCGCCGGGCATCCACGCCGGCGGCCTGCGCCACCACGGCGCGAGCAGCCTGGTCTCGCAGCTCTACCACGAAGGGCTGGTCGAGGCGGTGTCGGTGCCGCAGCTGGCGACCTTCGAGGCCGGCGTCACCTTTGCGCGCAGCGAGGGCATCATCCCGGCGCCCGAGTCCTGCCACGCGATCCGCGCGTGCATCGACGAGGCGCTGCGCTGCAAGCAAAGCGGCGAGGCGAAGACGCTGTTCTTCAACCTGTCCGGCCACGGCCACTTCGACATGGCAAGCTACGACCGCTACTTCGCCGGCGAGCTCGAGGACTTCGACTACCCGGCCGAAGCGATCCGCGACGCGCTGGCGCGCCTGCCCAGGGTGGCCGCGGACGCCTGAGTGGCGGCGGCATCAAACGGGACGGCCGGGCATCGCCCGGCCGTTTTTGCGTGGATCACGCTGGCTCAAGGCTGGCGGGAAAGGGTGTTCACCCCCTGCGCGCGCGAGCGCGCCAAAGCGGTGTCCAGGCGCTGGATGAGTGGCTTGAGCGAGGTCTCGTCGCGCCTGAGCGAGGTCAGCCCGATGCACACCGCGGCGTTGCGCTCCTCGGCGCCGACGCTGAAGCGTTGGCGGCTGAACTGCGCGATCAGGCGCCGCGCGGCGCGGGTCGCTCCCTGTAGCGGGGTGTGCGGCAGTACCATCAGCAGGCAGCCGTCGTCGCGGCGGGCGACCAGGTCGCTGTCGCGTGCGCTTTGCAGGCACAGGCTGCCGGTCATCCGCCGGATGTAGCCAGCGGTTTCCGCGTCCAGTTCCTGACCTCCCACGCCTTCGACCGAAACCAGCATCGCCGACAGGGGCTGGTTGTAACGGCCGGCACGGCCGACTTCCTGCGCGAGGCCCGCGAACAGCGCGGGCATGTCGAGCACGCCGGACAGGTAGTCGTCGGGGTTGCCTATCTCGGCGGCAGGCTTGAGTTCGCGGACCAGCTTGAGCATCTTCTCCAGCGCACCGCGTTCGCTCTCGAGCAGCCGTCCGAGTAGCGCAAGCTCGGTGCGGTCGCTGAAGCTGACCATCAGCACCCGGCGCTGGAAATCGATATGGCGCAGCGACAATTGCACCTCGAACCTGCGCCCGGCACGGCTTTGCACGGTGACGGCCTCGTTGTACACGATGCCCTGCGTGCCCAGCTTGTCCAGCAGGCTCTGCTCGTCGGCCCGGTTGACCAGATGCTGGAAGAAGGACTCGCCAAGCAGCTCCGCGTGCGGTACGCCCAGCAGGATGGCCGCCAGCTGGTTGGCGGCAAATACGCGCCCGTCTTCGGGCGAGAGCAGCAACAGCGCGCCTTGCACGGTGTCGATCAGAGATTGGAATGCCTTCTCGTCGGGCAGCATCGATGTGTCCCTCCTGTCATGAACTGAGTCTAGACGGAGGCCTGCATTTTTTTGAGGGGGTATGATGTCGCCAGTGAACCTTTGACAGGCGAGGCATTCAAGCCAGATGGACCTATCCGTTCTTTTTCCCCTGTTTGCCGGCTGGCCGGCTGCCGAGCGCGAGGCGCTGCGCGCGCAGGCAAGCGAGCACACCTTCACTGCCGACAGCGAGGTCTGCACGGCCGAGCAGGCCGCCGACCGGGTCATCCTGGTCGAATACGGGCTGATGGCGGCGTACGCGGCGGGCGAGCGCCCCGGGCGCAGCTTCAACTACGGCTACATCCTGCCCGGCGATATCATCGGCCTGCACGGCCTGCTCAGCGTCGAAGCCTACGGTGTCGCCATCCACGCGCTGCGCGACACCCGCTGCCTGATCCTGCCCAACGCCGCACTGGTGGCCGCCTTCGACGCCGACCCCGCGCGCTGGCGCGCGGTGGCCAGCCAGCTTGCGCAGTCGGTGCACCACCTGCTGGGCTTCGTGTCCATGCTCGCCGAACCCAGCGGCTACCGTCGCCTCAAGCGCGTGCTGGAAAACATCGATACCTATACCCGGCAGCGCCCGTTCGCGCCCCGGATGGTGCTGACCCAGCGCGAACTTGGCGAGCGCATCGGTCTGAGCCGAGAGATGGTCAACCGCATCCTGCGCGAACTGAAGGCCGGCGGCTACGTCGGCGTCGACGAGGAGGGCGGTATCCGCCTGCTGCGTCCCTTGCCCGCGCGCTTTTAAAACGGTGCAGCAAGTCGGATAAAGAAAAGCGAGTGTGAACTACTTCACTCCGCGTGGCATCCGTACGTTCACCTGCCTAGACTGACGCCAAAATGGATTCTTCGGAGGTATGCAAATGCGTAAAGGTATTTCCCGCACCCTGCTGGTGGTGCTGACGTCCGTAACGCTGGCGATGCCCGCGGCGGCTCATGCCGGCAAGGTCAAGCGTGGCGCCGTGCTCGGCGCCGCTGTCGGCGTGCTTTCCGGCAACGGCCTGAAGGGCGCGATCGGCGGCGCGGTGGTCGGTGGCGGCCTGGGCGCGGTCGGCCAGAAGGGCTACAAGGGTTACAAGGCGCGCGAAGGCGCGAAGACCGGCGCGGTGCTCGGCGCGGGTCTCGGCCTGCTCTCCGGCAACGGCATCGAAGGTGCGCTCAAGGGTGCGGTGATCGGCGGTGCCGGCGGCGCGCTGCTGAACCAGTAAGCAATACGTAACGAACGATCAAGAACAAGGAAGTGTAACGATGAAAAAGACGACGATGATTGCGCTGGGCCTGCTCGCTTCGGTATTTGCGGGTACCGCCGCGGCGGCCGAACCGGCCAAGCTGCCGGGCCTGGCCTCAGAATACCTGATGACCTGCGCCGAAGCGAGTGCCGAGGCGAAGACCGACGCAGCTTACGTCGCCGACGTGGTGGCCAGCATGGGGAACGCCAGCGTCGAAGCGCGTGGCCTGAAGATCAAGCCGGCGAAGGACCTCGACGCGCGTGTCGTCAAGGTGATGGGCGACGTGTGCAAGAAGGACCCGGACGGCCTGCTGATCAACGCGGTCGACCGCGCGATGCGCAGCGTCGCCAGCAAGTAATTCATTCCCCACCCGGAACCCGCAGCCCGTGCCATAAGGTACGGGCTTTTTCGTGCGTGCGCTTCGGCGTCGGCTGTTTCGGATCAAAAAACCCCGCAGGCGCGAGCCTGCGGGGTTTCGTATGCGCGGACCGTATGCTTACTCTGGGCGCATGTGCGGAGGGCGTATTTGCTAATTAACCCATTGATATATATAGATTTCAATGTGTGCTATTCGTAAGTGTACCCAGTTTTGTACCCTGTTCTGTGCCGTGCTAACCGCTGTAACGAGGACGGTCCTGCGTCGTCCGTACTAGTGGGACTTGCGATCCAAGAGGCACTCCCTCGCGAGGGAGTCGGCCGCTGACATGCGGCCAACCACGTACGGGTAGCCGCCGGGGGTGGCAGCCACGGGATACGCGGAATCGATGCCGCGGTGCTGGCCGAACAGAAGCGCATTGCCGATACCTTCTATCAGCTGGTAGCTGATTCGTAATCAGTAGGTTGGAGGTTCGATTCCTCTCATCAGCACCAAGAATGATAATGGAATTCTGTCATCGGCGGCATGCTGCCTCTCTGCTCAAGCTACTTCAAAAATCCATATTCCAAAACCTTTGGCGCAATTTTCATGCTCAGTGCGCCATAGGCATCCCTGAAGTCTGTAAAGTCCGTTTCGCCATTGGCCTCAAGTGCCTTTCGAATTTGATACCACCCAGCATCAGGACGATTCAACTTGAACTCTTCCCGGATCTTTTTCTCGAACTTGATTGAGTGGTACTTTGCCCAGATTTTCCGGCCTTCATCAAGTACGGCTTTGGCTTGTTTGCTCAGCTTCTGCTTACCCATGTGCTTGCTCATGAAATCGGATTCAAAGCGGCCACTTGCACCAACCTCTTCCTCTGAAAATGGGATGAAATGATTGACCAACGACCATTTCTTGCCATTCCATTCCAGGCCATTTGCTCCGGCGCTGAGATTGCTTGTATTGAAAAGCATCCAGATCAGGCAGTCTGATTGGAATTCGTCAGAGGGTTCTTGGGTGGGTTGCAAGAACTGGTCACGATCATTAAGCCAGGTTGGCTTGATGATCCGTCGAACCGTGAAAATTATCGCGGCTTTCCAGAGGTTGTCTGCCGTGACAAAGAAGGATCCAGCGTTTCCGTAACCGGAAGACAGCAAGGCCGTTCCTTTCGAAGCATGCTGCACGTCGTTTCCGAAAGCGATCATGCTGCCGATGGCGCCATCAGCCCACTTGCTGCCTCTGACGTCCTTGGTGCTGGTTGTGGGTGTTATCGCATTCTTCAGGGGCAGTGCATCCTGCTTGTTCGATCTGGGCCGAATGAACCACTCACTCAATGGCTTCCGGTCATTTTCTTTATAGAAGATTTTCTCGCCTACGATCTCTCCTGATCGACTCAGGGCTTTCGTTTTAATCTCATGTGTCGCTTGCCTCTTGCTCAAATCCCAAACGAGGAAGCCAATGGGGAATTCCCCCTTCAAGCCGTCAAAAGCCTTGCTGTGGACTACAAGCCCATCAATGTACTTCGCCTGCCACTGTTCGCGAAACTCCTTGAAGTTGGGGGCATTGACGTATTTTAACTTGCTGAATATCGCAACTTTAGAGTTGGGGAGTTCCTTTTGAATTCGCACCAGAAATTGTACGAAAAGCTCTCTGGAGGCGTAGCCAAGACCACCCATGAGCGCCCCAATTTTGGTCGTCGCAACTCCCGACTTCTGTTCCGAATTCTTTCCTGACGACCCTGTAGTGTTGTCGACATTCATAGCCTCTGCATAGGGCGGATTAATTAGGACGAGAATTTTTTTTGCCCCCTTCTTTTTGGCCTTTGCGTCCGCAATTGCCTGCTGAAGTTCTTTGGGGACTTTATTGGTCAGAGAGTAGTCAAATTCGCCGCGGTCGGTGATGTCGTCGTTCAGGTAGTCATACTGAAATTTGCTTGCAGCCACGCAAGTGCGGCTAGCCGTCATAACATCAATATCAGCCTGGTCCAGGGTGCTCATGAAGATATTTCGGTGGTTTGAGTGCTTCACCTCCAAATTACCGACGCCACAGCACATATCCCAGACTAAATAATTTTTCTGCCAATTCCTTCCCAAAGCCTCGGCCAGAAAGTCATAGGCTTTATCTACGATGTGAAGGGGCGTGTAAAAGGCCCCTTTAAAGCTGCGCTCATCCAGGGGCAGTAGACTGTCTCTACGCTCCAGGAGATAGCTTCTGTATTCCTCATCTGGCGGCCGGTGATAAATCGCCCAGAAGTTGCGGTATCCCTTCTCGCTAGAAAGCTCATAGGTCTTTCCGTTTAGCAGGAAGAGAGGCTTATCATCTTCATGGAGAAGCCTCGCAGGCAAATTCTTGACTGCCGCTTTAACTCCATCGTGCATAATGTCGGCAAAGAAAAGAAGGGCGAAGTCTGTTTCACTGACACCCTCAATTTCGGATCCAACCAAATCTACCCATTTATCAAAAACCTGTCTGAGGTTGTCGGGCGTAATGGGGGTTCGAATGATTTTTCCGCCCTTGATCGCTGCCTTTACGGTTGAAATGAACTCCTTTTCGTTGCTGTCCATCTTGTAGACGACGAAATGAGTTTCAATGTGGGGGGCGACTTGGGCGGCGACCTTTTTGTCAACTTTAGAGGCCGATTTAGGCCATTTAATTGTCTTGTCGGTCATGATTGGCAGCGCTTTGGCGGTCTCCATAATGGCTGCCTTTTCCCTGTCAATCACCGCCAGAAGAGGGGGGATATGCTCTCCCTTCTTCCTTGCATCACGAACATAAAAGAGAAGTTGAGCGAACATCAGCACAGGAGGGGTTGATTCGTCTTTCGCCTCAAACCAAACTTCATCAGTTCTAATATCAATCAATCCCTTGGTGATGGATTTCAGTCCCAATGCCTTAATATAGGCATCTTTGACATCTTCCTCTGACTTTGCTTTCGCAAGCGCGGCAATCAAGTTCATGTTTTTTCCTCGATCTGGATTAGGGAGTGCATCGAATACTCCGCATATTAGGGGACTTCCAGAAACCGTCTTCCAGACGGCTGGGAGGTAAGCAAGCCATCCGCTGATTAAATTTTCAGCAATTTGGCGCTGCTATCGTACCAGATCCTGCTGCTTTTTCATCCGAAGCCCGTATTTCTTGGGCTCCGGACGCACTCTGGGCGTCAGAAGGCGGCCACCCCGTTGTTTTTCAGCCAACACAACCGCTTCAGGTTGTAGGTCAGCACTTTGAGATGCAACTGCAAATTCGCCCGTGCCAAGCCGACGCTGCGCAGGAACTTGCCACCCAGCGCACGCAGACCCGCAAACGGATGCTCACCACGTACACGGATCCTGGCGATACGTCGGTTTCGCCCAGCCTGAGTGTCGGAAAGTGCCTGTTTCGGCTTGGCGCGGCGCTGGATGTGTTGCCGCCAGCCGCACGCTTTGAGAACCTCCAGCGCGGTGTAGCCCCGGTCGGCGTACAGATCCCGGCTGGTATTGCTCTGGTCGAGCACTTTCAACAGATGGGTCTGATCGCCTTCGTTGGCCGGACTGATATGCACGGTGCGGATCAGCTTGTAGCGACAGGCGGTCGACACCGACAGTTTGTAGCCGAAGGTCTGCTTGCCGTGCTTCTCGGTCCAGCGGGCGTCGACATCCTTGTGTGCCCGCTTCTTGGCCGACCAGTCCTCCGGTGTTTCGCCCTGCTTGATCTGCGCGTTCTCGGTCCGTCCATTGCGCTGAGTCGGTACCGGCACCAAGGTGGCGTCGATGATCTGGCCACAACGGGCCAAGTAGCCCTCGGCTTGTAGTTGGCGGTTCACTTCGTCGAATAAGCTTGCGCCCAGGCCTGCCTGCACCAAGCGCTCGCGGAAGGCCCACACCGTATTGCGATCAGGCACCTTGCCGCTGTCGCGGATGCCGAGAAAGCGCTGGAAGCTGGCCCGGTCGAGCACCTGGAACTCGAGTTGGGGATCGGACAAGTTGAACAGCTGTTGGATGACTAGCAGGCGGGTCATCAACTCGGTCGGGTACGGCGGCCGACCGCCAAAGTAGCGGTGCGGCCTCGGCAATGCGCGGTCGACACTGGCCGCCAGCGCGGCAAAGTCGACATGGCGATCCAGCGACTCCAGCGGATCACCCAGCTTGGACAGCTTGCTTTCACGTTCTTCGGCAGCGAACAGGCTCTTCATCGGGGCATCTCGGTCAGTGCATGCTCAGATCATGCCAGAACGGGAGGTTTCTGGAAGTCCCCTTGTACGCACGGTGTGGGTGAGACTTCTTTCGGTCCGACTTGCGTAAAGATGGTACTCAACCTGGTGCGCCCCGTTCCGATGGGGCACAACGGCAAGATGAGCCTGCGCATGAAACGCAAGGCGACGGCTTGGTCAGACCAGGAGCGTGAGCGGGTTCTTGGTCTCAATCTTTCATGACTTACGAGTGAAGTGGTGCCTGATTGTGGGTGGAGGGCAGCAAAAATTTGTAGTCATTTGTAATCATTATTCCTTGTGAACTATTTGCGAATGCCGATTTTTTAATATTCTCATTGTGAAAAACCCCGCGGAGCGGGGTCGATTAAGTCTAGTTATGCTTCGCTGATTGGATTGCTGCTACGATTTCGGCCATCGCTATACGCTGAGCCTCAGCATCGGTCGAACTCTCAGCTGCGATAGCGAACCGTTCGGCGGCTCGTTCCTGAAGGTCGTCCAGATCAAGCCGACTACCGTATCGCTCGACCAACTCGCGTACCATCTCGGGGAGGTCGTCACCGATCACCGTACCGCCAGTATTGCCGCCGCTCGTTGCACCCAACCTGAAGCGAATGGTTGGCCGTATAGGGCTAGGTGGAATTGGGTCGTTCGCAGGGGCGAGCGCCTCGATTACCTCCAATTTGTGTGCCTTCAGAGCAGCCACCGTTAGATCAGGTACAACGGATGCCGGTCGGATCAGCAGTCTTCCATCTTCAACCTTGATCGTCGCTCCTGCCTCGATTACATCCTTGATAATCCTGGCAGCGCTCATATCCAGACCTCGTCGTCAGCGTCCAAATCTACATGCTTTGCGGTGTGATGGTTGGCGCATTGAATCTCAGCATCGGCTTGCGCATTACAGCTTGCTGTTGCTGTTTCTGCTGTATTTGCTGTGCGCTCGGCTTGCTTGTCCACCAATACAGCGGATACAGCAGGAACAGCAACAGCAGTAGGTAAAATGCCAGCCTCTGGCTCGACAGGGCCAACAAGGTGGAGGTGTCCGCCGTGCTCGACTAGCCAGCGACGATCAACCAGCTCCGCAATGGCAAGGCGGCGACGTTCGGCATCCTTGCGAAGCACGCTGTTTACACGCTGCCCAAGCTCATTTCGGGTGAACCGCGCCCACTTGGCCGGTTCGCGTTGTAGGAACTCAAGCAGCGCCTTGGCGTCGCGCTCGACAGCGGACAAAGCCGAACCTTGGTAGTAGCGTAGCCACTCATTGATGGAGTACCACACCAGCTCCCAAGCACGCCGCATATCGTCGGCTGTCACCACTCTGTCAGCCCGGCCAGTATGGAACATGCCCCACACTGCAAAGACGGTGGCTACACGGGCGGCATTCTCCCCGCAGCGGGCGGCGAACGCCGAGATGCCGGCTAACTCTCCACACGGGGAAAGTTCGGCCTCTACCTGGTTAAATTGCAAGCGCCAAATCTCGGTGGCCTCGACCGACCATGCCGCAATCGGTAGATCAAGGTCGCCGAACTCATTGGTCTGCCACGGCGAATTGTTCATGCGCTCAAGCGTGCGCCAGTAGCTGGCGACCTCGGGTAGATGACCGTGCGGCGCCATGTCCTCGACGCTCATGAAGCGCGATCCCTTCAGACTTGCCGGCACAGACAGCAGGAAGCGTGCAAGCAAGCCCTGCGACCTCAGTAGTTCATCGGACAGTGCCGACTTCACAACAGATGGTTGCGCACTCAGGAAAAAGCTGAGGCGCACGCCGTAGCGGAAGCCCGACCCGCTACTGATGCGGGAGCGTTCGATACCGGAACCGTCGTACAGTTTGGTCAGTACGCCCATGAGTGCGGTAGCGTTGTCGCCCTTCATCGAATGGCCGCCGAAGAACTGCGCGCCTTCATCGCTCGACCACGACAGCGCCGGCCTCGAACCATTACAGCAGTCTTGCGTGATCTTCTCGATGGTTGCCTCGGTGTAAATCGTCCGAGGGTCGGCGCCCAGGTCAGCCAAGATGCCTGCGTGCTCTTTGGCCGGCTTGCCTGCACATTCCGCCTCAAGTCGCTGGCGGTGCTGCTCATGGCCTTGCCGCGCTTTGCGCTCGGCGTCGATGATCGGCTTGCTGGCGAGCCGGTAACACTCGCTCTTGCGGTCCCCGGAGTCCGCCAAGGAAAGCAGGAACAGACTGCAAGGCATGCCGCTCTCTGGGTCGTGCGGGCGCCTTGCGTTGGCAATGCGCTGCGCTACATGCCCGACCGCGTGCAGCACAGCGAAGCCAGCCAGCGCCGCGGGTGCCTTCACCTGCTTGGCAATGGCAGTAGCAGCCCCTGCCATGCCCTCAGGCAAGCAGTCCGACAGCCAAGGGGTCGGCGCGAAGTTGTGCTCGAACGGTTCGGGCGCTTCAAGCTGGTGTGTGGGCAGTGCATTCAGGTCGATGGCTTCACGCAACATGGCTGGCCTCCTTCCCGTTCAGCACGTCAAGCCAATCGCCCACCATCGGCGGCAGTGCGATCTTCACCGCTGCGCCGTCAGCGGTCAGGCGGTCGGCCAGTGCCTTGGCGGCGATCTCGCCGGCTTGGTTGGCATCGTGGTCGGCGGCGATCACCACTTCGAGCACATTCTCGGGCATTTGAAGAGACTTCATGCCGCTGGTGGACAGCGCACACCAAACCGGCCACGCTGGCCATAACTCGCGGCAGGCAAGGCCGGTTTCGATACCCTCAGCGACAATCAGCCGGCCATCGGCCGGTTCCCCCAGGCGGACGGCAGCGCCAGCCATTGCGCCGCCATGGCGGGAAAGCATCTTCTTGCAAGGCAATTGTTCGCCGTCGTGCTCGATGATGGCCTTGCCGCTGTTGCCGTCCAGCCAAATGCGCTGGATGCCAGTGGCGATGCCGTGTACGTCCTGAGCTATGCCGACCAGTGCGGCGCTGGTGTGGACCTCCTGGCCGTCGTGCCAGTACGGCAGGGCAGGGTGCGCGCGCAGCGTCGAATAGCTGGTCGGCGTCAGGCCACGGCCTTGCAGGTAGCGCGAGCCTGCACAATCGCCCGTCAGCGGACTTGCAGTTCGCCAGATGCGGCGCACGGCTTCTGAACGGTCAACGGGTGTCTGTGCGGCTTTAGGCGGCTGTGCCCGCCTTGCAGGTGCTTCTGCGCCCGCTTGTAGACCAAGCACGTCAGCGACAAAGCGCAGCGCCTCGGACGTGTGCCAGCCGTGGACGTGTGCCAGCAGCGCGAAGCCGTCGCCGGCCATCTGATCGCCGCCACGTCCGCAGACGAACGTGCCGCGCCCGTCCAGGTCGTCGAAGCGGAAACGATCCCTGCCACCACAGCCAGGGCACTTGCCGTGCTTGCGGGTCAGGTAGTCGGCGGCTATGCCGGATTGCATCAGGATCATTGGCCAATTGCCTGCGGCGTAGCCTGCCACCAAGCTAAAATCGAGGCGCGGTCGATTAGTGCACGCGCCGTCCCTGCCTCCTCTCGGAGTGGCGCGTTTTGTCTTGTCCAGGCCAAGAGCCGCGTGGTGTTTGATGCTCGCCAGTGCGATGTCGTGATAGTCCATCATTAAATTCCCCTACCTGCAGAGGTCACCTCCACGGCGGCGACTCCTTTGTGCGCGAAAACTACGGCTTTAAAGGCCAGTTCAAACACGGCGCGCAGACGCGGCCATACCTGCAACGTCGGTTGCATCGTCATGACTGGTGTTTTCATGCGGCATTACGGGCGTCGATACAGGATTGAATCCAGGCGTCTAACTCAGCCTCGACCCATCCGACTGCTCCACCCCCTAGGCGGATAGAGCGCGGGAAGGTTGGGTCGTAACGCGGTGATTTTCGATTCATGCGGTCGTAGATAGCCGAGCGGCTCAGACCGGTTTTTTCTTCAACATGGGGACGACGAATGATGGTGTGAGTTGTCATGCTGCGGCACTCCAAACGGCAATAGGCGATACGCTGGCCGGCACAAAGGCGCGGTCAGTGGTGGCGGTAGTCGATTGCGTTGCCCTTGGGTTGTCAGGGCGTTGGAGTTGCCACGCTGCAGCAATGCAGCTCAGGCTGGAGCGGAAATGAGAGGTGCGCCGTCGAGGCTCGGGGTCGGGGTCGGCCGAAAGCCCAGACGAAGTCTGACGAGCGGCTGTCTTGGTTGATCTAGACCTGGCGACCCGACGAGAGCAAGTTTTGCTTATTTTCTTTGGAGGATGAGCATAATCTTTCTGTAGTGATGAAAAGGCAGAAATGCGCCTAGCCATTTTGCATGAGGCGATATGGCGGTAATGGGCTGCTGAACCTACGCAGGGCCAATTGTATTTCTCTTCAGCGAGAATTTTTATAATTTCTTGCTCTGCTGCTAGAGACGTCTCCATCGAATTTTCATGATCAAATATGGTCTTATCAATGGCGAGTTCAATGCGATTTGTGATTACCGCAACCATTGATTCATTCTTTTTCTTTAAAAAAGACGAAACCATTGAATTGGGTTTTCTTGATCCAATAAATTTTGGATTGGTGGTAGTTGAGTTTTTCATCTTTAGTTGATGTTTGGTATGTCTTCTCATCAAGATGTAGCGGGCTTGTATCTTACACCATTTTTTTGTCGCGCTCGTTTTGTTGGATGCGACTTGTTTTGATCAAAAAGCGCCATTTTTTATGGTTTCTTGGTTGTAGATACAGTCGCACCAGGCTTGTAGCATTGCTACGCGTCGCAGCCTCGGCCAAGAAGCTGCGACGGCATCGAAAATTAAGCTCTACGTTTTGGCCAATTGCTCAACAGTCATGATTCTACCTTCGAGCCAATCAGCCCACGCTTGCAAAATTTCTGAACGCTCGGTCGAGTAGCGCGCCCGGTTGTAGGCGGCACGGACCTGGTTGCGCTCGATGTGAGAGAGGTGGCGTTCAATGGCGTCCGGGTTGTAGCCTTGCTCGTTCGCCCATGTCGATAGGGTGGCGCGAAATCCATGAGTGTCGATCTTGAGGCGCTTCTCGCCATCAAAACCCATCCGTCGTAGGGCCACTCGTGGCGTGTCAGGGCACATCGGGCGGTTGATCGAATCGCGGTTTGGAAACACGAAGGGGCTGCTTCCAGACAACTGGCGCAATTCCTCCAAAATCGGGATCGCCTGTTCGGGGAGGGGAATTGCATGAGACTCTGCCGTAGGCTTCAAACGATGCTTCACCTTGCGAATCTCAGGGGGGATCGTCCAGGTCCTTGCTTCAAGGTCGAAGTGTGCCCACTCGGTTTGCACCGTCTCGCCGATGCGAGTGCCCAGCATGACAAGTAGCTTGAACAACAGCTGGGTTTGCCTCGTCAGGGTCGGATTCGCTTCGACCTCTGCAATGAAGGCTGGTGCTTCTGAATAGGGAAGGGCTGCTCGTGGCTTGCTGATGGGGCTCTTCAGCGCTCGGTCCAAGTCGGCCGCAGGGTTGTAGCGGCAGCGGCCGGTTGCGATGGCCAGCTTGAAAATGGCGCTGATGCGTTCGCGTAGGCGTTTTGCCGTATCGAGCTTGCCTGCCTTCTCCGGGACGCGGAGCAGTGCCAAGACCTCCATCGGAGCGATGTCGCTGATGGGGCGCTTGCCTAGGACGGGGAGCACATAACGCTGAAGTGAGGTTCTTACGCCCGCGAGGTGACGTGGAGCCCACTCGGCGCCCATGATCTCAAGCCATTCCTCGGTGAGCGCTTCAAATAAGTTGGCGGCAGCAACGCGCGCTGCGCGCTCCTGCTGCTGTTTCTCGGCTTGTGGGTCGATGCCCTGTGCCAGCTGTCGTCGCAACTCGTCTCGCTTGCTTCGCGCTTCCTTCAGCGATAGCTCAGGGAAGGTGCCGATGGTGAAAACCTGACTCTTCCCCGACGACTGGTACTTGAACTGCCATGACTTGGTACCGGATGGCCGGACCAAGAGCCGCAAACCTTTTTCGTCGTACAGGATGTTCATTCTCCCGTCTGGCTTGAGGGTGGCGTTTTTGCAGTCCAGCGCAGTCAGTGCCATGAGTGAGCTCCAAGGGGTATCGGCATTTCTGTACCCCAGACCGTACCCCAAAAAATGCTGCGCTTCAATGGGGATTCCTAGGAAAGACTTGGAAACAAAAACCCCCGAAAGCCTTTGCTGGCGGGGGTCTTGAGGGTGATCCTAGAAATGTCTAGGAACGGCTAGGAAATTACTCCGGCCTCATGTGCGGGAACAAGATCACGTCGCGGATCGACGGGGCGTCGGTCAGCAGCATCACCAGACGGTCGATGCCGATGCCGCAGCCGCCGGTCGGGGGCAGGCCGTACTCCATCGCGCGGATGTAGTCGGCGTCGTAGTGCATCGCCTCGTCGTCACCGGCGTCCTTCTGCTCGACCTGGCTCATGAAGCGCGCGGCCTGGTCTTCCGGGTCGTTCAACTCGGAGTAGCCGTTGGCCAGTTCACGGCCGACCACGAACAGTTCGAAGCGTTCGGTGATCGCCGGGTTGGCGTCCGAGCCGCGGGCCAGCGGCGAGACTTCGACCGGGTAGTCGATGATGAAGGTCGGGTTCCACAGCAGGCCTTCGGCGCATTCCTCGAACAGCGCGAGCTGCAGGCTGCCCAGGCCCGGTGCCGGCGGCAGCTTGCCGCCGAGCTTCTTGATCTCGCTCTTCAGCCACGCCTCGTCGGCCAGTTGCTCGTCGGTGTACTGCGGGTTGTAGTGCTTGATCGCGCCGACGATGGTGAAGCGCGCGAACGGGCTCTCCAGGTCGACGTCCTTGCCGCCGTAGCTGATGCGGGTGGTGCCGCAGGCCGCCATCGCGCAGGCGCGGATGACCTTCTCGGTCATTTCCATCATGCGCTCGTAGCCGCAGTACGCCTCGTAGAACTCCATCATGGTGAACTCGGGGTTGTGGCGGGTGCTCATCCCCTCGTTGCGGAAGTTGCGGTTGATTTCGAACACGCGCTCGAGGCCGCCGACCACCAGGCGCTTGAGGTACAGCTCCGGCGCGATGCGCAGGTAGAGCGGCATGTCCAGCGCGTTGTGGTGGGTGACGAAGGGCTTGGCCGCGGCGCCGCCCGGGATCGGGTGCATCATCGGCGTTTCGACTTCGAGGTAGGCTTCGCCGACCATCACGTCACGCACGGCCTGCACGATCTTGGAGCGCTTGATGAAGGTGTCGCGCGAGTCGTCGTTCATGATCAGGTCGACGTAGCGCTGGCGGTACTTCTGCTCCTGGTCGGCCAGGCCATGGAACTTGTCCGGCAGCGGGCGGATGCTCTTGGACAGCAGGCGCAGCTCGGTCACGTTGATCGACAGCTCGCCCTTGTTGGTGCGGAAGAGTTCGCCACGGGCGCCGAGGATGTCGCCCAGGTCCCAGTGCTTGAACGCCTCGTGCACGGCTTCGCCGACGCCCTGGTCGTTGATGTAGAGCTGGATCCGGCCCGTGCTGTCCTGCAGCGTCGCGAAGCTGGCCTTGCCCATCACACGTTTGAGCATCATCCGGCCGGCAACGACGACTTCGATCTTCTCGGCTTCCAGCGCTTCCTTGTCCTTGCCTTCGCACTGGCGGGCGAGGTCGCCTGCCATGTGTTTGCGGCGGAAGTCGTTGGGGAAGGCGACGCCCTGCTTGCGGATTTCGGCAAGCTTGCTGCGGCGCTCGGCCATGATCTGGTTTTCGTCCTGGCTGGGCGATGCGATTTCGTGTTCAGACATTTTCACTCCACTTGGCTGCAAATAGCGCGGTGTCGGCACCGCATACGGGTCAGATTGACCAACATGACTACACCCCTTGCTTGAGGCTAGCTTCGATAAAACCGTCGAGGTCGCCGTCCATCACTGCCTTGATGTTGCCGACTTCGTAGCCGGTACGCAGGTCCTTGATGCGCGACTGGTCAAAGACGTAGGAACGGATCTGGTGGCCCCAGCCCACGTCGGTCTTGCTGTCTTCGAGTTCCTGCTTGGCGGCGTTGCGCTTCTTCAGCTCGAGCTCGTACAGCTTGGCGCGCAGCATCTGCCACGCCTCGTCGCGGTTGCGGTGCTGCGAACGGTCGTTCTGGCACTGCACGACGATGCCGGTCGGCATGTGCGTCAGGCGCACCGCCGAGTCGGTCTTGTTGATGTGCTGGCCGCCGGCACCGGACGCGCGGTAGGTGTCGGTACGCACGTCGGACGGGTTGATGTCGATCTCGAACGAGTCGTCGACTTCGGGGTAGACGAATACCGACGAGAACGAGGTGTGGCGGCGCGCGTTGGAGTCGAACGGCGACACGCGCACCAGACGGTGCACGCCGACTTCGGTACGCAGCAGGCCGTAGGCGTACTCGCCCTCGATCTTGATCGTCGCGCTGGTGATACCGGCGACGTCGCCCTCGGACTCCTCGAGCACCTCGACCTTGAAGCCGCGGCGTTCGGCCCAGCGCAGGTACATGCGCAGCAGCATGCCGGCCCAGTCCTGCGCCTCGGTGCCACCCGCGCCGGCCTGGATGTCGACGAAGCAGTTGTTCGGGTCCATCGGGTCGTTGAACATGCGGCGGAACTCGAGCTGGGCGAGCTTGGCCTCGGCGTCGCCAAGGTCGGCCTGCACGGCGAGCACGGTGTCGTCGTCGCCTTCTTCCTTGCCCATCTCGAACAGCTCGCGGCTGTCGGCGACGGTCGCGGTGATACCCTCGATCACCAGCACGACGTCCTCGAGCGCCTTGCGCTCACGCCCGAGTTCCTGGGCCTTCTTGGGCTCGTTCCAGATTTCGGGGTCTTCGGTCAGGCGGGAGACTTCTTCCAGACGGTCCTTCTTGCCGTCGTAGTCAAAGATACCCCCGAATGTCGGTCAGGCGGGCGGCCAGGTCGTCCATCTTGGCATCGATCTGGTTGAGGACTTCGGCTTCAATCATTGGGGTCTCCTGAACGTCAGAGAATTAGTAGATGCAAATATATCGTGCCGGCGGCAAAAAAGGCAAAAAAGCGCACCCGTAAGGTGCGCTTCATTCTAGGTGCTGCAGATCAGGCGAGCAGGTGGGCGACGGCGGCGCGCTCTTCCTCGAGCTCGTTCAGCGTCACGTTCATGCGCTCGCGGCTGAATTCGTCGATCTCCAGGCCCTGCACGATGGTGTACTTGCCATTTTCGCACGTAACCGGGAAGCCGTACATCACGCCCTCCGGGATGCCGTAGCTGCCGTCGGACGGGATGCCCATGGTCACCCATTCACCGTTGGTGCCCAGCGCCCAGTCGCGCATGTGGTCGATCGCCGCGTTGGCGGCGGAAGCGGCGGAGGACAGGCCGCGTGCCGCGATGATTGCGGCGCCGCGCTTGCCGACGGTCGGCAGGAACACGTCGCGGTTCCATGCTTCGTCGCCGATCATTTCCTTCACGCTCTCGCCGCCGATGGTGGCGAAGCGGTAGTCGGCGTACATGGTCGGCGAGTGGTTGCCCCATACCGTCAGCGTCTTGATCGCGGACACCGGCTTGCCGGTCTTGGCGGCGATCTGGCTGGCGGCGCGGTTGTGGTCCAGGCGCAGCATGGCGGTGAAGTTGCCGGCCGGCAGGTCCGGCGCGCTCTTCATCGCGATGTAGGCGTTGGTGTTGGCCGGGTTGCCGACCACCAGCACCTTGACGTCACGGCTGGCGACGGCGTTCAGCGCCTTGCCCTGCGCGGTGAAGATCTCGGCGTTGGCCGACAACAGGTCGGCACGCTCCATGCCCGGGCCGCGCGGACGCGCGCCGACCAGCAGCGCGTAGTCGGCGTCCTTGAATGCGACCATCGCGTCGTCGGTGCCGACCATGCCGGCCAGCAGCGGGAACGCGCAGTCTTCCAGCTCCATCATCACGCCTTGCAGCGCCTGCTGGGCCTTTTCGTTCGGAATCTCCAGCATCTGCAGGATGACCGGCTGGTCCTTGCCCAGCATCTCGCCGCTGGCGATGCGGAACAACAGGCTGTAACCGATCTGGCCGGCTGCACCGGTCACGGCAACACGTACGGGGGCTTTCATCAGCTTATTCTCCTTTGATAAACGGCTTGGCACTTGTGCTCTGCAATAAAGAGTGCGAGCGAGTGTAACACGGGACTTTATTGATTTGTGCTGCTTTGTTCTCGTGTTGCCGGCTGTCCTGGGCGGCGTTATGATTGCGATCATGTGTCTTATATAAGACTTCTGTTTACTCGAATGGAATTCGGTGGTAAAAAGCATGGGAAAGCGTGCGGGCGTGGTCAGTCGGGAGCCCCTGTACAAGCAGGTGAGGGCCTTGTTGCTGGAGCGCGTTTGCGACGGTGAATGGGACGGGGGCGAGCCGCTGCCCAGCGAGTGGGAGCTGGCAGCCCAGCTTTCAGTCAGCCAGGGTACGGTGCGCAAGGCGCTGGGCGAGATGGTCGCCGACGGCGTGCTCGAGCGGGTGCAGGGCAAGGGAACCTTTGTCGCGCCACCCGAGAGCGACTGGGGGCACGCGCGGCTGGTGTCGCCGGTACTGGTCGGCGAGAGCCCCGACCCGCTGTCGCGCGAGTTGCTCGGCGTCTCCCGTGTCGCCGCCAGCGAGGAGGTCGCCGAAGTGCTCGGCCTGCGCCGGCACGCTGCGCTGCACCAGCTGCGTTTTTTGTGGCGGCGCGGCGGCGAGGCGGTCGCGCTGGACGAGGTGCTGTTGTCGGCCGAGCGTTTCGAGGGGGTCGACGCACGTACCCTGCGCTCGCGCTCGCTGGGGGTCGCCCAACTGGTGGCCCGCTTCGGGGTTCGCGTGAAGCCTGCGCTCGCGCAGTACCGGGTGCAGTCGCTCGCGCGCGAGGACGCGGCGCTGTTCGGGGTGGGTGCAGGGGTGCCCGTGCTGTCGGTGCTCGAACTGTTCGACGACACCGAGGGGCAGCGCACGGTATGGCGGCAGCGCCTGTGCCTGACCGAGCGGCTGGCGTACACGGTAGGGGTCTGAGACTGCGGCGATGCGGCAAAAAAATGCCGATAGCGTGAATGGGGTCGTGGTCTTTGTTAGAATCGTTCGGTCATATTGCATGCGGTGCATTGCATCAATATGACGAAACGGGTGTGGAGACTGCGCAGACGGTCGACCGCCTCGGCGGCTTCGCTTCGCGAAGCCTGGTTACAACCGCTTGGTCAAGAAGCACTCTTAGGAAGCCATATGCAGAAGCAACGACCGAAGCACCTCGACCTGGCCAAGATCAGGCTGCCCGTGCCGGGCATTGTCTCGATCCTGCACCGGGTCAGTGGTGTCGCGCTCTTTCTCTCCCTGCCTCTTCTGATGTACCTGTTCGCCGGATCGCTCAGTTCCGCTGCGGATTTCGAAACCTTCCGCGCCGTCATCGCCCACCCGCTGATGAAACTGGTGCTGATCGGCTTTTTGTGGGCTTACCTGCACCACTTCTGCGCCGGCATCCGCTTCCTGTTCCTCGACGTCCACAAGGGCCTGGAACTTGAAACCGCTCGCGCCACCGCCAAGGCGGTGCTCGCCGTGAGCCTGACCCTGACCGTGATCCTGGGGGTTCTCGTATGGTAAATCGTCACGTTATCGGCGCGCACTACGGCCTGCGCGACTGGCTGATGCAGCGCGTCACCGCGGTGATCATGGTCGCCTACACCGTCGCGCTGGTGCTGCTGCTCTTGTCCATCCCCTCCGACTTCGACGGCTGGAAGGCCCTGTTCGGTGAGACCTGGGTGCGCATCTTCACCCAGGTGACGCTGCTCGCGCTGTTCCTGCATGTGTGGGTCGGCATCCGCGACGTGTGGATGGACTACGTCAAGCCGGTCGGCCTGCGCCTGACCCTGCACGTGTTCACCATCGTGTGGCTGGTCGCGTGTTTCATGTACTCGGTTAAAGTTGTCTGGGGTCTGTAATGAGCATTCCTGTTCGTCATTTCGATGCGGTGATCGTGGGGGCGGGCGGTGCCGGCCTGCGCGCGGCGCTGCAACTGTCCGAAGCCGGCCTGAAAACGGCCGTGATCACCAAGGTGTTCCCGACCCGCTCGCATACCGTCGCCGCACAGGGTGGCGTGTCCGCCAGCCTCGGCAACTCCGAGCAGGACCACTGGCACTGGCATATGTACGACACCGTCAAGGGGTCGGACTGGCTGGGTGACCAGGACGCGATCGAATTCATGTGCCGCGAGGCGCCGAAGGTCGTCGTCGAGCTCGAGCACTTCGGCATGCCGTTCGACCGCAACGCCGACGGCACCATCTACCAGCGTCCGTTCGGCGGCCACATGTCGAACTTCGGCGAGAAGCCGGTTCGCCGCGCGTGCGCGGCGGCCGACCGTACCGGCCACGCGATGCTGCACGCGCTCTACCAGCGCAACGTGCGCGCCAACACCCAGTTCTTCGTCGAGTGGATGGCGCTCGACCTGATCCGCGACGAGGACGGCGCGGTGCAGGGCGTGGTCGCCATGGAAATGGAAACCTCCGAAGTGGTGGTGTTCCAGGCCAAGGCGACGCTGTTCGCCACCGGCGGCGCCGGCCGCATCTACGCCTCGTCGACCAACGCCTTCATCAACACCGGTGACGGCCTGGGCATGGCGTCGCGTGCAGGCATCCCGCTGGAAGACATGGAGTTCTGGCAGTTCCACCCGACCGGCGTCGCCGGCGCGGGCGTGCTGATCACCGAGGGCGTGCGCGGCGAAGGCGGCATCCTGCGCAACGCGGCGGGCGAGCGCTTCATGGAGCGCTACGCGCCGAACGCCAAGGACCTCGCCTCGCGCGACGTGGTGTCGCGCGCGATGGTCACCGAGATCAACGAAGGCCGTGGTTGCGGCCCGAACAAGGACCACGTGCTGCTCGACATCACCCACCTCGACCCCGAGGTGATCATGTCCAAGCTGCCGGGCATCCGCGAGATCTCGATCAAGTTCGCCGGCGTCGACCCGATCAAGGCGCCGATCCCGGTGGTGCCGACCTGCCACTACCAGATGGGCGGCATCCCGACCAACTTCAAGGGCGAGGTCACGCTGTCGACCACCGACAACCACTCCTCTATCGTCAAGGGCTTCTACGCCGCCGGCGAATGCGCGTGTGCGTCGGTGCACGGCGCCAACCGCCTGGGCACCAACTCGCTGCTCGACCTGCTGGTCTTCGGCAAGAGTTCGGGCAACTCGATGATCGAGTTCATCAAGACCCAGCCGGCCGAGTTGCCGGAACTCTCGATGGGCGACGTCGAGCGTTCGCTCGCGCGTGTTGCGCGCCTGGATAACCAGAAGAACGGCACCGATGTGCACGAGGCACGTTCGGCGATGCAGCGCGTGATGCAGACGCACTGCGGCGTGTTCCGCTTCAAGGACATGCTCGCCAAGGGCGTCGAGGAGATCCTCAAAGTCGAACAGATGGTCAAGACCACCGAGATCGGCGACAAGTCCAAGGTGTTCAACACCGCGCGCATCGAGGCTTTGGAGCTTGAAAACCTGATCGAGGTGGCCAAGGCGACCATGATCTCGGCCAACGCCCGTACCGAGAGCCGCGGCGCGCACGTGCGCGACGACGCGATCGACTGCGAGGCGACGCCGAACGGCCGTGACGACCAGAACTGGCTCAAGCACACGCTGTGGCACCGCGACGGCAACAAGCTCGAATACAAGCCGGTCAACCTGACGCCGCTGTCCGTCGACACGATTGCCCTGAAGACCCGTTCCTACTGAGGCGACAGACCCATGACTACCGAAACCATCCAGTTCCGCGTCTATCGCTACAACCCGGAGAAGGACGCCAAGCCGTACATGCAGGACATCGCGGTCGAGATCGACTCGACCGACCGCAAGCTCTTGGACGCGCTGGTCAAGCTCAAGGTCAAGGACGACACCTTGTCGTTCCGCCGCTCCTGCCGTGAAGGCGTGTGCGGTTCGGACGCGATGAACATCAACGGCAAGAACGGCCTGGCCTGCCTGACCGACGTGCGCGACCTCAAGCAGCCGATCGAGTTGCGCCCGCTGCCGGGCCTGCCGGTGATCCGCGACCTGATCGTCGACATGACGCAGTTCTTCAAGCAGTACCACTCGATCAAGCCGTACGTGGTCAACAACTCGCCGGCGCCCGAGCGCGAGCGCCTGCAGTCGCCGGAAGACCGCAAGGAACTCGACGGCCTGTACGAGTGCATCCTGTGCGCGTGCTGCTCGACCTCGTGCCCGAGCTTCTGGTGGAACCCGGACAAGTTTGTCGGCCCGGCGGGCCTTCTGGCCGCCTACCGCTTTATCGCGGACACCCGCGACGAGGCGACCAACGAGCGTCTGGACAACCTGGAAGACCCGTACCGCCTGTTCCGCTGCCACACGATCATGAACTGCGTCGACGTCTGTCCGAAGGGGCTGAACCCGACCCGCGCGATCGGCAAGATCAAGGACCTGATGGTCAAGCGCGCGGTATGAGTGAAATCGATCCGATCGAAAAGAAACGGATCCGCTGGCGCTCGCGCCGGGGGCTACTCGAACTGGACCTGGTGCTGACCCGGTTCCTCGAGACGCGTTACGACGCGCTGACCCCGGCCGAGTTTGCCGCGTACACGCGGCTGCTCGAACTGCCGGACACCGATTTTCTGGATCTCGTTAACGGCAAGGCCGACACAGAAGATGCCGAACTGGCACCCATCGTCGCCATGCTGCGTTCCGTTTAAGAGCGGGCTGCACCAACCATCACATGGGAGTTTAGCTGTGGAAACCAACAAGAAAGTTGCGCTGACCTTCAACGAAGGCCGCGATACCATCGAAATGCCGGTGCTCGCCGGTACCCTGGGCCCGGAAGTGGTCGACATCCGCACCTTCGGCAAGACCGGGATGTTCACCTTCGACCCGGGCTTCCTCGCCACCGCTTCGTGCGAGTCCAAGATCACCTTCATCGACGGTGACCTGGGCCAGCTCTACTACCGCGGCTACCCGATCGAACAGCTGGCCGAGCGCTGCGACTACCTCGAAGTGTGCTACCTGCTGATGAACGGCGAACTGCCGACTCCGGCGCAGAAGGCCGACTTCGACAAGAAGATCCTGCGCCACAACATGCTGAACGACCAGATGTTCACCGTGTTCAAGGGCTTCCGCCGCGACGCGCACCCGATGGCCGTGATGGTCGGCGTGGTCGGCGCGCTGTCCGCCTTCTACCACGACTCGCTCGACATCACCGACCCGCACCACCGCGAAGTGTCGGCACACCGCCTGATCGCCAAGCTGCCGACCATCGCCGCGCAGGCTTACCGCTACAACAAGGGCCTGCCGTTCTCCTACCCGAAGAACGGCCTGACCTACGCCGAGAACTTCCTGCACATGATGTTCTCGACTCCGTGCGAAGAGTACGTGGTGAACCCGGTGCTCGCCCGCGCGCTCGACCGCATCTTCACCCTGCACGCTGACCACGAGCAGAACGCGTCGACCTCGACCGTGCGCCTGGCCGGCTCGTCCGGCGCCAACCCGTTCGCGTGCATCGCCGCCGGCATCGCCTGCCTGTGGGGCCCGTCGCACGGCGGCGCCAACGAGGCCGTGCTGAAGATGCTCGACGAGATCGGCAGCGTCGACAACGTCGCCGAGTTCATGCAGGGCGTGAAGGACAAGCGCTACAAGCTGATGGGCTTCGGCCACCGCGTGTACAAGAACATGGACCCGCGCGCGGCGATCATGAAACAGACCTGCGACGAGGTGCTGGGCGAACTGGGCCTGCAGGACGACCCGAAGTTCAAGCTGGCGATGGCGCTGGAGAAGATCGCGCTGGAAGACCCGTACTTCATCGAGCGCAAGCTGTACCCGAACGTCGACTTCTACTCGGGCATCGTGCTCTCCGCGATCGGCATCCCGGTGTCGATGTTCACCCCGATCTTCGCGCTGGCCCGCACCGTCGGCTGGATCAGCCACTGGAACGAGATGATCTCCGACCCGCAGCAGAAGATCGGCCGTCCGCGCCAGCTGTACACCGGCTCGCCGCGACGCGACGTGCAGCAGCTGTCCGACCGCTAAGCCTGGCAGGCTGGCCGCTTTCGGCGGCCAGCCTTTTTCCGCGCGGGAGCGCTGCGGCAAGTGGGGCCACTTGCCAGAGCGCTTCTGGTAGCCGTCAACAACCGAATCAAAGGGTCCAACCCATGATGCAATCCATGTACGGTCATTCCTACCTGTTTGGCGGGAATGCCCCCTTTATCGAGGAACTGTACGAGCAGTACCTCACCGATGCGACGACAGTTCCCGACCAGTGGCGCGATTACTTCGACAAGCTTGCGCAGGCGCCGGGCGCCGCCGAGCGCGACGTGCCGCACGCGCCGATCCAGCAGTCCTTCGTCGAGCTGGCCAAGAAGCCCGCCGCCGGCCAGCGCGTCAGCTCGGTCGCCGAGTGGGAGTCGATGCAAAAGCAGGTCGCGGTGCTCAAGCTGATCTCCGCCTACCGCGTGCTCGGCTCGCGCCACGCCAACCTCGACCCTCTGAAGCGCATGGACCAGGCGCAGGTGCCCGAGCTTGACCCGGCCACCCACGGCCTGACCGACGCCGACATGGCGGTGCAGTACAACGTGGGGTCCTTGGTTGGCCCGCAGAAGCTGCCGCTGTCCGAGATCCTCGCCCGCCTGAAGCAGACCTACTGCGGCAATATCGGCGTCGAGTACATGCACGTGACGCAGAGTGCCGAGAAGCACTGGGTGCAGAAGCGTTTCGAGGGCGAACTGTCGACCCCGCGCTACAACGCCGACAAGAAGCGCCGCATCCTCAAGCAGATCACCGCCGCCGAGACGCTCGAGCGTTACCTGCATACCCGCTACGTCGGCCAGAAGCGCTTCTCGCTGGAAGGCGGCGAGAGCATGATCGCCGCGCTCGACCACCTGATCCAGCACGGCACCGAGCAGGGCGTGCAGGAACTGATCATCGGCATGGCGCACCGCGGCCGCCTGAACGTGCTGGTGAACACGCTGGGCAAGCTGCCGCGCGACCTGTTTGCCGAGTTCGAAGGCAAGCCGGCGGTCGAGCTCGCCTCCGGCGACGTGAAGTACCACATGGGCTTCTCGTCCAACATCCCGACCCAGAACGGCCCGATGCACGTGTCGCTGGCGTTCAACCCCTCGCACCTCGAAATCGTCAACCCGGTGGTCGAGGGTTCGGTACGCGCGCGCCAGCAGCGCCGCAAGGACAGCGAGCGCCGCCAGGTGGTGCCGGTGCTGTTGCACGGCGATTCCGCCTTTGGCGGCCTGGGCGTCAACCAGGGGACCTTCAACCTGTCGCAGACCCGCGGCTACGGCACCGGCGGCACGCTGCACATCGTGATCAACAACCAGGTCGGCTTCACCACCTCGGACACCCGCGACATCCGCTCGACGACCTACTGTACCGACGTCGCCAAGATGATCGAGGCGCCGATCTTCCACGTGAACGGCGACGACCCGGAAGCGGTGTGCTTCGTGATGCAGGCCGCGCTCGACTACCGGATGACGTTCAACAAGGACGTGGTGATCGACCTCGTCTGCTTCCGCAAGCTCGGTCACAACGAGGGCGACGACCCGTACCTGACCCAGCCGATGATGTACAAGAAGATCGCCAAGCATCCGGGCGCGCGCGCGCTGTACGCCGAGCGGCTGGCCGCCGAGGGCGTGCTCTCCGCCGACGAGGCGCAGGCGATGATCCAGGCCTACCGCGACGCGCTGGACAAGGGCGAGCACGTCGAGCAGACCGTGCTGACCAATTACCACCGCGACTTCGCGGTCGACTGGACGCCGTTCTTCGGCACCCACTGGGCGCACCCGACCGACACCTCGCTGCCGCAGGCCGACCTGCAGCGCCTGACCGCCAAAGTCACCCAGGTGCCGGAAGGCTTCAAGCTGCATCCGACCGTCGACAAGGTGCTCAAGGCGCGCGTCGCGATGGCGAACGGCGAACAGCCGGTCGACTGGGGTGCGGCCGAGACGCTGGCTTACGCAAGCCTGGTCGAATCCGGCTACGGCGTGCGCATCTCCGGCGAAGACTCCGGCCGCGGCACCTTCAGCCACCGCCACGCCGTGCTGCACGACCAGAACCGCGAGAAGTGGGACGACGGCGCCTACGTGCCGCTGCGCAACATGTCGGACAACCAGGGCGACTTCCTGGTGATCGACTCCATCCTCAACGAGGAAGCGGTGCTCGCCTACGAGTACGGCTACGCGTGCTCGGCGCCTGACCAGCTGGTGATCTGGGAAGCGCAGTTCGGCGACTTCGCCAACGGCGCGCAGGTCGCAATCGACCAGTTCATCGCCTCTGGCGAGACCAAGTGGGGCCGCCTGTGCGGCCTGACCAACATCCTGCCGCACGGCTACGACGGCCAGGGCCCGGAACACTCGTCGGCCCGCCTCGAGCGCTGGCTGCAGCTGTGCGCCGAGCACAACATCCAGGTGGTGATGCCGTCCGAAGCCGCACAGATGTTCCACCTGCTGCGCCGCCAGATGCTGCGCCCGTACCGCAAGCCGCTGGTGATCTTCCTGTCCAAGCGCCTGTTGCGCTTCAAGGATTCGATGAGCCCGCTGGAAGACCTGACCCAGGGCAGCTTCCGCCCGGTGATCGGCGACGCCGGCATCGCCGACCCGAAGAAGGTCAAGCGCGTGCTGTTGTGCGCGGGCCAGGTCTACTACGACCTCGTCGCCGGCCGCAAGGAGCGCGAGCTCGAGCAGGATGTCGCCATCGTGCGCATCGAGCAGCTCTACCCGTTCCCGACCGAACAGCTCGCCGCCGAACTTGCGCGCTACCCGAACGCGCGCGAAGTGAAGTGGGTGCAGGAAGAGCCGAAGAACCAGGGCGCGTGGTACCAGATCCGCCACCGCCTGGAAGACCTGATGGGCGCCAAGCAGGCGCTGTCGTTCGCCGCCCGCCCATCCTCGGCGTCGCCGGCAGTCGGTTACATGAGCAAGCACGTCGCGCAACTGAAGGCTTTCGTCGAAGAAGCCCTGTCGTTCGGCAAATAAGACAACACCTGACCTGCAAGGCGGGGCCGGTGGCCGGCCCCGCACGGAGAAGAACATGATCATCGAAGTCAAAGTCCCGCAACTGCCCGAGTCCGTGTCCGAAGCCACCCTGATGAGCTGGCACAAGAAGGTTGGCGAAGCCGTCGCCCGCGACGAGAACCTGATCGACCTGGAAACCGACAAGGTCGTGCTCGAACTGCCGGCCCCGCAGGCCGGCGTGATCGTCGAGCTGATCGAAGCTGACGGCGCGACCGTCGTCTCCGGCCAACTGCTGGCGCGCATCGACACTGCCGCCAAGGCAGGCGACGTCGCCCCGGCCGCCACCGTGGCCGCGCCGGTGGCCGCTGCCGCCGCTCCGGCCGCCGCGCCTGGCGGCGCTGCGATGCCATCCGCCGCCAAGCTGGCCGCCGAGACCGGCGTGAACCTCGCCGGCGTCGCCGGTTCCGGCCGCGACGGCCGCATCCTGAAGGAAGACGTCGCCGCCGCTGCGGCCGCGCGCCCGGCCGCGCCGGCACAGGCAGGCCCGGTGCTCGCGCCGGCCGCCGCTGCCAGCGGCACCGCGCTCTCGTCGACCCCGGCCGCCGTCAACGTCGGCGCCTTGCTGTCCGACCGCCCGGAGCAGCGCGTGCCGATGAGCCGCCTGCGCCAGCGCGTCGCCGAGCGCCTGCTGCAGAGCCAGTCGCAGAACGCCATCCTCACCACCTTCAACGAAGTGAACATGAAGCCGGTGATGGACCTGCGCGCCAAGTACAAGGACAAGTTCGAGAAGGAGCACGGCGTCAAGCTCGGCTTCATGTCGTTCTTCGTCAAGGCCGCGGTCGCCGCGCTGAAGAAGTTCCCGGTGGTGAATGCCTCGGTCGACGGCAACGACATCGTCTACCACGGCTACTTCGACATCGGCATCGCGGTGGGCAGCCCGCGCGGCCTGGTGGTACCCATCCTGCGCAACGCCGACCAGATGTCGATCGCCGAGATCGAAAAGCAGATCGCCGACTTCGCGGTGAAGGCGCGTGACGGCAAGCTCGCGCTGGAAGATTTGACCGGCGGCACCTTCTCGGTGACCAACGGCGGCACCTTCGGCTCGATGATGTCGACCCCGATCATCAACCCGCCGCAGTCGGCCATCCTCGGCATGCACGCGACCAAGGACCGCGCGGTCGTTGAAAATGGTCAGGTGGTGGTGCGCCCGATGATGTATCTTGCGCTCTCCTACGACCACCGTATCATCGATGGCCGTGAGGCGGTGCTGACGCTGGTGACCATCAAGGACCTGCTGGAAGACCCGGCCCGCCTCATCCTTGATTTGTAATCCAGACGGCCCGCCGCGTTCGCGCGGCGGGCCGCCGCAAGACATGAACGGAGCTTTATGACTATCCCTGACTGGTTCTACGGAATCGCTTCCATCCTCGCCGGCTTCGCGCTGGCCTTCCTGACGGTGAAGAAGCGCAGCATGGGGGTCAAGGAGGACTGGTTCTCGCTGTTCGGCAAGATCGTCCTCACCCTGTTCATGATCGGTTTTGGCCTGCTGCTTCTGACCGTAAGCAAGACATCCTGACCCGGCGCGCGTGGCGCACCGGGCACAACAAGGGGAAACCATGAGTCAACAGTTTGACGTCGTCGTGATCGGCGGCGGCCCCGGCGGTTACGTGGCCGCCATCCGCGCGGCCCAGCTGGGCTTCTCGACCGCCTGCGTCGACGCTTTCGTCGGCAAGCGCGGCAAGCCCGCGCTCGGCGGCACCTGCCTGAACGTCGGCTGCATCCCGTCCAAGGCGCTGTTGCAGTCGAGCGAGAACTTCCACGCCGCGCAGCACGATTTCGCGCGCCACGGCATCACCGTCGAGGGCGTGAAGATCGACGTACCGGCGATGATCGAGCGCAAGGACGGCATCGTCGACAAGCTCACCGGCGGCATCGGCTTCCTGCTGAAGAAGAACAAGGTCGCCAGCCTGCACGGCGTCGCTTCGCTCAAGGCGCGCGAGGGCGAGCGCTGGGTGGTTGAAGTGGCGGTCGACGGCAACGTCGTCGACACCGTGCACGCGACCCACGTGATCCTGGCCACCGGTTCGCGTCCGCGTCCGCTGCCGGGCGTCGCCGTCGACAACGTGACCGTGCTCGACAACGAAGGCGCATTGAACCTCGCCGCCGTGCCGGCGCGCCTGGGCGTGATCGGCGCCGGCGTGATCGGCCTGGAGATGGGTTCGGTCTGGAAGCGTCTGGGCGCCGAGGTGACCATCCTCGAGGCGATGCCGACCTTCCTCTCCGCCGCCGACCAGCAGATCGCCAAGGAGGCGCTGCGCACCTTCACCCGCGACCAGGGCCTCGACATCCAGCTGGGCGTGAAGATCGGCGAGATCAAGAACCTGGGCGACAAGGTGACCGTCGCCTACGAGCTGAACGGCGAGCAAAAACTTGGCGAGTTCGACAAGCTGATCGTCTCGATCGGCCGCGTGCCGAACACCGACGGCCTGGGCGCCGCCAACGTCGGCCTGCAGGTCGACGAGCGCGGCTTCGTCGTCGTCGACGACCATTGCCATACCAACTTGCCGAACATGTGGGCGATCGGCGACGTGGTGCGCGGCCCGATGCTGGCGCACAAGGCGTCGGAAGAGGGCGTCGCGGTGGCCGAGCGCATCGCCGGCCAGAAGCCGCACGTCGACTTCGGCGCGATTCCGTGGGTGATCTACACCAGCCCCGAGATTGCCTGGGTCGGCAAGACCGAAGAACAGCTGAAGGCCGAAGGCGTCGAGTACAAGAAGGGCACCTCGGGCTTTGCCGCCAACGGCCGCGCGCTGGGCATGGACCACGCGCAAGGCACCGTCAAGCTGCTCGCCTGCGCCAAGACCGACCGCGTCCTCGGCGTGCACATGATCGGCCCGATGGTGTCCGAACTGGTGACCGAGGGCGTGCTCGCCCTCGAATTCAAGGCGGCGAGCGAAGACCTGGCCCGCATCGTCCACGCCCACCCGTCGCTGTCCGAGGTGGTGCACGAGGCGGCGCTGGCAGCCGACAAGCGCGCGCTGCACGGCTAAGCGCGGCAGGGGGAAGGATTGATGGCTGACCTGATTGCCAACGCGGTGATGCTCGGCGTGCTCTTGGTGGTGGCCGGCGCGATGTGGGCGGTCAAGGTGGCGTTCGACGAGGCGTCGGTGTACGACCGCGTCAAGGGCGTGCGCCTGTTCCTGGCCGGCGCGACCTTCCCCGTTTCGGTGTTCCTGATGTCGGCGGCTGCACGCCGCCGACTGATGGGGCCGCTGCTTGTGGCCGCCGTCGGCTGCGCGATGATCGTCGCGGTCCGCACCGTGTTCGCGGCCTGAAGAATTACCCGTAGCGTAAGTCCTGGCCCGAGGGCACACCCCGAGGGTACAGCTGAGGGCGGCCTTGTGCCGGCTGCCCGAATCCATAAGAGGAAACCATAGATGAACCTGCACGAATACCAAGCTAAAGAGCTGCTGGCCCGTTACGGCCTGCCGGTGCAAAAGGGCATTCTGGCCAAGACGCCGGAAGAGGCCGCTGCGGCGTACGACACCCTGGGCGGCAAGTTCGCCGTCGTCAAGGCGCAGGTGCACGCCGGCGGCCGCGGCAAGGCCGGCGGCGTCAAGGTGGTGAAGACCCGCGAAGAGGCGGCCGACGTCGCCGCGACGCTGATCGGCAAGAACCTGGTCACCTACCAGACCGACGCGGCCGGCCAGCCGGTGAACTCGGTGCTGGTGTGCGAGGACATGTACCCGGTCGAGCGCGAGCTGTACCTGGGCGCGGTGGTTGACCGCGGCAGCCAGCGCGTGGTGTTCATGGTGTCGACCGAAGGCGGCGTCGAGATCGAGAAGGTCGCCGAGGAGACCCCGGAGAAGATCATCAAGATCGAAGTCGACCCGCTGGTCGGCATGCAGCCGTTCCAGACCCGCGACGCCGCGTTCGCGCTGGGCCTGAAGGGCGGCCAGGTCGCCGCGTTCAGCAAGCTGATGCTGGGCGCCTACCAGGCCTTCGTCGAGAACGACTTCGCCCTGTTCGAAGTGAACCCGCTCGCGCTGCGCGAGAACGGCGAACTCGCCTGCGTCGACGGCAAGATCAACCTCGACTCCAATGCGCTGTTCCGCCACGCCGACCTCGCCGCGCTGCGCGACAAGAGCCAGGAGAACGAGCGTGAAGTGAAGGCGTCCGAGTTCGACCTGAACTACGTCGCGCTGGAAGGCAATATCGGCTGCATGGTCAACGGCGCCGGCCTCGCCATGGCGACCATGGACATCATCAAGCTCAAGGGCGGCCAGCCGGCCAACTTCCTGGACGTCGGCGGCGGCGCCACCCGTGAGCGCGTGGTCGAGGCGTTCAAGCTGATCCTGGCCGACAGCTCGGTCAAGGGCGTGCTGATCAACATCTTCGGCGGTATCGTGCGCTGCGACATGATCGCCGAGGCGATCATCGCCGCCGTGAAGGAAGTCAACGTCACCGTGCCGGTCGTCGTCCGCCTGGAAGGCAACAACGCCGAGCTGGGTGCCAAGCTGCTGGAAGAGTCCGGCCTGAAGCTGACCTCCGCGCAGGGCCTGAACGACGCGGCCGAGAAGATCGTCGCCGCGGTTGCCGCCCTGTAATCACCAGCACCGAACAAGGAAATCAAGATGAGCGTTCTCGTTAACAAAGACACGAAGGTGCTGGTGCAGGGTTTCACCGGCAAGAACGGCACGTTCCACGCCGAGCAGGCGCTGAAGTGCGGCACCAAGGTGGTGGGCGGCGTGACCCCGGGCAAGGGCGGTTCCGAGCACCTGGGCCTGCCGGTGTTCAACACCATGAAGGACGCGGTGCGCGAGACCCAGGCTGACGCTTCGGTGATCTACGTACCGGCAGCGTTTGCCAAGGACTCCATCCTCGAGGCGATCGACTCCGGCGTGAAGCTGGTGGTGTGCATCACCGAAGGCGTGCCGACGCTGGACATGCTGTACGTGAAGAAGGCCGTCGACGAAGCGGGCGTGCGCCTGATCGGCCCGAACTGCCCCGGCATCATCACCCCGGGCGAGTGCAAGATCGGCATCATGCCGTGGCACATCCACAATCCGGGCCGCATCGGCATCGTGTCGCGCTCCGGCACGCTGACCTACGAAGCCGTCGCGCAGACCACCGCGCTGGGTCTAGGCCAGTCGACCTGTATCGGCATCGGCGGCGACCCGATCCCGGGCACCAGCCACATCGACGCGCTCAAGCTGTTCCAGGACGACCCGGACACCGACGCGATCGTGATGATCGGCGAGATCGGCGGTTCGGCCGAGGAAGAGGCGGCCGAGTTCGCCAAGGCCTACGTGACCAAGCCGGTGGTCGGCTACATCGCCGGCGTCACCGCGCCGAAGGGCAAGCGCATGGGCCACGCCGGCGCGATCATCTCCGGCGGCAAGGGCACGGCCGAAGAGAAGTTCAAGGCCTTCGAGCGTGCGGGCATCGCCTACACCCGCAGCCCGGCCGAAATCGGCAAGACCATGTATGAACTCCTCAAGAGCAAGAACATGATCTGATCCGGCTCGCCGGTTTGACTAGACGCCCCGCTTTGCGGGGCGTTTTTCATTTGTGGCGCGCGCGTGCCGGTGCGGCTGCGCGTCGCGGGGAATGGGCGTGGTTTGACCTTGATCAACCCTGCCGGCATTCCGGTCATCTAAGCTGACGTTAATCTAAATGACATTATCGGGAGGTCGAGATGGAATTGTGGCGTCAGTTGTTGTCCGACGAGGTGGGTGTCGCGAGCCTGGCGGTGATCGGGGTGACCACCGTCATCGTGTGCGTGATCCTGATGGTCATTTACCAGCGTACCCGGGGTGGCAAGTAGGTCTTGCAGGAAGGAAGAGCCATTGGCGGCCGTGACGGCCGCCTTTTTTGTTTGATGCTATAGTCATTGCTTTGCGCGTGGAACAGACATGGCACAGGACAGTAGCCAGCCTGACTTCTGGGAAACCCGATACCTGGGCGGGGTCAAGCCCTGGGATAGCGCGGGTTGCATTCCCGCCGCGCTGTCGGCTTTTGTTGCGCGGCAACGGCCGGGCAGGGAGGTGTTGCTGCCCGGCTGCGGCGCCGCCTACGAGGTCGCCTACCTTGCCGACGCCGGCTTCACGCCGGACGGGGTCGACTTCAGCGAGGCCGCGCTTGCGGCCGCACGCGACGCACTCGGCCCCTACGCGCGCCATGTGCGCCAAGGAGACGTCTTCGCGCTGGCAGGGCCCTACGACTGGGTGTACGAACGCGCCTTCCTGTGCGCGTTGCCGCCCAGGCTGTGGTCCGCCTACGCAGAGGCGATGGCACGCCTGGTCCGCCCCGGTGGCTGGCTTGCCGGCGCGTTCTTTATCGCCGAACGGCCGAAGGGGCCGCCGTTCGGCGCGAGCCGGCAGCTGCTTAACGACTTGCTGGGCGATGCGTTCGACTGCGTCGAGTGCGAGGCGATGGACGACAGCCTGCCGGTGTTTTCCGGCGGCGAGTTCTGGATGAGCTGGCGGCGGCGCTGACGCTTACGCGTCGGCGCCGAGCACATCGATCGAGACGGCAGCGAGGTAGACGGCGCTTGGCAGCGCGGCAAACAGCCAAACCGCGAGCGCGTCGTGCGAGGCGAGCAGGAGACCGGCGATGCCGATCTCGACGCAGCCTGCAAGGAGCGCGAACTGGCAGTGGCGGGGCGTGACGGCGCACCCCTTGAGCTGGCGGCCGAGTACGGGCCAGCAGGCGTGCAGGGCAAGGGCAAGACCAAGCAGAACGGGCATGTTCGACTCCTGGTGGCTGCGCCGCCGCCTCTCGTGAAAGAAGCCGGATGGTGACGGCGCTTGCCTGATTATGTGCCTATCATCGTCCGCTGTTAAGCCCGGATTCCCTGTGGAGCTACATCTTGGCTTTCACGTCGTCGGCCGCGTTGCTGACGGCGCTTCCGGCCGCCGAGACATCCTGACCCATTCCCGCCATGGTGTTGCAGGCGGACAGCAGCAAGGTCCCCATCAGGACCAGCATGATCGTCTTCATCTTGCTCCCTTTCTTGTCGGTGGCGCACGGTGGCCTTTGACAACATAGGCCGTGCCGGCGCGCTCCGCCACCGCGGCAGCTTGGGCTTTCCGGATTTCCTGCGTTGAACCTCCTGTTTTTTGATATTTTTTGCTTGGCAATTTGCAGACTGTTGGCAGCTTTTGCTTTATCCTAATTAACCAATTTGAATAAATTATCCCGTCAGAACGGGCCCGCCAACAAAGTCGAAGGGACAAGTCATGAAACACTGGGTCAAGGCAACGATGGTCGCACTCTCGGTCGTGCTCGCCGCATGCGGCGGCAAGCAGGAGGCCGAACCCGCGAAGGCTGCGGCCGAGCCGCAGGTTTACCGCATGGGCGTGAACGCCGCGTTCGCGCCGTTCGAGTCGGTTGGCGCCGACGGCAAGCTGCAGGGCTTCGAGATCGAGCTTGCGCAGGCGGTCGCCGACGCGGCCGGCATCAAGGTTGAGATGAGCAATACCCCGTGGGAAGGAATCTTCAACGGCCTCGCCAACGGCGACAGCGACTTCCTGATGTCGGCGATCACCATCACCGAGCAGCGCAAGGAGACGATGGACTTCACCGAGCCTTACTTCGAGGCGACCCAGCTGGTGGTGCTGCCCAAGGGCAAACAGATCGCCAACGCCGAGGCGCTGAAGGGCATGAAGGTCTCGGTGCTGACCGGCTCGACCGGCGACACCATCGCGCAGAAGCTGCTGGGCGCGACCAGTACCGACATCAAGCGCTTCGAGTCGCTCGAACTCGCGCTCAAGGAGCTGGAGAACGGCGGCGTGCAGGCGTCCATCGGCGACAACGGCGTGGTGGCCAACTTCATCAAGTACAATGGCGCCGACAAGCTCGACATCGTCGAGGGCATCGACTTCGACAAGGAGTACTACGGCATGGCCGTGCGCAAGGGTGACCAGGCGCTGCTGGACAAGCTGAACGCCGGCATCCGCAAGGTGAAGGAAGACGGTACCTTCAAGTCCATCCACGACAAGTACTTCGGCCAGAGCTAAGCACGAGACCAGCTCCCGAACATGCCCCGGCGCGTCCGGGGCATTTTCTTGCGCCGCTGGTGGACGGCGGCGAACTGTGGTCAGATCGATATTTTTACGTCATGGGTGGCGACATGCAGTTGGCAGCTAGGTTGGCGCGTATCGCGCCCTTTGAGGTGATGGCGATCCTCGAGCGCGCCCGCGCGCTGGAAGCGGCGGGACGTGACGTGATCCACCTCGAGATCGGCGAGCCGGACTTCCCGACCCCGCAGCCCATCGTCGACGCCGCGCAGGCGGCGCTCTGCGCCGGGCAGACCTTCTACACGCCGGCGCAGGGCCTGCCCGCGCTGCGCGAGGCGATCGCGGCCGACTACCGGCACCAGGGGATCGAACTTGACCCGGCGCGGGTGATCGTGACGCCGGGCGCGTCCGGCGCGCTCTTGATCGCCTTGTCGCTGCTGGTGTCGCCGGGCGACGGCGTGCTGCTGGCTGACCCAACCTACCCGTGCAACCGCCACTTCGTGCATTTGCTTGGCGGCGACGTGCAAAGCGTCGCGGTGGGGCCGGCTACGCGCTACCAGCTGGACGCAGCGCTCGCGCGGGCTGTCTGGCGCGACCACACGCGCGCGCTGATGGTGGCGACGCCGGCCAACCCGACCGGCACTTCGTTGAGTGCGGCCGAGATCGGCGCGCTCGGTGTGCTGTGCCGCGAGAAAGATGCCGGGCTGATCGTCGACGAGATCTATCAGGGGCTCAGCTACGACGGGCCGGCGCAGAGCGCGCTCGCCGTCGCGCCGGACGCGCTGGTCATCAACAGTTTTTCCAAAACCTGGCAGATGACCGGCTTCCGGCTGGGCTACCTGGTGGTGCCCGACGCGCTGATCGAGCCGGCGATCCGTCTCGCGCAGAACCTGTTCCTGTGCCCGAGCGCGATCGCGCAACAGGCGGCGCTCGCCGCGTTTACGCCCGAAGTGGCAGAGGAGGTCGAACGGCGCCGCCAGGTGTTCGCGGCCAGGCGCGACTTTCTGCTTGCCGCGCTGCCCGCGCTTGGCTGGCAGTTGCCGGTGCGCCCGGACGGCGCGTTCTACGTGTACGCGGACGTGAGCGCGGTGACCGACGACAGCTACGCGTACTGCGCGCGCATCCTAGAGGAGGCGAACGTCGCGCTGACGCCGGGGGCGGACTTCGGCACGCACCGTGCCGGCGCGCATCTGCGCATCGCGTATACCACCGGTATCGAACGGCTCGCCGAAGCGATCGAACGCATCGCGGCGCTGGGCGCGCGCTCAGTCTAGCGCCAGCGTCTCGACGCGCGTATCGCGGCCGAGCACCCGGTCGATGAAGGCCTGCATGTCCGTGGCGCCGGCGGTGGTGACGAAGCGGTAGCGGGGCGGCTCGCCGGCGGGCGTTTCCAGCGCGTTAAGTGCGATCAGGCGGCGCACCTGCCGGCACACGGCGGAGGCCGGGTCGATCAGCGTCGCCTGCGGCGCCGCTTCGGCGATCAGGGGCGCGAGGAAGGGGTAGTGCGTGCAGCCCAATACGATCTGGTCGGTGCGGGTGCCGGCAAGGGGCGAGAGCGCACGCGCGACGACTTGGCGTGCGTTGGGTGAGTCCAGTTCACCCGCCTCGACCGCCTCGACAAAGCCGTCGCCCGGCAACAGGCGGATGCGCGCCTGCTGGCGGTAGCGTGCAGCCAGCTGTTCGAGCTTGTCGCCGGCGAGCGTCGCGCGGGTGGCCAGCACCGCGATCTCGCCGGTCTCGGTCGCGAGCGCGGCGGGCTTGATCGCCGGCTCCATGCCGATAATGGGTACGTGCGGGTAACGTGCGCGCAAGGGCGCCGCCGCCGCGCTGGTTGCCGTGTTGCACGCAATCACCAGCGAGCTTGCGCCCTGGTCGAACAGCCAGTGTGCGATCCGCTCGCTGCGCGCGGCGATCTCCGCGTGCGAGCGCGGCCCGTACGGGCACCACGCGCGGTCGGCGAAGTAGATGACCGGCTCGCCGGGCAACTGGCGGGTGAGCTCGCGCCACACCGACAGCCCGCCGAGTCCCGAGTCGAACATGCCGATCATGCCTTGAATCCTGCCTGGGTGAATGAAGACGGCGCGGGGAGACCCGCGCCGGAGAGAACTTAGCCGTTCTGGATGACGATCTTCGGGAAGCGGCCGGAGAAGTCCTGCGCCTTTTCGCCGACCTTGACCGCGACCTTGCGCGCGATCGCCTTGTAGGTGGCGGCCAGTTCGCCGTCCGGGTCGGCGACCAAGGTCGGCGTGCCGGCGTCGACCGCCTCGCGGATGCGGATGTCCAGCGGCAGCGCGCCCAGCACCTCGACGCCGAAGTCGGCCGCCATTTTCGACGCGCCCCCCTCGCCGAAGATGTGTTCGGCGTGGCCGCACTGCGAGCACACGTGGATCGCCATGTTCTCCACCAGCCCCAGCACCGGTACGCCGACCTTCTGGAACATGGTGTAGCCCTTGCGCGCGTCCAAGAGCGCGATGTCCTGCGGCGTGGTCACGACGATGGCGCCGGTGACCGGCACCTTCTGCGACAGCGTCAGCTGGATGTCGCCGGTGCCCGGCGGCATGTCGATGACCAGGTAGTCGAGGTCGTCCCAGCGGGTGTCGTTCAACAGTTGCTGCAGCGCTTGGCTGACCATCGGGCCGCGCCACACCATCGCCTGGTCGGGGTCGACCAGGAAGCCGATCGACATCACCTGCACGCCGTGGCTGAGCACCGGGGCGAGCCCCTTGTCCTCGACCAGTTCGGGCTTGGCGTCGGCGACACCCATCATCAGCGGCTGAGACGGGCCGTAGATGTCGGCGTCGAGCAAACCGACCCGCGCACCCTCGGCTGCGAGTGCCAGTGCCAGGTTGACCGCGGTGGTCGACTTGCCGACGCCGCCCTTGCCCGAGGCGACCACCACGATGTTTTTCACGCCCGGCAGCAGCGGCACGCCGCGCTGCACGCTGTGGCTGACGATCTGGCTCCTGGCCGTCACCTCGACCTTGCGTCCGCCCGCGATGGGCGCGAGCGCCGCCTCGAAACGCTCGCGCACGGCGTCAAGCTGGCTGGCTGCCGGGTAGGGCAGCACCACGTCGAGCGCGAGCGTGTGCGCGTCGATGCGCGGCGGCTTGACCGCCTTGCCGGCGACGTAGGGTTTGCCGGTATTCGGGTCGACGAGGGTGCCGACGGCGTCGAGCACGGTTTGTGCGGTCAGTTCCATGGCGGCGGTGTCTCCTTGCGCGTCTTTGGCGCTGAAGTGGGCGAGGATCTTGGAAAACATGGGTGGGCTGAAGTCGCTATGGCTGCTTGTTCTGGTTTGCGTGGCGGATGCCGGGTGCTGGCGCGATGATACGCCGAGCGCGATGGCATTGTGAACCATCGCGCTCGCCGGAAATGCGCTGTGGGTAAAAGCGCGGGCGGCTCTGGCCGCCGCTGGCGCCCGGGCGTAGAATCGCGCCCTTTTTCGCCTTTCGTGCGCGCGTCGCGCGCCCGCTCTTTACAGAATGAACGCCAAAGCCCATCCCCGCATTTCCCTGCTGTTCCCGCTGGCCCTCGTGCTGTTCGAGTTCGCCGTCTACATCTGCAACGACATGGTGCAGCCGGCAATGCTCGCCGTCACCCGCGAATTCGCGGTCGACGTGTCGTGGGCACCGTTGTCGATGACCGCCTTCCTCGCCGGTGGCGCCTTGCTGCCGTGGCTGACCGGCCCGCTATCCGACCGCATCGGCCGCCGCCCGGTGCTCCTGTTCGGCGTCGCGTGGTTCACGCTCGCGTGCCTGGCGACCTATCTGGTCGACGACATCCAGAGCTTCATGGCGCTGCGCGTGCTGCAGGGGGTGGGGCTGTGCTTCATCAACGCGGTCGGCTACGCCGCCGTGCAGGAAGCCTTCCCGGAGAACACCGCGGTGCGCGTGACCGCGCTGATGGCGAACGTCGCGCTGATCGCGCCCTTGGCCGGCCCGCTGGCCGGCGCGACGCTGATCGAGTTCGCGCCGTGGCGCCTGGGTTTCGCGCTGATCGCCGCCGTGTCCTTCGTTGCGCTGGTCGGCCTCGCCTGCTTCATGCCGGAAACGGTCAAGCCCAGCCACGACAAGCTGCCGCTCTCCGCCTTCGCGCGCGACTACCGCAAGGTGTTTTCCAACCGACGCTTCGTGCTCTCCGCACTGTGCATCCCGCTGATCGCGATGCCGCTGATGGGCTGGATTGCGCTGTCGCCGGTGCTGCTGGTCGAGGACCTCGGCCTGTCTTCGTTCGAGTACGGCGTGCTGCAGGTGCCAGTGTTCGCCGGCCTGATCCTCGGCAACCTGGTGCTGGCCGCCGTTGCCGAGCGCTGGCCGCTTGGCCGCTCTGCGTTGCTCGCCCGCGGGCCGGTCGCGCTTGGGGTTGCCGTATTGCTGGGCGGTGTGCTGCTGTCGGATGCGCCGCAGTACTGGATGGCCGGCGGCATGACGCTGATGGCGTTCGCCGAAGGCATGGCCTTCGGCGTGCTCTACCGTTTCGCGCTGACCTCGTGCAACGAGGGCAAGGGCACGGTGTCGGCGGCGATGAGCATGCTGTGCATGGCTTCCTACGCGCTGGGCATCGAGACGCTGCGCTGGGCGTACCGCGCGGGCGGGCTCGCCGGCTTCGGTACGCTGGCGCTCGGTTACGCCCTGGCCTTCGCGCTGGTTGCCAGCCGTATGGTGCCGCTGGCTATGGCCGAGCGTGCCGAGCCGGCATCGCAGCCGGAAGCTGACGAGGGCGAGCTTGCGCTGTGTGCGGAGCAGGGCTGAGGCGAGCATCGCCGGGCGCTGATATAATCGGCCGATTGGTTTTCCGGTTCAGGACAGACAGATGACAAAACGCAAGATACTGGTGACGAGTGCGCTGCCGTACGCGAACGGTGCGATCCATCTTGGCCATATGGTCGAACACATCCAGACCGACGTTTGGGTGCGTTTCCAGAAGATGCGCGGCCACGACTGCCACTACGTGTGCGCCGACGATACCCACGGCACGCCCATCATGCTGGCGGCCGAGAAGCGCGGCATCACGCCGGAGGCGCTGATCGAGCAGGTCCGCACCGAGCATCTGGCCGACTTCACCGGTTTCCATATCGGTTACGACAACTACTACTCGACCAACAGCCCTGAAAACAAGGCGTTCGCCGAGACCATCTACCGCAAGCTCAAGGCCGACGGCAAGATCGTTTCGCGCACCATCGAGCAGCTGTTCGACCCGGAAAAGCAGATGTTCCTGCCGGACCGCTTCGTCAAGGGCGAGTGCCCGAAGTGCGGCGCCAAGGACCAGTACGGCGACAACTGCGAGGTGTGCGGCGCGACCTACAGCCCGACCGAGCTGAAGAACCCGTTCTCGGCGGTGTCCGGTGCGACGCCGGTGCTGAAAAGCTCCGAGCACTACTTCTTCCGCCTGGGCGAGTGCGCGGACTTCCTGAAGGAATGGACCGCCGGCGCCACGTTGCGCGCCGACGGCGTGCGCATGGCGCACCTGCAGCACGAGTCGCTCAACAAGATGAACGAGTGGATCGAAGGCGGCCTGCAGGACTGGGACATCTCGCGTGACGCACCGTACTTCGGCTTCGAGATCCCCGACGCACCGGGCAAGTACTTCTACGTGTGGCTGGACGCGCCGATCGGCTATATGGCGTCGTTCAAGCACCTGTGCGAGCGCACCGGCATCGACTTTGACGAGTACTTCAAGCCGGACTCGACCGCCGAGATGTACCACTTCATCGGCAAGGACATCCTGTACTTCCACGCGCTGTTCTGGCCGGCGATGCTGAAATACGCGGGCTACCGCGCGCCGACCGGCGTGTTCGCGCACGGCTTCCTGACCGTCGACGGCCAGAAGATGTCCAAGTCGCGCGGCACCTTCATCACCGCCAAGAGCTACCTCGAGTGCGGGCTGAACCCCGAGTGGATGCGTTACTACATCGCCGCCAAGCTCAACGCGCGCATCGAGGACATCGACCTGTCGCTCGACGACTTCATCGCGCGGGTGAACTCGGACCTGGTCGGCAAGTACGTGAACATCGCCAGCCGTGCCGCCGGCTTCATCGCCAAGCGTTTCGGCGGCCAGCTCGCGTCGTCCATCGCCGACAACGAACTGCTGGTCCGCCTGCAGCGCGAGGCCGCGACCATCGCCGCCGCCTACGAGGCGCGCGAGTACGCCAAGGCGCTGCGCGACGTGATGGCGCTGGCCGACCTCGTCAACGCCTACGTCGACGCCAACAAGCCGTGGGAGCTGGCGCGCCAGGAAGGGCAGGATGCCCGCCTGCAGGAAGTGTGCTCGGTGCTGATCAACGCCTTCCGCCTGCTGACGATTTATCTCAAGCCGGTGCTGCCCAAGCTGTCGGAAGGCGTCGAGGCTTTCCTCGGCATCGACCCGCTGACCTGGTCCGACAGCGAGAACCTGCTGTTTGCCCACGTGATCCAGCCTTACCAGCACCTGATGCAGCGCATCGAGCCTGCACTGGTCGACAAATTGATTGAAGCGAACAAGCAAAGCATGGAACAGAACACCGCACCCGCTGCCGCCCAGTGTGAACCGCTGGCCGAGACCATCACCATCGACGATTTTGCCAAGGTCGACCTGCGCGTGGGCAAGGTGCTCGCCTGCCAGTTCGTCGAAGGCTCGGACAAGCTGCTGCAATTCACCGTGGATCTCGGCTTCGAGACCCGCAACATCTTCTCCGGCATCCGCAAGGCGTACGGCGAGCCTGAAAAGCTGGTCGGCCGCAGCGTGATCGTGGTGGCCAACCTCGCGCCGCGCAAGATGCGCTTTGGCGTATCGGCCGGCATGATCGTTTGCGCGTCGGGCACCGACGACGCGCAGGGCCTGTTCCTGCTCGACACCGACGCCGGTGCACAGCCGGGTATGCGTATTGGTTAAAACGTATGACAAGACAACCCCCCTGTCTCCTTCCGGAGCAGGGGGGTTGTCTTTTATCTACGGCATTCAGGCAGGAAGTCGTCTATTGTTGACAGCAGGTGATTAATTCGTTTTACTTGAAGATTGCGAGATATCGAATGCTTTGTTGCAATTTTCTACAGATATCAAAAATAAAAGAGAGGAATGAGACGATGATGATCAAGGTCAGCCAGCTGCAGCCCGGCCACGAAGTTCACGAGCACAAGGATAACGGCGAAGTCGACCGTTTCACCGTATTGCAGGTTGCCCCGGCCGGCCGCATGGTCGAAGTCACTTTCGACACCAAGGGCGGCCGCGAGAGCGCGATTTACCCGGCGGAAGCGTACCTGAACGCGGCCAACGGCTGAACGCCTGCTACACTGGATGACTTGCGGTGCTGCGGTGCCGCAAGCGGATGACGAAAGGGCCGCGTTGCGGCCCTTGGTCTTTTTGGCCGCAGCCCTGGCCCCGTTCGGGCGGGCGGCCGACGAAGCGGCGCGGCGGGGCGCGCGCAGGTAATCTGGAGTCGGAAGAAAATGAAGGCATGTTTGTTGCGCATTCACGGCAAGGTACAGGGCGTCTACTACCGCGACACCGCGGTCGCCCGTGCCCGCGAACTGGGCGTGGCCGGCTGGGTGCGTAACCGGGTAGACGGCACGGTCGAAGCCTGGGTCGAAGGCGAGCCGTCGGCCGTCGCGGGCTTTGTCGAATGGGCGCATCAGGGGCCGCTCTCGGCGCGGGTCGACCGTGTCGACGCGAGCGAGGTCAGCGCCGAGGCGGTTGAGGGTTTCGAGCGCAAGCCGACCCTGTAAAGGGGGCCGGTATGAAAAAAGCGCGCCCCACGGCGCGCTTTTTTCATACCGGCGGTTTCAGCCGTGCGAGCGGCAGAACACCCACTCGTGTTCGCCGGAGCGCGCCGCGTCGAAGCGGTAGCCGTCGACGTCGAAGTCTTTCAGCGCTTGCGGGTCGTCGACGCCGTGCTGGGCGGCCCAGCGCGCCATCAGGCCGCGCGCGCGCTTCGCGTAGAAGCTGACGATCTTGAACGGCCCACCATCCTTGCTGTCTCGAAACACCGGGGTGATGACCGGGTAGGGCAGCGCGTCGCGGCGCACCGACTTGAAATACTCTTCGGAGGCGAGGTTGACCAGCGTGCGCTCTCCCATGCCGTCGAGCTCGCGCGCGAGCAGCTGCGCGATGCGCGCGCCCCAGAACGCGTAGAGATTGGCGCCGGCGGGGTTGGCGAGCCGGGTTCCCATCTCCAGCCGGTAGGCCTGCATCAGGTCGAGCGGGCGCAACACGCCGTAGAGGCCGGACAGGATGCGCAGATGGTCCTGCAGGTAGGCGATCTCGCCTGCGCTAAGGCTCGTGGCGTCCAGCCCCTCGTAAACGTCGCCCATGAAGGCAAACACCGCCTGGCGTGCGTTGCCGGTGTCGAACGGCGGCTGCCAGTCGTGGTAGCGGCCGACGTTGAGGCGGGCGAGCGCGTCGCTGATGCCCATCAGCGCCGAGAGATCGGCCGGGCTTTTTTCGCGCAGGATGGCGACCAGTTCGCGGCTTTGTTCCAGCAACTCGGGCTGGGTATGTGCGGCGGGCGGGAGCGATCGCTCGAAGTCGAGCGTCTTGGCTGGCGAGACGACCATCAGCATGGCGGGAACCCTGTGGTGAAAGCGGGGATGATTGTAGCGCACTCTGGCATAGAATAAGCCGTTTGAAGCTAGGGAGCGGGTTGCATGAGAGTGTTGTTGCAGCGGGTCAGCAAGGCGAGCGTCGAGGTGGACGCCCGGACGGTCGGGTGCATCGGTACGGGGGTGTTGCTGCTGGTCGGCATCGAGCCGGCAGACGGGGCGGACGACGTCGCCTACCTTGTGCGCAAAATCAGCCAGTTGCGCATTTTCGACGACGCGGCGGGGGTGATGAACCTGTCCTTGCTCGACACCGGCGCCGAGGCGCTGGCGGTCAGCCAGTTCACGCTGTTCGCGAGCACGCGCAAGGGCAACCGTCCGGGCTACAGCCGTGCGGCGCCGCCCGCGCACGCGGCACCGCTGTTCGAGTCGTTTGTCGGCGAGCTTGGCAAGGTGCTCGGTAAGCCGGTGCCGACCGGCGTGTTCGGCGCGCATATGCAGGTGAGCCTCTGCAACGACGGCCCAGTCACCCTGTGGCTGGACAGCCGCGCGCCGGAGTAGGGAATACGCGCGAAAACGGCCCGCCTAGGCGGGCCGTTTGTCTTGTGCGGTCGAAGCTTACAGCCCCTGTACGATCAGCCTTTGGCCGGGCTGCAGTGCGGCGAGGCGTGCCGCAGCGTTCCAGCGCTTGATGTCGGTATGATGGACGCCGAACTTGCGGGCGATGCCGTAAACGGTGTCGCCGGTCTGTACGATGTACTCGCGCTGCGGCTGACCGCCGGACAGGGCGGCCAGTTCGCTGACCGCGTCAGCCTGAGCGCTGACTGGCGTGCCGATGATCGGCGTGCCGCTGACCTTCAGCGTCTGCCCAAGTTGTAGGCGGCTGTCTTCCAGCCCGTTCAGGGCCTGCAGTTGGGCGACGTTCATGCCGTAACGGCGCGAGATGTTGTACAGGGTGTCGCCGCCCTGCACCGTGTGCAGGTTGGCGACATTCTCTTGCTGCGCGCTGGCGACGGCTTCGACTGCGCGGGTCGCGAGCGTGCGCTCGGTGACGGCCACCCTGACCGGCTGGGCGGGCGCGGCGCGTTGGGGCGTTTCGGCCTTGAGCGGCGCGATGGCCAGCGGCGTGGCCTGCTCTGCGACGGCGAGCCGTTGCGGCGCGGCCGGCGTGGCGGACACCGCCAGCGGCGCGATCGACGCGGCCGGCGTGGCCGTTACTGCCGGTTCGGCCAAGGCGACGGTTTGCGTCGCGGTGGAGACGGCCGGCGCTTGCAGCGGCGCGATCGCCAGCGGCTGGATTGCCGGCGCGGCCTGCTCGGCGACGGCGACGCGCTGAACCTGGGCGACCGCTGCCGGCCCGGCGGCGGCAAGCATGGGCGGGCTGGCAGACGGGTTGGCCTGCGAGCTGTCGAGGGTCGCCAGTACCGGTACCTCAAACGCGGTCGCGCGACGCTCGTTGGCGACGCGCAGGGTCAGCGGCTCGGCGCGCGCGTTGCGCGAGGCGACCAGCACCGGCTGGCCCGGCGCGAAACGGCCGCCGCGCGCGTTGTTCACGGCCAGGAGCTCGCCGACGTTCATCCCGTACTCGCCGGCCAGCGTCGAGGCGTCGACGCCGTCCTGCGGCACGTGGACTTCCCAGTTCATCAGCGGTTTGTCCCACTTGGCGACATTGCGCTCGAAGCGGTGCAGGCGGTCGGCCGGCAGCAGCATCTGGCGGCCGCTCTTGTGTGCGTAGACGGGCAGGTTGAACGCCGGGTTCAGCTCCTTGAACTCGGACACCGGCATTTCGGCGAGGCGGGCGGCCACGTCGATGTCCATGTGGCGGCCGGTCGAGATCGCGACGAAGTAAGGCTTGTTCGGGAAGTCGCCGAGCGAGAGGTTGAAGCGCTCGGGCTCGAGGATCACGTTGCGCACGGCCAGAAGCTTGGGCACGTAGTTGCGTGTTTCGTTCGGCAGCCTGAGGTTCTCGTAAGTCGGCTCGAGGCCCTGCGCGCGGGCGCGCTCGATTGCGCGCGACACGTTGCCCTGGCCCCAGTTGTAGCTGGCCAGCGCAAGGCTCCAGTCGCCGAACATGCCGTACAGCGTCTGCAGGTAGTCGAGCGCGGCGTTGGTCGATTCGACCACGTCGCGGCGGCCGTCGTACCACCAGGTCTGCTCGAGGCCGTACTGGCGGCCGGTTGCCGGCATGAACTGCCACAGGCCGGCGGCGCCGACGTGCGAGCGCGCGGTCGGCACGAAGGCGCTCTCGACGACCGGCAACAGCGCAAGCTCGGTCGGCATGCCGCGGCGCTCGACCTCGTTCATGATGTAGAAGAGATATTTCCTGCTGCGGTCCATGGAACGGCGCAAACCGGCAGGATTGGCCGCATATTGGCGTTCCAGACGGCGGACAAGTTCGGGGTTGACCTCGCTCATCTGGAAGCCTTCGCGCATGCGCAGGATCAGATTGTCGCCATTACGCAGCAAGCTGGTGTTCTGCAACATCATATCCAGACCAACGGCGAGTGCTTCGTCAACTGCTAAGCGTTCGGGCTTGCCAAAAATGGTAGCTGCCTTGGCCGGTGCCGCCCAGGCCGTAAAGGCGAGCGACAGCGACAGGGCAATGGAGAATTTTTTCATCAGGAGGGCGCCCGGTCATTCTTTTTCGATTGTGGCCGATGCTACCACGCGCAACAGGTGTGTCAACGCAATAAATCAAACAAAATCAAAGCTATTGCACGTCATGCAGGTGCGCGCGCCGGGTATGCAGTTCTAATCTAAAGAGACCGTGTTCTGTTTTTTTAGAAGATGTTTTTCCAGCGGCGCAGAATGGCAAATGATTCCAGTGCACTGTTGACGGGGGTGCCCTCATGCTGAGTGCTTGCCGCAAGCAGGGCAGGCTCGCCGGAACGCAGAAAGGGATTGCTCGCCAACTCGGCGTCGAGCCGTACCGGCAGGGTCGGTTCGCCCCGTTCGCGGCGTTGGCTGTCTTGCAACAACCGTGCGCGGACGGCCGGGTTGTCTGGGTCGCAGGCGCGGGCGAAAGCCAAGTTGGCCAGCGTGTACTCGTGTGCCGGGTAAATCCAGGTGTCGGGCGGCAGGGCGGCGAGGCGCGCCAAGCTTGCGTACATCTGTTCGGCACTGCCTTCGAACAGGCGCCCGCAGCCGGCGCCGAACAGGGTGTCGCCACTGAGCAGTGCCCCGGGGGTGTAGTAGCACAGGTGGTCGAGGGTATGGCCCGGTGTGGCGATCACCCGGAAGCGGACGTCGCCGACAGCGAAGCTGTCGCTGTCGGCGTGTGCGGCGTCGACACTGGCGACGCCGGCCGGCCCGTGCACCACGGCGTGTGGAAAAGCGGCCTTCAGGCGCGCGACGCCGCCGGTGTGGTCGGCGTGGTGGTGGGTGACGAGGATGGCGGCGAGGTGCTGGCCGTTCGCCGCGAGATAGTCGAGCACCGGGGACGCGTCGCCCGGGTCGACGACGCAGGCGCCGGAAGGCTGCGGCAAAAGCCAGATATAATTGTCGGCAAAAGCCGGCAACGGAATGAACGACAACATTCGTACTTCCTCATCAGATGACTGCGTTTTCTAACTGGCTGGACGGCACCGAACTTGGCCGTTACCTGCTTGTGCGCGAGCAGGCGTTCTTCGACCGCGCGGTCGCCGACGTCTTCGGCTATCGTGCCGTGCAGTACGGCGCAAGCCGGCACGACTTCCTGCGCGAAAACCGCATCCCGTGGCGCGCGCGCATCGGCGAGGACGGCGAAGTCGGCGTGGTGTGCGACGCGGCGCAGTTGCCGCTGGACAGCCGCAGCGTCGACTTGCTGCTGCTGCCGCACACGCTGGACTTCAACGCGCATCCGCACCAGGTGCTGCGCGAAGCCGAGCGCGTGCTGCTGCCCGAGGGGCGGCTGGTGCTCACCGGCTTCAACCCCCTGTCCCTGTGGGGCGGGCGCCGGCTGGTGCAGGGCGCGCGCTGCCCGCCGTGGAGCGGCCGTTTCCTGCGCCTGTCGCGGCTGCGCGACTGGCTCGAGCTGCTGGGCTTCGAGCGCGCGGACGATGCCTTCATGTGTTACGCTCCGCCCTTTAACCGGGGCGACTGGCTCACCCGCTGCCGCTTCATGGAAGCGCCGGGCGAACGCTGGTGGCCGCTGGCCGCCGGCGTCTACGGCGTATGCGCGATCAAGCGCCAGCGCGGGATGCGGCTGATCACGCCGCGCTGGCAGCTGGCCAGGCCCGCGGCCCAGCTGGTGACCGCCGGCGAGCGCCGCCACGCGGCGTGCCAGCCCCACGACGAGACGTTATGAACCAGGACAAGGTCGAAATCTATACCGACGGCGCGTGCAAGGGCAATCCGGGCCCAGGCGGCTGGGGGGCGCTGCTTTGCTACAAGGGCAAGGAAAAGGAGCTGTTCGGCGGCGAAGCCGGCACCACCAACAACCGCATGGAGCTCATGGCGGTGATCCGCGCGCTGGAAACGCTCAACCGCCCCTGCCATATCGTCGTCTACACCGACTCGCAGTACGTGCAAAAAGGCATTTCCGAGTGGATCCACGGCTGGAAGAAGCGCGGCTGGGTCACCGCAGCGAAGGAGCCGGTGAAGAACGCCGACCTCTGGCAGTTGCTGGACGCCGCGCGCGGCCGTCACCTGTCGGTCGAGTGGCGCTGGGTGCGCGGCCACAACGGCCATGAATTCAACGAGCGCGCCGACGCGCTCGCCAACCGCGGCGTAGCGGCCGCGGCATGACTTTCGCGGGCGCGGCTGCGCCCGTCACGCAGGCTGCATCATGAGACAAATCATCCTCGACACCGAAACGACGGGCCTCGAGCCCTCGCAGGGTCACCGCATCATCGAATTCGCCGGGCTGGAAATGGTCGACCGCAAGCTGACCGGCCGCCACCTGCACCTCTACATGCACCCGGAGCGCGAGATCGACCCCGATGCCGAGCGCGTGCACGGCATCTCGCTCGCCTTCCTGGAAGGCAAGCCCAGGTTCGCCGAGGTGGCGTCGCAGATTTCCGAATTCATCGGCGACGCCGAGCTGATCATTCACAACGCGCCGTTCGACGTCGGCTTCATGGACGCCGAGTTCGCCCGGCTGGGACTGCCGCCGACGGTGCGCCAGTGTGCCGGCGTGATCGACACCCTCGCGATGGCACGCGACCAGTTCCCGGGCAAGCGCAACAGCCTGGACGCCCTGTGCGACCGCTTCGACGTCGACCGCTCGAACCGTACCCTGCACGGCGCGCTGATCGACTGCGAGCTCCTGGCCGAGGTCTATCTGTGGATGACCCGCGGCCAGGAAAGCCTGATGATGGACATCGAGCCGGAGGCCGGCGCCGCCGTGTCGGGCCTGCCGGCCGACTTCGTGCGTAAGCCGCTTAAGGTGCTGCGTGCGAGCGAAGCGGAGGCCGCCGAGCACGAGGCCTACCTCGACGCGCTGGACAAGGCGGTCAAGGGGGAGTGCCTGTGGCGAAAACTCGCCGCGGGCAAGGAGGCGGTCGCATGAGCGTGATCGCCCTGGTGCCGGCGGCCGGCTCCGGCAGCCGTTTCGGCGCGCCCAGCCCCAAGCAGTACCTGCAGCTCGAAGGCCGGCCGCTGATGTGGCACACCCTGAGCGCACTGTCCCGGGTCGCCGAGATCGACCGCCTTGCGGTGGTGATCTCGCCGGCCGACGAGTGGTTCGACGACTTCGAATGGGACATCCCGGACCTGGAGGTGCTGCGTGTCGGCGGCGCGAGCCGTGCCGCGTCGGTCGCGGCCGGTCTCTCGGCACTCGCGCCGGCGCCCGACGACTGGGTGCTGGTGCACGACGCGGCGCGCTGCTGCGTGACGCCGGCGCTGGTGACGCGGCTGATCGGCGCGCTGGCGGACGACGAGGTCGGCGGCCTGCTCGCCTTGCCGGTGGCCGATACCGTCAAGCGCGCGGGCCAGAACGGCCGCGTCGAGCGCACGCTCGCGCGGGACGGGCTGTGGCTCGCGCAGACGCCGCAGATGTTCCGCGCCGCGCGTTTAGCCCGTGCGCTTGCGCTCGACGGGAAGGGCGCGGTCACCGACGAGGCCTCGGCGATCGAACTGTTGGGGTTTTCGCCGCGACTGATCGAGGGCGACGCGCAGAATTTCAAGGTCACTTATCCGCGCGACCTGGCGCTGGCACGCGCCATCCTCGCTTCGCGCAAACAGACGGGAGAGACGGCATGTTCAGGGTAGGGCAGGGTTACGACGTGCACCGGCTGGTCGAGGGGCGGCCGCTGGTGCTGGGCGGGGTGGTGATCCCGCACGACAAGGGCCTGCTCGGGCACTCGGACGCCGATGCGCTGTTGCACGCGATTACCGACGCGCTATTGGGCGCGGCGGCGCTGGGTGACATCGGCCGGCTGTTCCCGGATACCGACCCGCAGCACGCGGGCGCCGACAGCCGCGTGCTCCTGCGCGAGGCCGTGTCGCGCGTGCGCGCAGCCGGCTGGCGGGTCGTCAATATCGATGCCACGCTGATAGCGCAACAGCCCAAGCTCGCGCCGCACGTGGACGCGATGCGCGCGCGCATCGCCGAAGACCTGCAGGTCGGCGTCGACGTCGTCAACGTCAAGGGCAAGACCAACGAGAAGCTCGGCTACCTGGGGCGTTGCGAGGCAATCGAGGCGCAGGCGGTCTGTTTGCTGACAAAAGGCTAGCAAAACGACATATGCTTCGCGTTGTGGGATAATCGGAGTGAGTCAAGATCAACCGTTTAAGGAGCCGCGAGATGCTTACCGCCAATGAATTGAAGCTGGCTGCAGCGCGAAAAGCCCTGGAGTTCGTCCCGGACGACGCCGTGATCGGCATCGGCACCGGCAGCACCGTCAACCTGTTCATCGACGAACTGGCCGCGATCAAGGGCCGCATCAAGGGCGCAGTCTCCAGCTCCGAGGCGTCGACCGCCCGCCTGAAGGCGCACCATATCCCGGTGTACGACCTCAATACCATCGACGAGATGCCGATCTACGTCGACGGCGCCGATGAGGTGAACCACTACCTGCACATGATCAAGGGCGGCGGCGGTGCGCTGACCCGCGAGAAGATCGTCGCCGCGGCGGCGCAGGAATTCATCTGCATCGCCGACGAGAGCAAGTACGTCGACGTGCTGGGCAAGTTCCCGCTGCCGATCGAGGTGATCCCGATGGCCAGAAGCTTCGTCGCGCGCGAGCTGGTCAAGCTGGGCGGCCACCCCGAGATGCGCCACGACTTCGTGACCGACAACGGCAACATCATCCTCGACGTGCACGACCTGGCCATCGCCAAGCCGGTCGAGCTCGAGGAGCGCATCAACCAGCTGCCGGGCGTCGTCACCTGCGGCCTGTTTGCCCGCCGCCGCGCCGACGTGCTGGTGCTCGCCCGCCAGGGCGGCGTCGAAGTGCTGCGCTGAGCCTGCCTGTCACAGGGTTGTCATCTTGCGCTGGCAAGATGGCAACCCTGTCCATCCTGTCCTGCCACGAGAGCATCATGCCCGACCATATTTCCAAACAATTCGACCTCGAACTGGAAACCATCCGTACCCGCGTGCTGCAAATGGGCGGGCTGGTCGAGCAGCAGATCCTCAGCGCGCTCGACGCGCTTGCCAGCGGCGACATCGCCCGCTTTGACCAGGTGATCGTTGACGACGCGCAGGTCAACGCGCTCGAAGTCGCGATCGACGAGGACTGCCAGCACATCATCGCGCGCCGCCAGCCGGCGGCGTCCGACCTGCGCATGGTGATCACCGTGATCAAGACCATCACCGACCTCGAGCGGATCGGCGACGAGGCCTCCAAGATTGCCCGCATGGGCAAGGTGATCCACAGCGCCGAGCGCTACCAGAGCCCGCGCTTGCGCGAGATCGGCAAGATGGCCGAGGCGGCGGTGGCGATGCTGCGCCGTGCGCTCGACGCGTTCGCACGCTTGGACGCGACGGCCGCGTTGGATCTCGCCGAGGACGACCGCGAGCTCGACGACGACTTCAGCGCCGAAGTTCGCCAGCTGATCACCTTCATGATGGAAGACCCGCGCACCATCAGCATGTCGATCGACACGCTGTTCATCGCCAAGGCGATCGAGCGCATCGGCGACCACGCCAAGAACATTTCCGAGTACGTCGTCTATCTGGTCAAGGGCAAGGACATCCGCCACACCTCGATCGACGCGATCAAGCGGGAACTTGGCCAGTCCGTGTAAGCGATCGGGCTTCATGTAGGTGGAAGGAAAGCGGTAACATGGTTGCCGCTTTTTTCTTTTTGCTGGGAGCCTGCGTTTGATGCGTGCCGATTTTCCCCATCCGGTGCTGGCGGCGGTCGACCTGGGGTCGAACAGCTTTCGCCTGCAGGTCTCGCGCGTGGTCGACGGCCAGCTGTTCACCCTCGACTCGCTGAAGGAGACGACCCGGCTGGGTGCGGGCCTGGGCCCGGACAAGGTGCTCGACGAGGCGAGCGTCGGACGGGCGCTCGCCTGCTTCGCCCGTTTCGGCGAGCGTCTGCGCGGGCTGGAAGGCGCGCAGGTGCGCGTGGTCGGCACCAATACCCTGCGCGTCGCGCGCAACGCGCCCGAGCTGATCGCCGAGGGCGAGCGCCTGCTGGGTTTCCCGATCGAAATCATCGCCGGCCGCGAAGAGGCCCGCCTGATCTATCTGGGCGCCGCGCACTCGCTGCCGAATACCCGCGAGCGGCGGCTGGTGGTCGACATCGGCGGCGGTTCGACCGAGCTGATCGTCGGCAGCCACTTCCAGGCGCATGTGACCGAGAGCCTGCCCCTGGGTTGCGTCAGCTACACGCTGCGTTTCTTCGAGGGCGGGCGGATCGACTCGGCCTCGTTCAACCGCGCGGTGTACGCGGCGCGCGCCGAGCTGCAGCGCGTGGTGCACGCCTTCCCGCGCACGTCGTGGGAGCTGGCGGTCGGCACCTCGGGCACCGCGCGCTCGATCCGCGACCTGCTCGAACTGAACGACTGGTCGGCCGGCAACATCACCTATGGCGGGATGCGCGAACTGCGCAACGCGCTGATCCGCATCGGCCGCATCGACAAGATTTCACTGAACGGGCTGAAGGCCGACCGCGCGCCGGTGATCTGCGGCGGACTCGCGGTGATGCTCGCGGTGTTCGAGGAGTTGGGCGTCGACGCGATGACCATCGCCGACGGCGCGCTGCGCGACGGCGTGCTGTACGACATCCTCGGCCGCGGCCGCGAGCGCGACCAGCGCGAACAGACGGTAGCGACCTTCACGCGGCGCTACCACGCCGACCCGGCGCAGGCGGCCCGCGTCAAGGCGCTGGCGCTCGACTTCTACCGCCAGCTCGCCGGCGAGGATTGCCAGGTGCTGACGCTCAGGCGTCTGGGCTGGGCGGCCGCGCTGCACGAGATCGGGTTGTCGATCGCGCATACCGCCTACCACAAGCATTCGGCCTACATCCTGCAGAACGCGGACATGCCCGGCTTCTCCCGCCCGGAACAGGCCGCGCTCTCGACGCTGGTGCTGTGCCAGCGCGGCGACAGCGGCAAGATGAGGGACTTCGCGCAGCAGCCGGACCTGTGGTACAGCGTGCTCGCGCTGCGGATGGCCGTGCTGTTCTGCCGCAGCCGACGCCCGCTGGCCCTGCCGGCCGGCGCGGTGCTGTTCGCCCAGCCGCGCGGCGTGCGCTTCGAGCTGCCCGCCGCCTGGCTGGAGGAGAACCCGCTGACCGCCAGCGCGCTCGAGCAGGAGGCCGTGCAGTGGCGGCGCATCGGCCTGAAGCTGGCGCTCGACGTACGGCAGGACCATGGCTGAGCCGGTACAGTCTCCGGAAGTGGTGTTGTTCGAGTACGGCGACGGCGCGCTGACCGAGACGCGTTTTGCTAGCATCGAGGCGGGGCTCGCCTACCAGAGCCGCGCGCCGGTACGCTGGCTCAACGTGTACGGCGTCGCCGACGCCGCGACCATGCGCGCGATCGGCGAGCGCTTCGGGCTGCACCCGCTGGTGGAGGAAGACATCCTCAACGCGCGCCAGCGCCCCAAGGTCGAGGCGTACGACGGCTACCTGTTCCTGTCCACCCGCGTGTTCTCCGAGCGCGACGCATCCACCCGCCTGCATTACGAGCATGTCTCGCTGGTGGTCGGGCGGGACTTCGTGCTGAGCTTCCAGCCGCACCCCTTGGGCGTGTTCACCCAGCTGCGCGAGCGTCTGCGCCGCGGCGACGGGCTACTTGCCGCGCGCGGCGCCGACTTTCTTGCGTACGCGCTGATCGACGCGATCATCGACGCCTATTTCGACGTGCTCGACGCGTTCACCAGCCGGGTCGAGGCCCTCGACCGCCAACTGGTCGCCGACCGCAGTACGCTGGTGCTGCGCGGCATCCACCGGCTGAAGCACGACGCGATCCGCCTGCGCCGCGCGCTGCTGCCCTTGAGGGAGATGCTCGCGCAGATGACGCGCGGCGAACACGCGCTGTTCGGCGACGAGACACGGCTGTGGTTGCGCGACGCGTACGACCATTGCCTGCATTTGGGCGAGTCGCTCGACGCCGCGCGCGACATGGTCTCCGGCATGCTCGACCTTTATCTTTCCATCCAGTCGAACCGCCTGAACCAGCAGATGCGGGTGCTGACCATCATCTCCATCGTGTTCATGCCCTTGACGCTGATCGCCGGCATCTACGGGATGAATTTCGAGTACATGCCTGAGCTTGGCTGGCGCTGGGGCTACTTCGGCGTGCTCGGCCTGATGGGGGGGATCGCCGCCGCCATCGTCGGTGTGTTCTGGCGGCGGCGCTGGCTGTAGCTCAACCGCCTTCGGTGGCGACCTTCTGTGCCCAGGCCATCGCCTCGAGCTGCAGGCGGTTGACCGCTTCGGGCTGGCCGCCCAGCCGGGTGGCGATCGCGGCGGCGCGCGCGCTGTCGCCTTTTTCCAGCGAGAACGCGAGCGCGAGGTAGGGCGCGAACAGGCCCTGGCCGTCGACCAGCGCCGACGAGATGGTGGGGGGGAGCGACAGCGGGGCGATCGCGTCGGACAGCGGCTGCTCGAACAGCGCGTCCAGCGTCGAGAACATCCCGGTGACGAACAGGTGTTCGCACTCGAGGCGGTTGTTGCCCTGCGCGCGGCCCAGGCTTTCCATGAAGCGCCCGCGCCACAGCGAGCGCTCGAGCAGCGTGCGGTTGCGGCCGTCCTCGCGCGGTGCGGTGTACAGCAGCAAGGACAGCCAGCGGAACAGCGCCTCGCGCCCGAGCAGCAGCAAGGTCTCGTCCAGCGTCTGCACCTGGCGGCTCAGGCCGTTGGCCGGCGAGTTGATGAAGCGCAACAGCTTGAACAGCAGCACCGAGTCGAGCTTGAACTGCGCGTTGATCGCCTCGTTGTCTGCGCCGCTGCGTAGCAGGCGCAGGATTTCCATCACCCTCAACTGGCCGGTGTCGACCTTGCCGCTGCCGTGGCGGAGCGGCACCCGGGTCAGGTAGGGGCCGCTGAACAGCACGAAGCGTTCGCTGGCGCCCTGGCTGCGCCGTGATACCTCGTACGCCTCCATCGAGTTGACGTTGCGCGCGTACCAGCGCGCGTGCGGGTAGCGCTGCGGCAGGCGGGCGAGCAGGGGCTCGAGCAGGTCTTCCGTCTGCGCCGAGAAGTCGAGCACGAGGAAATTCATCTCGGCGAACAGCACGTCGAGCACGGCAGGCGAGAAGCGGGTCTCCGGAAACAGCGCGGGCTCCAGCGCGAACGACAGCCCGGCCGCGCGCAGCGCCCTGATCGCAGGCAGCGCGGCGGTGAGCGCGTCGTCGTTTTCGGCCGGCGACACGATGCAGATCGCACGCTTTTCGGCGAGCGAGGGCAGCAGCGGGTCGTCCAGCGCGTCCAGCGACAGGTTGATGAACGCGCGCCGGCGCTCGAGCAGCCTGAAGATGTCGAGGTTTTCGAGCGTCTGTAGCAGCAGGTGGTCGTGCCGGTTGAGGGTGCCGGCCGCCATCATGTTGCGGTGGCCGGCGTCGCGCGGTGCGAACTCGTAGGCGACCAGCTCGTGGCGGGCGGTGTAGATCGGCTGGTGGCCGACGAAGCCTAGCGTCGCCGGCAGCGGCGCCTCGCTGTTTTCCGGCGTTGCCGGGGCGGGGGCCGCGTCGCCGCGATGGCCGAACAGGGATTTGAGCATGGTCTTGCCTGGTGTAAGTTCAGTCGGGGGCGGTCGCTGGCGCGCAGCTGACAGATTCCGCCCATTGTGCCGCCTCGACGTCCAGCATGCCCGCGCGGGCGAACCCGACGCCCAGCATGCGCGCGAGCGTGCCCGCCTGCGCGTCGTCGCCCGTCTCCAGCGCGACGGCAAGGTTGAGGTGTGGCGCGAACAGGCCGCGCCCGTCGACCAGGGTCTGGCGCACCGGCACCGGCAATTCTAGCGGGGCGACGGCCTCGGCCATCGGCATGCCCAGCAGCTTGTCGAGCTCGGAGAACATCCCGGCGAGGAACAGGTGTTCGCACTCGATGCGCTTGGCGCCCAGCTCGCCGCCCAGCGTTTCCATGAAGCGACCGCGGCGCAGCGCGCGCTCCATCAGCGCGCCGGCGGCCGGGTCTTCGTCGCCGGCGGTGAACAGCAGCAGCGACAGCCAGCGCAGTAGCGCGTCGCGGCCCATCAGCATCAGCGTCTCTTCCAGCGTCTGGATGCGGCGCGAGAAGCCCATCGCCGGCGAGTTGATGTAGCGCAGCAACTTGAAGAGCAGCGTCGAGTCGAGCTTGAACTGCGCCTCGATCTGGGCGACCGGTGCGCCCGAGCGCAGCAGGCGCAGGATCTCGAGCACGCGCAGCCTCGACGCCTGCGCACGCGCGTCGACGCGCGGGCGCTGCTGGGCGAAGACGCTGCCCGAGAGCAGCAGCCGGCGGTGCCCGGCAAGCTTCAGGCAGGCCGCCAGCGCCTCCTCGGAGCCGATCCGGTCGGCCAGCAGGGTCGGGGCGGCGGGCAGGCCGCGGCCGGCGAGTGCACCCAGGACGCTGCGGCTGTCGCCGGCGAGGTCGAGCACCACCAGGTCGGCGAGCGCGAGCAGCGACGCGGGCAGCGGCTGGCCGTGGTCGGTGGCGGGCAGCGCGAGGCGGCCGCCGCGGGACTTGAACGCCGAGAGCCGCGCCGAGGTCGCCTCGAGCGCGGTGAAGTCTGTGCTATCGAGTGCCGGGTAGAGGATCAGGCGCGACGCGGGCAGCGCTAAGAGTTCGGGTGCGTCGACGGAAGCGGCCGTCTGCAGGCGCACCAGCGCGAAACGCGGCGAGTTCTCGCGTACCGCGCCGAGGTTGGCGAGCACCTGCAACAGCTGGCGGTCGAAGTGCGCGCCGTGCGCGCCCGTCTCGCCCAGCGCGCGGCTGAGCGAGAAGTCGTTGCCGCACAGCCTGAGCCTTGCGTCGAACAGCGCTTGCTGCCGCGCGAAGCCGATCGCCGAGGGCAGCGGCTTGTCGTCCGCCTGCGCGTGCCGCGTGCTGTCGCGGGCGCCGAAAAGGGTCTTGAGCATGGGCCGGCCTCTTGCCTGGGTCAGATCGAACGGGCGGGGCCGGCGATGCGCGGAGTGCCGACCGCGACGTCCATGTTCTGCGCGCGGTGGCGCAGGGCGTGGTCGATCAGCGTCAGCGCGAGCATCGCCTCGGCGACCGGCACCGCGCGGATGCCGACGCAGGGGTCGTGCCGGCCGTGCGTCTCCATGGTCAGCGCGTTGCCTGCCTTATCGATCGAGCGGCGCGGCTGGGCGATGCTGGAGGTCGGCTTGATCGCGACGCCGACCTCGATGGTCTGCCCGGTCGAGATGCCGCCCAGGATGCCGCCGGCGTGGTTGCTGGCGAAGCCCTCGGGGGTCAGCTCGTCGCCGTGCTCGGAGCCCCTTTGCGCGACCGACGCGAAGCCCGCGCCGATCTCGACGCCCTTGACCGCGTTGATGTTCATCATCGCCCACGCGATGTCGGCATCCAGCCGGTCGTACACCGGTTCGCCCCAGCCGACCGGCACGTTTTCCGCCACCACGCGCAGGCGGGCGCCGACCGAGTCGAGCGACTTGCGCACGCTGTCCATATAGTCTTCGAGGCGCGGCACGATCGCGTCGTCGGCGGCGAAGAAGGGGTTGGCCGCGACGTGCGGCCAGCCGGTAAACGGGATTTCGATCTCGCCCAACTGGGTGAGGTGGCCGCGGATCACGATGCCGAACTTCTCGGCCAGCCACTTCTTGGCGATGGCGCCGGCGGCGACGCGCACCGCGGTCTCGCGCGCGCTCGAACGCCCGCCGCCGCGCGGGTCGCGCACGCCGTACTTGTGCCAGTAGCTGTAGTCGGCGTGTCCCGGGCGGAAGGTGTCGGCGATATTGCCGTAGTCGCGCGAGCGCTGGTCGGTATTGCGGATCAACAGCGCGATCGGCGTGCCGGTCGTTCTGCCCTCGTAGACGCCGGAGAGGATCTCGACTTCGTCCGCCTCGCGCCTTTGCGTTACGTGGCGGCTGGTGCCGGGCTTGCGGCGGTCGAGGTCGTGCTGGATGTCCTCGGCACACAACTCGAGGCCGGGCGGGCAGCCGTCGACCACGCAGCCGATTGCCGGGCCGTGGCTCTCGCCGAAGGAGGTGACCGTGAACAACAGTCCCATGCTATTGCCAGACATAGAATCCCCTGCTGTGCCCGGCGCCGCCGGGCCGTTTAATTATCTGGGGATTCTACCACGCGATTGACGATTACCACGTCATCGAGCCGCCGTGGCGGCGGAACCAGCCGGTCAGCGACAGGCGCTGGCGGCGTGCCGGCAGCACCTCGTGCCAGAAGCGGTCGGACAGGAACAGCACCATGGTGCCCGCCAGCGGGCGGATGTCGACCGATTGCCGGCAATCGGCGTCCAGGTACAGCCTGAGCTCGCCGCCTGCGCCGGCGGGCCAGCCCTCGTTCAGGTAAAACACGGACGTCAGCGTGCGCGCGTCGTCGTCGCGGAAGCGGTCGAGGTGTTTCTTGTAGAAGCTGCCGGCCGGGTAGACCGCGAAGTGCGCCTCGAGGTCGGCAAGGCCCAGGTAGAGGCCGCGGTTCACCGCGACCCGCAGCGCGTCCATGGTGTCGAAGTAGCGGGTGATCGCCGGCGCGTCGTCTGCCTCGTTCAGCCACAGTACCGAGTCGGAGCGGATCTCGCTGCGCACCGCCTCGCCGCCGCCCTTGCCGACGGCTGCCGCGCGGAAGTCACCGCCGTCCCAGCGCGCGAGGCACGCCTCGCGCAATGCCTGCACTTCTGCGGGCGTGAACACGTCGTCGACGACGACCCAGCCTTGGGTCGCGAGCGCGTCGACGATGCGGTCGGTGAGGCCGTCAGCCTGTGTGCGGTACAGCGTTTCCATCTGCGTTCTCCTTTGGCTCCATGTTGCCATAAGCAGATCGCCTGAATGATGAAATACGGCTAGATATTTTCCCTGACGTGCGCGTAGTCGCCCAAGAGCCACGCAAGTGCCAGCGGGAAGTGGTCGGCGGCTGCGTCCGGGTGGGTGAGCAGGCTGACGTGGTCGTAGTCGTGGCGGTGGCCGAGCGCCCGCGAGAGCAGGTGCACGCGGCCGATGTGCGCGCCCGATTCGTCGCGGAAACGCCGCACGTCGTCGACGTGGCCGCGGCAGGGGTCGCGCGGCGCGGCGAAGTAGAGGGTAGGCGGCAGCGCCACCCGCTGGGCGCCCGCGCGGTAGTCGAAGCCGTCGTCGGCGTCGATCCACGGTGCGACCTTCGCCCAGCGCTTGCTGTCCAGGTGGCTGCGGTCGCTCTCGTTGTCGGCGCCCAAGCGCAGCCCTCTGGCCGGCAGGTAGCCGACCGCGCGGACCAGCGCGCGCGCGGCAAGGTTCCAGAACAGGTCGACCTCGACCAGCTTGTTGAGGTTTTTCACGTGCACGCTGCGCTTGCTGCCGAAGTAGACGGCGTTGGCGACCCCGGCGGCGATTTCGGGGTGGCGCGCGAGGCAGCTGTGCATGTGCACGCCGCCCCAGGAGTGGGCGATCCAGTGCGCGGGCCGGTCCGGGCGCAGGCGGCGCACCAATGCGTGCGCGGCGGGCAGGTCGGCGCAGATCGTCTCGTGCTGGCCGTGGCGACTCGCGCGGCTGATCGGCGGCGTGCTCTGGCCGCGCCCGCGCAGGTCGAGCACGAAACAGTCGCAGCCCTGGGCGGCGAGCCACGGCGCGAGCCCCTTGCCCGAGTCGCTGTAGAAGATGCGGCCGTTGCCCATCACCCCGTGCAGCATGAGCAGCGGCGGGCCGTCTTCTTGCGTGGCGTGGCGGATGCGGCGCAGGTGCAGGCGCTCGCCGCCGCCCACGTCGATATACAGGCTTTCTTCGCGTGTGTGCATGACCCTCTTTCTCGTCTGCGGCGTCTGGCGCGCCATCGGCCTGCCGCACCCGTGTAGCGGCGGCAGTCTTTCAAACGGACGATTGAATCACGTTGGCATGAGGGGTGCGAGCGCTATCGCGCGAGGGCGGCGCGTGCGCGGCCGGCGGCCGGGGCTTCGCCGTAGTGCGCGCGCCACAGCCGGCGCAGCGTGCGCGCGTTGTCGAAGCCCGCCTCGCTCGCCGCCGCCTCGACCGTCGCGCCTTGTTCGAGCGCGGCGCGGGCGCGTGCCAATTGCAGCGCTTGCCGGTACGCGCCGACGCTGCAGCCGGCGTGCTCGCGGAACAGCCGGCTCAGGTGGCGCTCGCTGACGCAGGCGAGACGGGCGAGCTCGGCGAGCGTCCAGCTACGCGCGGGGTCCGCGTCCAGCGCGTCCTGCGCGCGGTGCACCGCCGGGTGCAGGTGTTTGCGCGCGGCCAGTTGCGGCGGCAGTTGCGGGTCGGCGCCGCTGCGCCGCGCCCACACCACCATGCGGCGGGCGACGCGCGCGGCCAGTTCCACGCCGCCCAGCCGCTCGACAAGGCGCAGCGCAAGGTCGACGCCGGCGGTGATGCCGGCCGAGGTGGCCAGCGGCCCGTCCTCGACGAACAGGCGGTTTTCCTCGATCAGCGCGGTAGGCGCGAGCGTGCGCAGCGCATCGGTGAGCGCGTGGTGGGTGGTGCAGCGCCGGCCATCCAGCAGGCCGGCCATCGCCGCGATGAGCGCCCCCGAGCAGATGCACGCGACGTGGGTATCCGCGCGCAGGCGGCTGGCGAGCCAGCCAACCAGCCTTAGCGCCGGCTCGCCCTGGTAGTCGCGCGCCTCGTCGACGGTGCCGACCAGCACCAGCAGCGCCTTGTCGGGCAGTGCGTCCGGCAGCGGGTCGATTTCGCTGACGAGCCCCAGCGAGCTGCGGCACAGCCGCTCGGGGCCGACGGTGAACAGGGTCAGCGCGAGCCCCTCGTCGGCGGCGATGCGCAGTACCTCGGCGGGGCCGGCGAAGTCTAGCGCCAGGTAGTTTGGCGTCAGCACGAAGTAGACGGGCGTGCTCATCCGGCCGCCTTGCGTTTGAATGTGGGCAGCTTGAGTGCGCCGCTGCCTGCGGCCAGCGCGCCGATCAGCAGCACGCCGCCGGCCAGCTGCAGGGCGCTCAGCCGTTCGCCCAACAGTAGCGCCGAAAACAGCACGCCAAACAGCGGCACCAGCAGGCTGAACGGCGCGACCTGGCTGACCGGGTGGCGGGCGAGCAGCCGGCTCCATACCCCGTAGCCGAACAGCGTGGCAACCAGCGCCAGGTAGGCGACGGCGAACACGCTGCGGGCGGACAACACCGATGGCCAGTGGGTCGCGTCCTGCTCGAACAGCGCCCACATCAGCGCGAAGGGCAGGATGGGCACCGCGCTCGCGTAGACCACCAGCGCGAGCGCGTCCGGCTGGTAGCCGTCGCGCACTGCGCGGCGCACCACCAGGTTGGACATCGCCCAACTGGCGGCGCCGACAAGCGTCAGCGCAAGGCCTGCCCACGGCAGCGTCTTGCCGCCGTCCAGCGCGAAAAGCGCAAGCGCGCCGCTGCCCGCCGCGAGCGACAGCCATTGGCGGGCGCTGACCGGCTCGGACAGCCACAGCGCGCCCAAGAGCAGGGTGAACAGCGCCTGCGCCTGCAGCACAATGGACGCGGCGGACGCCGGCATGCCGGCCTTGATTGCCCAGAACAGGCAGGCGAACTGGCCAAAGCCCATGGTCAGCCCGTAGGCGGCGAGGTAGCGCCACGGCAGCGCTGGCGCGCGCACGAGGAACACCCCGCAGCCGAAGGCAGCAGCAAAGCGCAGGGCGCCCAGGCCGAAAGGCGGCACGCCGGCGACGCCCCACTTGATCACCACGAAGTTGAAGCCCCACACCGCGACGACGGCGAGCGCGAGCAGGCGGTCTTTCACGGGCATGCGGCCGCCTCCTGCTCGTCCAGCGCCGCGAGCGTGGCGTCAACGTCGCGGATGGCCGCGAAGCGGCCGGCGAGCACCAGTTCGGTATGCGCCTTGATGGCGGCTGCGCTGACGGTGCGCCCGTGCGCGTCCTGCATCGCGAAGGTCAGCGTCGCCTCGCTGACGAAGTCGACCCGGTAGCCCAGGTCGGCAGCGACGCGCGCAGTCGTCTCGCAGCACTGCTCGGTACGGATGCCGGCGATCAGCAGGGTGTCGATACCGCGCGCGGCGAGCCAGCCGGCGAGGCCGCTGCCGGTCAGCGCGTTGTGCACATGCTTGATGAAGGTCGCATCAGCCTCTGCGGGCAGCCAGTCAAGCGGCTGCACCAAACCGCTTGCCGCGTCGAACGGCCACTCGCCGTCTTCGTGCAGCACATGCACTACCGGCACGGCGCGCGCGCGGCAACCGGCGATCAGCTTGACAAGGGCCGCGCGGAAAGCGGGCAGGTCCTCATCCGACCAGTACGGGCGGTGCAGGAAGGATTGCTGGACGTCGATCACGATGAGGGCGGCGGGCATGGTCTCTCCTTGGTGGCGGGGCGTGTGGGTGTCAGCCACAGCATGCGCGCCGGCAAGCGCCGCGGCGAGGGCGGAAGCGGACAGGGTGGGGGCGGATCCGGCCATGCCGCGGTGCGGCGTGTTATTCTTTTTGCATTAAAAGGAAAGGGTACGCGATGCAGAAAACTTTGCCCAGCCTGGGCGAGAAGCAGTTGCCGGTGCGCTGGGGCGACCTCGACGCGATCGGCCACCTCAACAACACGGTGTACTTCCGCCTGCTCGAAGAAGTGCGCGTGCAGTGGCTGGAAGACATCGGCCTGCCGATCGAGCCAGGCGCGGTCGGCCCGGTGATCGTGCACACCGCCTGCCACTTCAAGCGCGAGATCAATTACCCGGCGACCGTCACCGTGTCGATCGAACTCGAGCACCTGGGCCGCTCCAGCCTCAGGCTGCGCCACCACTTCTACGTGGGCGACGACCGCGAAACCGTCTACGCGCTGGGCGAGGTGACGCTGGTGTGGGTCGACTACGCCGCCGGCAAGAGCGTGCCCTTGCCGGAAGAGATCCGCGCGCTGTGCGAGGCAGCCGCGGCCACCTGCACGGGTTAGGTTTTTTTCCTGCGCATCAGCGCACGCAGCGCGAAGCGCGACGGGGACAGCGCGTCGACGATGGGGGCGGGCAGCGGCAGCGTCTCGCCGCAGGCGAGGCTGGCGATCAGCTCGCCGGCCAGAGGCGCGCTGACCATGCCACGCGAGCCGTGCCCGGCGCTGATGTAGAGGCCGGGCAGCCACGGCATGGTCGTGGTGAGCGGCAGCGTCGCGTCGCGGGCAAGTTCGGCGTAGGCCTCGCTGACGCCCGTGTGGCTTGCCAGCGGGCCGACCAGCGGCAGGTAGTCCGGCGTGCTCGAGCGCAGCGCGGCGCGGCCGCCCAGTGCCTCGGGCGCGAGCGCGTCGCCGCCTAGCGCCGCGTAAAGCGCCGGGGACAGCGCGGAAAGCGCGTCGATGTTGGCGCGGTGGTCGGCTAGCGTCGCCGTGGTGTCGGTCGACTTGAAGTCGAAGGTGGCGCCGAAGGTGTGCGCGCCGTCGGCGGCCGGCGCGACGTAGGCTTCTCCGCACAGCACGGTCCTGAGCCTGCTGCTTTGTTCCGTGGCCGGCGCGACCGACACCTGGCCACGGATCGGCTTGAGCGGCAGCGTGGTGTCCGGTAGCAGCGCGCCGCTTTGGTTGGCGCAGGCGATCACCACCATATCCGCGTCCAGCGCCTCGCCGTTTGCCAGCGTCAGCCGCCAGCCATCCTCCATGCGCGCGAGCGCCTGCTCTGCCTGCCCGTAACGGCAGGTGACGCCGGGTGTTGCGAGCAGTGCCTGCACCAGTGCCGGCGGCTTGATCCAGCCGCCTTCCGGGAAATAGAGCGCGTTTTCGGCGAGCGCGACGCCGGCGTGCTCGCTCGCCCCGGCCGCGTCGACGCGCTTGAGCAGCGCTTCGGGGAAGGCGGCGGCGAGCGCGTCCTGCTTGTGCGCGGTGGCCTCGTCGAAGGCGAGTTGCAGCACGCCGCAGTCGTCCCAGTCGCGGCCCCTGGTGAGTGACGACGCGAGCGTGCGCAGCGCGTAGCCGTACGCGGCGAGTAGCAGCCGGGTTTGCGCGGTGCCGTGCGCGGAGAGCTTGAGGTAGAGCACGCCTTGCGGGTTGCCCGACGCCTCCTGCGCGGCGAGCGGGTGCCGCTCGACAACCGTCACCGCGAAGCCGCGGCGGGCGAGGCTGGCCGCCGCGCTGGCGCCGGCGATGCCGGCGCCGATGACCAGCGCGCGCCGGCCGGTTATGGTGGCAGGGCGGGCCAGCCACGGCGCCCGCCAGAGACGTTCGGGCGCGTGCGGGAGGGTGCCGACGCTCATCTCGCGCTTGCTGCCGAAGCCCGGCACCTTCTTCACGTCAAAACCTGCTGCCGAGAGGCCGCGGCGCACGAAGCCGGCGGCGGTGAAGGTCGCGAAGCTTGCCCCTGCCGCCGAACACGCAGCCATCGCGTCGAACAGCGCCTGCACCCACATGTCGGGGTTCTTCGCCGGCGAGAAGCCGTCGAGGAACCACGCGTCAACGCGCGCATCAAGCTGCGGCAGCGTCTCGAGCACGTCGCCGACAAGCAGGGTGAGCACCACGCGGCCACCGTCGAACACGAAGCGCTGGTAGCCCGGCACCACACCGCGGTACTGGGCGAGCAAGGCGTCCGCGTAAGGCGAGAGCGCCGGCCACGCGGCAAGCGCGCGCGTAAGGTCCGCAAGCGAGAGCGGGTACTTCTCGGTGCTGACGAAGTCGAGGCGGGCGCCCGCGGGTGCCACCGCGTCAAACAACTGCCAGGCGGCGAGGAAGTTGAGGCCGGTGCCAAAACCCGTTTCGGCGACGGTCAACCGCTCGCCGGCTGCAAGCGCGGCGAAGCGCTCGGGCAGGCGGTTGCCGGCGAGAAAGACGTGGCGGGTCTCGTCGAGCCCGCTGTCGCGCGAGAAGTAGACGTCGCCGAAGGCGCGCGAGCGCGGCTGGCCGTCTTCCCAGTCGAGGTCGGCGTGCTGCATCAGGCGTCCAGCGTGCGTGCGGCCGCGTCGAGCGCGGCGTCGTCCAGCGTGGCAAGCGTAAGCGGCGTCGCTTCGGCCAGATGCGCGTAGTGCTTGCCCATCGAGCGGCGGTACAGCGGGTCGTAGTGTTCGGTGAGTAGCATCGACACCAGCGCGTCGAAGTTACCGGCTTCGATCAGCGCGCGCCACGCTTCGAGCGTCTCCTTCGGGTAGAGCGCCTTCAGGCAGTTCAGTTGCTCGATCAGCCGTGCCGGCTCCGTTACATAAAAGTCGTAGTCTTCCAACAGGAAACGCACGCGCTCGGCGAGCGGCGCGTCGACCAGCACGCAACGACTCTCGTGCATGCGGTCGAACAAGGCCTGCGGCAGCGCGACGGTGCCGATCTTCTTGCTCTCGGATTCGATGTAGACCGGGCGCGCAGGGTCGAGCGACTGCATCGCCTGCATCAGCAGCGAGTCGAAGTGCTTCTGCGACGGTTGCGGCGCGTCCGGCAGCTTGCCCAGCACCGAGCCGCGGTGGCGGGCGAGGCCTTCGAGATCCAGCACCTGGCGGCCGGCGCGCTCCAAAGCGCCGAGCAGCCGGCTCTTGCCCGAGCCGGTCGGCCCGCACACCACGCGCAAGTCGAGGGAGGCGGGCAGGGTGTCGAAGCGCTCGAGCAGGTCGCGCCGGTACGCCTTGTAGCCGCCGTCGAGCTGGTGCGCGTACCAGCCGACCTGCGCGAAGATCAGCGCCATCGAGCCGGAACGCTGGCCGCCGCGCCAGCAGTAGATCAGCGGCTTCCAGCGCTTGGGACGGTCGGCGAACTTCTCCTCGATATGGCGGGCGATATTGCGCGCGACCATAGCCGCGCCGACCCGCCGCGCGGCGAACGGCGAGTCCTGCTTGTAGAGCGTGCCGACGATGCGGCGCTCTTCGTCGTCGAGTACCGGGCAATTGATCGCGCCGGGGATATGGTCTTCGGCGAACTCGGACGGCGAGCGCACGTCGATCACCTCGTCAAACTCACCCAGCTGTGCTACGTTGGCCTGCTTGTAAAGCATGATTTTGAAGGACTTTTCATGTCGGATATCAGATTGACGCAATTGTCGCACGGCGGCGGTTGCGGCTGCAAAATCGCGCCGGCGGTGCTCGAGACCATACTCTCCGGCGCGCGCGAGAAGATGGCGTTCCCCAACTTGCTGGTCGGCCGCGAGACGGCGGACGACGCTGCGGTGTACCAGCTCAACGATAGGCAGGCGATCGTCGCGACCACCGACTTTTTCATGCCCATCGTCGACGACGCCTTCGACTTCGGCCGCATCGCCGCGACCAACGCGATCTCGGACATCTACGCGATGGGCGGCACGCCGATCATGGCGCTGGCCATCGTCGGCATGCCGGTGAACGTGCTGCCGCCCGAAACTATCCGGGCCATCCTCGACGGTGGCGAGTCGGTCTGCCACGCGGCGGGCATCCCGGTCGCCGGCGGCCATTCGATCGACTCGCCCGAGCCGATCTACGGCCTCGTCGCACTCGGCGTGGTCGACCCGGCCGAACTCAAGCGCAACTCGGACGCGCGCGCGGGCGACGTGCTGATCCTGGGCAAGGGCCTCGGCGTCGGCGTGCTCGCGCAGGCGATGAAGCGCGGCGAGCTCTCCGCGGCCGGCTACGACGCGCTGATCGCGTCGACCACCCAGCTTAACCGTGTCGGCAGCCAGTTGGCCGCGCGGCCGGACGTGCACGCGCTGACCGACGTCACCGGCTTCGGCCTGCTGGGCCATTTGCTGGAGGTGTGCCGTGGCGCCAAGCTGGGCGCCGAGGTCGAGATGTCCCGCGTGCCGGTGATCCGCGAGGCGCGGCCGTTCGCCGAGGCCGGTATCGGCCCGGGTGCGATCGAGCGCAACCTGGCAAGCTTCGGCCACGACGTCGACTTCGCGCCGGATCTCGCCACCTGGCAGCAGCGCATCCTGGTCGACCCGCAGACCAGCGGCGGCCTGCTGGCGACGGTCGACGCCGCGCACGCCGACGAAGTGCTCGCCCTGTTCCACGCGGCAGGCTTCGAGTACGCGGCGGTGATCGGCCACCTGACCGAGGGTGCGCCGCGCGTCGCGGTGCGCTGACGCAGCGCAAGCCTTGCCCGTTTTTTGGGCAACCCGCGGCGACGCCCCGTGCAGCGGGCGTCGCCGTACCTTATCCACAGCTGCTCCCCAGCCTTGTCCCCCCGCCCTGTGGGCAAGATGACCGCTTTATTTCAGCAGCGGGCGCAGCGCCTTTTCGATGGTCGTCGCCATGGTCGGCTGCGCGGCGGCCGTCGGGTGGATGCCGTCTGCCTGGAACCAGTCCATCCGCGTCTCGAAGCCCGCCACCAGCACCGGCACGTAGGCGAGGCGCGCCCTTTTTGCCAGATCGTCATAAACGGCGCGGAACCTTGCCGTATAGTCGGGGCCATAGTTAGGCGGCAGCGCCATGCCGACCAGGAGCACGCGGATGCCGCGCGCCTTTGAGAGTTCGACCATGCGCGAGAGGTTGCGCGAGAGCTCGGCCGGCGGCAACCCGCGCAGGCCGTCGTTGCCGCCCAGCTCCAGTACCAGCACGTCGGGCTTCACGCGATCGAGCGTGGCGGGCAGGCGGGCGAGGCCGCCTGCGCTGGTTTCGCCGCTGACCGACGCGTTGACGACGCGGTGCGCGGGCGCGAGGCGCTGCCCCAACAGGGCCACCCAGCCCGCTTCGGTTTTCATGCCGTACGCGGCCGAGAGGCTGTCGCCGAACACGAGTACGGTCTTGGCTGCCACCCACGGCGAGGCCAGGGCAATCCACAGGCAAAAGAAAAGACGCAGCATGACAAACCTTCACGATGACAATGCCCCGATTCTGGTGGCGAGCCACCTCAGTCGGCAAGTGGACTACCACGGCGAGCACCTGACCATCCTTAAGGACGCGTCGCTTTCCCTCGCGCGCGGGCAGTCGCTGGCGATTGTCGGCGCGTCGGGCTCGGGCAAGTCGACGCTGCTCGCGCTGTTGGCCGGGCTCGACCGCGCCAGCGGCGGCGAGGTGACGCTGTTCGGTGCGCCGCTGTCCACCCTCGACGAGGACGCGCGTGCCGCGCTGCGCCTCTCCAGGGTCGGCTTCGTGTTCCAGAACTTCCAGCTGTTGCCGCAACTGACCGCGCTGGAGAACGTGCTCTTGCCGCTCGAACTGGCCGGCCACGCGGGCGCCGAGGCGGCCGCGCGCGCGATGCTGGCGCGGGTAGGGCTGGCGCACCGCCTCGGCCACTATCCGCGCCACCTGTCCGGCGGCGAGCAGCAGCGCGTCGCGCTGGCGCGCGCCTTCGTCGGCGAGCCGGCGCTTTTGTTCGCCGACGAGCCGACCGGCAGCCTGGACACCGCGTCCGGCCACGAGGTCGGCGACCTGCTGTTCGGCATGAACCGCGAGGCGGGCACCGCGCTGGTGCTGGTCACCCACGACATGAAGCTGGCCGCGCGCTGCGAGCAGGTGCTGCGCATCGAGGACGGCGTATTGGGCGGGGCCGGCGCATGAACCGCTTCCCGAAGGCGGCGCTGGCCTTGCGCCTGTTGCTGCGCGAGGCGCGCGCGGGTGAACTGACGGTGCTCGCCTTGTCGCTCGCGCTGGCGGTGGCCGCGATCAGCGCGGTGTCGATGTTCGCGTCGCGCTTCGAGCGCGCGCTGTCTGAACAGGCGGCGCAACTGCTGGCGGCCGACCTGTCGGTGTCGTCCGGCGCGCCGTCGCCTCAGTCGTGGCAGGCCGAGGCGACGCGGCTGGGGCTCTCGCTCGCACATACCACCACCTTCCCGTCGATGGCCGGCACCAACGCCGGGGTGACGCTTGCCAACATCAAGGCGGTCGACGCGGCCTACCCCTTGCGCGGCGAGCTGACCGTGGCGGACGCGGCGGGGCGCGAGCGGGTGCTCGCGCAGGGGCCGGCGCCGGGCGAGGCGTGGGTCGACGCACGGCTCGCCGAGCGGCTCAGGCTCAAGGTCGGCGACAAGGTCAGCGTCGGCCGCCTCCGGCTGACGGTCGGTGCGCTGCTGATGCGCGAGCCGGACGCGATCACCGACATGTACGGCTTCGTGCCGAGGCTGATGATGGCCGAGGCAGACCTTGCGGACGCCGGCCTGATCGGGCCGGGCAGCCGCGCACGCTACCGGCTCTTGGTCGCGGGCGATACGGCGCGCGTCGCCGAATTCGGCGCCTGGCTCAAGCCCAGGCTCCCCCGCGGCGCGCGCCTGGAGAACGTCGAGGAGGCGAGGCCCGAGGTGCGCGTCGCGCTCGAGCGTGCGCGCCGTTTCCTCGGCATGACCGCACTGTTGACCGTCGCGCTGTCGGTCGCCGCGGTGGTGCTCGCGGTGCGCAGGTATCTGGCGCGTCACTGGCGCACCGTCGCGCTGTTGCGCGCGCAGGGACAGTCGTCCGGCGCGATCGGCGCGCTGTTCGGCTGGCAGCTCGCCTGGCTGGGCGTTGCCGCCGGCGTGGTGGGCGTGCTCGCCGGTTTCGCGGTGCAGTCGGCGCTCGCCGCGGCCGTCGCGCCGCTGCTGTCGTTGCCGCTGCCTGCGCCGTCGGCCGCCGGGGTGCTGGTCGGCTTTGCCGCGGCGCTGGTGCTGACACTCGGCGTCGCCTGGCCGCCGATCCTCGCCTTGCGCCAGGTGCCGGCGCTCGCGGTGCTGCGTGCCGAGCTGCCGCCGCCCAGGGCGGGCGTTGCCTGGCCTGCGCTGTCGCTGGCGGCCTTGCTGCTGCTCGCTGCGCTGCAACTGGGCGACGCGCTGATCGCGCTGTGGCTGCTGCCGGCGCTGGCGGGCTTTCTCGCGCTCGCCGCGCTCATGGCGTGGGGCCTGTTGAAGCTCGTGCGCGCGCCGCGCGTAGGCAGGCGGCCGGGCTGGCGCTACGGGGTGGCCAGCCTCGCCAGGCGGCCCACGCTCGCGCTCGCACAGATCGTCGCGTTGTCGGTCGGGCTGTTCGCACTGCTTCTGATGACGGTGGTGCGCGCCGACCTGGTCGGCGCCTGGCAGGCGAGCGTACCGGCCGACGCGCCGAACAAGTTCGTGATCAACCTGCAATCCGACCAGCAGGCTGCGTTCGATGCGGCGTTCGCCAAGGCGCAACTGGTGCCGCCTCCGACCTATCCGATGGTGCGCGCGCGGCTGGTAGCGATCGGCGGCGTGCCGCTTGACCCCACGCGTTACGAAGACGCGCGCGCGCGGCGGCTGGCCGAGCGCGAATTCAACCTGTCGTGGAGCGCCGGCCTGCCGCAAGGCAATACGCTCAGCGCGGGGCGCTGGTGGGGCGCGGCGGCGACGCCGCAGTTCTCGGTCGAGGAAGACATCGCGCGCACGCTGGGCATCCGCATGGGCGACACGCTGTCGTTCGAGTCGGGCGGCGAGCGCTTCGAGGCGAAGGTGAGCAGCCTGCGCAAGGTCGCGTGGGACAGCTTCCGCGCCAACTTCTTCGTGCTCGCGCCGCCGGCCTGGCTCGAGCACCTGCCGGCGAGCCGCATCGCGAGCTTTTACCTGCCGCCTGAGCGCGAGCGCTTTGTCGGCGAGCTGGTGCACGCGCTGCCGAACCTGACGGTGATCGACGTGGGCAACGTGATCGCCGAGGTGCGCGCCATCGTCGAGCGGCTCGCGTACGCGATCGAGTTGATGTTCGTGCTGGCCTTGGCTGCCGGCGTACTGGTGATGTGGGCAGTGTTCGCCGCGACGCGGCAGGAGCGCGAGGCGGACATGGCGCTGATGCGCGCGCTGGGCGCGTCGCGCGCGCAACTGACGGCGATGCTCGCCGGCGAGCTCGCCTTTGTCGGCGCCTTCTCGGGCCTGATTGCCGGCGCCGGCGCATGGGCGGCCGGCGCGGTGGTCGCGGTGAAAGTGCTCGCGCTTGCGCACTGGCCGGCCCTCTGGCTGGTCCCCGGCGGCGTGTTGGCCGGGCTTGTGCTGGTGTTCGCCGCCGGCTGGCCGCTGATGCGCAAGGTCGCGCGGGTGCCGCCTTTGGCGGTGCTCAGGAACGAGCAGGGGTAAGGAGAAGCGATGGACGCGATGGTGCTGGCCGCGATGGCCAAGTGGCCGGACGTGCCGGCGGTGTACGGCTTTCTCGCGCTGGACGCGCGCGGGCGGTGGTGGCTCAAGGGCGAGCGGGTGGCTAACGCCGCGCTCACGGGTTTTCTCGCGCGCAACTACGCGATTGATGCGGCGGGGCGCGCCTACGTGCAGAACGGCCCGCAGCAGGTGTTCGTCGCGTGCGCGTGCGCCCCAAGGGTGATCCGCCGCGAAGCGGGCCTGTGGCGCGCCGAGCCGGACGGCGCGACGGGTAGCGTTGACGCGCTGTGGCTCACCCCCGACGGCGAGCTCTACGCCGCGTTCGCAGGCTCGCTCGCGCTCGTTGACGACCGGGAGCTGGTGTCGCTTGCCGACGAAATCCTGCCCGGCTGGAACGGCGACGAGGCGACGCTGCCTGCCGCCGTAGAACTTGACGGGCAGCGCGTGCCGCTCGCGTGCTGTGCGGCCGATGCGCTTGCCGTGCGCTTTGCCCTGCAACTGACGCCGCGCGGGCCCTAGCCGCGTGGTGGTATCATTGCAGCCATATTTTCCACCCGATCCGTATTCCGCCTGATGCGTTCCCTGTTCATCCGTACGCTCGCCGCGCTTCTGGCTGCCGGCGCCCTCTGGCTCGCCTGGGTCGTCGCCGTGCCGGTATCCCTGCCGACCTCGCCGTACAGCGTGACCGTCGGCCCCAACCGCACGCTGTCACAAGTCGCCCGCACGCTGGAGGACGAGGGCGCGATCCGCAACCGCTGGGTGATGGTCGCACTGGCGCGCGCCAGCGGCGCCGACCGCAAGCTCAAGGCCGGCCTCTACGAGTTCTCGAGCCCGGTCGCGATGTGGCAGATCCTGCGCCGCCTCTCCGAAGGCAGCCCGGACCAGCCCAGCGTGACGGTGATCGAGGGCTGGACCTTCCGCCAGTTCCGCCAGGCGCTCGCACGGGAGAAGGACCTCAAGCCGGTGAGTGCTCTCTGGAGCGAGGAGCGGGTCATGGCCGAGCTTGGCGCGACCGGGCAGCCGGCCGAGGGCATGTTCTTCCCGAGCACCTATTTCTTCGTGCCCGGCAGCTCGGACGTCGACGTGATGCGCCGCGCGTACCGCACCATGCAGCAGCACCTGCAAAGCGCGTGGGATGCACGCGAGGAAGGGCTGCCGTACTCGAACCCGTACGAGATGCTGATCATGGCGAGCCTGATCGAGAAGGAGACGTCGAAGGAGGCCGACCGCCCGCAGGTGGCGTCGGTGTTCGTCAACCGCCTGAAGATCGGCATGCGCCTGCAGACCGACCCGTCGGTGATCTACGGCATGGGCGAGCGCTACCAGGGCCGCATCGGCAAGGAAGGCCTGCGCCGCGACACGCCGTACAACACCTACACCCGCGCCGGGCTGCCGCCGACGCCGATCGCGCTGCCGGGGCAGGCGGCGCTGATGGCCGCCGCCCAGCCCATCGAGAGCCGCGCGCTGTATTTCGTCGCGCGTGGCGACGGTACCACCCATTTTTCCGAATCGCTGCCCGAGCACAACGCGGCGGTCCGCAAGTTCATCCTGAAGAAAGGCGAGTGATGCGCGCGCGTTTCATCACGCTCGAAGGCGTGGACGGTGCCGGCAAGAGCACCCATCTCTCGTTCATCCGCGACACCCTCGCGCAGCTGGGCGTCGACGCGCTGTTTACCCGCGAACCCGGCGGCACCGCGCTTGGCGAGCGCCTGCGCGAACTGCTGCTTGCGGTCGACACCCGGGTGTCGCTGGAGGCGGAGACGCTGTTGATGTTCGCCGCGCGCGAAGAGCACCTGGCCGAGGTGATCCGTCCTGCGCTGGAAGCCGGGCGCTGGGTGGTATCCGACCGTTTCACCGACGCCACCTTCGCCTACCAGGGCGGCGGGCGAGGCCTGGCCGCCGGACGCATCGAGGTGCTGGAAGAATGGGTGCAGCGCGGCTTGCAGCCGGACTTGACCCTGCTGTTTGACGTGCCGACCGAGGTGGCCGCCGCGCGCATGGCCGCGAGCCGCAGCCTCGACCGCTTCGAGCGCGAGGCGGCCGACTTCCACCGCCGGGTGCGCGACGCCTACCTTGCGCGCGCCAAGGCCGACCCGCGCTTCGTGGTGATCGACTCGACGCAGCCGATAGACGCGATCCAGCGCGAACTGGCCGTACTGCTGGCCCGCTGCGTGGAGCAGGCCTGATGCGCTACCCGTGGCAAGAGGACGACTGGCGGCGCATCGTGCGCGAGTTCGACAGCCTGCCCAACGCGTGGCTGTTGACCGGTCCCGAGGGCATCGGCAAGGTCGACTTCGCGTATTCGCTCGCCCGCGCGCTGCTGTGCGACACGCCGCTGGCAGACGGGCGCGGCTGCGGCCGCTGCGAGTCCTGCCGCTGGCTCGCCAGCGGTACCCACCCCGATTTTCGCCACCTGTGCCCGGAAGCCGCCGACGAGGGCAAGGAGGAGGGCGGCAAGAGCGCCCGCAAGCTGTCCCAGATCAAGATCGAGGCGGTGCGCGAGATCATCGAGTTCTCGCAGCTGACCGCGCACCGGCACGGCCGCCGCGTGGTACTGGTCGATCCGGCCGAAAAGCTGAACCTCGCCGCCGCCAACGCCATCCTCAAGGTGCTCGAGGAGCCGCCGGACAACACGGTGTTCCTGCTGGTCGCCGACCGCCCGCAGCGGCTGTTGCCGACCATCCGCAGCCGTTGCCGCAAGTTTTCGCTGTCGCGCCCGTCGCACGAGGTCGCGCTCGCCTGGCTCAAGTCGCAGGGCGTTGCCCACGCCGAGGCGGAGCTGGCCTGGCACGGCGGCGCGCCGGTGTTCGAGCACGACGAGGCGCTGTACCGCTTGCGCGCGCAGTTCCTGTCCGCGCTGAAGACGCCGACGCTGGTCGGCGTGCTTGCCGCCGCCGAGGAGGTCGACCGCCACAAGCTGCCGCTCGCGCAGCCCCTGGAATGGCTCGCCAAGTGGCTCGCCGACATCGCCGCGCAAAGGCTCGCGCACCGCGTGCGCTACCATCCGGACGAGGCGGACGCGGTGGCGCTGCTGGCAAGGCGCGCCAACCTTGCCGCGCTGATGCGCTGCCAGGACGCGCTGACCCGACTGGTGCCGTTCGGGCAACACACGCTCAACGTGCGCTTGCAGCTTGAGGCGCTGTTGATGGAGTATCTGAAGGTTTTTGCCTGAAGGAGACCTAGCATGGAAGCCAACGCCCCAGAGCGTGCCGACGCCGGTCGGGCCGGCGTGCTGTCGCTGTCGATCCGCGAGCGGAGCGCCTTGTTCGCCGCCTACATGCCCTTCGTCGGCAACGGCGGCATCTTCATTCCGTCCGCGCGCGAGTACCAGCTGGGCGACGAGGTGTTCCTGTTGCTGACGCTGATGGACGAGCCGGCCAAGGTTGCCGTCAAGGGCAAGGTGGTGTGGATCACCCCCGCCGGCGCCAACAACAACCGCACGCAGGGCATCGGCGTCGAGTTCGCTGCCGACGAAGCCGGCAGCCAGGCGCGCGACAAGATCGAGAAACTGCTGGGCGGCGTGCTCAATTCGAGCCGTACCACCCACACCATGTAATGCATACCGCCGCCCGCGAGGCGGCGATACCGGGCCTGCCATGTACGTCGATTCGCACTGCCACCTGAATTTCCCCGACCTCGCGGCTCGCCTGCCCGAGGTCCTTGCCAATATGCGCGCGGCGCGGGTGACGCACGCGGTGGTGATCGGCGTCGCGATGGATACCTACCCCGACGTGCTCGCGCTCGCCGAGCAGAACGACGCGTTGTTCGCCACCGTCGGCGTGCACCCGGACAGCAAGGACGCGTTCACCCCCAGCGAAGACGAGCTGGTCGCGTACGCGGCGCACCCCAAGGTGGTCGGCGTCGGCGAGACCGGCCTCGACTACCACTGGTGCAAGGGGGACCTTGCCTGGCAGCACGAGCGCTTCGCGCGCCATATCCGCGCCGCGCGCCGCGCAGGCTTGCCGCTGGTGATCCACACCCGCGAGTCGGCCGATGACACCCTCGCCCTGATGCGCGATGAAAACGCGGGGGAGGCGGGCGGCGTGATGCACTGCTTCACCGAGAACTGGGACGTCGCGCGCGCCGCGCTCGACCTGGGCTTCTACATCTCGTTCTCCGGCATCGTCACCTTCAAGAACGCCAAGCAGATCCACGAGGTCGCGCAGAAGGTGCCGCTGGATAGGCTGCTGATCGAGACCGACTCGCCCTACCTCGCGCCGGTGCCGTACCGCGGCAAGACCAACGAACCGGCCTATGTCGCGCATGTCGCCGAGCATATCGCCACCCTGCGCGGGGTGAGCGCCGAGGCGATCGGCGAGGCGAGCACCGACAACTTCTTCCGGTTGTTCGCCAAGGCGCGCCGTGCTTAAGGGCCGCATCACCGTCCTCGGCTGCGGGTCGAGTTCCGGCACGCCGGCGATCGGCTGTACCTGTCCGACCTGCGTGTCGGCCGACCCGAAGAACCGCCGCACCCGCTGCTCGGCCTACGTCGAACTGCCCGGCGCAGGCGTGCTGATCGACACCGGGCCGGACCTGCGCGCGCAGGCGCTGCGCGAGGGGATTACCCGCGTCGACGCGGTGCTCTACACGCACCCGCACGCCGACCACCTGGGCGGCATCGACGACTTGCGTGCGTTCTGCTATGTGAAGCGCGGCCCGATCGACCTGTTCGGCAACGCCTTCACCATGGAGAACATCCGTACCCGCTTCGGCTACACGCTGATGCCGGCGACGCCGGTTTGGGACAAGCCGGTGCTGGTGCCGCACGACGTCGACGGGGCGTTCTCGCTGGGCACGACGGTGGTGACGCCGGTGCCGCTCAGGCACGGCAGCTGGCCGTGTACCGGCTGGCGCATCGGCGACATGGCTTGGTTGACCGACGTCTCCGACATCCCCGGCGACAGCGTCGCGCTGCTCTCCGGCGTGCGCCTGTTGTTCCTCGACTGCCTGCGCGAGCGCCCCTACCCCTCGCACCTGTCGGTGGACGAGGCTTTGGCGTGGGCCGAATGCCTGGGCGCCGAGCGCACCGTGCTCATCCACATGACGCACGAGCTCGACTACCACGCCTTGTCCGCACGCTGTCCGCGCGGCGTCGAGGTGGCGTACGACGGCGCATCTTTCGACTTCAGGATTGGCTGATTGCGCTACTCGATTGCTATTTAAAGCGTTTTTTTGGTCTGTTATGCCAATAGCAATCGCTTTCAAAGTTGACGGCGGGTGATGCTCCCCACTACATTCGGGTATTCAGAACCGAACAAGAGGGAGTGGAGAAAATGAGCAAGGCATCCCGGGCGCCCCTGCCCATGTGGGCCAAGATCCTGCTTGGCCTGGTGCTGGGCGTCGCCACCGGCTTTGTCGCCGGCGATTGGGCGATGGTCCTCAAGCCGGTCGGCGACCTGTTTATCACCCTGATCCGCATGGTCGTGATGCCGGTGATCTTCGTGTCGCTGGTGTGCGGCGTGACCGCAATGCGCGACCTGAAAAAGATGGGCCGCGTCGCAGGCAAGACCCTGCTGATCTACATGGTGACGATGGCCGCCGCCGGCGCGCTGTCGATGACGCTGGCCAGCTTCTTCGGCATCGGCCAGGGGCTGGGCTACGAAGTGCCGGCGGTGGCCAAGGTGGCCGAAGTGCCGTCCTTCGTCGACACCATCATGGCCATCGTGCCGTCCAACCCGTTCAAGGCCTTCGCCGACGGCGCCATCCTGCCGGTGATCGTGTTCGCGATCTTCTTCGGCCTGTCGATCAACCTGGCCGGCAAGCAGGGCGAGGTGGTCGCCGACTTCTTCCGTTCGCTCAACCACGTGGTGTTCCAGCTGGTGAACATCGCGCTGTCGTTCGCGCCGTACGGCGTGTTCGCGCTGATGGCGTACGTGACCGCCGACAACGGCTTCGCGATCCTGTCCGAACTCGCGGCGCTGGTCGGCACCATTTATCTGGCGTGCCTGACCATGCTTGTCGTCGTCTACGCGCTGTTGCTGACCGTGTTTGGCCTCAACCCGTGGCACTTCATCCGCAAGATGCTGCCGGTGCAGCTGTTCGCGTTCTCGACCACCAGCTCGAACGCGACGCTGCCGCTGAACATGCAGGTGGCCGAAGAGAAGCTCGGCGTGCACAACAGCATCGCGTCCTTCGTGCTGCCGCTGGGCGCGACCATCAATATGAACGGCCTGGCGACCTACCTGGGCGCGGTGGCGATCTTCGCCGCCAACGCCTACGGGATCGAGCTGACGCTGATGCAGAAGGTCACCGTGGTGCTGACCACCACGCTGGCCGCGATCGGCGCCGCCGGCGTGCCGGGTACGGGCCTGGTGGTGATGAGCCTGGTGCTCGCGTCGGTCGGCCTGCCGCTGGAAGTGATCGCCGCCATCGCCGCGGTCGACCGCATCATCGACATGATCAACACGCCGACCAACGTCTCCGGCGACACCCTCTCCGCGGTGCTGGTCGCCAAGAGCGAGGGCGAATTGGAACGCGACGTCTACGCGGGTGATATCGAGCCTGCGCTGGCGGAGGCGGCCACCGAGAACGCCTGAACACGGCTTCACACATAAAAACAGCCCGGCACGCGCAAGCGGCCGGGCTGTTTTCTTGTGGAGGCTTGCGCTTATTCGCTCAGCACGTCGACGCCGGGCGGCGCGGCAAAGCGGAAGCGGTCGGCCGCCAGCGGCGGGTTCTTCTTCAGCGCGTCAAAGCGGATGTCGGTGACGTTGCCGAAGCTGTCGGTCAGCTGCATTTCTTTGAGCGTATTGCCGGCAAAGCCCATCTTCAGCGACGAAAAACCGCTGTCGGCCAGGCGCGGCGTGGCGACCAGCCACTCGATGCCGCCTTGCTTGCCGGCTTCGCGCAGCTTGTAGTTGGCCTCGATCGCATTGTCGCCGGCCAACAGCGCCGCCGGGCTCGAACCCAGCGCCGCATCGAGTGCGCGGCTGGTGACCTGCGCAAGCTCCTTGTCGTAGATCCACAGTCGCTTGCCGTCGCCGACGATCAGCTGCTCGTAGGGCTTGGCGTAGCTCCAGCGGAACTTGCCCGGGCGCGAGATCTCCAGCGTGCCGTGCGCGCGCTCCTGCCGCCCCTGGCTGGTGACGGTCTGTTCGAACTGTGCCGACACGGTGCGGGTGCCGGCGACGAAGGCCTTGAGCTGGGCGACGGCCGCCGCGTGCGCGGGCAGCGCCAGCGCCGCCAACAGCGGCATCAAAAGCAGGGGTTTCTTCATTTAGCTGAACCGGTTGGTGATCGGGTAGCGCCAGTCCTTGCCGAACGCGCGCTGGGTGATGCGCGGCCCGACCGGCGCCTGGCGGCGCTTGTATTCGTTGATCTTCAAGAGGCGCACCACGCGGCGCACGTCGGCCTCGGCAAAGCCCTCGGCGATGATCTCCTCGCTCGAGTGGTTCTCCTCGACGTAGCGCTGCATGATCGCGTCGAGCACTTCGTAAGGCGGCAGGCTGTCCTGGTCTTTCTGGTCGGGACGCAGTTCGGCCGACGGCGGGCGGGTAATGATGCGCTCGGGGATCACTTCGCCCACCGTATTGCGCCAGCGGCACAGCTCGAACACCAGCGTCTTGGCGACGTCTTTCAGTACGGCGAAGCCGCCGGCCATGTCGCCGTATAGCGTGCAGTAGCCGGTGGTCATCTCCGACTTGTTGCCGGTGGTCAGCACCAGCTTACCGCTCTTGTTGGAGAGCGCCATCAGCAAGGTGCCGCGGATGCGCGCCTGCAGGTTCTCTTCGGTAGTGTCGGCCGCCAGGCCCGCGAAGGCTGGCGAGAGCGCCGCCATGAAGCTCTCGTAAGTCGGCCAGATGTCGATCTCGTCGTAGCGCACGTTAAGCCGCTTCACCATGTCGCGCGAGTCGATCAGCGAGATGTCGGCGGTGTAGCGGCTGGGCATCATCACCGCGTGCACCTTGTCCGCGCCGAGCGCGTCGACGGCCACCGCCAGCGTCAGCGCCGAGTCGACGCCGCCGGAGAGGCCGAGCAGCGCGCCGGCAAAGCCGTTCTTGCCGATGTAGTCGCGCACGCCGGTCACCAGCGCGCGGTACACGCTCTCGGTCGGCGCGGGCAGGGCAGCCTGGTCGCCCGGCTGCAGCCGGCCGTTGTCGACGTCGACGTAGACCAGCGCCTCGTCGTACGCCGGCGCCTGCACCGCGACTTCGCCTGCGGCATCCAGCGCGAACGACGCGCCGTCGAACACCAGTTCGTCCTGGCCGCCAACCAGGTTCACGTAGATGAGCGGCAGGCCGGTCTCCTGCACGCGGTAGCGCGCGGTTTCCTGGCGGGTGGCGACCTTGTCGCGGTGGAACGGCGACGCGTTGAGCGTGATAAGCACCTGGGCGCCGGCGTCGGCCGCCTCGGCGGCCGGCTCGACCGACCAGATGTCCTCGCAGATCAATACGCCCAGCTTCACGCCGTCCTGCTCGAACACCAAAGGCGCCGCGCCCGGCGTGAAGTAGCGACACTCGTCGAATACCTGGTCGTTCGGCAGCAGCATCTTGTGGTACTGGCCCAGGCGGTTGCCGTCGCGCAGCACGGTCGCCGCATTGAAGGTTTCCGCGCCCAGCCGCACCGGGTGGCCGATCACCAGCGTGATGCCGTCCAGTTCCAAGAGCTCATCCATCGCCGCGCTGACCGCGCGGAAGAAGTGGCCGCGCAGCAGCAGGTCTTCCGGGCTGTAGCCGGTGAGTGCCAGCTCCGGCGTCACCAGCACGTCGGCGCCGGCGGCCATCGCCTCGCGGGCGAGCTCGAGGATCCTGCGGGTGTTGCCGGCGATATCACCGACGACGGGGTTGAACTGGGCAAGGGCGATGCGCATGGGGCAGGGCGGCAGAGTGAAGTAGACGCGCCATTCTACCCCGTTTTACCCGGCCGGCGGGCGCGCGGGCGGCGCCTCGGCTCAACGGCAAAACATCGCAATCTCGGGTTTTTTTCAGGAAATTTCACAAAAGCCTTGCCTTGTAAAAAAATGGCCTATACAATGCGCAGCCTCTGACGACGAAACGCTGTCAACCGGCGAGTCGGAGCACCTGGAGAGGTGGATGAGTGGTTTAAGTCGCACGCCTGGAAAGCGTGTTCAGGGTAATACCCTGACGGGGGTTCGAATCCCCCCCTCTCCGCCAGTTTAAAGTTTTGCGTGTAGCGCGAAACTGGTTTTGTTCCCTGATAGCTCAGTTGGTAGAGCGACGGACTGTTAATCCGCAGGTCGCAGGTTCGAGCCCTGCTCGGGGAGCCAATAGATTCAAGCATTTAGCCCGCCATTAGGTGGGCTTTTTGCTTTGTGCCGCCTTTTTTGCTGCATTTTTGCTGCACTCGTTGCAGCCTGCTGCAAATTTCCCGCCCCCTTCCGCACTGCAGCTTCGCTATACGCACATCCACTTATGGAGGATCAGTATGGCAAGCATCCTCCGACGGGGCCCCGATCAGGTTCAGGCGATCATTCGCCGCAAGGGCTACCCCTCACAAACCCGCACCTTTGAGACACGTGCTGCTGCCGAGGCTTGGGCACGCAGCGTTGAGTCGAAAATAGACCTGGGCCAGTTCCACGATCTGCGCCCGCTCGGCCAACTCACTCTAGGCGATTTGTTGCAGCGTTATGGTGATGAAGTTACGCCGACAAAGCGTGGTGCTGTCGCTGAAGGCAATCGCATCAAGCAACTGCTCAGGCACCCGCTCTCGCTGCGACCGATGTCCACGTTACGCGCGTGCGATTTTGCTGCCTATCGCAATGAGCGCCTTGAGCGGGTCGGTCCTAACACCGTGCGCCTGGAACTCGCGCTGCTTTCCCATTTGTACACGGTAGCGATCCGCGAGTGGTCGCTGCCGATGGAGCATGAGCTGCATAAGGTCAGTCGTCCCAAGGCGGCTCCTGGCCGTGAGCGCCGCCTGCAACGAGGTGAGCTGTCGCGCCTGCTGTCTGCGATCGAAGATCAGGGCGGCCAGGCCGCACCCTGGCTTCGGGCCTGTATTGAGCTGGCTTTGGAAACGGGTATGCGTGCCGGCGAGATCCTGAGCCTTGAATGGCGGCAGGTCGACCTGGTTTCGGCGGTCATCAAGCTGGAACAGACCAAGAACGGTACCAGCCGGCTGGTGCCGCTGTCCGAACATGCTGAGTCGGTGTTGGCTGCCTTGCCCCGGCCCGAACTGCGCGTCATCCCCAACTTCTACGACACCTCTGGCCTGGATCGCGCCTTCAAACGCGCCTGCCTGCGGGCAGGGATCGAGGGGCTGCGTTTCCACGATCTACGTCATGAAGCCGCATCGCGGCGCGCCCCGCACGTCACGCCCCAGACGCTCGCTAAGTTGTTCGGCTGGCGAAATTTGCAGATGTCGATGCGCTACTACAACCCGCAGATCGCTGAGTTGCACGCCGCGATCGGCCGTGCGCCGCTGGCGGCCGGACTGTAAGGAGGACCGAACATGACGTTCAAAAATGAGTGCGACTTTTCTGCTGGCGAAGCTATACGAAGCAACCGCACGAGCGAGCTGTCGCCTGCCGTGCGGGAACTGGCTGACCTGTTGGCTGAACTAGCCTGCCGGCAGCTCAAGCGTCAAGCGTTGATCCCGGAAGGGTCCGAACAAGAAGGAGATCGCGAATGACAAAAGTCGCGATTTACGCGCGCTATTCGTGCGAGAAGCAAAACGAAACGTCGCTCGACGACCAGATCCGGCGTTGCCGGGAACTCGCCCAACAAAACGGGCTGGAAGTCGATGAGGCGCTGATTTTCACTGACGCAGCCATCTCAGGCCAGTCACACGCCTTACACAAGCGGGAAGGCTACCAAGCGTTCCAGAAGGCGTGGCAGCAAGGGGCGTTCAACGTATTCATCGTCGACGAACCCTCGCGGCTGACGCGCGACCCGGTAGAGCAGGCCCAGTTGATGAAGTTGCTGGAAAACCGGCGGGTGCGCATGCTCAGTTGCGACGGCCTGGATAGCCACAGCCAGGGCTGGGAGATCCGCTTTGGCTTACAGAGCATGATCGCACAGCAGGAAGGCCGGAACTTGCGCCACAGGGTTGGTCGCGGCATGTACGGCCAACTGTTGCGTGGCTACATGATCGCGACGCCGGCCTATGGTTACGAACTCAAGCGGGAGTTTGACGATGTTGGGAACCGGGTCGGTAGTCACTGGCAGGTCAACGAGGCTGAAGCTGCGGTCGTGCGCGAAGTGTATGCGCGGCGGGAGGCTGGGCAATCGATGCATCAGATCGCGGCTTGGCTGAATACCGAAGCGATCCCCTGTAGCCGCATGGCGCGCAAGTCGGACGGTGGCTATTGGCGGCCGGCGCGGGTGCGCAACCTGCTCAGCAATACGATCTACCGGGGTACCTTTACTTGGCACGGATCGACGACTTACGCAAAGCGCGCGGCCAAACGCGGCATTGAGGTGGAGCAAGAGGTGTTTGCTCGCTCTGAGCTGCGCCTGGTCAGTGACCAGACCTGGTATCGCTGCAACCAGAAAACGCACAGCCGGACCGGTTACGGCGGCGGCAAGCATGCTTTGGCCGGACTGTTCAGCTGTGGCTGCTGTGGCGGAACCTTGGTGCTGTCGGCGCATCGGCGCGCGAAGTCGCTGTACTGCGCGAACTGTACGGTCGGCCAGTCATCGGAAGCGGGTGGTACGTATCAGACGCAGACCATCGCGGTTGCTGGTATCGAGACTCTGTTGAACCACATGCTGCAGTGTTTTCTCACCCCTGCGTTCGTCGAAGCGTTCCGCACGTCGTTACAACTGCGGCTGACCGGCGACACCCGCCAGCAGTTGGAAGACTGCCGCAAGCGGCTGGTGCAGTTGGAGCGCACGCAGGCGCGGCTGTCGCACATGCTGACTGGCATCAGTGATGAAGACCCCGTGCTGGAGCAGCGCTACGCGGAAACGCGCGACAAGGTGGCCGCGTGCAAGACTGAGCTGGCAGAGCTGGAAAGCACCCAACTGCAGGTCGACGCCCAGGCGATCGAGGCGCAGTTGCAGGTCGACCCAGCTGTGCTGCTCGGCACCCTGCTGCAGGCGGACCTCGCGCCTGAGCGCAAGCGTGCACTGCTGGCCAGGCTGTTCCCGGTGCTGCGTTTTGACGGCAAACGCGGGCGCTATTGCTCCCGCTTCTACGTCGAGTTTGCCGCCGGCGCAGCTCTGGCATTGGCGAGCGGTACTGAACAGGTCGACGAAGGCCGCCAGGCGCTGCGCTTCCGCCTGCAGTACACGCCTCGTCATCGCGGCGACGCTGCTGGCAACGACAAGGGGACGCACTGGTCGGTGGAGGTGTTGTCCAGCTAAGCCACGGGCGGGGGCAAACAGGACGGCGGGGTGATTACCACGCCGTTTTTTGTGGTCGGGACAGCGATGGTAACTTTAACCATCCGTCCGCCAATTAAGGGCGTAGAAATTCCTGCAGCTTCGCTATACGTCTGCTCTACCTTTTGGAGCAGCAGCATGGCAAGCATCACCCATCGTGGCCCTTACCAGTACCAGGTGATTATTCGCCGCAAGGGCTACCCCACGCAAACCCGGACTTTCGAAAGCCAAGAAGAAGCCGAGATCTGGGCCCGCATGGTCGAGTCGGGAATGGACTTCGGCCAGTTCCGGGATCTGCGCCTGCTCGACAAGCTGACCCTCGGAGATCTGTTGCGCCGCTATGGCGAAGAGGTGACGCCTAGCAAGCGGGGAGCAGTGCAGGAAGGCAATCGCATCAGGCAACTGCTTCGCCACCCACTGGCGCTGCGCCCGATGTCCGGCTTGCGGGCCTGCGACTATGCGGCTTACCGCAATGCGCGGCTTGAGCAGGTGGGCCCGAGCACTGTGCGGCTGGAGCTCGCGCTGCTCTCTCACCTCTACACCATTGCGATTCGCGAATGGTCATTGCCCCTTGTGCACGAGCTGAAGAATATCAGCCGCCCCAAAGCGTCACCGGGTCGTGAGCGTCGGCTACAGCGGGGCGAACTGGCGCGCCTGCTCGCGGCAATCGACGCACAGGGTGGCCGGGCCGCACCCTGGTTGAAGGCCTGTATCGAGCTTGCACTGGAAACAGGCATGCGCGCTGGCGAGTTGCTGAGCCTGGAGTGGAAGCAAGTCGACCTGGCTACGGCCGCAGTCAGACTTGAGCAGACCAAGAACGGCGATGCGCGGCTGGTGCCCTTGTCGGAGAAAGCCGAGGCGGTACTGACCGCATTGCCCCGGCCTGGCCTGCGTGTCATTCCCAACTTCTACGACACTTCGGGCTTGGACCGTGCGTTCAAGCGGGCCTGTGGGGTCGCTGGCATCGAGGGGCTGCGCTTTCACGATCTACGGCACGAGGCCGCTTCGCTGCGCGCGCCGCAGATGCCTCCGCAGACCCTCGCCAAGCTGTTCGGCTGGAAGAACCTGCAGATGGCGATGCGCTACTACAACCCACAGATCGCCGAACTGCACGCGGCGATCGGTCGCACGCCGCCGGCGGCATGCCTGCACTGAGCCTTCAAACTGTGTGTCCGGTATGGTCAAGCTGTGTTCGGGGCCGTTTTACCTCGGCACAGCCGCCAATGCGCCGTCCCTGTAGCGCCGGCTGGACGAAAATCCCGCCGTTTATAAGGGAGATTTGCGTTGCGTTCCGGCATTAAATTTGTATCACCCGGTTCCCAGAACAATACAAAACGGTGTTGAGCTGACCTGACTGCCAAAGCAGAGCGGAGGATTCCGCGCGATCGAAGTGACCAGCAATGGCATGGGTGACGCCCCGATGTTGCCAGAGCTACTCAAGTAGATCCCGTCTGACTAGGCGATTGCGAGCGTCAGCGCCGACGGTGCGTACGACACCAAATCCTGTCACGCGGCCATTGCGGCACGCCACGCCGAAGCCATCATCCCGGTTCGCAAGAATGGCCGACCGTGGAAGGAGGATGGCGCGGGTGCTAGGGCGCGGAACGAAATTCTACGTGCTACCCGAAGACTGGGAGCGACCCTCTGGAAGCGCTGGAGTGGCTACCACCGGCGTAGCCTAGTCGAAACGAAGATACGCTGCTTCAAACGGCTGGGTGAGCGCGTCATGGCGCGAACGTTTGAACGCCAAGCGGCAGAGTGACAGATTTGCGCGGTACTCCTCAACCGCCTCACGCAGTTGAGCAGGCCGCTCACTGTGCGCGTGGGGTAACTGCGTTGGGGAAAGGGGGGGCTAGCCTTCAGGTGATTTGTGCAACAAAGCCCCCACACGTTCTCAATCAACGCCATGGTCAGGATGACCATCACATTTACTTCGGATCTGTAGCTTGACCTTCCTACGGTGGCAAGGTTCAGACTGCAGTCACGGCCAGATCACCGGCCGTTCTCAACCGAAAGGACACGCCATGCATCAGCTACATATCGACAATATCCATTGCGGCGGCTGCGTCGCCCGAGTGACCCGCGCCTTGCAACAACTAGACGAAAATGTCCGCGTCGAGATCGACCGTACCAGCGGACTGGCCCATATCGAAACGACTGCGTCGCTGGCCAGCGTGTGCGAACAACTGGGCAAAAGCGGCTACCCGGCCCGCTCCGTCTGAAGCGCTGCCAAGCCGTACCATCACCAGCCCCTGCCGACAGGGGCGCTGGCATGGGCGGCGGCGTATCCCCCAAGCAGCGCCAGGGCTTGACCTTGCCATGATGGCAAGGTCGATGCTGGCGCGATCCCCACTACAGGAGACATGCATCATGTCCCATTCCTCCTCCCCCGCCAGCGCTCGCCGCCTGCAGTTGCCCGTGCTGGGCATGACGTGCGCCAGTTGTGCCAGCCGGGTGGAAAAAGCGCTAGGCAAAGTGGACGGCGTCCGCGCCGCCAGCGTCAACCTGGCGACCGAATCGGTCACGCTGGATGTCGCGCCTACCCTCGCGCTGGGCGCGGTGTATGGCGCGATCGAACAAGCCGGCTACCAAGTCGGCAGCCACAGCGTCGAGCTGTCGATCGGCGGCATGAGCTGCGCCAGCTGCGTCGGCCGGGTGGAACGCGCCCTGCTCGCACTCGATGGTGTCAGCGCGGCCAGCGTCAACCTGGCGAGCGAAAGCGCCCGCGTCACCCTGCGCGCCGGCACCGCCCCCGCCGCCCTGCTCGCCGCTGTCGCTGCCGCCGGCTACCAGGCCGTGCTGCGCCAGGATGAAGAGCAGCCGGCCGAGCCGCCGCATGCGACGCCATGGTGGCCGGTGCTGCTGGCTGCCGCCCTGGCGCTGCCCTTGGTGCTGCCGATGCTGGGCCACTTCGCCGGCGCCAACTGGATGCTGCCGCCGTGGCTGCAATTCCTGCTAGCGACCCCGGTCCAGTTCTGGCTGGGGGCGCGCTTCTACCGCGCCGGCTGGAAAGCGTTGCGCGCAGGCAGCGGCAATATGGACCTGCTGGTCGCCATCGGCACCAGCGCCGCCTACGGGCTGTCGCTGTATCAATGGTGGCAGGCGGGCGGGCATGGTGGCGGCCACCTGTACTTCGAAGCCTCCGCCGTCGTCATCACGCTGGTGCTGCTGGGCAAGCAGCTGGAAGCGCGCGCCAAGCAACAGACCACGGCCGCCATCCGCGCCCTGCAGGCGCTGCGCCCCAGCTCGGCCCGCGTGCGCAAGGACGGAGTCGAGCGCGAGGTCCCGCTGCAACAAGTCGTGCCTGGCGACCTGGTGGTGGTGCGTCCGGGCGAGCGCGTGCCGGTTGACGGCGAAATCCGCGAAGGCAGCAGCCAGCTGGACGAATCGATGCTGACCGGCGAAAGCCTGCCACTGGCCAAGCAGCCGGGCGATTACGTCACCGGCGGCGCCATCAACCACGACGGCCTGCTGCTGATCGAAACCCGCGCCGTCGGCCGGGACAGCACGCTCGCCCGCATCATCCGCCTGGTCGAAGACGCGCAGGCGGGCAAGGCGCCGGTGCAACGGCTGGTCGATCGCGTCAGCGCGGTCTTCGTCCCGCTCGTGCTGCTGATCGCCCTGTTGACGCTAGGCATCTGGTGGCTGCTGAGCGGCAATATCGAACAGGCGATCCTCAACGCCGTCGCCGTGCTGGTGATTGCCTGCCCCTGCGCGCTGGGCCTGGCGACGCCGACCGCGATCATGGCCGGCACCGGCGTCGCCGCGCGCCACGGCATCCTGATCAAGGACGCCACGGCGCTGGAGCTGGCGCACGGCGTGCGGCTGGTGGCCTTCGACAAGACCGGCACCCTGACGGCGGGCAAACCGCAACTGACCCGCATCGTCGCCCGCGACGGCGATGAAGACCGCGTGCTGGAGCTCGCCGCGACCTTGCAGCAAGGCAGCGAGCACCCGCTGGCGCAGGCGGTGCGGCAGGCGGCCAGCGGCGTGACGCTGGATGCGACGGCACAACAACTGCAGGCCTTGCCCGGGCGCGGTCTGCAAGCCGAGGTCGACGGCGTCGGCTGGCTGCTGGGCAACCAGCGCCTGATGCAGGAGCACGGGGTCGAGCTGTCGGCCATGCGTGATGCCCAGCAGCAAGAGCAACAGCTGGGGCGCAGCGTATCGTGGCTGGCGCGCGCAAGCGACGGCCTGCTGCTCGGCATGCTGTCTTTTGGCGACAGCGTCAAACCCGGTGCCGCGGCCGCCATCAGCCAGCTGCACCAGCTGGGAATACGCAGCGTGATGATTTCCGGCGACAACCAGGGCGCGGCGCAGCAGGTGGCGGCAGCGCTGGGCGTCGACGAAGTGATCGCCGAGGTGCTGCCGGGTGACAAGGCGGCACATGTGGCACGCTTGCGTGCAGGCGGGGTACGCGTGGCGATGGTAGGCGACGGCATCAACGACGCGCCGGCGCTGGCCGCCGCCGATGTCGGCATGGCCATGAGCACCGGCACCGACGTGGCCATGCACGCCGCGGGGGTGACGCTGATGCGTGGCGACCCGGCGCTGGTGGCGCAGGCCATCGCCATCTCGCGCCTGACCTACCGCAAAATCAGACAGAACCTGTTCTGGGCGTTTATCTTCAACCTGGTGGGCATCCCGCTGGCGGCGTTCGGCCTGCTCAACCCGATGGTCGCCGGCGCGGCGATGGCGTTTTCCAGTGTCAGCGTGGTAGCCAACGCCCTACTGCTGCGCCGCTGGCAGCCGGTCCCGCATCACTGAACCCGCGGCGGGCATGCCCGCCGTTTTGACAGGAGTAGCACATGAATATCGGCCAGGCGGCGGATCACAGCGGCGTTTCCGCCAAGATGATCCGCCATTACGAAAGCATCGGCCTGATCCAGCCGGGCTTGCGCAGCGCCGCCGGCTATCGCCAGTACAGCGAACGCGACGTGCACCTGCTGCGCTTTATCGGCCAGGCCCGCAAGCTGGGCTTCCCGCTGGAGCAGATCCGCCTACTGCTGTCGCTGTGGCAGGACAGCCAGCGCAGCAGCGCCGACGTCAAGCAGCTGGCGGCGGCGCATATCGCCGAGCTGGACCAGCGCATCCGCGAACTGAGCGCGATGCGCGACGCCCTGTCCGCGCTGGCGACCGGCTGCGCCGGCGACGTCCGCCCCGATTGTCCGATCCTGCAAGGGCTGGCACAACAAGGCGGCTCGACCTAGGTAGTCTGATCAGAAGCCACTTGCGATGAGGGTAGGACGACTAAGACCGGCTAACAAAACCTATATTTCTGGCTGTCGAGAATTTGGCGGATCAGCAACTTACTGGTTGCCCGTGTAGTTTTGTTAGCGACTCTAAGAGTGGCTCACAAAACCCACATTTCTGGTCTCTCGTGCTTGGCAAATCAGTAATTTATTGGTGGCTCGTTCGGTTTTATTAGCGGATCTACGACAAGTCTGTCACGTCAAGCATCTCGCAGTAGGGTGATTTTTCTGCATTTTCAAGATGGCTTGCGATATCGTCAATGACTTCTACTCTAGAGTGAACTGGGATTTCATCTAGTTTCTTCTGGAGATGGTCATGTCGCCGTATCGTTCTGCCAAGCCAGCCAGACAGGATATTTCGTCTGGAAATCTACTCAATCGTCGTCAAGTCCTAGGTCTAGGCGCGGCCATTTTGATTGCACCGGTCCTCAGGCCTGATCACGCACATGCTGTGCCGCGCCCTGTGGGTAAAATTAAACCTGAAGACCTGACACGAGCCACTCCCCCTGGTTTTCCATGGAAGCGGTTTCACCTTGATATTGCTGAAGGTGCTGTTATGTCAGGTGGTGGGAAACTGATTAGTATTAATGGTAAGAAAAGCGGCCCGGAAATTCGCCTGAAGCAGGGCGAGGTGTTCTACGTCACTGTACGCAACCGTTTGCGTGAAGCCACGACCGTGCATTGGCACGGTATTATCGTTCCAAACTTAATGGACGGTGTTCCGCACGTATCGCAAGTTCCCATCCCTTCGGGAATCGAAACTACTTATGCTTGGCCGGTGATCCAGTCTGGTACGTTCTGGTATCACTCACACATGGGACTGCAAGAACAGCAGGGGTTAGCCGGCCCACTTATTCTTGAAAGCTCAGACAACGATGGTCTAAACTATGATCGCGAGGCTGTGCTTTTCATGGAAGATCGCCTTTCAGCTAACCCCAATCAGGTACTTGACGCCCTGCAAGGGAAAACGGCACCCGCTGCAGCTAAAGCTGCCATTGCTGCCCCAAGTGCTCCGATTTTTCCCTACCCTGATGGAAAAATGTTCGGTGTTGATGTGCAGTATACCCGCTTCCCGTTGAATGGTAACTTGCCGAATTCTCCTACTATCATTGATGCTATGCCGGATGAAGTGCTGCGTCTGCGCATACTCAACGCCTCTGCGTCTTCGTATTTTTTATTCAAGGTTGACGATCATAATCTGGAAGTTGTCGCCAAGGATGGTAATCGTACACGTCCACTTGCTACCCAAAATATCCTGATTGCCACCGCAGAACGATATGATGCACTGATTAAAGTCGGCAAGCCCGGTGTTTACAGAATCACAGGTGCCGCTGTCGGGCAAACTACGGGTGCGCTGGCGCTGTTGAGAGTAGGCAATTCGCCATTGCCAGTGAAGATTGATGCTCCTCTGCCAGGGAATACCAGGTTTGAAGGTAAAACCATTGATGCCAATGATATAAGGTCTCAATATTCAACGGTACTTCCTGATGCTAACGTAGAAACCATTCGGGAGGTACTTGCAGGTAATATGAAAAGCTATCGTTGGAGTATTAATGGCGAATACTATCCTGATGCTAAGCCAGAGATCATCGCATCAGGCCGACGAGTACGACTTGAAGTGGTAAACGACACCATGATGTATCACCCGATGCATTTGCATGGGCATTTCTTCCGGGTTGAACGCGAAGACATGCCAGAAGATGAGTATGCACCCTTAATGGATACCTATTCTGTTCCACCTAAATCCAAAGTGACACTAGCGTTCTATTCAGATAATCCTGGACGATGGGTTTTTCATTGTCACAATATGTATCATATGGCAGCAGGCATGCTACGTGTGATTAGTTATAACGCAACTGACATTTCTGGGTAGTATTTTGGTGGCTCGCTGTGATTTTCTGCGGATGACAAGTTTCGTATTATCCGTTGTTAACGGAGAAGAAGGTGGGCATGCTCAAACTGATGTTGCAGGCGCTATTCTCGGGGTTAAACGGGCCGGTACCATTTGTTGTCGCGTACTGGGACGGCGCACAGGTTATCTACGGGCGGGGCGAGCCCGCTTTCACGTTGCGTTTCACTCGCGAGCCCAATGGGCAGCCGGACGAGCCTGTTGTCTACCTCGGTGAGTGCTATATGGATGGCACACTCGAGATTGACGGCTCGTGGGACGCGTTGCTCGCCACGATGGTTGCCAGCTCCGCCACGCTGATGGGACGCGGCACTGGCAAGGCATTGGGCTGGCTGGGCGAGAAGTTTGCCGCGCGGCGCGAGCGGCAACGCCACAACGTCCGTCATCACTACGACATCGGCAACGATTTCTACCGGCTGTGGCTGGACGAGACGCAGACCTACTCCTGCGCGTACTTCCGCAACCCTAACGACTCGCTGCTCACCGCACAGCGCAACAAGGTCGCGCTGTGCCTAGATAAGCTGGGCGTCGGCGAAGGCACCCGCTTGCTCGACATCGGCTGCGGTTGGGGCGAGATGGCGATCGCCGCGGCGCGCCGTGGCGCGCGGGTTGTCGGTATCACGCTTTCTGCAGAGCAGCGCAGCGGTGCTTGTGACCGGGTCGCAGCGGCAGGACTGGCAGACCGTGTCGACATCCGTCTGCAGGACTACCTCGACCTCGATGGCAACGCCGAGCGTTTCGACCGGGTGGTCAGCGTCGGCATGTTTGAGCATGTCGGCCGCGGTCACCACGACGATTTCTTCGGGCGCGCAAGCAGCATGCTGAAGGAGGGCGGGCTGATGTTGCTGCATACCATCACCGGGCCGGAGACTCGCGAAACCAACCCATGGATTGAGAAGTACATCTTCCCTGGCGGTTATATCCCGGCGCCGGAGACGCTGGTTGCGGCGCTGCCGGCGCAGGGCTTAAAACTTGTGCACATGGAAAGCCTGCGCCTGCACTACGCGCAGACCTTGCAGTGCTGGCTTGATCGCTACAAGGCGGTGACGCCGCAGGTGCTTGCGATGTTCGACGTGCGTTTCGAGCGCATGTGGACGCTGTACCTGCGCGGCTGTTCGGCCGCCTTCCGTGCGGGGGATCTCGACATCCACCAGCTGCTGGTCTCCAAGGGCAACAACAATACCCTGCCGCGCGACTGGGGCTACCTATATAGCGGCAGTGTGCCGCTGAGTTGGAGCGCTGATATTTCAGGGTGATTTAAGAAAAGGCTCAAATTGGATCGACCTTAACATGCATTAATTGCGCATGATGGTGCCGATGTTTTTGCCGCTGATGAGTTGTAAATTTGCCAACTTGAACTGCAGTTAGGAGAAACCCATGATCACCTATGATAATGTCGTGATAGGCTTTGGCAAGGCAGGAAAAACCTTGGCTGCATTTTTGGGGGAAAAGGGGGAGTCTGTAGCAATTATCGAGCAAGATCCTAATATGTATGGCGGTACCTGTATAAATGTAGGTTGCATTCCAACTAAAACACTAGTGCATGACTCGGATGTAAAAATTGGCTTTGCTGCTGCCATGCAGCACAAACGGCAGGTTGTAGAACTTCTGCGAGAAAAAAACAAGGAAAAGCTCATTGGTATTTCGAGCGTAACTCTAATAAATGGGCATGCCAAGTTCATCGACTCTCACACGGTGGAGGTTGCCAACGAAAAAGAATTGTATTCTATTCGTGGCGATAGGATATTTATTGATACTGGGGCGAGAGCGCGCCTGCCGGCGATACCTGGTTTGGAAAAATTGCCGAATGTATACGATAGCACTGGAATACTGCAACTTGAAACACAACCAAAGCGACTTGGTATCATTGGAGCAGGTTATGTTGGTATCGAGTTTGCATCGATATTCAGCGGTTTTGGAACAGAGGTGACTCTGTTTGATTCTGCGCAATCATTTCTAGGTCGTGAAGATAGAGATATTGCAGATCTGGTGGAATCTATTTTGCGTGAGCAAGGGATTAATTTGCATCTTGGGGCTAATGTTATGGGGTTATTTGCTGATGGCAATGATGCATGTGTGATGTACGGATCGAATTTACGAGAATCATTCGATGCCGTATTACTGGCGTCGGGTCGAGCTCCCAATACGGATGGCTTGGGTCTAGATCTCGCAGGTATCAAAATAGATGCCAACGGTGCAATAGAAGTTGACGAATATCTACGTACCAGTCAGCACCATATTTGGGCTATGGGGGATGTTAAGGGTGGGCCACAGTTTACTTATATTTCTTTGGATGACTTCCGTATTGTGCGCGATCAACTGTACGGCGATGGGGTTCGTAATACTGGAAATCGGGGGCAGGTTCCTTATTCTGTTTTTATGACGCCCACATTATCTCGAATCGGATTAACCGAACAGCAGGCTAGTAAGCTGGGTGTTGCGGTAAAAATTGCATCAATTCCTGCTGTAGCTGTGACTCGGGCTCATACCCTTGGTGACACGCGTGGCATATTAAAAGTGCTGGTTTCGGTTGATTCCGACCAGATTGTAGGGGCGGCGTTGTTGTGTCGAGATTCGCATGAAACAATTAATATTGTTAAGCTGGCCATGGATAATGGTTTGTCATATAGGGTTTTGCGTGACCATGTTTATACACACCCAACGATGAGTGAAGCTTTTAACGAGTTGCTCATGCAGATAAATTGAATGCGGAGTAAAAAAGAAGTGTGGATTTAAAGTGGTCATGTCAATTTATTTCGGATTTTCCTGTGCTTATTTCCTAGTGTTCGTGTTCACTTTCTGTATTTATTGCTATGGCAGTGCATTTAGAGTTTTTAAATAAATTATGATTCTGGCCTTCGCGTGCTGGGCAGATCGGTAAATTCATGATGACCTGTGCGGTTTTGTCGGAAGGTCTTGATGGGAACTTCCAGGGGTCTGTCTCCTGACTACTTTCGTAGCTAACGAGGGATAATGCTTATTTGTCGATTGTATTTTTTCTATCGCTAGTAGTCTTTCTATTTGTCTTTGGGGTGGATTTTACAGGGTTTCAGGCGTTTTGCAGGCGTCAGAAGGCTGATATTTCGTTTGGTTATATGTAGGTTGTGCCCAGTCTAGGACTTGGTTGCCGCCGGTTTTGGATTGGTAAGTTCTTTATTGATTAATTGTTATTGCTTGGTATGCGCTAGCGGATAGATGGTATTTCTGGTAGGGAAGCTGTGGTTTGATGATATTCAAGCGGTCTGACCGGGATGTTGCGACCGCTCAACCACAGGGTCAGGATGCAGCCGCTCAGGCTAATGATGGCAGCCAGTTCCAGCACGGCCGCAATGCCCCACTGTTCTCGAACCATCGGCAAGAAGAGGATGCCGATGCAAGCACCTACCTTGGCCATGCTGGAGGCAATACCGCAGGCGGTTGCCCGAAGTTGCGTCGGAAAAAGCACCGGCGGCAGCGCGAAGGTTGTCGCGTTAGGGCCTGCGTACATGGCCAAGTTGTACAGTGCGAAGCCGCTCAGTGTCCAGACCAGTGAGTGTGGGCTAGCGAGACCGCTGATGGCTAGCAGCATGAGTAACATGCCGCAGACCATCCCGGCGAAGCCGATCGCTTGTGCGCGGATGGCGCCAAGCCAGGGAACAAAGTACAGGCTGGCAACCGCGCCAGCGAGCAGGGCCAGGTCGACCAGCGTGCTGCCGCGGGTGGCGGCTGCGTCTCGGCCGATTAGGCTGGCGCCAGCGTCGTTCAGACCCAAGCTCGCCAGGATGACTGGCGTGAACAGGCCGACTCCGTACGTCGCGATATCCATTAGCAACCAAGGGAGGCATGACAACGCCGTCCTACGCCGGTAGGGCGTTTGTAGAAGGCTGCGTACGTGCATGGCGTGTGCTGGATTGGCGAGGGTCTGGACATGCCGTGCCGTGCCGGCAGCCTGCGCATGGCGCAGGCTGTGCCCAGCCAGGTGTGGCAGGATGCTGGCGAGTGCATGCGCAGCCTCCAGGTTGCGTCCGTGCAGCATCAGCCAGCGGGGACTTTCCTGCAGGGTCAGCCTTGCCAATGCGATCAGCACCGCGCACAAGCCCGTACATCCCAGCAGCAGACGCCAGACCTCGCTTGCGGGGCTTGCGTCGAGCAGAGCGAGCCCCGCGCCTGCCCCGATGACCATACCGGCTGCCTGCGACCCTTTCAGAGCGACCATCGCGCGCGGTCTGCTGGCGACGGGCATCCATTCGGCAACGTAGGTGCCGCTGACCGGGAAGTCGACTCCGATACCGAAACCGACCAGCAGCAGTCCCGCAGCCAGCACGAGCGGTGTCTGCGCCCAGGCCGCGAGCGCTGCGCCCAACGCAACCAGTACCATGTCGACAATGAAAACGGGTTTGCGGCCAGCACGGTCGGCCGCGAAACCGCCCAGAAGCGCGCCAGGCACCGAGCCGAATACTAGTGCTGCCCCCAGTAGTCCTTGTTCGGTAGGCGACAGCGCAAATTTGACCGTGAGCAGCGGGAGCGCGATTCCTAGCAACATTAGCGACATACCATTTAGCAAAGTACCGCCGCTGGCCAGCGCCCATAGCCGCGCATGACTACGATCAAGCGTAGCCTGGTCGATCAGGTCGAGCAGCCCCTGATGGGGACTGGAGTCTTGCGGAGCGGGTGTGTTCATTTGATTTCGCGTATTGGCCGCAGGTGGGATGCATTTGGTATTGAGCCCCGTGTTTGCATAGAGAGCGGGCGTTCAAGGGAGGCCTGTGCCAACAGTGCATCGTCGCTGAACAATTCGAGCGGGCGGGCGTTGGCAAGTACCCTGCCTTGCGAGAGCACGATTACCCTGCTGCATACGTCAAGGACGAGGTCGAGGTCGTGGGTGGCGATCAGCTTTGTGTGCTCGAAACGCTGCAGCAGCCCGATCAGCCGTCGCCGTGCGGCAGGGTCTAGTGCGTCGGATGGCTCGTCAAGGATCAGGATGTCCGGTTGCATGGCGAGCACGCCAGCAATGGCGACTGCTCTTTTTTGCCCGCCCGAGAGCTCCCACGGAGCACGTCCGGCTAGGCTAGCTGCGCCGACCTGTTCAAGGGCGTGTATCACGACTCGGTCGATGTCCTGGGGGGATACACCAAGGTTGAGGGGGCCGAACGCGACGTCTTCGTACACTGTAGGCATGAACAACTGGTCGTCTGGGTTCTGGAAGACAAAGCCCAGCGTGCGGCGCAGTTGCGGCAGAGTGCGTCGCTCGACGCGCAGTTCTCCGACGCGGATCTGCCCCTGCGCGGGCATGAGAAAGCCGGTCAGTAACTGCAGCAGCGTTGACTTGCCCGCGCCGTTGCCGCCGACGACGGCAACCGCCTCGCCGTGGTGCAGGGTGAAGCTGACCTTGTCCAGTGCCGGTGCTTGTCCCGGATAGGCAAAGCCTAGGTTTTCGACCTGCAGCAGGTGATGGCTCATGTGCTCATGCTCCAGTTAGCAAGCGGCCCAGCGTCAGGGGGATGTCCACCAGTCTTGCGAGTAGCGGGAAGGCGATCCAGAACAGCAAAAATACGGTATCACGCAGGTGCCAGCGAGGGGCGCTTGGCAGACGCAATTGCCCGTCAAAGCCGCGCGCGAGCATGGCCTGGTGGATGCGCATGGCACGCTGGAACGTTCGCGCAAGCACTGCTGCGAGCAGCAACTTGAGCTGATGCGGTGGTACCCCATGCCGAGGTTTTCCGGCTCTACGCAGTTGCCAAGCCTGTACGGTGCGCGCGAGCTCCTCGCCGACCACAAAAAGGTAGCGGTACAGAAACAGCACCTGGTTAACGAGCACAGCGGGCAAGCCCAAGGCCGACATGGCGTAGCCAATGCGGATGATGCCGGTGGTCGCCAGCAGCAGGAGCGCGCTGGAGACGGCAATCAGGCCACGCAGCAGGATAGACGCCAGCGAAAACCATCCCGCCGCGATCGGAGCACCCCACGGCGATGCCATGGGGCTTGGGTCAAGCCAAGGGTTCAACATTCCAACCATCAGTACAAATGGCAGGGCCAGCAGCAGGCGTCCGCACAGCCAGCCAAGCGGCACTTCGCCTGTTACCAGCAGGACGACCGGAAACAATGCGAGCGGTAGGAGACTGGCGACTTCGTAAGATGGGAACGAGGCGAGCACCCCAACGACCCACAAGCTAGCCAACAACTTGGCCCGCGCATCGATTGTAGAGGCGAGAGTTGACCGGCCGGCGAGGCTATCGGCCCGCCGGATCGAGGAAAGTGCGTGTGCCAAGCCTGCCATGGCTCGCCATGGCCTATTTAATGCGGCGCGAGGGGCGGCGCAATATCAGGGCGACCAGCGCAACAAGCGCAAGGGTCGCCAGACTGCCGACAATGCCGGCAATCGACACGCCAGGCGCGACAATTCCGGCCTTGGGCAAAGCGGCAGGCAGCTCGTAGTCGGGGAGGATCGCGGTGATTTGTTGCACCTGCGCGCTCTGGCGGTGCAAAGCGTCGACGGGTGCCTCTTCCAGCAGATGAGTTGCCCCCAGCCGCTCGATCGACCATTCCAGACCATCCGGATGTGCCGAGGCCAGCCATGAGAGCACGCCACCTGTCAGTAGCGCGGCCAGGATGAAGCTGGCGATGATGCCACGGCTCCCAGCCTGCAAAGGTCGCCCGGAAAAGCCACCCCGTCGTTGCGCCAGCGCAGCCAGCACGCCGGCCGTGACGAGACCTTCTACAAAACCGATGGCCAGATGGATCGGGATCATCAACGTCAGGAACTCGGGCAGGGGTAAGCGGGTGATTCCACTCGCTGCCGTTTCCAGGGCGACGCCTGTTGCGCCCAGTGTGGTTGACAGCGTGCAGGCGAGCACCGCCGCCAGGGTGACACGGGTGCGACTATTGCCGTCTCCGGCCAGCGTGCAGTAAATCAGCGGATAGAGGATCAGGCAGCTGACCACTCCCAAGTTGAACACATTGGCACCCCAGGCCAGCAAGCCGCCGTCGGCAAAAAACAGGGCCTGCACCAGCAGGACCGACGCGATCACGATGAGCCCAGCCCAAGGCCCCAGCAGGATCGCTAACAGCATTCCGCCACCTAGGTGACCGCTAGAGCCGGTTCCGGGGATGCTGAAGTTGATCATCTGTGCGGCAAATACAAAAGCACCGAGAACACCCATCAGCGCAACGAGCTGGCTGTCTTCCTGCAAGCTTGCTTGCAGGCGGCGTGCGCCAATGGCCAGGGCGGTGAGGCTCGCGGCGAGAAAACTGGCGCCTACCTCGGGGGACAGCAAAGCATCGGCCATGTGCATGTGGGTTCTCCAAGGAGGTCGTTTAAGGAAAGATAAGAGCCCACTAGTTGCCAATTTTTGCGTCTGGGCTTGGTGCATGCGGGTGAGGCTGCAATTGTGTTTTGGGCAGCGTGAAGAGCCACATCGCCAAGACGTAAGGAGCGGTAAAGGTCGGGATGCCGACAGGCGCCAAGAGGGTGTCGAGCGCTCCTTGTACGATGACCGTGAAAATGGTCGCCAACAGGGCAAACACAAGCACCTTCGGGCCGGTTTTCAGGAAGATGACACCACACGCAATCGCCGTCAGTACCGGGCTAAAGCCATACAGGCCAGCTTTGACCGCAGCCGGATCCGCGCCGAACAGCACGCTGCAAAAGAGTGCAACTACCGAGCCCAGGATGGCGGCGATGGTGGCGGGTATTGATTCGACTAGAAGGCCGATCACGATCAGTACGCCGCTGACCGCATTGCCTAGAAGAAAGACCTGCGCGATATTGCGGCAGAGGATGACCAGCATGTCCTGCGGCGCCATACCCGCGAAGCCTGCCACGGAGATAGCTTCGGGCAGTTTGGGCGGCCCCATGCTGGCGATCGGCAGGTTGGCAAAGGCGTAGGCTGCCAGCATCAGCATCCAGGTAGTCAGCACGAAGGGGCCAGTCGATGCGGCAACGCCCCAGTTTTTGGTGACCACATTAGAGAATGCGTCCATGACGACCGTCGAGATGGCGGCGCCCAGTAGCAGCAAGACCCACATCACCGGCCCTGCCGCCAGGAAGGTGGGGACAGCAATCCCAACCAGAATGCCGTTGAAGCCATACAAGCCTTGGGTGATCGCCTTGTCGCGTGCGTCGATCAGATAGGCAGTCCCGGTCGAGACGACCAGCCCAAGAACGGCACCAACAGTGGTGGCCCAGTTGCCGGTGTCAACGGACGCATACGCAATCGCGAGCAGAAAGCACACCCCCGTCAGTGCATTCTCCATGAAGAAAACCTGACCCGCACCACGCAGGCAGTACGTGATGAAATGCTCCGGTAAACGGTAACCCATGATCATCCTCCTAGGCTACTTGACTTGGTTTCAGCGCCAGCGGAACTCGGCTGGCAGCGTGTGTCCGGTTGCCTCTTCGCGCACGACCTGCCAGCACTCCCTGATCCGCTCGCGCACCTGATGGCTTTCCTGTCCGACTACCCGGAACATCAATCCGGCTTCCCCTGGCAGACGACTGAGCCCGCTGGCGACACCTTCTGCGCGGTCGAAGCGGGGAGAAACCCTCGCGCAGATCCGCTCGGCGATGGAGGGCGAGGTCAGGATCAGCAGGTTGCCGAATACGTCAAAGCCGGCCATCACACCGGGCAGGGCTAGGCTGCCGCCAGCGGGTTCCGCCAGCAGTTTTTCGGTGAAGAGTAGCGTGCCGTCCGGCCGCCGCACCTCGGTGCGCAAAGAAAGTACGTCGTATGCAAAACGCTCGGCGTGGTGCTTGCGACCCGACATGACCGACTCGGAGCAGACGAGCGTCGCCGAAGCTGGAAGCACGATACGGGTCAGACTCGCGTAGCGAGCGTGGCGGTAGGGGATGGTGACCTCGGGCATGTACTCCAGATAGGCGTCTTCGTCGAGCACCAGCGTCTGCACCTGCGATGCGTAGTTAGCATCCATCGCGTGAACCCTGTTTGCGCCTTGGGTCGTGACATGCGCGCAGGCGCCGGCGCCGACCGTGACATAAATCCCCAGACGGTCGCCTTGCAGAATGCCCCCACCGATCGAGGTCACCATGCAGATGGGCAACTGCGGCATGGCCTCGTCCCAATACAAGGCTTGCTGTACGAGCAGGGGCGTTTTGCGATAGAGGTCGGCGAGGATGGAACGGTCGTTCCGCAACTCGAAGCCCAGCCTGAGTAGACCTACCTTGCCTGGCGCGCCTGCTGGCATCTGCGCCGGGTGATCCTGATACCCTGCAAGTTCGGGCAGACCGCCAAGCTCGCCCAACTGGGCGAGCAGTTCTGCGTCGCGCATCATGGCAGGCTCTTTTCACGGATGGGAACGTCGAATAGCGCCATCTCGTGGATCAGGCTCACGAGTTCAGTGATGCCCTCGCCAGTCTTGCAATTGGTGAACAGGTAGGGTTTGTCCGGCCGCATCAGGCGCGAGTCACGGTCCATCACTTCAAGGCTAGCGCCGACGTAGGGGGCGAGGTCGGTCTTGTTGATGACCAGAATGTCGGACTGGCAGATGCCCGGACCGTTCTTGCGCGGGATCTTGTCGCCCGCGGCGACGTCGATCACATAAATGAAGAAGTCAACGAGTGCTGGGCTAAAGGTCAGCGTCAGGTTGTCGCCGCCGGACTCGATCAGCACCACGTCGCTTTCCGGGAAACGCGCCTCCATTTCTTCGACTGCGGCCAGGTTCATCGACGGATCTTCCCGCACCGCGGTATGCGGACAGGCGCCCGTCTCGACACCGAGAATCTTCTCCTCCACTAGAATGCCCTTGAGGGTACGCTGCACATGCCGCGCATCTTCGGTGGTGACGACGTCGTTGGTGATGATCAGCACCCGGATGCCCAAGTCGAGCATCAGCGGCGTGATCGCCTCGATGATGGCTGTTTTACCCGACCCCACAGGGCCGCCGATACCGATTCGTGTGATTTTCTTCATGGTGATTCCCCCGTGAGGCCGCAACCAATTGCGGTCAGTTCATGAACATGCGTACATGGGCACCGACGTGATGGGCGACCAACACGTCAAAGACAGGCGCGAAGCCGGACATCTCGTCAAGGGACAGCTGCCGGCTGTGCTGGTAAGCATCATTGGCGGTGCCGTTCACTCGATAGAGCAGTTGCTGAGTGTCGTAGTGGTCGATCTTCATCATCCTGAGCGCTGCGCCGAGCATCATCGACGCTACACCGTACTGGTGGACGGTAAAGGCGTCCTCTTCCGGCAGCCGGCGATCGGCAAACATCAGCGCATGGGCGATCGCGTAGCAACCCGGCGTCCGCCCCTGCCGAATCTCGTCGAGCCACGTAGGTACCATGCCCGCATCGGGCAGCTTGGCACCCAGTTCGGCCAGCTTCTTGCCCATCCGGGTGGTCATCAGCCGCTGCTCCTCGCCGACCCTACGAGATAGCAGCGCATGGTCGGCTAGCAACACGCCTTCAAGTGACCCTTCGCATGCTGCCCGGTGTGCATGCAGCAGCGCGACCCCGTCCAGCGAAGCTGCCTGCCGCGTTGCGGCCAGTACGAAGCCTTCCAGTGTAGTGACGTCGTGCACGATGCCGGTTTGTAGGGCCGACTCAAGCGCATTGGAGAAAGCGAACGCACCGACCGGTAAGGTCGAGTCGCCAAACTGCAGCACCCGCATCAGTTCCGTCAGTGAACCTGTCGCGTTTCGTCTAGTCATGGTCATGCCGGTGCTGTGTATAGTTGCCATGTAACTCGGCGTGACGGTGTTCACCTGTCGGTGCCGCCGCGTGTGGGTGCTGATGGGCATGACTGTGCGGGTGAGCATGGCAGCTACCACCCTCGTGGGTATGCTCATGTTCGTGTTGGTGCTCATGCACAGCGGGTGCGGCTTGCTCGAAAGGTTTGCTATGGCTGTGAGGGGTGGCGTCTGCTCCGCCAAATAGCCTGCGGGATTCGTGTGGCGCAAGATAGGGAATCACCTCTGCGCCTGGGATGAACTGGTAACGGATATGTTCGAAGTGATGCGTGCGCATGACCGAATCCATGACCTTACGGTCTACGGTCAGCGGCACGTAGACACGCGAACCTTTTACCACGGCTGGCCAGTGCTGGTTACCCAGTGCGTGCCCGAGTTCGAAGCAAGTCCGCGCGATCAGTTCGGCAGACAACGCTTGGGTACCTTCGAGTTCGATCACCAGGACATCTTTGAGCGTGATACTGACGACGATGGCGGTGCGAGCATCTTCGTCGAGGGCGACGATATCGCCGTCGTGCAGGTGGCTTTGTCTGGGCAGGGCGATGGCGATTTCGTTTCCAGCGAGCGTTTTCTTGCGCAGGCGGTTTTTCTGGGCCTCCCACTGGTCAAGTGCCAGAGTGTCGACGTCCCAGCCAGCCAGGCGGGATGCCCATTCCGGTGTCTGGCGATTTCCTAGTACTGTCTCGATCAGAATCATTGAAAGCCCCTTGTTGGTGGGTGGTAATGGTAAGGAGACCGCTCAGCCAACCGTTTTCTTTGCAAGCTTCAAACCTGCGATCATCAGCAGGAAGCCCGCAAACAGGCTAGCGACGATATACGCCAGTGCGACCGCGAATTCGCCAGGTGTCTTCATGACGGTCGAGGTGCCATAGACGAAACTTGAAAAGGTCGACATGCCTCCCATGATGCCGGTGCCGATCATGGTGTGGACGTGATGGTGAATCTTGACCCGCTGGTGAAACGAGGTCGACAGACCAAGTAGGAAGCAGGCAACCATGTTGGCCGCGAAAACGTCGAGTGGAAATCCGTCGGCCATGGGGGGAACCATCAGCATGATGAACTCCCGACACATCGCACCGAATGCACCGCCGACAAAGATCAGAATGATCAGGTTCGCCATGACTAGCTCCTAGTCTTGCAGCACGGCAAGCCATGCGCCGAAAACGGCTGCGGCGAGGCCCGCGGATGTCGATACGAGTAGGTAGATCGTGGCAAGCCAGCCCTTGCCAGCATCCGCCAGCTTGGCTGCGTCCAGTTGCATGCTGCTGAAGGTGGTGTATCCGCCTAGTACGCCGGTGAGCACCCCTGCGTTCAGGGCGCTGCCGAAGCGGTCTCGCCAGTCGACACCGAACAGGATCGCCAGATAGGCGATGACGAACGCCCCTGTAACGTTGATCAGAAAGGTGCCAAGCGGAAAGTCTCCGTGGTAATGCTCGCCGACGATAGCGCCGATGCGCCAACGCAGCAGCGAGCCCAGTCCTCCGCCTAACCCGATCCACATCACGTCCAGTGGTGTCATCATCGCCTCTCTCCTTGCCGGGTTAGCTGAAGAAGTGCAGCTGGTTCAAGGCAATCGACGCTGCCGGGGGGATGGTGGCGTGTACCCCGTTCACCCGTACGGCAAAGGTTTCCGGATCGACTTCGATCAGGGGGGTCGCGTCGTTGCGCACCATGTCCCGCTTGGTGACCTGTCGTGTCCGGTAAACCGGCTCCACCCGACGCTGTAGGCCGTAGCGGTCGGCAATCCCGTTTTCGTACGCTGCCCTTGACGTGAAGGTGATGCAGGTCTTGTGCAGCGCTGAACCGAAGGAGCCGTACATCGGCCGGTAAATGACCGGTTGCGGGGTGGGGAGCGAGGCGTTCGGATCACCCATTGGCGCCCAGGAAATCAGGCCGCCCTTGATCACGTACTTGGGCTTTGCGCCAAAAAACGCCGGATCCCACAGGACCAGGTCGGCCATCTTGCCCACCTCGACTGAGCCAATCAGGTGACTCACCCCCTGCGCGATAGCTGGGTTAATGGTGACCTTGGCGACAAAGCGCAGCACGCGGAAGTTGTCGTTGCCCGGAGCGTCCTCTGGTAGCTTGCCGCGCGCCTTCTTCATGCAGTTGGCTGTCTGAATCGCACGCAGGAAACTTTCGCCCACCCGGCCCATTGCCTGAGAGTCGGACGAGATGATCGAGATCGCCCCCATGTCGTGCAGGACGTTCTCGGCAGCGATGGTCTCGGCACGGACCCGGCTCTCGGCGAATGCCACGTCCGAAGGAATTTTCGGGTTGAGGTTATGGCACACCATGATCATGTCGAAGAGTTCGGCCTGCGAGTTCACGCCATAAGGCAGCGTCGGGTTGGTCGAGCTGGGAAGCACGTTCTGCAGGGAGGCTACGCGGATGATGTCCGGCGCGTGGCCGCCGCCAGCCCCTTCGGTGTGGTAGGTATGGATCGTACGCCCCTCGAGCGCAGCGATGGTGTTTTCGACAAAGCCGGCTTCGTTCAGGGTGTCCGTATGGATGCACACCTGAACATCCATGTCGTCGGCGACCTTGAGCGAACTGCGGATCGTACCCGGGGTTGCACCCCAGTCCTCATGTATCTTGAACCCCGCGGCGCCTGCGTTGATTTGCTCAACAAGTGGTGCAATTCCGGAGGAGTTGCCCTTGCCTAGCAGACCCACATTAATGGGCAGGGCGTCAAAGGCCCGCATCATCATCTCCATGTTCCATACGCCGGAAGTGATGGTTGTGCCATTGGTGCCGTCGGTCGGGCCAACGCCGCCGCCCCACAGCGTGGTAATCCCGTTGGAAAGTGCTGCGTAGGCTTGCTGCGGAGAGATCATGTGGACGTGACCGTCGTTGCCGCCGGCGGTCAGGATCAGGTGTTCGCCAGAAATGGCGTCCGTCGACGGGCCGATGGCCAGCGATGGGGTGACTCCGTCCATGGTTGAAGGGTTGCCAGCCTTGCCGATGCCGCAGATCAGACCATCCTTGATGCCCACGTCTGCCTTGATGACACCAAGGCGGGCATCGACGATGGTCACGTTGGTGATCACAAGATCAGGCGAGCCGGCAAAGCCCGTGAGCTGGTTATCCATGCCCATACCGTCACGCAAGGTCTTACCACCGCCGTAGACTGCTTCGTCACCGTAGCTGCGCAGGTCTTTTTCGATCTCAACGTAAAGGTCGGTGTCTCCCAGCCGGATCTTGTCACCGGTGGTCGGGCCGAATAGGTCGGCGTACTGCTGTCTGGATATGCTCGACATAGAATTAATCCTCTTGATGTAGACGGCTCAACGTTTGTTTTTAAAGCCACGCAGTTCGATGCGGCGCATGGCTTCGCCGAAGCGGGGGCGATAGGCATGGTCATGCTCGCTACCCGTCCAGCCGTCCACCAGATTGTTGAAACCGTATACCCGCTGGCCTCCGCCGATCGGGATCAGCGTCACTTCCTTCTCATCGCCTGGTTCGAAACGGACAGCGGTGGTCGCGGGAATGTCGAGGCGCTTGCCGAAGGTTTGTGCGCGGTCAAATTCCAGATAAGCGTTTGCTTCAAAAAAGTGGAAATGCGAGCCGACTTGAACCGGCCGGTCGCCAGTATTGCGTACCTTGAGGGTGGTGGTTGGTTTGCCGGCGTTCAGCTCGATAGCGCCGTCGGCCAGGATGAGCCCGCCTACCGGGCAGCTTGGTGTCGGATTGGACATGGACAGAGCTCCGCAGAGTGGAGGGAGTTACTTGATCGGCGCGTGTACGGTCACCAGACGACTGCCATCGGTGAACACGGCTTCAACTTGCACGATGGGGATCATCTCGGCGACGCCTTCCATCACATCAGCACGGGTAAGTACGGTGCTGGCGTCTTTCATCACGTCTTCGACAGACTTGCCTTCTCGTGCGCCTTCCATGGCTGCGCTGGAGATGATCGCAACGGCTTCTGGATGGTTGAGCTTCAAACCCTTGGCCTTTCGTTTGAGTGCGACATCGGCGAGGGTGTAGATCATCAGCTTGTCGAGTTCTCTAGGAGTTAGATGCATATAAACCTCTTGGCATGACGGGGGAGAACCGGTTCGAAACAACGAAACCCATCCATAGCAAGTGTTCTTGGCTATGGATCAGAGGCGCCTCTGTCTACCTGCTGTAGGCAGATGCCTGCTTTTTAGGACATGCATTATTTTCGTCAAGTTTTTAGCAAAAAATGACATAAGAATTATATGCGTGCAGGTAACGCGATTTTGATGGTGTTTTTTATAAATAAAGCACGCTTAATTTGTTGTTAGTGTGGGATTTTGGCGGCTGCATTTTTGTACGCGCATGGCACTGCGCAGTTTGAAATTGACTTTTCGTTTTTGTTGATTATCTTGTGGTGGTAAATTTTCGTCGGTTGTGGTTATGGATTTTCATGGCCATTTTCTTTGTACTTGCGTCATTGTTCGTTTTGTGTTTTACAGGTATGTGTTAACGAATGACCTCCAGTTTTCAGCAAAGCTGGGATTGGGGGAAAGTAAGCCATCTTCCGGAAAGGGCATCAGCCATGAACTACGGAATTAGTGTTCTTTTTAGAATGATCCCACTATCGATGGGTGCTGTATGTTTTTCTTTTGGTCTGTACGTGATGCAGAGTGATCAAGGTGCAAATCATTTTGTTGCAGGTCATGTACTTGTAGCGCTAACTGCAATATGTTTCGCCCTGTTCACAACAGCTGCTGTCATTATTCGTCAATTGACAAACTCTTTTAGTCGTTTTCTGATGTTTGCTTTACCGGCAGCAGGTTACGCTGCTGCCATATTTGTCATGTTATGGGGGCTGTTTATCATCTCGCGTGGTGTTGATGCTTACTATTTTGTTGCGGGGCATGTTGTTTTTGGTGTTGGCTTGGTTTCTGCTTGTGTGTCAACCGTGGCAGCTGCCTCAAGTAAATTTACCTTGATCCCACTCAATGCAGCCGGTCGGCATTCTGATGGCGTCCCTAGCCAGGCATATTCAAAATCGGTTGGGGTTGCGTTAATTGCGGTCCCTGTGGTGTGTGCTGCTGTTGGTTTTTTTATGGCAATGCGTATATTTTCTGAAGCGAGCAGTGAAAATTACGTGGTTGGCCATGTGTTGGCAGGGTTGTCTGCTATTTGCGCTTGCCTAGTCGCTTTGGTTGCTACTGTTGTTAGACAGGTCAGAAACTCATTCAATGATACGGAGCGTTGGTATTGGAGTGGCTGGGTATTTTTGGTGGGCTCATTTTGCATCGCATGGGGATTGCTGGTTTTAGTAGGGTCTTCAGGTACTGAACGCTTGGCTCCGGGCTGTCTTCTCATTGGAATTGGAATGGTTTGCTACAGCATTATTTCTAAAGTTTGGTTGCTGGCATTGGTTTGGCGACGCGAGTGCTTGTTAGCTAATAGAATTCCATTGATTCCTGTGGTGACTTGCCTTGGCTGTTTGTTTTTTTCTTCATTCATGGCCGAGGCTGCCATGTATAACCAAGGTTTTTACATTCCAGCTAGAGTAATGGTTGGCTTGGGTGCAGTTTGTTTTACTCTTTTTTCAATTGTGTCGATTCTTGAGGCTGGAACTTCTTCTAAAAAATAGTTAGCCATTAAAATTATGGAGGGCGTAATTGTGCTGGTGATACTGTTTTGTTTGGTGATGATGCTTTTTACGGTTTCAATTCATGTTTTTGGTATATATTTTATATCAAATATCGAAAAGCATTTACTGAATAATGCCAAGCCTGGCATTGCCAGCGAGTCTATTTTGTTTAGTGTTTTATCATGTCTTTTGATGGTTGTGCATCTTTTTGCTATTTTTGTGTGGGCGATTGGGTATTTTTTTATTCTGGATATTCCGGTTTTTGGAAACGCATTCTTCTATTCTTTATCGAGCTACTCCACAGTTGGTATTTATAGCACCGGTCCGGCAGGTGAAATGGGGCGGCTTACGGGCGCTTTTGAGTCATGTGTAGGCATGCTTATGTTTGGTCTTTCTGTTTCGTATCTGTTTGCAGTGAGGGATAATATTAGGAGGAAGCTTTCCTGATTGATTTTGCATTCAGGCCTTTTGTAGGTTTATGTGGTTTTCTTTGGTGTGCTTGTAGTGGGTATTTTTTTATTTTGTGCTGTTTTTGTTTTTGTTTTTGTTTGTAATTGTTTATTGGTTGTTTATTCTTAATTCTAATGGAGGTGTTAAAGTGCCGCGACCAGATGATTCTAATAGTATATTTGCCTTGCTTCCCCTATCTCCTGAACGTGTAGTGGATGAGTTGGCTAGAGCCGGTCGGGTGCGCGTGGTTAGTTATTCGGTATGGCAGTTAGCGTCTCTCGGCGTTTTGGGAGGAGCTCTAATATCGTCAGGAGCGTTGTTTATGGTTCTTCTGACTAGCGGGGTATCGAACGAAGGACTGGCAAGATTACTTGGGGGTTTTGGTTTTTCTGCTGGATTTTTTCTGGTAATAATATCTCACGCGGCATTGCTTACTGAGGTTAATACAATACTGCCATTGTCGTTGATAAATAGAAACATGTGCTGCCGGTGGAGTGATGCCATCCGATTCTGGATTCTAACGCTAATAACCAATTTTATTGGCGCGTTTTTCTTTTCTTGGATGGTTAGTAGTGCGCAGCATTATTCTCATGAGACAATAAATACCATTCGGGAGATAATAGAACTGAAGTTAAGTTATTACTATGCAGGGGGTGTTTTTGAGTGGGGGAAAATAGTTATTTCGGCCATGCTTGCAAATTGGATGGTTGGCTTGGCTACGATTTTTGCATTTATGGCGCCTACAGTTACAGGTAAGTATATACCGGTTTTCTTGGCGGTTACTTTTTTTGATGCTGCTAATTTTCAGCACAGCCCCGCTAACATGGGGTTTTTTTCATTGGCTTCAGCTTTTGGTGTCGGGGTTCCTTGGGATGTTGCGTTGATTTGGAGTATAATTCCAGCGGCAATCGGAAATGTAATTGGTGCGATTTTATTTGTTGTATTGCCTATGAATTTTGTGTTTGGCCGTCATGGTGATAAATCTTCATGAGATTGAATAAATTGACTGAAGACTCAGGCATGTGGATAGGTGAAATGTACTGCAGATTCATCAGTCCATGGGTATGTCTACTTCGTGAAAATGGTTTTCAGTCGAATGCCAGTCAACTCTTTCCCGTGGATTGAAATTCATCTTTCGTTCGATATCGTCTAGCTCGTAGAGCTGCTCCCTATACTCGCATCAAAAGGATTATTGGTGCTCAAAAAATTTATCTTGTTACTTACTGGCTTGGTAGGTAGCGCAATAGCACAACCCCCGATCCCCAACTTCGCGCCTGGTTCCTGTGGCGAACTTGCGCGCTCCGGCTATTTCGCGCTGCCTGGCGCGCCAACGTCGATCAGCCGAACCCGCGTTGTGCCCGACAACGCCGATCAGCCCGAGCATTGCGCGGTACGCGGTTTGATCGCACCGCAGATCGGCTTTGAAATGCTGCTGCCGATCTCCGCTTGGAATGGCCGCTATTTGCAGGTCGGCTGTGGCGGCTATTGCGGGCAGGAGCTGATTCCGAATGGACAGGCGCGTCAGGCACTCGCGCGCGGCTATGCGGTGGCATACACCAATGGTGGCCATGTCAGCGGTGGGCGCGGCGGCAATGGCGCTGCAGACGCCTTCTGGGGCGAGGATCCCAGCTTGCGCACGGACTTTGGGTGGCGCTCCGAACACGTCATGTCGGCCGCAGCCAAGGCCATCATTGACAGCTTCTACGGCCGCAAACCGCAACGCTCCTACTATCAAGGCTGCTCAAACGGTGGCCGGCAGGCACTGCAAGAAGCGCAGCGCTTCCCGACCGATTTCGATGGCGTAATCGCGGGCTCGCCGGCGGCGATTCAGGCCCCGCTCAATGGCGAGTACGAGGTTTGGAACGCGCGCGCCAACCGGTCAGAAAACGGCAGTCCGATTCTCACCGCAGCCGAACTTCCTTTTCTGCATCGGGCCGTCATGGAACAGTGTGATGCCGTTGATGGACTCCGGGACGGACAAATCACCGACCCGCGTGCGTGCCATTTCCAACCCGAGGTTCTTCTCTGCCCTTCGGGCGCCAATCCGGAAGCCAAACCGGGTTCCTGCCTGACACGGGCTCAGCTTGATGTCGTCAACAAACTCTATGGCGGCCCGCGTGACGAGTCCGGGCGCTTGCTCTATCCTGGCTACCAGGCTTTCGGTTCTGAATTGGGATGGCTTGGCTGGGTAGTCCCGTTTGGGGGGGGCGCCGCCCCGGCGACCACCATCACCAGCGGGATCGCCAACGGCTATCTGAAGTTTTTGGCCTTCGAGACCACCCCCCCAGCAGACTTCACTTATCTGGATTGGCGCTTTGACGCCGCTGGCTTTGATCGCCTGCGGCCAATGGGCGAGACCTACAACGCCACCAATCCCGATCTCGCACCCTTCTCTGCACGCGGCGGCAAGCTGATTCTCTATGCGGGTTGGGCTGACCCGGCGATCCCGCCCTTTGGTACGGTCGCTTATTACCAGGCCGTGGCGGACGCGGCGGGTAGTTTTCCGGCTGCGCAAAAATTTGCCCGTTTGTTCATGGTGCCCGGCATGTACCACTGCAGTGGCGGCATCGGGCCGGATCAATTTGATCTTCTTACGCCGCTCGAAAACTGGGTCGAACGCGGCATGGCTCCTGACATGATCATCGCGAGCCAAACCGCAGGCAAAGCCGCCTCAGGCGGATTCTCAGACCCCACGGCCGGCGGCAACAGCGGCAAAGTGATTCGTACTCGTCCGCTCTACCCCTACCCACAGCAAGCCCGTTATCGCGGCCACGGTGACATCAATGACGCGACGAACTTCGAACCCGTGATCGTGCCGGGTCTCATCGACGGGCGCATCGATTGGTTAGGACAGGATTTGTTTGCCGCACCCGGCAAATAGCACCAGCACTAGCGTGTATGCACCGCTTTATTTTCCACGGCTAGGGCGTGTCTGCCTTTTTCTTGGTGGTGGGTCTTTAATGGGCATAGTAGGTTGCAGCGCCGTCCTGGCCAGACCGTGAGTGTGGCACCCGTCAGGCTGACTGCGAGTACCATGCCTAGAACCGAGACGACTCGGCCTTGGACACGCGATGTCGGCGAGACAAGTGGTCCCGTGCTGGCGCCTAGCCTGGCCACACTTGCGGCCAAGCCGCTGGCTGAGCCGCGCAATTGGGTTGGAAACAAGATCGGAACTAGGGCGAAGGTCGTAGCGTTCGGCGCTGTATTCATGGTCGGGTTGTCGAGAGCGAAGCCAGCCAGCGTCCAAGCTCGTGGAGTGGTCCAATTCCCACGGACACCTCGATGGGTGGATCATTCACCCATCGAGGAAATATTGATGACCAAGCAACGCAGAACATTCGACGCGTACTTCAAGCTCCAGATCGTAAAGGTGATGAAGGGGCAGGCTTGCGCGTCAGCCAGGTCTGCCGGGATCTCGACCTCGGCGAGACGGCTGTCCGTCGTTGGATCGTCCAGTACGAGGCTGAGCAGCAGGGGTTACCCGGGGTTTGCTTGTCACTGACTACCGAACAACAGCGCATCCGCGCTTTGGAAGCCGAAGTCTAGCGCTTGCGCGGGGACAATGAAATTCTAAAAAAGCATCGGCTTTCTTCGCCCGGCAACTCCGATGATTTACCGGAGCATTGTTCAGCTGCAGGAGAAGCCCGGAGGCGTGGACAAAGTCTGCCGGGTGCTCGGCGTCAGCCGATCCGGCTACTACGCCGCGTAGCAGCGAGTGCTTGCGTAGCCCAGCATCTGTCCGGTGAGCCTTCAGCTGAAGACTGCTTTTGACAAGTCAGGGCGCAGTTACGGCAGCCGCCGGTTATTGAAGGTGCTGCGCGCCAAAGGGCTGCAGCTTGGCCGCCATCGGGTTCGCCGGCTGATGCGTGAGCACAGGCTGCGCACGGTCTGTCGTCGCAAGTTCGTGCACACGACCGATAGCTGGCACGGCTTGCCGGTGGCGCCCAATGTGCTGGACCGGCAATTCGACCCTGCCGGCCCCAACTAGGCGTGGGTCTCCGACATTACCTACCTGCGTACCCGCAGCGGCTGGCTGTATCTGGCGGTCGTGATGGACCTGTTCCCACTCAAGATCATCGGCTGGGCGATGGCACCGAAAATGCCGGCCGAACTGGTCTGCGCCGCATTGCGGCTGGCCATCGCCCAACGTCGGCCGGCACCCGGGCTGATCGTCCACTCGGATCGAGGTAGCCAGTATGCCAGTAAGTCCTACCGCCCGCTGCTAGCCCGCCATAGCACACGAGCAAGCATGAGCCGCAAAGGAAACTGCTGGGACAACGCGGTGATGGAGCGCTTTTTCCTGAACCTGAAGATAGAGCGGGTCTGGCAGCGCGACTACGCTAACCATGCCGAGGCCGATCGGGACGTCTCGGACTATATCGTCGGCTTCTACAACAGCGAACGGCTGCATTCGAAGCTGGGGTATTTGTCACCCAACGCCTACGAGCGGATTGTGGCAGCAACACCCCCTATCGGGGTGTCCGAAAAAATTTGACCACGACACTCGTACATGCTCGCTAGCCATGCCAAGCAGAGCAGCATCAGCGCCATGCATGGCGACCATGCCGACACTGCCGGCCAATTGGGCGCAGATCGCACCCAACCTCGGAACGAAATACAAGTTGACCACGGCACCTAGCAGCAGGGCGAGGTTCACTAGATGCTACCGCAGCTGGCTGCGGCATCACTTCCAGTCAAGCTTACTCCGACATCGTTCACGCAAAATGAGGCCAGAATGACCAGTGTGAACAAGCCGACCCCATAGGTGGCAATATCAATCAAGGCAGACCAGCAGGGTGTGTCGGTGGCATGTCGGATCAAGCCCATTATTCTTTGGAAATATTCATCGACTGCCAGACTCAGCTCATGCGGCCCTGTTCCTGCTTGCGTCGCTCCGTGTTGGCTGGCCACAGGTGAGTTTGGGATGATTGTTGTCACGACTCGTGCGGAAACTCGCTTCCGAGGGGGGCGCCATTTAAAGGGAAGCTGCGATCTGGATTATTTGCCCGGAGCCGTCTGCGGATTGCTTCCTCCTTACTGGGCCGGCCTCTTTTGACCGGTCCTGCTTGATGAGGAGCCTTGGCCTCCTGTAGTGCAGGGGTGTGCTCGTACTGACCCTGCAGCCAGGCTTCCACATCGGATAACTGGTAACGAACCCGTCGACCGACAACGATCGCTGGTGGCAAGGCCCCCCCATTAGAACGGAGGTTGTAAATCGTCTGAACGGAAAGTCCGAGCATCTCCGCGAGCTCGGCGGGCGTCAGTAAGGCAGTCGACATTAGGTGCGTCCGGTGCGCTGGCACCTGCCAGCTTGACCGTATAGCGCGGCGCGGCCACTTTGTGACACCTTATTTTTCGCAGCATTGCGGATGCTGCAAAGCGCGACCATAATGACGTCAGCGTTGCTGCAATTTTGCTGCACTGAGTGCGGTAAACAGCGGTAAATCGCGGGAATCGGCAGTAGGTTAAATGCATGATTTCTATGAGCTTTCAGTGGTTCTTCTCGGCCGAATAAGGCGTTTGGAACGGACTGTTAATCCGCAGGTCGCAGGTTCGAGCCCTGCTCGGGGAGCCAATAGATTCAAGCATTTAGCCCGCCATTAGGTGGGCTTTTTGCTTTGTGCTGCATTTTTGCTGCACTCGCCGCCGCATGCAGCAAAAGCTGTCCCCTGTCTCACCGCCGCTTCGCCATACGCATCCCCCTTAACAGAAAGATCAGTAAGGTCAGCATTACCCGACGGAGCCCTGGCCCGCTTAAGGCCATCATTCGCCAGCCGGACTCTCTCGACCCTCCAGCCCTTTCGAGGCGCGGAAGGCGGCTGATGCCTGAGTCCGCATCATCGTCTTCAGGGGCAGTACTTTTTCGTGCAGCAGGCCACGGTCAAGCGATTGAAGCGTCGGGTTGGGGGAGGGCGCTTGCCTGGCGGTTGCCATTATCCGCAGTCGGGGCGTTCTGGCTGGCTGCATGCTCGATGATCTTCTGGATTACAAAGCGGGCCGCAGAAGACAGGAAGTGGTCTTGCTGATGGATGATCGCCGCATTGAAGGAGTCGGGCAGCCCGACGAGCTTTCTGGCTTCACTGTGGTGTAGCGTTCGGCGTGCGAGTTCGGATTCCGGTACCACGGCGACGGCGTCGATCCCGGTATCGATCACGTCCATCAGCGTACGGATATCGTGGCAATCGATAAGGATGTTGGGGCGGGGAATGACCTTGCGGATGCTGTCCAGCAGGAAGTCGTCGATCTCGGCGCCGAAGGTCCTGCGGGTGACCACCAGCGGGGTAGAGGTCAACTCGGACAGATGTATGGCACTACCCGTCAGCTCGTTGCGGTAGCGTCCGGCCACCAGCGCGCAAAATGCCCTGGGCGGTAGCGGATACACCTGATACGCGCTGGCGTCATGCGGCGGCTGGGTAATCGCGAAGTCGATCTGGTGCTTGTTGACCAGCGCTTCCAGGTTGGTGAAGTTGCCGTGGATGAGCCTGAACTTGATCCCGGGCATGATCTCGTAGAGCAGCGGCAGAACATCCAGCAGTACGCTCAGGCACATGGTCGAGATGCCGATGGCGATGCGGGTGTTGCTGCCTTCGGTCAACTCCTGCACATCCGAAGAGGTCTCCTCGACCAGCATCAGGATGCGGCGGGCGCGCTGGTAGAGCAGTTTGCCCGCCTCGGTTACCTTCCACTGCCTGCCTTTGCGCAGGATCAGTGGTACCCCCAGTTCTTCTTCCAGTTCATGCAGGCGCTGGCTGAGCGCCGGTTGGGTGATGCACAGCACTTCCGCAGCACGGCTGATCTGTCCCTGCTCGACAATCGTGCAGAAATAACGCAAACGTTTCAAATCCATACGGCATTACCAGTCAAGGCTTCAGGGGTGCATTCCATAAATAGAATGTATGCACGACTTGATATTACATAAAGTTATGCTTGGCATAATTAAACACTATCAAGAGAGTGAGCGCAATCTGGAATACTGTCGGCATTCGGATTGCCGGCACGACCGGCAACCACATGCATCCTGAAATGCCATTTAAAGGGGGTAGTTATGGGAAGCACGACATTGCCCGGCGTTGCCGGCATGGGCGGGCGACAGCCAGAAGCACGCAAGCCCGACATGAGGGCGGATGCAGGGTTCGATCCGCTGGACATGAGCCAGTACTCCTTGTCCAAGCTGCCCAAGCGGGCGCCGACCCAAGTCGGGGTGTTTTTCCAGCAGTGGGGATTGTTGCTAGCCGGCGTGGTCTTTGTACTGACCGCGTATCTGCTGCCGATGCCCGGACTGGACGCCAAACAGCAAGTCATGTTCGGTCTCTTTACTACTGCGCTGTTCCTGTGGATTTCCGAGGCTGTCCCCAACTACCTCACCTCGATGCTGCTGATCTGCGGCCTCATTCTCACCAAGACCCTCAAAGCCAAGGCCGCAATGGCCACCCTCGGCGACCCCACCATCTGGTTGAACGTTTCCGCTTTCATCATGGCTTCGGCGATGGTCAGTACGGACCTGGCCAAACGCGCTGCGCTGGCCTTTGTGCTCAAGTTTGGCAAGAACGCGGGAGCGCTGTTCCTGAGCTTCATGGCGATCAACATCATCCTGAGCGCCTTCATCAACGCAACCGCCGCCAAGGCCGCACTGATGATGCCGCTGTTCATGGTGGTTTCCGCCGTGTACGGCGCGCCGGGTACCAATACCACCAACAATTTTGCGCGCAACCTGGTGCTGCATAACCTGCTGATGATCAACGCGGGCTCCAACGCCTTCATGACCGGCTCCGGGGCCAACTTGATGGGCGTGGCGCTGCTGGCCGGCGCTGGCGTCACCGTCTACTACATCGACTGGCTGGCAGCAGGCCTGCCGATCACCATCGCGCTGGGGATCCTGACCTATGTGATCGGCGTGCGCTTCATCTTCCCGCTGACCAAGGAAGACAAGGAGCCCAAGCTGGAGGGTGGCCGCGAAGCGCTGCAGCGCGAACTGGACAAACTAGGCAAGTTCAAGTTGGGCGAGGTGAAGGCCGCGCTGATCTTCTTTGCCGTACTGGCCATCTGGGCGACCGACAAGCTTCACGGACTCAACGCCACGGTGGTGGCGATGCTGGGTGCAACCGTGATGCTGATGCCGCAGACCAAGTTGATCGACTGGAACAAGGTCGACATCCCGTGGCACCTGATGCTGTTCTCGGCGGGTGCGTACTCACTGGGCGCTGGGCTTAACGAGACCAAGCTGATGACCGTGCTGACCACGCAGCTGATGGACTCCCTCGGCATGAACAGCATGGGCTACTTCGAGCTGTATGCGGTGCTGACCGGCCTGTTCATCGCCTCGCACTGGATCTTCCAGTCCAAAAACATGCGCACGTTGATCTTCCTGCCGATCGTGATCGGGGTGGCCGAGACGCTGCAACTGGATGTGATGTCACTCGCCCTGCCTGTCGCGCTGTGCATCAACATGTGCTGGACGTTGCCGTTCAACGCTAAGCCCAACGCGATGCTGTACGGCTGCAACAAATACACCATGGGTGAAGCATGGAAGTACGGCGCGACCATGTCGGTTGTCGCCTGGTTGCTGATGCTGGTCGCAGGCGGCACCTGGTTGCATTGGCTGGGCATCACCCCCGGTTTCTTCTAAGCAAGTCCTCCCGATTTTCATCCTGTCTGATGCTCCGGCCCATGCCGGCCGGAGCAAGGGGGAAGCTATGTCTTCGATTTGCGCGGAATACATGGAAGTCAGCGATTTTGAAACCGGCGAGATCACCCGCTACGAGATCGTCGACGATCCTGCCGAGCATGATGTCAGGGCCCACCGCCTGTTCCGGCTGGCGCCTGTCGTGATTGCCGGGCAAATGCAGCAGGAACTCGCGCGCAAGGCCCGGCAAGCAGAAGGAGGACGTTGATGGAGGATAGGGTCGAGTTGGCCGCCTGCGTGCACGACGCAATGCAGCTGAGGATAACGGCGCAGGGAAAGCTTCTTGCCGCCCGTAGCCAACTGGACGTTTTCATGCTGGTGCCGGCGCAACTCGATATCCAGCCGGCTAATTTTTCACGGGAGCTGTTTTACCGATACCTGAAGAACCGTTTTGCGCTGCTGCCCGAATGCAGGACGCTTGCGGAACTGGCCGAGCCGGCCTGTATTGCTAGCTTGACCGAAGCGGCAAGGACCGGGCCGGCGCGCTACCACGAGGCAGCCGCCCGCTGGGCGCGGCAGTTCTCCAAAGCGTTGGGTGAGGGGCTCGGACAGGCGACAGACGAAGCTGTTCTGCGCCAAGTGGGCGAACAGGCCCGACATGCCCTGGCCCGTTTCAGGAGTATCGAGCCGGTGATGCTCAGGGCTGCCTACCTGATGGTCAACGACTATCTGGGCCAGCAATTGCAGCAGTTGTACCTGCAGCATTTCGCGCGCCAAAGCGACGGCGCAGCGAGTAGCCAACTGGTCGAAGTGTTGCAACTGGAGCGGGACTGGCGGCGGGAGCGGGGGCTGCCAGGCTTGCCGAGCGGCGCACACAAAGGCGCCGAATTGCAGCACTTCACCACGTTGCAGCATTTCTGCCTGACCCCGCTGCTACCACTGGCCAAACGTGTGGAGTCTGGTGTCTGGGTGCAGCACGTGATTAGCGGCATGGCCGCAGCGCTGGCGATGACCATCGCGATGTTGATCGCGTTCTGGTCGCAGATGAAGTACGGCAACTTCACCGCACCCTTTCTGATCGCGATGGTCGCCGGGTACATCCTCAAGGATCGGGTCAAGGAAGTCAGCCGCTTGCAGACCATACGGCGGCTTAGCCGGCGCCTGTTTGATTACCGGACTTCACTTGAGTGCCGGACGGCACGGGGGTGCATTGCCAGCATCTACGAAAGATTCTGGCTGGGCACGCCAACTGAAGCGACAGACCGCCAACTGCGGGCGATGAGTCGGCGCTACCGCAAGCGCTACCACCCGCAAGGCTCCAGCTTGCTGGCCTACACCCGACTGGTGGCCCCGCAGGCAACCGCTGCCTTGTCCGCGTCCACTTGCGAGGACGTGCAGGTGATCAACCTGCAGAAACTGCTGCGCAACGCGGCGCGTGACGAGCGGGAGATCTGGTTTCTTGAAGGCGAGCGCATCAGGCACAAGGCCGTCAGGCCCCGCTACCGGATCGGCCTGTTACTGCGCTACCAGCGCGGGGAGTGTGTCCGCTATCAACGCTACGACCTGGATGTGACGTACAAGGGCATCCAGTCACTGGAAACACGGTCGGAAGGGAAGTATCCGCGGGCCAGGTCATTTTTTGAGAAATTGGGGAGAGCATGATGATTTTCGACAAGATCAAGAACACTTTATTGATCGACAGCCAGCGTCTGCGTAATGACCTGGACAGCTATTTCGACCTGGTCGGCGACGCAGGCGAGGTCTTCGCCTGCCTGCTTGGCCAGTACATGAGTACTTCTTCGGTTAACCCGCCCTTTTACGCGAGCCTGCAGCGGCTGAACGAGATCGAGCTTGCCGCCGACGCGCTGCGCCGCGGTATCGAAACCTACGTTTACGAGAAGACCTTGATTCCTGACCTGCGTAGCGACGTGCTGAAAATGATTGAGCAACTCGATACGCTGATCAACGCGCAAAAGGCGTTGGCCATCAGCCTGGAAGTCGAGCAGCCCGCCATTCCCGAGCGCTTCGCGCCCGACTTCATCGCGTTGCAGCAGAGCGTACAAAAGTGTCTTGAGCATGTGGTGCTCGCCTCGCGGGCCTTCTTCCGCGACACCGCGGCCGTCCGCGACCACTGTCACAAGGTGATTTTCTGCGAGAGCGAGGCGGACCGGCTGTGCACCGACCTCAAACGTGCGGTGTTCAGCAGCGACGAGGAACTGTCCTGGAAACTGCACATGCGCTACTTCATCGAGCGCATCGACATGGTGGCCAACCGGGCCGAGGATCTCGCCGACCAGCTGGTGATCTTTGCCCTTAAGCGCAGCATGTGAGGCCGGACATGGACCCGATTGCCCTGTTCCTCCTCTCCAGCGGCTTGTTCCTTGGCTGGTCGCTCGGCGCCAACGACGCGGCCAACGTATTCGGCACCGCTGTCGGCAGCCGCATGGTGCGCTTTGGCACTGCGGCGCTGATCTGCTCGGTCTTCGTGATCTTGGGCGCCACCATCAGCGGTGCCGGCGCCGCGCATACCCTGTCCCAACTGGGCGCCATCAGCGAGCTGGGTGGTGCATTCGCCGCCGCGCTCTCCGCTGCAGCGGCGGTGATGATGATGACCCACTACGGGCTGCCGGTTTCAACCGGGCAGGCCATCATTGGCGCCATCATTGGCTGGAACCTGTTCTCTGGTACCCAGATCGATACCAGCGTGCTCTCCAAGATCCTGATGACCTGGGTGCTCTGCCCGATCTTGTCGGCCATCGTCGCGGTTGCCCTGTACCGGGGGACCGACTGGACGCTCAGGCATGTTAAGCCGCATGTGTTGACACTGGACGCGGGCGCGCGCTGGGCGCTGATTGTCGCCGGTGCGTTTGGTTCGTACAGCCTGGGTGCCAACAACATTGCCAACGTGATGGGCGTGTTCATGAACAGCGTGCAGCTGCCGTCGCTATCGCTGGGCCTGTATACCCTGAGTCCCGTGCAGACCCTGTTCCTGGTCGGCGGCGTCGCCATCGCGGCCGGGGTGTATACCTACTCGAAACGGGTGATGCTGACCGTAGGCCAGGGGCTGATGCCCCTGTCGCCGGTCGCGGCGTGGGTGGTGGTGATGTCGCACTCGGTGGTGCTCTTCCTGTTCGCCTCGCAAGACCTGCAGACCTTTCTCGCCAGCCACAACCTGCCGACGATTCCGCTGGTGCCGGTTTCCAGTTCGCAAGCCATCGTGGGCGCCGTGATCGGCATCGGCCTGCTAAAGGGCGGGCAGAGTATCAACTGGCGCATGGCAGGAAGGATCACCGGCGGCTGGGTGCTGACCCCCTTCATTGCAGCTGCGGTCTGCCTCGCCTGCCTGCTGGTCGTACAGAACGTGATGCGCCTGCCCGTCCATGAGGTACAACGCTACGAGCTGAGTGAAGAAGTCCTGCTCGAAGCCCGCCGGCAAGGCCTGCAGGTCGGGGCCTTGCAAGCGGCCGAAGGACGCACCTTTGAGCGTGCCGATAAGCTGAGCCGCTATCTGGCGCAGCAAGGCTTGCCGGATGAAGCGGGGCTTGAAACGCTGGTCTCGCTGGCTCGGACCTCGCCGATGGTGGTTGGCCACCCCGGGCAGACGCTGCCGTTATTGTCGCAAGCCCAACAGCAGGACCTGCTCGCTCTGAAAGGTGCGACCTTCACACACACCTGGCAATTGCGGCAGGCACTCGAGGCGTGTGGCGCGCATTGGCTGCCGCGCGAATCAACGCCGCTAAATGCAAAGTTCAACAAGCATATTGAACTCGTATTTTCAAAGTTGTACGCGGAATTCAAAATTCCGAACAATGGAGGTGAAGGCATATGATAAAAAAATGGCTGTATTTTCATGTGCGTCGGCTTGTTAAAAAATCGGAGCGAAGACGCCGAAGGTTTTCGCTGCCCGGGATATACGGCAGGGTATGTAGGTAAAAAAACAACAAAAAATGCTTGATTCAAAATAAAAACTGATGCCTAATTTAAATATCAAATCTTCGCCGGAAGGCGAAAAATAAAACCACCATCCATACCAAATCAAAAGGAAATGTCATGACCGAAAAGAAAGCCCTCGTCATTGGTGAAATCTCCAAGCCGCGTTTTGAATTCCGCACTTTCGGCCAGGATTTCAGCGAAGCGTCCAAGCGGATGGCCCGCCTGTCCCAGCCGGTGCCGGAAAAGGTATGGGAGCGACAGTCTGACGAGATTTACATCATGTCCCGCACCAATGATGTAAACAACACCAAGATCCGCGACGGCAAGATGGACATCAAGACCTATGTGCAGACTGTGGATGGCCTTGAGCAATGGAATCCGCTGATGAAAGGCGAATTCCCGATGTCGCGCGCACAACTGGAAGCAGAAGTGTTCCCGGCCTTCCAGGTCGAGATGCCGCAGCTGACACAAGAGCAACTGACGCTGGACGAGTTCCTGGCCCTGATCGATGCCCACCCCGACCTGCAGGCGGTTCGCGTGCACAAGCAGCGCTTCGGCTACATGGTAAACGACACCATCTGCGAAGTAGCCAATGTGCTGATCAACGGCGCCAAGCTGGTGTCGATCAACTCCGAATCGACCGAAGTAGCCGACATCCTGAAGACGGTAGACGATGTGCGCCTGTCCGGTGTGGAGAACATCAATTACCTGCAAGCGATCAAGCGTGTGGTCGGCATGATCAACAAGCCACTGGCAAACTGATGCCGATCGGCGGGGCGATGCCCCGCCTACTTCAATTATTCAAAAAGGATTCAATTAGATGGCTAACGAAATCGAACGCAAATTTCTGGTAAAAGGTGACTTCCGTACTTCCGTCCTCAAGGAGCAGCGCATTACCCAGGGCTACCTGTCTTCGGTTCCCGAGCGCACCGTGCGCGTGCGCATCAAGGGCGACAAGGGCTTCATCACGATCAAGGGCATTGGCAGCGCGTCGGGCGCCTCCCGCTACGAGTGGGAAAAGGAAATTCCGGTCGCCGAAGTTGAAGAACTGCTGAAAATATGCGAACCGGGCGTGATCGACAAGATCCGCCACCTGGTACAGGCCGGTGCACATACCTACGAAGTCGACGAGTTCTTCGGCGACAACGAGGGGCTGATCGTAGCCGAAGTCGAACTCTCCAGCGAAGACGAAGCCTTCGACAAGCCTGAATGGCTGGGCGAGGAAGTGACGGGTGAAACCCGCTACTACAACTCGATGCTGATGAAGCAGCCTTTCAAGACCTGGTAATGATTTGATTCAGGTTGCGAGTTGCGATTTGCAGGGGGCTACGGCCCCCTATTTTTATTTGCTGGTTTGAATTTTTTGTATTTCCTTTTGTTATACGTAGCATTTCTATTTGCGATACCGCTAAGTTTTAATTCCATTATATTGGTCGTGAATCTTTTGTTGAGGGGGTACACATGAGGAAAATGGTCGCCATCCCGTTTGCCGTAGCTGGTGCGTTTGTACTGGCCAGTTCGTCCGCGCTGGCCGGGGCGCAACAGCGCCACGCTGCAAACAGCCAGTTGTGGAAGCCGCACGGGGAAGTTTCCGGGGCGGAGTACAAGTTCCAGTTGGACGGAAAATACTGCGCCGACCCCGCACAGGATTTCAAGAAAGTATGGGCCGTCATCCGGACTGAGGCGGAGAAAGCTGGTTTTCCGGCTACTGACATCAAGAAGCTCAAACTCAGGCAAGGCACCAAAGACTATCTGGATACGCCTGCAGACGCGCTGAAGCATGCGGGGTTTATCGTCCGTGTGAATACCCGTTACGAAGACGGCATTGCTGAAAATCCGCTGCGGGTATCGGTAAAGACCAGCGGCAAGGATGCCGCCTTCGTGCTGGGAACGTCGCTGTTTACGCGGGGCGCCAAGGGAAAGATCTCTGCCGAGGACAACCCCAGTCTCGGCCAGGGTGGCGTGATGGTCAGCAACGTCGAAAAGGGGGTCGACCTCAAGCTTGCGCCTTCGCAGTTTGAGGGGATGACCTTGGGTGAGTTCACGCGCTACGTACCGGACCTCAAGAAGTCCGGGCTGCCTGGCAACACCAAGCTTGAAGCGACCCGGGCGTACTACCGCTCGGCAACCGTCGGCAAGATCACGCTGGGAATGGGGGAGGCCGAAGCCAAGCTGGAGACCTGGTCTCGTACGGCCGGCGGCGCCCCCATGCTTTGCGAATTCTCGTACGGTTACGAGGACGTCGATTACTTCAAAACCCCTGAGCTTGTGGAGGCCGGAGACGCGTTTTACCGCAAGGTCGTGTTGTCACCGGCTGTCCGCGAGATGCAGTTGCCTGGGTTTGAGAAGTTTGGTGGCTCGAAGACCCGCCTGCTACGGAATCAACCGCTTTAATTCCTAATTTTCTTCAAGGGGGTCAAATGAAAGCCAAGCAGTGGAGTCTCGTGGTGCCGTTCTGCATGTTGCCGGCGTTTGCACAGGCAGAGGTGGAAATCTACGGCCGGATCAACGCGGGGTTTGATTCGGTCAAGGAAATCGCGCTCAAGGGACAGGGGCAACGCATCAACGGGGTCAACGACAACACCTCCCGGATCGGGTTTCGAGGCAAGGAGAATCTGGGTAATGGCCTGGCGGCCATCTGGCAGGTGGAAAGCCGGATCGAGATAGACGGCTCCAAGGAGCGGGCATGGGCTTCGCGCCAGTCGTTTATCGGTCTGGAGACCGCCGGCTACGGGGTGTTCAAGCTGGGCTACCTGGACAACTTCGGCAAGGAAAGCTGGATGGACGACATTGACCCGATCAAGGTCAAGGCGTTCGAGAACAACTTCGTACGGGTCACCGGCGAGCGGGTCAAGAATGCGGTCAGCTACTACTCGCCCAACTGGTATGGCTGGGAACTCGCACTGACCTACGGCACCAGCGAACTCGACCACAAGCAGATGGCTGATGCAGAACTCAAGTATCCGGACAACGCCCAGCATACCTACGACGTGGGTATCAGCTACCAGTACGGCCCCTATCTGGCGGCCTACGAGTACACCAAGTTTGAGGGACAGAACAGGCAGAAGAAGAAGCCTGATTTGCCGGTAAACGCGTACAACCACCGAGCCCAGCTTGGTTACGACGGGGATACGGTTTTCTGGACGGTGGCTTACCAGCAGGGCAAGGGAGTTAGCACAGCGCTCTATGAAGATGATGCTTTCAGAGACGTACTTAGCAAGCATTTAGGTTGGGATTACAAGAAGGACAATCCGGCCAAGTACCGTGAAATGTCGGTGGCCTCCGAGTACAAGCTGGGCAAGAAAATGCGGCTGAAGGCCTATGTCACCAAGGGTTGGGACCTGCAGACAGATCAGGGAACCATAAGTGATAGCGGATACCTTCAATACGCGGCGGCAGTGCGTTACGATCTCTCCAAACGTACCAATCTTGAGCTAGCTGCCGGCCAATGGTCTTTCGATACCGACCATCTGGACAAGGCCAACGGCGTAGGCTTCGGGATTTTCCACAAGTTCTGACCGGGACACGCTGTCGGCACAGGGCGGCGCCAGCAGGCGCCGCCCTGTTTGTCTTGAGGTGCCCACGCGTGCTGTTCTTGCTTGAATTGTTCTGGATAGGGGGAAGAGGGGATGGCCGCACCGGATGCCGGCATGCTTTTCGTGCAGTTCGCCAAGGTGGGCCTCTCCGGCTTTGGCGGCTGCCTGCCATGGGCCCAACGCGCGCTGGTCGACAAGTTGCGCTGGCTTGACCAGAAAACATTTACGGAGTTGCTGGGCATTGCGCAGGTGCTGCCCGGCCCCAACGTCTGCAACCTGGCGCTGATTGTCGGCACGCAGTTTGCCGGTTGGCGGGGCGCCGCCGCAGCCCTGGGCGGCTTGCTGTGTGCGCCTTGCCTGATCGTCCTGGCCTTGGGCGCGGCCTACGCGCATTTCGGCCACCAGCCTCAGGTGCACGCCGCGCTCTCGGGCATGGCGTCGGTCGGTGCGGGCCTGTTGCTTGCCAGCGCGCTGAGCCTGTTAAGAGGCTTATCCGGGCGGCGGGCCGACGTGCTGCTCGCAATGGCCGCGTGTGCCGCGCTGGGGGTGTTGGGCTGGTCGCTGTGGATGGTGCTCGCCGTGCTGGTGCCCGCCGCGCTGGCCCTGCACGCGTACACAGGACGGCGCGATGGCTGACCCCCAGGTGCTATGGACGCTGGCGGTTTTTTTCGGCCGTCTTTCCCTGCAGGCTTTCGGCGGCGTCAATGTGGCCCTGGGAAGCATGCAGCGCTTTTTTGTCGTCGAGCAGCAGTGGCTGGGCGCGGCCGAGTTTGCCGAACTCTTTGCCCTCGCGCAGACGGCGCCCGGGCCCAATGTGATCGTGGTGACCTTGCTGGGCTGGCGGGTGGCCGGCTTGGCGGGCGCGCTGGTGTCTACCCTGGCCATGCTTTTGCCAGCGGCACTGCTCGTTTACCTGTGTGCCTGCACGCTGGTGCGCGGCAGGCAGCAACAGCTCGTGAAAGCCCTGCTCGCTGCGCTGGCCCCTGCCACGGTCGGCCTGTTGCTCGCGTCGGGTGGCATCTTGGCCCGCTCCAGCAACCACGGGCTGTCTGGCTGGGTGTTGACGCTGGTGACCGCTGTGGTCGCGTTATCCTGCCGCGCGCATCCACTGTGGTTGATCGCAGTTGGAGGACTGGCAGGCCTGCTTGCCGGGCATGCCTGAATGCCGCGTGGGCCGCAAGCGCTGCATCGGGCGTGGCCCGCCGCCGTCCAGCGTGGCCTGACGCTTGCCCGCGCTTTAGCCGGGACGTCGCGCCTGCCTTTCCCCGCTTACCTTCCCTTGCCGGCGCCCAGCCGTGCGGCCAGATGTGCTGCCAGATAGTCGACAAAGGCGGCCAGACGCGGCGCCAGTGTGCCTTGCCGGTAGAACACGGCCCATACCGGTAAGCTCCAGTCCAGCCTTGCTGCAGGTAATACCTCGCACAACTTCCCCTGGGCGAGCGCGTCGGCGACTAGGAAGTCGGACAGGCAGGCGATGCCGGCGCCTTCCAGCGCCAGACGGTACAGCGTCTCCCCGCTGGAGGCCGCCAGCGATGGTCGGATGGCGAGCCCGTCGCCGCCGGCGTGCCGTAGCGGCCACAGGTTGAGCGAGACGGGCTGGGTGAAACCCAGCAGTCGGTGCGCGGCCAGTGCGTCGACGCTGGCGGGCGTACCGTGGCGGGCCAGGTAGGCGGGTGCGGCGACCAGCCGCAAGGCCGTTTCACCCAGCCTGCGCGCGTTGAGGGTCGAGTCCGCCAGAGTGCCCAGTCGGATCGCGACGTCGGCGCGCTCCTCGATCAGGTCGACGACGGTTTCCCCGTGGGTCAGTTCCAGTTGCACCTGCGGGTACGCGTCCAGAAACCCAGCTACCAGCGGCGCGATCAGGTGGGCCAGCACCGGCGTCGCCGCGTTGACGCGCACGAGGCCTGAGGGCTGGCCGAGGCTGTTTGCCAGCTGGGCCTCGGTTTCTGCGAGTTCCGCGAGGATGGCGCGGGCGCGTTCCAGCAGCCAGCGTCCCTCTTCAGTCAAGTCGAGCCGGCGGGTGGTGCGGGTGATCAGGCTGATGCCCAGCTGGCTCTCCAACCGCGAGATGGTGCGGCTGATGCCGGACGGCGTCTGCCCGAGGCGCTCGGCCGCCGCCGAGAAAGAGCCGGCGTCGATGACGGCACAAAACGCGGTCAGCGCGTCGATGTTCAGCATTGTTGACTCCAGCTCACAAGTGTTTGCCAGTACAGCCGATTTATCCGCGCTCGGCAAGTACCCACAATGCGCAGCCTGTCAGCGGGGAATGTTCCCGCGCCGCCAAAGGAGCACATCATGCCACTCGCCTTGTGGGCGCTGACGCTCAGCGCCTTCGCCATCGGTACCACCGAATTCGTCATCGTCGGGCTGATCCCGACCATTGCCCAGTCGCTGGGCGTTTCCGTGCCGTCCGCCGGCCTGCTGGTCAGCCTGTATGCTTTGGGCGTCGCCGTCGGCGCGCCGGTACTCACCGCGCTGACCGGACGCGTGCCGCGTAAGCAGTTGTTGCTCGGGCTGATGGCCCTCTTTACCGTCGGCAACCTGGTCGCCTGGATGGCGCCGGGGTACGAGGCGCTGATGGCGGCCCGCGTGCTGACCGGCCTCGCGCACGGCGTGTTCTTCTCGATCGGCTCGACCATCGCCACCAGCCTGGTGCCCAAGGAAAAGGCGGCCAGCGCCATCGCCATCATGTTTACCGGCCTGACCGTCGCGCTGGTCACCGGCGTGCCGTTGGGTACCTGGATCGGCCAGAGCTTCGGCTGGCAAGCGACCTTCCTCGCCGTGGCCATGCTGGGTGTGGTCGCCTTTGTCGGCAGCCTGCTGCTGGTGCCGAACAATATCGTGCAGCCCAAGCCGGCGTCCATCCTGACCCAGATGTCCGTGCTCAAGAAGCCGCGCCTGCTGCTGGTCTACGCGATGACCGCGCTGGGTTACGGCGGTTCGTTCACCGCCTTCACCTACCTTGCCCCCATCCTCGAACAGGTAACCGGCATGGGCGCCGCCAGCGTCAGCCTGGTGATGCTGGTGTACGGCGTATCGGTGGCCTTCGGCAACATCTGGGGCGGCAAACTGGCTGACATGAAGGGCCCGATCCGCGCGCTACAGATCATCTTCACCCTGCTAGCCCTGGTGCTGCTGGCGCTGACCTTCACCGCACCGTCGACCCCGCTGGTGATCGCCACCGTACTGGCCTGGGGCGCAGTCGCCTTCGGCAACGTGGCCGGCCTGCAGGTCTACGTGGTGCAGCAGGCCGAGCGTGAAGCCCCGCAAGCGGTGGATGTCGCCTCCGGCCTGAATATCGCGGCCTTCAACGTCGGAATCGCGCTGGGTGCCTGGATTGGCGGCGTGATCGTCAGCACCCTCGGCCTGCTGGCCACCCCGTGGATCGGTGCCCTGATCGTGGTCGCGGCACTGGGCCTGACCACCTGGGCCGGCCGTCTCGACAAAAAAGCAGGCATCGACCCGCTGGCCAAACCGGCCCACGCCGTCGGCGTGCATTAAGCGAGCCTGACCTTCCCCGAGCCTCCGCCTTCCGGCGGAGGCTTGCGCATGTCCGTATGGCCCGGCCGCACAGGCCGGCGATTATTGCCGTCGAGACAATAGCGTCTTGCCTGGCGCCGGCTTTTTCCGCCGGCGCTGGGTGGGGACAATAACGACATCAGTATCTGGGGGACACATCATGAAAAACTGTATGCAAGCCTGGACCTGGACACAGCCGGGCCAGCCGACCGACCTGATTCTGCGCCATCTGGAGCGGCCAAGGCCGCAGGTGGGCGAGGTGCTGGTCGAAAACCATGCGGTCGGCCTCAACCCGGTCGACTGGAAGTTCATCGACTGGGGCCACCCGCGCTGGCAGGACGGCCATATCCCCGGCGTGGACGGTGCAGGCGTGGTGATCGCCGTCGGCGAGGGCGTCACGCTGCCGGTAGGCAGCCGCGTCGCCTACCACCAGAACCTGTTCCGTGACGGCAGCTTTGCCAGCCATACCGTGCTCGCTGCCGACATGGTGATGTGCGTGCCGGGCTCGCTCGACTTCGCCACCGCCGCCAGCCTGCCGTGTCCGGCGCTGACCGCGAGCCAGGCCGTCGCCAAGCTGCCGCCGGCCAAAGGCGTGCCAGTGCTGGTCACACGCGTCGGCGGGGCTGTCGGCACTTTTGTCGTCCAGTTGCTGGCACGGGCCGGTTTCGAAGTGTGGGCCGCCGCCAGCGGCCGCCATCACCCGCGTCTGGCAAGCCTAGGCGCCCGACATTGTGTCGACGAGTGCTCGGTCGACTGGTATGAGCGGCTGCAACGCATGGGCACGCCGTTTTACGCGGTGATCGACAGCGCAAGCGGCACGGCGGCGGCGCGGCTTGCGCCGCTGATCGCTTACAACGGGCACCTGGTCTGCATCCAGGACCGGCAGGAAGCGCCGCCGCTGCCCGCGTTCACCAGTGCGCTGTCGTTGCACGAGGTGGCGCTCAACAGCGTGCACGAGTACGCGGACGCGCCGGCGCGCGCCGCGTTGATGGCAAGCGGCGAAGCGCTGCTCGCGGACGTCGCGCAGCAGCGCCTGCACGGCGTGCCGCTGGAGGCCTTCCCCTTTGACGCGCTGCCCGAGGCCTTGCAGGCGATGAAGGACGGCTCAGCCAGCGCGCGGCCGGTGCTGCAGTTAATAGGATAAGCTGCTTGAGCGGCGCCATGCCGGCGCCGACAGACGTTATCCAGGAGGAGAGCCGTGGCCGAGTTCGAGTTGATCAACCCCTTGTGGCTGCGCTCCTTGCTGGCGGTGGTGGCGACCGGCAGCTTCACGCGTGCGGCCGAGCGGCTGGATATCACGCAGGCGGCGGTCAGCCAGCATATCCGCCATCTCGAGGACCGTTACGGGCGACTGCTGCTGCGCGAGCGGCGGCAGGTCGAGCTGACGCCGCAGGGGCGGCTGCTGTTCGAATACGCCGAGGCGCTTGCCGCCGCCACCGCCCGCCTGCGGGCGCGTCTGGCCGACGACGACCCGACGCAGGGAACGGTGTCGCTGGCGACGCCTGGTAGCATCGGGCTCGCCCTCTATCCGTGCCTGCTCGATTTGCAGGCGAGCCACCCCGGCTTGCAGATCAGCCACCGTTTCGCGCCCAGCGCGCAGATTGCCGCCATGCTGCTGGACGGGCAGATCGAATTCGGCCTCTCCACGCGCCCGCCGGACGATGCGCGGCTTGAGGCGAGCGAATTCGTCGACGAGGCGCTGCGGCTGGTGCTGCCGGCAGGGCACCCCAAACCCGACTGGGGCGCCTTGCAGCGTCTGGGCATGATCGGCCACCCGGACTGCGCGGACATGGCGGCGAGGCTCTTCGCCCGCTGCTACCCGGGGCAGCGGGTGTCGACGCTCCCCGAGCGCGGCTTCGTCAACCAGATCGGCCTGATCCTCGAGCCGGTCGCCCGCGGCCTCGGCTTTACCGTGCTGCCGCAGTTTGCGCTCAGCGCGTTTGGCCGTCCGGCCGGGCTTTATGTGGTGGAGCAGGACCCGCCGGTGGTCGACATGCTATGGCTGGTCACCCGGCGCGAGTGGCCGCTGAGCGCGGCCGCGTCGCATGCGCTGGAGGCGATGCGTGCGCATCTGGCGGCCATGCAAGGGCGGGTCTTGTAGAAACACATTCTAAAGGGCTTCAGCCCGGGGCGGCTAGATCGAGCACCAGCTTGCCGCGCACCCGTCCGGCCAGTTGCCGGTGCAAGGCGGCGGTCAGTTGCGCGGCGTCGGCCGGGATCACTTCGATCGGCAGCGGGGCGATCCTGCCTTGCTGCAGCATCGCCAGCACCTCGTCGCCCATCCGTGCGAGATCGTGCTGATGGGCAAGGTCGCCGCTGCTCCACGCGCCGCCCAGCGCGATTACGTGGATGCCCGGCGCACGCGCGAAGAGATCGATGCCCGCCGTGTCGGGCAGGCCGAGCAGGCTGGCGAACTGCCCGCCGAACTTCATCAGCTGCAGGTCGCGGCGCGCGGTGTCGCCGCCGACGCCGTCGAGCACCGCGTCGACGCCCGCACCTTCCGTCAGCGCGCGCACCTGCGCGGCCACGTCTTCCTTGCGGTAGTCGATCACCGCGTCGGCGCCGAGCGACGCGACGTAGCTTGCGTTGGACGCCGACGCGGTGGCGATCACGCGCGCGCCCAGTGCCTTGGCTATCTGTACGGCAAAGCCGCCGACGCCGCCGGCGGCCGCCTCGATCAGCACGGTCTGCCCCGCCTGCAGGCGCAGCCGGCGCGACAGCGCCTGCCACGCGGTGAGCGCCGCGCAGGGCAGGCTGGCCGCGGTGACGGGGTCGATGTCAGCGGGCACGGTGCTCACGCCGTGCGCCGGCGTCACCACCCACTGGGCAAAGGTGCCGGGGCGGGCAAGCGCTGTGTGCGCGATGACGCGCTGGCCGAGCCAGCTGGTGTCCACCCCGTCGCCCACCTCGTCGATGACGCCGGCGGCGTCGACGCCGGGCACATGCGGCCTGCGCCAGGCCGGATGGCCGCTCGCGCACAGCTTGGCGTCGACCGGGTTGAGCGCGGCGGCGGCGACGCGCAGCCTGACTTCACCCGCCGATGGCACCGGGCGCGGCAGCCTGGCGGCCTGCAGCGTGAAGTCGGGCTGGGCGTGCGCCAGCACGAAGGCCTGCATGGTGGTCTCTGGCATGGCGTCTTCCTTTTGCGGATCCAGTGGGGCAGTTCCGTCATTCTGTTGCGGGTGGACCCGGGCGAGGTGGCCGCCTGAGGCGGCCCCGATCAGCCCTGGTAGGCGCCGGCCGAGTAGGTCAGCTCGTAGCTGTGGCTGTAGATCTCGACGATATTGCCGAACGGGTCTTCCATATACACCATGCGGTACGGCTTCTCGCCCGGGAAGTACTCGCGCACCGGCATGCGCTGCTTGCCGCCGGCGGCGACGATCTTGGCGGCCAGCCCTTCGACGTCCGGGTCCTGCACGCTGAAGTGGAACACGCCGGTCTTCCAGAATTCGAAGTTGTTCTCGCGCCGTTCGCTGTTGGGGAACTCGAACAGCTCGACGCCGACCCTGTCGCCGGTCGACAGGTGGGCGATGCGGAACGAACCCCAGCCCGGGCCGAACACGTCGTTGCACATCACGCCGATGGCCGAGTCGTCCTCGCGGATGGTGGTCGGCGGCATGATCAGGTACCAGCCCATCACTTCGGTGTAGAACTTGACGGCGGCTTCGAGGTCGGTGACGGTGATGCCGATATGGCTGAAATTGCGTGGGTAGCTCATGGCGTTTCCTTATGGGGTATCTGGAAGCGGCCATTCTAGGAAGGCGTATCCATTAGTTGAACGGGCTGCTGCTTATGGATTTCATAAAGTTTGCTAATGCATATGGGACGCACCAGCGGCAGCGCTGCATGGAAGCCTGCAGCAGAGGGGAGGCATGATGGCGGGTAACGGTATCGCGCAGCGCAGTGGGCGGGCATGTCTTCTTTTTTCGCGGCCGCTGGTCGCGGCCGTGTTGTGCGCGGGGTTTGCGCTGGTGCTGGCGGGCTGCGGCAACCGCTATTACCGCGGCCCGGTGACGCCCCACTTCGACGGCCGGCAGTTCGACAACCCGTGGGCGCCGATGCCGGAGAAGTTTTGGGACTTTCTCAAGTGGCGGGTAATCGCAGCGCCCGGCTACTGGCCGGAGTCGGTCAAGGTGTCCACCTCCGTCCCTCCGCGCCGGGTAACGGGCGACGCGCTGCGGGTCACCTATGTCGGGCACGCCAGCGTGCTGCTGCAAACGCAAGGGGTGAACATCCTGACTGACCCGATCTGGTCGGCGCGCGCCAGCCCGTTCGGCTTTGCCGGCCCCAGGCGAGTGGCCGCCCCGGGCGTGCGTTTCGAAGACCTGCCGCCAATCGACGTGGTGCTGATCAGCCACAACCATTACGACCATATGGACCTGCCGACGCTGGCCCGGCTGTTCGACGCGTTCGACCCGCTGGTGCTCGCGCCGCTCGGCAACGACACCATCCTGCAGGGAGAAATGCCGGGTTTGCGCGTCAAGGCGCTGGACTGGGGGCAGGGCGTCGCGTTCGGCCCGCTACTGCGCTTCACGCTCGAGCCGATGCAGCACTGGTCGGCGCGCGGCGTGTTCGACCGGCGTCATGCCTTGTGGGGGGCTTTCGTGGTCGAGGCGCCGGGTGGCCCCATCTACTTCCTGGGCGACGCGGGCTACGCGAAAGCCCTGTCGACGCAGGTGCTGGCCAAGTACGGCAAGCCCAGGTTCAGCCTGCTGCCGGTGGGCGCCTACGCGCCGCGCTGGTTCATGCAGTACGCGCACATGACGCCGGCCGAGGCGGTACAGACCTACCTCGACCTGGGCAAGACCTACGCGATGGGCACGCAGTACGAGGTGTTCGCCATGGCCGACGAGGCGTACGCGGCGCCCCGCCAGGCGCTGGCGGCCGCCATGGCGGCCAAGGGCATACCGGCTGAGCGCTTCAAGCTGCCCGCGGTCGGGGGCTGGTTCATGGTGCCGCCGCTTGATCCGGCGGACGGCGACCAAGGGATAAAGCAGGCACACTGACCCCGGCTGCGGCCCGCCGTTCTGGCGCGGGCGGCGGGGGAATGATCGTGAAAGGGGGAAACGGATGCGATTTGCTTCTTTACGCACGGGTTTGCTCGCGGCGGGCTGCCTGCTGCTTGGCGCCTGCTCGACGCTGCCGCCTGCGGGCATCACGCCGGTGACGGGGTTCGAGCCGGCGCGCTACACCGGCAAGTGGTACGAGATCGCGCGGCTCGACCACGTGTTCGAGCGCGGGCTGAGCGACGTGAGCGCCGACTACACGCAAAAGGCGGACGGCTCGCTCAGGGTGCTCAACCGTGGCTACGACGCGGCGGGTGCGCGCTGGAAAGAGGCGGAGGGTCGGGCGCTGTTTAACACCTCGCCCGATGTCGCCTCGCTCAAGGTGTCCTTCTTCGGCCCGTTCTACGCCGGCTACCACGTGGTCGCGCTGGATCCGCATTACCAGTGGGCGCTGGTCGCCGGCAACAACCGCGACTACCTGTGGATCCTCGCGCGCGAGAAGACGCTGCCAGCCGACATCAAGGCGGCCTTGCTCGCGAAGGCCGCCGAGCTTGGCTACGCGACCGGGAAGCTGATCTGGGTGACGCAGACGCGGCCGGATGCCTGATCCGGCCGGTCGGCTCATTCCCCGTCCGCGGGCTCGGCTTGCCCGGGCAGGCCGTCCTGCCAGCGCTTGCCCGCCCAGTTGCGCCCGGCGTGGCTGCCGTCGCAGAAGGGCTTGTTTTCGGACGCGCCGCAGCGGCACAGGGTGACGCGGTTGCGGATCTCGTAGCTCGTCCCGTCCGCCGATTCGACGCGGATGCCGCCCTTCACCCACAAGGGCCCCGAGCAATGCGCAGGCGGGTCCTCGATCAGCCCGAGCGCGGGTTCGAGCACGTCTTCCAGCGGCGTGCCGCTCGCCTTGTCCCACGCCAACAGGCGCCCGGCCGGGCAATGGTTGGCCTCGTACCTGACGTGGTCGGCCGCGTGCGGCTGCGGCAGGCCGACCAGGTTCCAGATCCGTCCCTTGCCGTCGCAGAAGCGGGCAAACGCGCAGTAATCCGGGTTGTCGGTGAGCTGGACCTTGGGCCCGTCGAAGGTCTCGGCGCCTTGCAGGATGGGCGTGCTGCTGGCCGTCTCGCTGCCGTCGAAGCCTACCTCGGCGTGGCTGCCGTCGCAGAACGGCTTGTTTTTCGACGCGCCGCAGCGGCACAGCGCGGCGGGTTCTGCTAGCGGGTAGTCGGCGCCCTCGGCGTAGGTCCACGAATTGCCGTCCTCGTTGTTGCAGATGAATTGCTGCGTAAGCGGCGGCTGGCCGTACACGAGATAAGGGCCGTCCTTGAGGACGACGATGCGGTAGCGCGCGTCGGCCGCCTTCGATCCGGGGGAGACTTTATCCTTGCTCATGGCGTGTTTCCTCGTGGCGGGTGTATGTCAGCGCACCGGGTGTTCGTGCGCTCGCAAGTCGAAAACCAGTACTTCGGCGTTCTCACCGTCGCTGAAGGTGAGCGACGTCTCCTCGCGCACGCGCGCGCCGTCGCCCGCGGCGAAGCGCTCGCCGTTGACCGAGAGCGCGCCGCGGGCGACGTGCACGTAGGCGTAGCGGCCGGCGACGGCGAGGCTCGTCTGCTCCGCGCCGTCGAAAAGCCCCGCATACACGCGCACGTCCTGCCACACCGGCAGCGAGCCGTTCGCCTCGTCCGGCGAGATGATCAGCCGCAACTGGCCGCGCCGCTCGGACGCGGGGAAGTGGCGCTGCTGGTAGCGTACCGGCCCGCCCGTGCGGTCCGGCACGATCCAGATCTGCAGGAAATGCACCGGCTCGCTGGCCGACGCGTTGTACTCGCTGTGGAACACCCCGCCGCCGGCACTCATCATCTGCACGTCGCCCGGACGGCAGACTTCCTCGTGGCCGGCCGAATCCTTGTGTGCAAGGCCGCCCTCCAGCACGTAGGAGAAGATCTCCATGTCGCGGTGCGGGTGGCTGCCGAAGCCTTGCCCCGGCTCGACGGTGTCGTCGTTGATTACCAGCAGGTCGGAGAAGCCGACCTCGCGCGGGTCGTAGTAGTGGCTGAACGAGAAGGTGTGGCGCGAGTGCAGCCAGCCCAGCTGCGAGAGGCCGCGCGCGCCGGCGCGCCGAAATTCGATCATGGGAAAGCCGCCTGTTTGCGGGGCGCGGCCAGCCGGAAGGCACCGCGCGGGGTGGAGGGACAGAACCTCCAACAGCATGGACGCTGCCCGGTCAAAAACCAAGCCGCGCCCGGCTAGCCCTGGGGGGCGTCGGCTTCGTCCAGCCAGTAAAGCGGGTTGGGTAGCGCGGCGAGTAGCGCCGGCAAGTCGCGCGCGGCGAACGCGAAGGTTTGTTCGGGCAGTCCCGGCGTGAACATCAGCGAGTGCATCGAGACGAGTGCCGGGTCGACCAGCAGCGGGATATGCGCGGACAGCGCGAACGGGCAGAGCGCGCCGGGCAGGCAGCCGGTCACGGCCTGAATCTCCTCGTCCGCGCACACCGATACGCGCTGGCCGAGCAGGGCCTTCACCCTTTTCGCGTCGAGCCGGCTGTCGCGGTGGGTGAGCAGCAGCGCGTGGCTGCCGTCCTTGCAGCGCAGGAACAGGCTCTTGGTCGGCTCGGCGGTCCAGCCAAGCGCCCGGCCGACGCGTTCGTCGGTCTCGTAGTCGAGGATGGGTTCGTGCTGCCACGCTTGGTACCCGACCCGGGTTTCGGTGAACAGCGCGACGCAGCGCGCGTGGATGGCTTGCAGGGTCATGATGTCTTCCGTGTTCAGGGTTGCCAAAGGGTGCGCGCGAGCTGGATTGCGAGGATCAGCATCAGGGTGCCTACGGCGGCGTCCACGGCGCGCTTGACGCGCGGCCGGCTCAGGGTGGCCGCGTAGCGGGCGGCGCCCAGCGAGAGCCCGCTGAACCAGCAAAGCGCCGCCAGCGCGCTGCCCAGTGCGAACCACGGCCGCTCGTGCGCGGCCAGCTGGCCGCCAATCGCGCTCAGGATCACCAGCGTGTCGAGGTAGACATGCGGGTTGAGCAGGGTGACCGCCAGCGTGGCGAGCGCGACGGCGAAGCGGCTGCTGCGCGCCGCCTGGCCGGCGCCGGGGGCGTCGGCCGGCGCGGGACGCCAGGCGTTTTTCAGCGCGAACAGGCCGTAAGAAACAAGGAACAGGCAGCCGGCGGCGGTGACCACCGACAGCAGGGCGGGCGACTGGCCCAGCGCGGCACCGGCGCCGAACACGCCGAGGCTGACCAGCGCGATGTCGCAGGCGACGCAAATGGCCGCCACCATCAGGTGGTGGTGGCGGCGGATGCCCTGTTCAAGGACGAAGGCGTTTTGCGCGCCGATCGGCACGATCATGGCCAGGCTGAGGGTCAGGCCCTGCCAGAGTGGGGTGGTCAGCATGGTGGGTGTTCCTTATGGGGTGCTTGCAGCATAAGGAATGGTTTGTCTTTAGCAAATCTAATAATCTTAATGAATTATCAGTGCTGCTAATGGTGCGTGCATGCGCGGACTCGATTACCAGTGGCTCGCGGCGCTCGACGCGGTGGTGTCTTGCGGCGGTTTCGACAAGGGGGCGCAGGCGCTGTGCGTGACGCAGTCGGCCGTCTCCCAGCGCATCAAGCAGCTGGAGCGCTGGCTCGCCCAGCCGGTGCTGGTACGCGCGACCCCGCCGCGGCCGACCGCCGCCGGCCGTCGCCTGCTCGGTTTTTACCGGCGGGTCCTGCTGCTGGAGCAGGAACTGCTGCCCGGCCTGTCGCCAGACGGGGGCGGCGCGCCGCTGCCGGTCGCCATCGCCACCAACGCCGACAGCCTGGCCACCTGGTTGCTGCCGGCGCTCGCGCCGCTGATGCAGGGCGGCCAACTGGTGCTCAACCTGATGGTCGACGACGAGAGCCGTACCCTGAACCGGCTGCGTTCGGGCGAGGCGGTGGTCGCCATCAGCAGCGAGCCCGCGCCGATGGCCGGCTGCGTCAGCGACTACCTGGGGCAGCTGGACTACCTGTGCGTGGCGAGCCCCGGCTTTGCCCGCCGCCACTTCCCGCACGGGGTGGACGCGGCGGCGATGGCGCGCGCGCCCGCGGTGGTGTACGACCGGAACGACGACATGCACGCGGGTTTCCTCGCCGCGCACTTCGCGCTGGCCCCGGTCGGCTGGCCGCGCCATGTCGCGCGCTCGTCCGAGGCTTTCGTCAAGCTGGCAGTACTGGGCGCCGCCTATTGCCTGGCCCCGGCGCCTATGGTCGGCGGCGCGCTCGCGCGTGGCGAACTGGTCGAGCTGACGCCGGGGCAGGGCGTCAGCCGCGCCCTGTACTGGCACCGCTGGAGCCTGGAAAGCGGGGTGCTGTCGGCCCTGTCGGACGCCTGCATCCGCCACGCCCGCGGCGTGCTGCGCCAGTGAGCGGGCGCGCGGGGCTACGGTTCCCGTTTGCAGGACGCCTGTTGCAGGACAACCTGGGCGCGTGTGACGGCCCCGAGGCGGGGCAGGACGGATGGTGGCGCGCCTTTTTCCGGCGAGGCGGCTATACCGGCAGTATTTGCCGGGCGGAGCCTGACCATGCACCCCATGCTGACCGAACTTGCCCTGTTGCTGGCGGCCGCGGTGTTCGTGGTACCGCTGTTTCGCCGGCTGGGGCTGGGCGCCGTGTTGGGTTATCTCTTGGCCGGCCTGCTGATCGGCCCGTCCCTGCTCGGGCTGGTCGACGACGTCGAGCGGATCTCCGCGCTGTCCGAACTTGGCGTCGTCCTGCTGCTGTTCGTGATCGGACTCGAGCTTGCGCCGGCGCGGCTGTGGGTGATGCGCCGGGCAGTGTTCGGGCTGGGCGGCGCGCAGGTTCTCAGTACGGCGCTGCTGTTCGGCGGCGTCGCGTGGTGGCTGAGCATCCCGTGGCAGGGGGCGCTGGTGGTCGGCACCGCGTTGGCGCTCTCGTCGACCGCGCTGGTGATCCAGTCGCTCGCCGAACGCAAGCAACTCGCGAGTGAAGTCGGCCGCGATGCGTTTGCCGTGTTGCTGATGCAGGATCTGTCCGCGATCCCGCTGATGTCGTTGATGCCGGCGCTGGCGGGGCAGGCCGGTGGCTTTGACGCCTGGCACGCGCTGCGGCTCCTGGTGCTGGTAGGCGCCCTGTTGCTGGGCGGACGCTACCTGCTGCGCCCCTTGTTGCGCTATGTCGCGCAGGCAAGGAGCAGCGAGGTGTTTACCGCGTCGGCCCTGCTGGTGGTCACCGCTGCCGCGCTGCTGGCCGAATGGGCCGGGCTGTCGATGTCGCTGGGGGCGTTCCTGGCTGGCGTGCTGCTGTCCGGTTCCGAGTACCGGCATGCGCTGGAGGCGGACATCAACCCGTTCAAGGGCCTGTTGCTCGGGCTCTTCTTCATGGCGGTGGGGATGGGGGTGAGGCTGGACCTGATCGTCGCCGCGCCGCTGTTGGTGTGCACCTTGCTATTGGCCTGGATGGCCGGCAAATACCTGTTGTTGCTGCTGCTCTCGTTCGCCGCCGGCCGGCGCGGCGCGACGCCGTGGCGGTTCGCGCTGATGATGATGGTCGGCGGCGAGTTTGCCTTCGTGTTGTTGGCGCTGGCGCGCAGCCACCAGCTGTTGCAGGCGGCTGCCGCCGAATTGCTGACGGTGGTGGTCACCCTCAGCATGCTGCTCTCGCCGGTGCTGGTGGTGCTGGCCGAGAAGGCGGCGGCCTTGCGCCGGCCGCCTGAGCGGCCTGCCGACACCATAGACGAACGTACGCCGGTGCTGATCATCGGCTTCGGCCGGGTCGGCCAGATCGTCGCCCGCCTGTTGCAGGCACACGGCCTGCCGTTTACCGCGATCGATATCGACGCCGGCCATATCGAGTTTGTCCGCCGTTTCGGCAACCGCGTCTACTACGGCGACGCCCGCAACGCCGAACTGTTGCGTACTGCCGGTGCGGCCGACGCATCGCTGATCGTGCTGGCCATCGGCAAGGTCGACGTCTCGCTCGAAGTGGCTCGCCTGATCCGCGACGCTTTCCCCGGGCGGCCGCTGCTGGCACGTGCACGCAACCGTCAGCACGTCTACCAACTCTGGCAACTGGGTATCGAGCAACTCTGGCGCGAGACCTTCGCGTCTTCGCTGGAAATGGCGGAAGCCGCCTTGGTCCGTCTTGGGGTTGCCCCCGAGCGGGCGAGGCAGAATGTCGGGCGCTTTCGCGAACGCGACGAGGCGCTGTTGCGCCAGCAGGCCGAACTCTCGCGCGACGAGGCAGCGCTCGCTCAGTCGAGCCGGCAGGCGCTGGCCGAACTGCAGGCGCTGTTCGAGCAGGCGTCGGCCAGCGAAGGCCGGGAGCGCGAGCGTTGACCGCGGCCGAGGTCGCCTGGGTCTTGATAGGGCATTGAACGGGCAGGCCGGTCGGCCGCCCGCCACCGCCCATGTCCAGGGAAAGCAGAGCAGGGCTGGGTTCCGGACGGGATGACGGTCAGCGCGTCAGCGACCAGCGACCGCTGCGGTCGATCGGCAGGTCGGTGAGACCGTTGACGTCGTTGATGCGCCCCTGCAGCCGGTAGTCTACGCCGCCCCCCGAACTGAGCAGGCTGCCGGCCTGGCGCAGCCAGTCGGCGAGCGAGGTGCGCATGCGGAAGTTCACCACCGCGCTGCCGCGGGCCGGCACTTCGAACGCCTGGTCGCTCAGGCCGTCGGCCAGCTTGTCGCCGTTGACGAACAGCGTGAAATTCATGCCGCGCGCGCTCAAGGCAAAAGCGTTGGGGTTGCTCACGCGCAAGGCCACGTCGAAGTTCTGCTCGAACAGCGTGGACTTGCCGGCGGGCTTGATGTCGCTGAGGCTGACCTCGGGTTTTTTCAGGCTAAGCGTCGAGCACGCGGCGAGCGTGAGAACGAGTAGTGCGGCGAAGAGTCGCTTGAACATTGTTCATCCTTTCGTCTGATCGAGGGTGGCCCGCGTGGTGTCCAGCCACGCGCGGGCGGCGTGCGTGAGGTAGCCGTCGCGCCGCCAGATCAGCGCAAGGTGCCAGTTTAGCGCGTCCTCGGCCAGCGTCGTGATCTCGAACGCGTCCGCCGGCAGCCGCCGCGCGACCGAGCGCGGCAACAGGGCGACGCCCAGGCCGGCGCTGACCAGCTCGCTGATGAAGTCCCAGTGCGCGCTGCGCCCGGCAACGTCGAGCGTCTGCCCCAGCGCGGCGAATGCCGCGGCGATGCGGTGTGACAGCGTGAAGTCTTCTGGGTAGAGGATGAAGCGCTCGGCGGCGATCATCGTCAGCGTCACCGAGGCCACTCCCCGCCAGCGGCTGCCCGCCGGGGAGATCAGGCACAGCGGGTCGCACACTACCTCCAGCGTGTCGAATACGCTGGTGTCGACCGGCAGCACGGCGACGCCGATCTCCAGCTCGCCCGCCTTCACCCGTTGCTCGATGGCGCGCGCACCGTCTTCGACCAGCTTGAGCGCCACCTTCGGGTAGCGTGCGCGGTAGGCGCCGACGATGGGCGCGAAGCGCGCGGCACCGACCATCGGCGGCAGGCCGAGCACCAGTTCGCCTTGTTCTAGCGAGGACAGCTCGGCCAGCCGGGCGCTTAGGCGGCGCGCGCCGGCGAGCAGTGCCTCGCCCTCGTCGAACACCACGCGGCCGGCGTCGGTCGGCCGCACCTGGCGGCGGTCGCGCTCGAGCAGCGTCTGGCCCAGCTCTTCTTCCAGCTGACGCACCATCTTGCTGATGGTCGGCTGGGTGACGCACAGGGTGTCGGCTGCCCGCGTGAAGCTCTGCTGGCGGACCACTTCGGTAAAGTAACGCAGCGCGCGCAGGTCCATTGCATTCCTTTGTGGAATCGTTGCCATTACTTTAATTCATTTTTTGCATCAAATGGCGCGCCTTATACTGCGAGTGTCCCGATCGGCCGTCCCGGCTGTCCATCCATCGCCATCATGTCCGAACCTAATTCACGCATTTCTTCCATCCTGCTCACCGTGGGGCAGGTCGCCTTGCTGTCCCTGATCTGGATGGCGGCGCAATACGTCTCCGTACACTATCTGCCGCAACTGCCAGGCGGCGTGCTGGGCATGCTCGCGCTGCTTGCCCTGTTCGCCAGCGGCAAGGTGTCGCCTACCTGGTTCGAGCGCGGCGCAGGCTGGCTGCTCGCCGAGCTGTTGCTGTTCTTCATTCCGGCGGTGATCGCCATCGTGAATTTCGGCGAGCTGTTTGCCGACGCGGGCGCGCGCATCGTGCTGGTGATCGTGCTCTCCACCGCGCTGGTGATGCTCTCCACCGCGTTCGCGGTCGAATGGACGGGCCGCCTCGTCAGGCTGCGCCGTCGCCGCGTGCGCCTGGCCGCGCTGGAGGTGTGACATGCTGTCCGTGCTCGGGGTATTCAGTTTTGCGGTGACCCTGCTCGCCTATTTCGGCGCCAAGCGCCTGCACGCGCGCCTACACCGCTGGTGGTCGGCGCCGATCTTCCTGGTGCCGGTGCTCTTGGTGTTGCTCCTGCTTGCCTGCCGTATCCCGTACGCGGCGTACTGGCAGACCACGCATTGGCTGAGCTGGCTGCTCGGGCCGGCGACGGTCGCCTTCGCGCTGCCGATCTGGCGCCACCGCGCGCTGATCGCCCGCCAGTGGCTGCAACTGGCCGCCGGCGTGACGGTCGGGGTGCTGGTCGGCGTCGGCAGCTCGGTCGCGCTGGCCCGCCTGCTGGATCTGCCGCCGGCGCTGCAGCACGCGCTCGCGCCGCGCTCGATCAGCACGCCGTTCGCGCTGGCGGCCGCCCCCTCGTTCGGCGGCGACGGCCAACTGGTCGCGATCTTCGTGGTGATCACCGGCGTGGTCGGCATGGTGCTCGGCGAAGCGCTGCTGGCGCTGGTGCGGGTGCGCGGCAGCGCGGCGCGCGGCGCGCTGTTCGGTGCGGCCGCGCACGGCGCCGGCACCGCCAAGGCTTGCGAGATCGGCGAGGAGGAGGGCGTGGTCGCCAGCCTGACCATGATGCTGTGCGGGGTGGTCACCGTGCTGCTCGCTCCCTTGCTCGCCCACCTGCTGTAGACCTCACTCTTCAACAAAAAAGGCGGCGCCCCATCGGGCGCCGCCTTTCTGTCAGCCGTTACCGGCTTACTGCTGCGGTTTCGGGTTGATCAGGATCTCGACGCGGCGGTTCTTGGCGCGGCCGTCGGCGGTTGCGTTGGTGGCCACCGGGCTTTCCGGGCCGTAGCCGCGGGTGCTGATGCGGCTGCCGGCGACGCCGTCGGCGCGCAGCACGTTGGCGACGGCCTGCGCACGCTGCTGCGACAGCTTCATGTTGTAGGCGAGGGCGCCGCTGCTGTCGGTGTAGCCGTTGACGGTGATGGTGGTCTCCGGGTACTGGTTGAGCACGCGGGCGACATCGCCCAGCGCGCGCTGCGCCGCGCCGCTGACCGCGTAGCTGTTCAGCGCGAAGGTGATGTTCTCCGGCATGACGAGCTTGATCTGGTCGCCGACGCGCTCGACCTGGACCTGCGTGTTGGCGAGCTTGGCGCGCAGCTCTTTTTCCTGGTTATCCATATAGAGGCCGACGCCGGCGCCGATCGCACCGCAGGCGAGCGCGGCGTTGCGCGCGCCCTTGCCGCCGGAAATCAGCGCGCCGGCGATGCCGCACGCGGCGGCGGCGCCCAGGCCGTAAGTCGCGGTCTTGTTCATTTCCTGCTGGCCGGTCAGCGGATTGGTGGTACAACCGGTGACAGCGAGCGCGCCGGCGACGATGGCGGCGATCAGTACCTGCTTTTTGTTCAGCATGTCTTGTTCTCCCTCGGGGTGGGTGAGGCACGGCCTGCCGCGGGCAGGCGTGCGAAGTTGCAAAACCAATGTTAGATAGTACCATCCTGCATTGCCATCGCCGGTAGCCCATGTCGGGCAGCTCATGCCGGATGGCGCATTTCGGACATGACCCGTTTTGAAGGATAGCGATGGACGCGATCAACCCGCATGAATTGACGATGTCGGTACTGATGACGCCCGATATGGCGAATTTCTCCGGCAACGTGCACGGCGGCGTGCTGCTCAAGCTGCTCGACCAGGTCGCGTACGCGTGCGCGAGCCGTTACGCCGGCCACTACGTGGTCACGCTGTCGGTCGACCAGGTGCTGTTCAAGCAGCCGATTCACGTCGGCGAACTGGTGACCTTCCTCGCCGCGGTCAACCATGTCGGCCGCACCTCGATGGAGGTCGGCATCAAGGTGGTCGCCGAGGACATCCGCGCGCGCACCGTCCGCCACACCAACAGCTGCTACTTCACGATGGTCGCGATGGAAGACGGCCAGCCGGCGGCGGTGCCGCCGCTGGAATTGCGCGACGAGGCGCAGCACAAGCGTTTTCGCGAGGCGGCAATCCGCAAGAAGATGCGCGTCGAGGCTGCCGAGCGGATGCGCCGCGAGGTCGGGGGTGACGCATGAGCGCGCCGCCCTTCACGCTGGTGCACGCCGACGCGCGCTTTTACGTGGTCGCCAAGGCCGCCGGCGTCGGCTTCCACCGCGAGGGCGACACGCCGGGGTTGATGGATTACCTGCGCGAGGGGCTGGCCGATACGGCCCTGTGGCCGGTGCATAGGCTGGACTTGGTCACCTCCGGGCTGATTGTCGTCGCCCGCTCGGCCGCTGTCGCCGCGGCGCTGGGCGCGGCGTTTGCCGCGCACGAGGTGGAGAAGACCTACCTTGCGCTGTCGGACCGCAAGCCGAAGAAGAAGCAGGGGTGGGTGCGCGGCGACATGGTGAAGGCGCGCGGCGGCGCGTGGCGGCTCACGCATACGCTGGATTCGCCGGCCGTCACCCGTTTTGACAGCGTATCGCTCGCGCCCGGCGTGCGGCTCTTCATGCTCTACCCGCAGACCGGACGCACCCACCAGCTGCGCGTCGCGCTCAAGAGCGTGTCCGCGCCCATCCTGGGCGACGCGCTGTACGGCGGCAGTCCCGCCGACCGCGTCTACCTGCACGCCTACCGCCTGGCGTTCCGGCTGGGCGGCGAGGCGTTCGATTTCACCTGCCCGCCTGCGGGCGGCCTGTTCGACACGCCCGCGCTGGCGGGCGTGCTCGCCCAAGAGGCAGCGCGCTGACGCTTACAGCAGCAGCGTGGCGTCGATGCCCTGCTGGCGCAGGATGCGCTTGAGGTGGTCGAGCGCCTCGATTTGTGTCTGGCGCACCCGCTCGCGGCTGAGCCCGAGCTCGCCGGCCAGCGATTCGAGCGTCTGCGTGTCGTGCGCGTTGAGCCCGAAGCGGCGCTCGATCACGTAGCGCTGGCGCTCGGAGAGTTGCGCGAGGCAGTCCTGCACGTAGGCGTCGACCCGGCCGTGGTGCAGTTGCAGCTCGGGCGCTTCCTGTTCCTCGTCGCAGATGGCGTCGCCCAGCGTCAGCATCGGGTCGTCGTCCAGCGGCGCGTCGAGCGAGCAGGTCCGCTCGTTCAGCAGCAGCATCTGGCGGACCTGCTGGACGGGCACGTCCATCCGGGCGGCGATCTCGTCTTCGCTGGGCGCGTGGCCGTTGGCGTTTTCCAGCGCGCGCGCGGTGCGCAGGTAGCCGTTCAGCTCCTTGACCACGTGCACCGGCAGGCGCACCGTGCGCGACAGGTTCATGATCGCGCGCTCGACGTTCTGGCGGATCCACCAGATCGCGTAGGTCGAGAAGCGGAAGCCACGGGACGGGTCGAACTTGTCCAGCGCGTGCATCAGCCCGAGGTTGCCTTCTTCCACCAGATCAAGGAAGCTGACCCCGCGGCCCGTGTAGCGCTTGGCGACCGAAATGACCAGACGCAGGTTGCGTTCGATCATTTCCTGGCGGGCTTTGAAATCACCTTCCTTGATCCGGAGGGCGAGCTGGCGTTCTTCTTCGGCGCTCAACAGCGGGCGGCGGCCGATGTCGTTGAGGTAGATCTGGGCGATGTCGAAGGTTTCGTCGTTCTGGGCGTCGGCGCTGGCGATTTCATCCGGCGCGTCGTCCGCCCTCAGTTCGTTTTCTTCTTCTTCAGCGCTGTTGGCGCACTCCGTGACGTACAGGTTTGCAAGCATGCCATGTTCCTTTGGGTAGGGCTTTTATTGGCGTGGCAGCATTCTGGTGCTGCCATATCATTGAATCCTAAATTAGGATTTGTTGATATGCTAAGTCTGTTTTTGGCGAAGTGCAAATGGTTTTTTTGCATGAGCCGGGGACGGGCCGCTAGCGCGGAGGAAGGGCGTCCTACAGGCGGCTGGCAAGCTGGAAGAAGACGAAGCTGACCAGCCAGGCCAGCAGCAGCGACCAGCCGACCGACAGCAGGGTGAAGCGCGCGCTCTTCGACTCGCGGCGGATCGCGGCGACGGTCGACAGGCAGGGCACGTAGATCAGCGTGAACAGCAGGAAGCTCATCGCCGACACCCAGTCGAGTTGGGCGGCGAGCGCGGTGGTCAGCTGGCCGTCGCTGACACCGTAGACGACGGCAAGCGAGCCCAGCAGGATTTCCTTGGCGACGAAACCGAACAGCAGCACGACCGCCAGCGGCTCCGGAATGCCGATCGGATCAAGCAGCGGCGAGAGCACGTGGCCGATCGCGTCGGCGACGCTGCCGTAGCCGCCGGCGGGCAGGCGGGTCAGCAGCCAGACGAGGACGACGCCGGCGACGATGAAGGTCGACGCCAGGCGCAGGAAGGCGGCCACCTCGCCCCAGGCGCGGGTGAGCACGTGGCGCGCTGAAGGTAGCCGGTAGGGCGGCACTTCGAGCAAATAGGCCTCGGACGCGCACAGCCGGCGCTTGAAGAGCCAGGCGGTCAGCATGGCGGCGGCGAGGCTCACCGCGTAGAAGGCGGCGAGCACCCAGGGCGCGTGCCGCGGCGAGAACAGCGCCGCGCTGAAGAACAGCACCACCTGCAGCCGCGCCGAGCACAGCGAGAACGGGATGATCAGCATCGAGAGCAGCCTTTGCCTGCGCTCGCGCAGCACGCGGGTGCCCATCACCGCCGGCACGTTGCAGCCGAAGCCCATCAATTGCAGCACGAAGCCGCGGCCGTCCAGCCCCAGCCTCGCCATCAGCGCGTCGGTCAGGTAGGCGGCGCGCGCGAGGTAGCCGCTGTCCTCGATCAGCGCCATCAGCACGAAAAACACGAAGATGATCGGCGCGAAGGTGGCGACCGTGCTCACCCCCTGCCACAGGCCGTCCAGCAGCAGGCTCGCCAGCCAGCTAGGCAGGTGCGTAGCCAGCGGCGCGAGCCACGCCTCGCGCATGCCCTGCAGCGCGTTGCCCAGCATTTCCTGCAGCGGGCCGCCGATCAGGTAGGTGCCGTTAAAGAGCGCGGCCATGATCGCCGCGAAGGCGGCAAGTCCCAGCCACGGGTGCATCAGCACCTGGTCGAGGCGGTGGCTCAGCCTTTTGGGCAAGGTCGGCGGCAGGCGCCAGACGCCCGCGAGCAGTGCCTCTGCCTGCTCGACGGCCTCATGGGTGTCGGGCAGCCCGGCCAGGCGCGCGCGTTGCGGGGTGCCTGCCTGGCGGGCGAGCGTGGCGAGTGCCTTTTGCAATTCGGCCCAGCCCTGGCCGCTGCGGGTGCTCACCAGCACCAGCGGTGCACCCAGGCGATGGGAGAGCGCCGCAGCGTCGATGTCGATGCCGAGCAGTTCGGCTTCGTCGGCCATGTTGAGCACGATCAGGCAGGGCAGGCCGGTAGCGGTCAGCTGGATGGCCAGCGGCAGCTGGCGGTCGAGCTGGGCGGCGTTGAGCACCAGCACCAGCGCGTTGAAGTCGCGCGCGCCGAGCACGTCGCGCACCACCGCCTCGTCGTCGGTGTAGCCGGAGAGGTCGTGGATGCCGGGCAGGTCGGTCAGCTCGACCATCTGGTTGCCCAGAAGCAGGCGCGCGTGGGCGAGTTCGACGGTCAGCCCGGGCCAGTTGCCGACGCGCTGCGAGAGGCCGGTGAGCCGGTTGAACAGCGAGGACTTGCCAGTGTTGGGCAGGCCGACCAGCGCGAACTGCCTCATGCGCGCTGGTCGACTTCGATATGGCGGGCGAGGCTGCCGCGCAACAGGAACTGGGTGGTGCCGACTTCCAGCATCAGCGGGCCGCCGAAGGCGGCGCGGCGCGCGAGGTGAACGGTCTGGCCGGGGCGCAAGCCGAAGGCGGCGACCCGGCGCAGGGTGTCGTCGTCCAGGTCAAGCCGGGTCACGATGCCGCGCGTCCCCGCGCGTAGCCTGTCAAGCGTCATGCAAAAGCCGTCTGTCTGATTGGGAACGATTCCCAATCTATGCCTGTGGCAAACAGGGTGTCAATGACTTGGGTCAAGGGATGGCTATGTGCGGGCGCAGGCAGTAAAATCGCGCGATTGAAATGAAGGGATCAGCAAGATGAGCATCAAGTCCGACAAGTGGATTCGCCGGCAGTGCGAAGTGGCCGAGCACCCGATGATCGAGCCGTTCGAGGCCGACCAGGTCCGCCACATCGACGGCCAGAAGGTGATCTCCTTCGGCACGTCGAGCTACGGCTACGATATCCGCTGCGCGGACGAGTTCAAGGTGTTCACCAACATCAACAGCACCATCGTCGACCCGAAGAATTTCGACCCGGACTCCTTCGTCGAGGTGTCGGGCAAGGGCTACTGCATCATCCCGCCCAACAGCTTCGCGCTGGCGCGCACCGTCGAGTACTTCCGCATCCCGCGCTCGGTGCTGACCGTGTGCCTGGGCAAGTCGACTTATGCGCGCTGCGGCATCATCGTCAACGTGACCCCGTTCGAGCCGGAGTGGGAAGGCTACGTGACGCTGGAGTTCTCCAACACCACGCCGCTGCCGGCCAAGATCTACGCCAACGAGGGCGTCGCGCAGGTGCTGTTCTTCGAGTCGGACGAAGTCTGCGACGTCTCGTACAAGGACCGCGGCGGCAAGTACCAGGGGCAGGTCGGCGTCACGCTGCCGCGCACCTGACAGTCTGCGGGCTGGACAGCAACGGGCGCTGCAGGCGCCCGTTCGCATTTACATTTGCCAACAGTTTGCTGCTCGACCGCGCCGGCAACGCTGGCGAGAATGCAGGCTAATACGATCGAACCCGAGTGAAACGAACATGAAGTTGCGATACCTGTTGCCCATTGCCCTGTTGGGCTTCTCTTCCGTCGGAGCGCAGGCTGCGTCCACTTCCGATCTGATCGTCGGCGGCGCGCTCGGTGGCGCTGCCGGTGCGGTGATCGGCGATGCGGTCGGCGGGCGGGACGGCGCGGTGATCGGCGGGGCGCTGGGCGCCGGCGTCGGCGTCGCCGTCGTCAACAAGCACAGCAAGCCCACCTACTACCCGTACCATCACGGCCACAAGCACAAGAAGAAGTACCGCAAGTGGCGGCACCACGACTGAACGTCGTCGCACTATCTAGAACGCCCCGGCCATCCCAGCCGGGGCGTTTCGTTTTCAGGCGCGGGGCGCGCTGTCGGCTTCGACGAACAGCGTGCGGCTGGGGAAGGCGAAGTCGGCGCCGTGGCGGTGCACGATGTCGACGATCGCGAGCAGCACCTCCTGCTGCACCGCGAGCCACTTGGCCCAGTCGGTGGTGCGCGTGTAGCAGTACACCATGATGTTCAGCGACGACTCGCCGAAGGCGTTGAAGTTGACCAAGAGGCTCTGCGTCTGGTCGATCTCGGGGTGGGCGGCGAGCATCGCGTGGATGTCGGCGACCACCGGCGCGACGCGCGCGCTGTCCTCGTAGCGCAGGCCAACGGTGGTGGTGATCCGCCGGTTGCTCATGCGCTGCGGGTTCTCGACGGCGATGGTCGAGAACACCGAGTTGGGCACGTAGAGCGGGCGGTTCTGGAAGGTGAAGATGCGGGTCAGCCGCCAGCCGATATGTTCGACCGTGCCCTCGATATTGCGGTCGGGCGAGCTGATCCAGTCGCCGACCTTGAACGGGCGGTCGAGGAAGATCATCAGCCCGCCGAAGAAGTTGCTGAGGATATCCTTGCCGGCCAGGCCGATGATCAGGCCGCCCGCGCCGCCGAAGGCGAGCAGGCCGGACAGGCTGAGGCCGAACTGCTGGCCGACGCCGAGGAAGACCACCAGCAGCACGCTGGCCTTGGCGAGCTTGGCGACCGCGTTGGCCGAGGTCGCATCACTGCCGGCGTCGACGTGGATGTGCTCGGACGCGTCGATGTAGCGGAACGCGCCCCACAGCACGGAGAGCGCCAGCGCGCAGGCGCGTAAGGGCGCAATCCACGGCAGCAGTTCGGGCAGCAGGTGGCGCGCGGCGACGTCGAGCAGCAGGCTGGCGCTGACAACGCCGATCACCGCGAGCGCGACCGGAGACGCCTGCTGCCAGAACGCCTTGAGCAGGCCGCGGCGCAAGGAGGCTTCGCCGCGCGCCAGGCGGCGCAGCAGCAGATACCAGCCGGCGAAGGCGAGCAGCGTGAAGAACAGGATGAGGCCGACTTCCCATAGGGTGCGCGGCGCGAAAGCAGGATCGGATAGCGGTTCGGTCATGGCGTGGCGAAAACTTGGTCAGCCTTCATTGAAGACGGTGGCCGGCATTTCTGCCGCCACCGGTGTCAGTCCGGGCGGCCAAGGTCGTGGCGTACCCGCCACAGCCGGTGGCCGGAGCCCAGGTACTTGCGTTCGAACGCGGTCAGCGCATCGTCGGGGTGCCAGGCCTCGACCGGCACGGTTTCGCCGGTCAGCGCCTTGAGCGCGTACGCGTGCTCGTCGGCGTAGATCCGCCAGTTGGTACGCAATTCCAGCACGCCGCCCAGGCGCAACAGCAGCGGGAACACCGGGTGGCCGTGCCAGCGCCTTTGCAGGTGCTGCGGCTTGGGCCACGGGTTGGGGTAGAGCATCCAGTGCTGGGCGAGCCGTACGCCATCGTCCGCCATCAGCCGCCACAAATCGATGAGGTCGGCGCGCACGAACAGCGCGTTGTCGGGGACGGGCTCCGCCTTGCCGCGGCCGAGGCGGTCGGCCGACTGGTCGACGCCGACCACGAAATGGTCGGGGTGCTCGCGGGCGAGCCTGAGCGTGGAGACGCCGACGCCGCAGCCGGTGTCGAGGATCAGGGGCGCTGCGCCGCCCCACGCCGCGCGCACCTGGCGCCAGGCGTCGACGTTGAACGCCGCGTACGGCTTGCGGTAGGGGTGGGCCGCGTGGCGGCCGAGCACGTCAGCGAGGCGCTCATGGATGCCCGCCTGCGCGCTCACGATCTCGCGCGAATTGTCCTGCATGGGTTCTTCACTGGCCGCGCATGAACAGGCGGTCCAGGTCCTTCATGGTCAGCCGCGTCCAGGTCGGGCGGCCGTGGTTGCATTGTCCGGAGCGCTCGGTTGCCTCCATGTCGCGCAACAGCGCGTTCATCTCGGCAAGGTTGAGCGCGCGGTTGGCGCGCACCGCGCCGTGGCAGGCCATGGTCGCCAACAGCTCGTTGCGCCGCTCGGTCAGCGCGGCGCTGACGCCGTGGGTACGCACGTCGGCGAGCACCGCGCGCGCAAGCTCGACCGGGTCGGCGTCGGCCAGCCACAGCGGCACCGCGCGCACCGCGAGCTGGGTTGGCGACAGCGGCGCGAGTTCCAGCCCCAGCCGCTTCAGCGCGTCGCCGTGCTCGTCGGCGGTGGCGACCTCGAAGCGGTCGGCGCCGAACGATACCGGCAGCAGCAAGGGCTGCAAGGGCAGGTTGTCGGTCTCGAGCGCGCATTTCATGCGCTCGTAGACGATGCGCTCGTGCGCGGCGTGCATGTCGACCAGGATCAGCCCGTCGGCCGCCTGCGCGAGGATGTACACGCCGTGCAGCTGCGCCAGCGCGAAACCCAGCGGCGGCACGCCGTCGGTGTCGGCATCCGGCATCGGCGCCGGCGCGCTGATGGTGGGGGATGCGTCCGCCGCGCGTTCCTCGGCGCGGATGGCGGAGAACATCGCGTCGTACACGCCGACCGCCTCGCGGGCGACGGCAAGCGGGATGCGCTGCTGCTCGAAGCGTTGCGGCAGCGGGGCGCGCCCGGGCGTGCCCGCGCGGGGCGCTGTATCAGCCGCGGCGGGAAACAGCGGCGCCGTGGCGGACGGCGCCGGCTGCGCGGCATCGGGCGCGGCGAGCTGGGCGTCGACGGCAGCGCGGCCTTCGCCCGCACCCGCCGCGAGTACCTTGTGCACCGAGTGGAACAGGAACTGGTGGATGGCCTGGCTCTCGCGAAAGCGCACCTCGACCTTGGTCGGGTGCACGTTGACGTCGACGCCGGCTGGGTCGAGGGTGAAAAACAGCGCGTACGCCGGGTGGCGCTCGTGGTGCAGCACGTCGCGGTACGCCTGGCGCAGCGCGTGCTGCGCGGTCTTGTCGCGCACGAAGCGGCCGTTCACGTAGAAGAACTGCGCGTCGCGGCTCGCCTTGGAGAAGGTGGGCGACGCGACGAGGCCGCGTAGGGTGAGGCCGCCCGCCTCGCTGTCGACAATCAGCGAGGCGTCGACGAAGTCGCGGCCGAGGATGGCGCCGACGCGGTCGGCCAGGCTTTGCACCGGCAAGCGGGCGGTGACCTTGCCGTTGTGGCGCAGGATCATCTCGACGCCGGGGTGGGCCAGCGCGACGCGCTCGAACGCGGCCGCGCAGTGCGCGTACTCGGTCGCCTCGCTCTTCAGGAACTTGCGGCGCGCCGGCGTGTTGAAGTAGAGGTCGACCATCTCGACCGTGGTGCCTTCCGGGTGCGCGGCCGGCTCGACCGGGTGCAGGGTGCCGTCGATGGCGATGATCTGGTGCGCGTGTGCCTCGCCATGCGGGCGGCTCACCAGCGTCAGTCGCGACACCGAGGCGACGCTGGCGAGGCCCTCGCCGCGAAAGCCCAGCGTCGCCACCCGCTCCAGTTCGTCCAGCGAGCCGATCTTGCTGGTCGCGTGGCGGTCGAGCGCCAGCGGCAAGTCGTCCGCGGCGATGCCGCTGCCGTCGTCGTTGACGCGGATCAGCTTGATGCCGCCTTGCGCGATGTCGACGGTGATGCGCCGCGCGCCGGCGTCCAGGCTGTTCTCCAGCATCTCCTTGAGAGCAGAGGCCGGCCGTTCGACCACCTCGCCGGCGGCGATCTGGTTGACCAGGTGGTCGGGCAGCTTGCGGATGCGCTTCATCGTGCGCCGGCCCGCGCCGCGGCGCGCTTGTGGCGCCAGAACTCGATGATGCCCGGCAGGATGGACACGAAGATGATGCCGAAGATCAACAGCGTCAGGTTCTGCTTGACGATGGGCATGTTGCCGAAGAAGTAGCCGGCGTAGCCGAAGCTCGCGACCCACAGTACGGCGCCGGTGACGTTGTAAAAGGCGAAGTGGCGGTAGCCCATCTTGCCGATGCCGGCGACAAACGGCGCGAAGGTGCGCACGATGGGCACGAAGCGGGCGAGGATGATGGTCTTGCCGCCGTGCTTCTCGTAGAAGGCGTGCGTCTTCTCCAGATACTCGGGGCGGATCAGCCTAGGGAAGCGGGCCGCCAGCTTCTCGCCGAAATAACGGCCGATCGCGTAGTTGACCCCGTCGCCGATCACGGCGGCGACGATCAAGAGGGCGACCATCGCGTGGATGTTCATCTCGCCCAGCGCGGCCAAGGTGCCTGCGACAAACAGCAGCGAGTCGCCCGGCAGGAAGGGCGTGACCACGAGGCCGGTCTCGCAGAACACGATCAGGAACAGGATCGCGTAGATCCACGGCCCGTACGCGGCGGCCAGCTCCGCCAGGTGCACGTCGATGTGCAGGATGAAGTCGATGATGAACTGCAGGTATTCCATATCAGGGTCCTCGGTGCTTGCCGGAACCCCCGCTGCGGGGCAGGGGCTCGGGCAAGCAGGGTGGGGGAGGCGAAAAGGGCCGGCGGTGCCGGCCCTTTTTGCGGGCGGGGTCGGTCAGACCACCGCTTCCTGTTTCTGCTTGGGCGGCTTGATCATGTGCTCGCGCTTGATCCCCAGCGCCAGTGCCAGCGGGCTTGCCACCAGCACCGACGAGTAGATGCCGAACACGATGCCGATGGTCAGCGCCATCGCGAAGCCGTGCAGCGCGGCACCGCCGAACAAGAGCATCGACAGCACCATCGCCTCGGTCGAGCCGTGGGTGATCATGGTGCGGCTGATCGTCGAAGTGATCGCGTGGTCGATCACTTCGGCCGTGGTCATGTGCTTCATGCCGGGCTTGCGGAAGTTCTCGCGGATCCGGTCGAACACCACCACCGACTCGTTGACCGAGTAGCCGAGCACGGCGAGCACGCCGGCGAGTACGGTCAGCGAGAACTCCCACTGGAACAGCGCGAAGCAGCCCAGGATGATCACCACGTCGTGCATGTTGGCGATGATCGCCGACACCGCGAAGCGCCATTCGAAGCGCAGCGCGAGGTAGGCGATGATGCCCAGGCACACCACGGTCAGCGCGATCAGGCCGTTCTCGACCAGTTCGGCGCCGACCGACGGGCCGACGAACTCGACCTTGCGCAGCTCGACCTGGGTGTCGCCAGCCTTGAGCGCGGTGAGCACCTGGTTGGAGAGCTGGGCGGCGCTGACGTCCTTCTTCACCGGCAGGCGGATCAGCACGTCGCGGCTGGTGCCCAGGCTCTGTACCTGCGCTTCGCCGAGCTTCAGGCGGTCGACCCGCCCTCGGACGTCGGCGAGGTTGGCGGACTGCGTGTACTGCACTTCCATCACCGTGCCGCCGGTGAATTCGACGCTCAGGTTCAGCCCCTTGCTGAACAGGAAGAACACGGCAAGGATGAAGGTCACCAGCGAGATGGTCGTGGTGAGCTTGCCGTAGCTCATGAACGGGATGTCCCGTTTGATGCGGAAAAGCTCCATGGTGTCCCCTTACTTGGCCTCTTGTTCCGGTTTCCAAATCTGGCCGACCGAAATCGAGCTCAGGCGACGGCGGCGTCCGTACCACAGGTTGACGAAGCCGCGCGAGACCAGCACCGCCGAGAACATCGAGGTGAGGATGCCCAGGCAGTGCACGACGGCGAAGCCGCGGACCGGGCCCGAGCCGAAGATCAGCAGCGCAAGGCCGGCGATCATCGTCGTCACGTTCGAGTCGAGAATGGTCGCCCACGCGTGCTGGTAGCCGGCCTGGATCGCCGACTGCGGCGGCATGCCGTTACGCAGCTCCTCGCGGACCCGCTCGTTGATCAGCACGTTGGCGTCGATCGCCATGCCCAGCGTCAGCGCGATCGCCGCGATGCCCGGCAGCGTCAGCGTCGCCTGCAGCATCGACAACAGCGCGACCAGCATCAGCACGTTCACGCCGAGCGAGAGCACCGAGATCAGGCCGAACACGTGGTAGTAGACCAGCATGAACACGGCGATCGCGGCGAAGCCCCACAGCGTCGAGTTGAAGCCCTTCTGGATGTTTTCCTTGCCCAGGCTCGGGCCGACGGTGCGCTCCTCGATGATCTGCATCGGCGCCGCCAGCGAGCCTGCGCGCAGCAACAGCGCGGTGTCGTTGGCTTCGGCCGGGTTCATCGAGCCGGAAATCTGCACGCGGCCGCCGCCGATCTCGGAGCGGATCACCGGCGCGGTCACCACCTCGGCCTTGCCCTTCTCGACCAGGATCATCGCCATGCGGCGGCCGATGTTCTCGGCGGTGACCTGGCGGAAGATGCCGGCGCCGGTCGAATCCAGGCCGATGTGCACGGCCGGCGCGCCGTTCTCGTCGAAGCCCGGCTGCGCGTCGTTGATGTTGTCGCCGGTCAGCTCGACGTCCTTCTTGACCAGGATCTTGGTCGGGCCACGCGGGGTCATCTCGTCGAGCAGTTCGTAGCCCATCGGCACGCTGCCAGCCATCGCCTCGTTCACCTTGCCCGGGTCGTCCTCGACCAGGCGTACCTGCAGGGTCGCGGTGCGGCCGAGGATGTCCTTGGCCTTGGCGGTGTCCTGTACGCCCGGCAACTGCACCACGATGCGGTTGGGGCCGGCCTGCTGGATCACCGGCTCGGCGACGCCCAATTCGTTGACGCGGTTGTGCAGCGTGGTGATGTTCTGCTTGACCGCATCCGATTCGATGCGGGTGATCTCTTCGGGCTTGAGCGCGAGTTTCAGCGTGTAGTTCGCGTCGTCGGCCTTCAGGTTAAGGCCGGGCAGGGTGCGCACGATCGCCTTCTCGGCGGCCGCGAGCGTTTCCTGGTCGCGCAGCTGTACGGTCAGCGTTTCACCGTCACGGCGGATCGTGCCGTAACGGATCTTCTTGTCCTTGAGCTCGCGGCGGATGTCGCCGGCGTAGCGCTCCATGGTCTTGTCGAGCGCGGCCTTCATGTCCACTTCGAGCAGGAAGTGCACGCCGCCACGCAGGTCGAGGCCGAGGAACATCGGGTTGGCGTGGATCTTGGTCAGCCACTGCGGCGACGCGGAGAGCAGGTTGAGCGCGATGATGTAGTTGTCGCCCAGCGCCTGTTCGATCACGTCGCGCGCCTTGATCTGCACGTCGGTGTCCTTGAAGCGCACCTTGAGGCTGCCGCCGTCAAGGTAGACGCCGTCCGGCGTGATCTGGTGCGCCTTGAGCGCGCCTTCGACGCGTTCCATCACGGCGGTGTCGACCGGCATCGACTGGCGGGTGCTCGAGATCTGCACCGCCGGGGTCTCGCCGTAGAAGTTGGGCAGCGTGTACAGCGCCGAGACGATCAGCGCCACCACGATGACGAGGTATTTCCAGAGCGGGTAGCGGTTCATGGGAATGGGCAGGAAAGAGGACAAGCCGCCCGCGGGCGGCTTGTCCTTGGGGGGTTACAGGGACTTGAGCGTGCCTTTTTCCAGCTTGCCGGCGACGGCGGAGCGCTGGATGGTGATCTCGACCTTGTCGGCGATCTCGATGTTCAGGTACTGCTCGGACACCTTGGTCACGCGACCGACGATGCCGCCCTGGGTGGCCACTTCGTCGCCCTTCTGGACTTCCGACAGCATCTTCTGGTGTTCCTTCATGCGCTTTTGCTGCGGGCGCACCAGCAGGAACCAGAACAGCACGAAGATCACGATCATCGGCAGGAACTGCATGAAATCGAAGCCGGCTACAGCAGTACCTGCTGCGTGGGCGGGGGCAATAAACATCGTTAACTCCCTCTAAGGGTGGAATGGGGCCGCTAGGGTGAACCGGTGATTGTAGCGACGGCGGGTGGCTTTTCCAACCATGCCCGCCGCGGAACCCGTCCGACCGTGTTGCGCGGACGGGGTTCCCTGTGTCATGCGCCGCGCGCGCGTTTTTCGTGGAAGCCGGCGCGCCAGTCGGCGAAACGGTCCTGTTCGATCGCCTCGCGCATCTCGGCCATCAGTTCCTGGTAGTAGTGCAGGTTGTGGATGGTATTGAGGCGCGCGCCGAGGATCTCGCCGGTGCGGTGCAGGTGGTGCAGGTAGGCGCGGCTGAAGTTGCGGCACGCGTAGCACGCGCATTCCTCGTCGAGCGGGCGGTGGTCCATCTTGTGGAAGGCGTTCTTGATCTTGATGTCGCCGTAGCGGGTGAAGATCCAGCCGTTGCGCGCGTTGCGGGTCGGCATCACGCAGTCGAACATGTCGACGCCGTTGGCGACGCCCTGCACCAGGTCTTCCGGCGTGCCCACCCCCATCAGGTAGTGCGGCTTGTCCGCCGGCAGCATGTCGCGCATCTCTTCGAGCATGCGGTACATCTCGGGCTTGGGCTCGCCCACCGACAGGCCGCCGATGGCGATGCCGTCAAAGCCGATCTCCATCAGGCCGTCGAGCGACTTCTGGCGCAAATCGGTATAAAGGTTGCCCTGCACGATGCCGAACAGCGCGTTCGGGTTCCTGAGGTCGTCAAACGCCTGGCGCGAGCGCGCGGCCCAGCGCAGGCTCATCTGCATCGACGCCTGGGCGGTCTTGTGGTCGACCTGGCCCGGGGTGCACTCGTCCAGCTGCATCACGATGTCCGAGTTGAGCACGGTCTGGATCTTCATCGAGATTTCCGGCGACAGGAACAGCTTGTCGCCGTTGACCGGGCTCTGGAAGGTGCAGCCTTCCTCGGTCAGCTTGCGCAGGTCGCCCAGGCTGAATACCTGGAAACCGCCCGAATCGGTGAGGATGGGTTTGTCCCATCCTATAAAGGCGTGCAGGCCGCCGAACGACTCGACCACCTCGAGGCCCGGGCGCAGCCACAGGTGGAAGGTGTTGCCGAGGATGATCTGGGCGCCGATCTCGTTCAGCTCGAGCGGGCTCATCGCCTTGACCGAGCCGTAGGTGCCGACCGGCTGGAACACCGGCGTCTCAACCGTGCCGTGGTTCAGTTCGAGCGTGCCGCGGCGCGCGCCGCCGGAAGTCTTGTGTACGGTAAACTTGAGCATGGGGAAATGTCGTGCAAAATCAACGCGCCAGTATAGCTCAAAGCGGCGATTTCAAGTTTTTTGCAAAAAGTGCTTGCCAGGCGGCACGGGGGTCTGTACTATTCGCCTCACTGATTCGGCGCTGAACTCCAAAACGAAGCGAAGCGGCGAAATCGACAGGCACGTAGCTCAGCTGGTTAGAGCACCACCTTGACATGGTGGGGGTCGTTGGTTCGAATCCAATCGTGCCTACCAATATACCGAAACACATGAAGGAACCGCGGAAATGTTCCGAACTACCGAGACCACACGAACTCGTTGACCGGGCCCGGTGGTGCTTCATGTGATATAAAAAAGTGCGGCTCGAGCCGCACTTTTTTTTTGCCCATTTTTTGTGCCTTGTGGTGCGCCCTCAAAAAGCTGGAGTTGTCATGCCCGATATCCGCCTTCCCGATGGTTCTGTCCGCTCGTACGAACAGGCCGTGACCGTTCACGACGTAGCCGCCTCGATCGGCGCTGGCCTCGCCCGTGCCGCGCTGGCCGGCCGGGTCGACGGCGAGCTGGTGGATACCTCCTACCTGATCGACCGCGACGCGGACCTTGCCATCATCACCGACAAGGACGCCGACGGACTGTCGGTGATCCGCCACTCGACCGCCCACCTGTTGGCGTACGCGGTGAAGACGCTGTTCCCTGACGCGCAGGTCACCATCGGGCCGGAAATCGAGAACGGCTTCTACTACGACTTCAGCTACAAGCGCCCGTTTACGCCGGAAGACTTGGTCGCGATCGAGAAGAAGATGGCCGAGCTCGCCAAACAGGACATTCCGGTCGAGCGCTACACGCTGCCGCGCGACGAGGCCATCGCCTACTTCAAGAGCATCGGCGAACACTACAAGGCCGAGATCATCGAGGCGATCCCGCAGGGTGAAGTGCTGTCCCTTTATAAGGAAGGCGATTTCACCGACCTGTGCCGCGGCCCGCACGTGCCGTCGACCGGCAAGCTCAAGGTGTTCAAGCTGATGAAGCTCGCCGGTGCCTACTGGCGCGGCGACAGCAAGAACGAGATGCTGCAGCGCATCTACGGCACTGCGTGGGCGAAGAAGGAAGACCTCGCCGCTTACCTGCACATGCTGGAAGAAGCCGAGAAGCGCGACCACCGCAAGCTGGGCAAGGTGCTCGACCTCTTCCACCTGCAGGACGAGGCGCCGGGCATGGTGTTCTGGCACCCGAAGGGCTGGACGCTGTGGCAGAACATCGAGCAGTACATGCGCCGTACCCTGACCGCCGCCGGCTACCAGGAAATCAAGACGCCGATGGTGATGGATCGCACGCTGTGGGAGAAGTCCGGCCACTGGGAAAACTACCGTGACAACATGTTCACCACCGAGTCGGAAAAGCGTGACTACGCGGTGAAGCCGATGAACTGCCCGGGTCACGTGCAGGTGTTCAACCAGGGCCTGCGTTCGTACCGCGACCTGCCGTTGCGTCTGGCCGAATTCGGCGCCTGCCACCGCAACGAGCCGTCCGGTGCGCTGCACGGCCTGATGCGCGTGCGCGGCTTCGTGCAGGACGACGCACACATCTTCTGCACCGAAGAGCAGATCAATTCGGAGGCGCGTGCGTTCAACGAGCTGACCATGGCGGTGTACCAGCACTTCGGCTTCGACAATGTCGCGATCAAGCTGAGCCTGCGCCCCGAGAAGCGCGCTGGTTCCGACGAGGTGTGGGACAAGGCCGAACAAGGTCTGCGTGACGCGCTGTCCGCTTGTGGCGTCGAATGGGAAGAGCTTCCGGGCGAGGGTGCGTTCTACGGCCCGAAGATCGAGTACCACATCAAGGATGCGCTGGGCCGCTCCTGGCAGTGCGGCACGCTGCAACTCGACTTCGTGTTGCCCGAGCGTCTGGACGCCGAGTATGTGACCGAGGACAACGGCCGCAAGCGCCCGGTGATGCTGCACCGCGCGATCCTGGGCTCGCTCGAGCGTTTCATCGGCATCCTGATCGAAAACCATGCCGGCGCCTTCCCGCTGTGGCTCTCGCCGGTGCAGATGGTGGTGATGAACATCTCCGAGGCGCAGGCGGATTACGCGGCCGAAGTCGCACAAACGCTGAAAAATCAAGGCTTCCGCGTGGAGCTTGACTTGAGGAACGAGAAGATCGGTTATAAAATCCGCGAGCACAGCCTGCAAAAGTTGCCGTACCAGATCATCGTCGGCGACAAGGAGAAGGCTGACGGACTGGTGGCAGTCCGGGCGCGCGGCGAAGATCTGGGTCAGCTGACCCTGGACGCCTTCTCGGCCCGGCTGGCTGCGGAACTTCCGCAGGCCTGAGCCCCGGATTCGATCGATTATCTATAGGAGATTTGGCTATCGCTCAGGAACGCGAACCACGGATCAACGGCGAGATTACCGCTCGCGAGGTCCGTCTGGTAGGGAATGAAGGTGAGCAGCTCGGTATTGTGAGCATGCGGGAGGCGCTGGCACTTGCCGAAGAGCGCGACGTTGATCTGGTGGAGATTTCCCCGAACGCGCAGCCTCCGGTTGTCAAGCTGATGGACTACGGCAAGTACAAGTACGAGCTGTCCAAGAAGCGGCAGGAAGCCAAGGCCAAGCAAAAGCAGATCCAGATCAAGGAAGTGAAGTTCCGTCCGGGTACTGACGACGGCGACTACAACGTCAAGTTGCGCAACCTGATCCGCTTCCTGCAGGACGGCGACAAGGCCAAAGTGACCTTGCGCTTCCGAGGCCGCGAAATGGCCCACCAGGATATCGGCCTTGCGCTCTTGAAGCGCGTCGAGGCTGATCTGGTCGAGGTTGGCACCGTCGAGCAGTTCCCGCGTCTCGAAGGCCGCCAGATGGTCATGATGATTGCCCCGAAAAAGAAATAATCGGGTATAATCGTCGTCTTGACACGGCAGGGTGACCTGCCGTGTCGGTTTTATGGCTTCAAAGCCATGCAAAAGCGTGATGTAGCGGTTCCCAAGCGGCCAGCGCAAGCCGGTCCACCCTGCATCTAATCTAACTCAATTCTGCTGGGGTATTTTCCATGCCGAAAATGAAGACCAAATCGAGCGCCAAAAAGCGCCTGAAGGTTCTGGGCAATGGTGGTGTGAAGCGTTCCTTCGCGTTCAAACGTCACATCCTGACCAAGAAGACCACCAAGAACAAGCGCCAACTGCGTGGCACCACCATGGTGGATGCAACCAATATGGCCTCTGTTCGTGCAATGCTGCCCTACGCCTAAGGAGTAATAAATGCCTCGTGTAAAACGCGGTGTAACCGCTCGCGCCCGTCACAAGAAAATCCTCGCTCTGGCGAAAGGCTACCGCGGCCGTCGCAAGAACGTATACCGCATCGCCAAGCAGGCGGTGATGAAGGCCGGTCAGTACGCTTACCGTGACCGCCGCCAGAAGAAGCGCCAGTTCCGCCAGCTGTGGATCGCCCGTATCAACGCCGCTGCGCGTGAGTGCGGTCTGTCGTACAGCAAGTTCATGAACGGCCTGAAGAAAGCCGCTATCGAAATCGACCGCAAGGTCCTGGCCGACCTGGCCGTGTTCGACAAGCCGGCCTTCGCACAGATCGTCGAGCAGGCTAAAGCCAAGCTCGCCTGATCGCGGGTCGCTGCAAGGGGAGGCGCGAGCCTCCCTTTTTTTTCGTGAAACTTCCAAGAGAGCTGACCCGACGCATGGGCGTGCGGTCAGTTTTCTTACCTCAGGGTGTCAGCAATGAACAACGTGGACGCGATTCTACAGGCAGGGTTGGCCGCCGTGGCCGCCGTGTCCGACCTGGTCGAACTGGAGCAGGTCAAGGCCCGCTACCTGGGCAAGAGCGGCGAGATCACCGGCCTGCTCAAGCAACTGGGCGCGCTCGGCGCCGACGAGCGCAAGGCTGCCGGCGCGGTGATCAACGCCGCCAAGCAGGCGTTCGAGGCCGCGCATAACGCGCGCCGCGACGCGATCAACGCCGAAAAACTGGCGCGCCAGCTCGCCGCCGAGGCGCTCGACGTGACGCTGCCCGGCCGCGGCACCGGCAACGGCGGCCTGCACCCGGTGACGCTGACGCTCGAACGCATCACGACGCTGTTCCGCTCGCTGGGTTTTGAAGTGGCCGACGGCCCCGAGATCGAGACCGACTTTCACAACTTCCAGGCGCTGAACATCCCGGCCGACCACCCGGCCCGCGCGATGCAGGACACCTTCTACGTAGTGGGTGGCGACGTGCTGCGTACGCACACCTCGCCGATCCAGGTGCGCTACATGCTGGACAACGAGCCGCCGATCAAGATCATCGCCCCCGGCCGTGTCTACCGCGTCGACTCGGACGCGACGCACTCGCCGATGTTCCACCAGATGGAAGGCCTGTGGGTCGAGGAGGGCGTCAGCTTTGCCGACCTCAAGGCGACTGTGACCGACTTCCTGCGCCGCTTCTTCGAGCGTGACGACCTGCAGGTGCGTTTCCGTCCGTCGTTCTTCCCGTTCACCGAGCCGTCGGCCGAGATCGACGTGCTGGGCGAGAAGGGCTGGCTCGAGGTCGGCGGTTGCGGCATGGTCCACCCGAACGTGCTGCGCAACGTCAATATCGACCCGGAAAAGTACACCGGCTTCGCCTTCGGCATCGGCCTCGACCGCTTCGCCATGTTGCGCTACGGCGTGAACGATCTGCGTCTCTTCTTCGAGAACGATCTTTCCTTCCTCAAACAGTTCAACTGATCGCGGCGGAGACCAAACATGCAATTTTCCGAAAAGTGGCTGAGAAGCTGGGTCAACCCGTCGCTGTCCAGTGACGAGCTTTCTTACCTGCTGACGATGGCCGGCCTCGAAGTCGAGGAAACCGAGCCGGCGGCGCCCGCGTTCAGCGGCGTCGTCGTCGCCGAAGTGAAGGAAGTCGCCAAGCACGAGAACGCCGACCGCCTGCGCGTGACCAAGGTCGATGTCGGCCTCGGGGAACTGGTGCAGATCGTGTGCGGCGCGCCGAACGTCGCCGTCGGCCTGAAAGTGCCATGCGCGCTGCCTGGCGCCGTGCTGCCGGGCGACTTCAAGATCAAGCCGACCAAGATGCGCGGTGTCGAATCGAATGGCATGCTGTGCTCGGGCAAGGAAATCGGCGTGCCCGACGAGGTCGACGGCCTGTTGGTGCTGGATGCGGACGCGCCGGTCGGCGCGAGCATCCGCGACTACCTGTCGCTCGACGACACGCTGTTCACGCTGAAGATCACCCCCAACCGCGCCGACTGCCTGTCGATCCGCGGCCTCGCGCGCGAAGTCGCCGCGCTCACCGGCAGCGAGCTTAGCCCGCTGGTACCGCAAGCGGTGGCGCCGAGCATCGACGACACGAAGACCGTCCGGCTTGACGCAGGCAAGGCGTGTGGCCGCTATATCGGTCGTGTCGTGAAGGGCGTGGACGCAGCCGCGCCGACGCCGCGCTGGATGCGCGAGCGCCTCGAACGCGCCGGCCTGCGCTCGATCTCGGCGATTGTCGACATTACCAACTACGTGCTGCTCGAGCAGGGCCAGCCCATGCACGCGTTCGATCTCGCCCGCCTCGACGGCGGCGTCACCGTGCGCTTCGCGCAAGAAGGCGAGACGCTGGTCTGCCTGAACGAGAAAGAAGTGACGCTGTCGGCCGATACCCTGGTGATCGCCGACGACGTGAAGGCCTTGGCGATCGCCGGCGTGATGGGCGGGCTGGAGAGTGGCGTGACCACCGCCAGCCGCGACATCTTCCTCGAGAGCGCGTTCTTCGCGCCCGAGGTAGTCGCCGGCAAGGCGCGCCGTCTGGGCTTCGGTTCCGACTCTTCGTTCCGTTACGAGCGCGGCGTCGACTTCATGCTGCAGCGTGAAGCGATCGAACGTGCGACCGCGCTGGTGCTGGAGATCTGCGGCGGCGCTGCCGGCCCGCTGACCGAGGCGGTTGGCGAGCTGCCCGAGCGCGCCGAGGTGAAGCTGCGCACCGCGCGCGTCGCGCGCGTGCTCGGCGTGAGCCTGACGGCCGACGAGATCGCCGCCATCCTTGCGCGCCTGGCGCTGCCCGCGCGCGCCGTCGACGACGGTTTTGTCGTCACCGCGCCGAGCTTCCGCTTCGACATCCGCATCGAGGAAGACCTGATCGAGGAAGTGGCCCGCGTCTACGGCTACGACAACATCCCGTCCGACGCGCCGAAGAGCGGCCAGCGCATGCTGGCGCAGCCCGAAGAGCTGCGTCCGCGCGAGGCGGTGCGTCAGATGGTCGCTTCGCGCGACTACCAGGAGATCGTCAGCTACGCCTTCGTTGAGGAGCGCTGGGAAGCCGACTTTGCCGGCAACGCCGACCCGGTACGCCTGATCAACCCGATCGCCAGCCAGATGAGCGTGATGCGCTCGACGCTGATCGGCGGCCTGGTCGACACCCTGTGCGGCAACCTCAACCGCAAGCAGCCGCGCGTGCGCGTGTTCGAGATCGCCCGCGTGTTCAAGAAGGACGGCGAGGCCTTCGTGCAGCCGGAAAAGGTTGCCGCGCTGGCTTGGGGGGCGCGTGCACCCGAGCAGTGGGGCATGCGTGCCGAACGCGTCGACTTCTACGACGTGAAGGCCGACGTCGAGGCGCTGCTGTTCCCGCGCGTGGCCGAGTTCCGCCGCGCCGCGCATCCCGCGCTGCACCCGGGGCGCGCGGCCGAGGTGCTGGTCGACGGCGAAGTGGTCGGCGTACTGGGCGAGCTGCACCCGCGCTGGGTGCAGGCGTACGACCTGCCGTCGGCGCCGGTGCTGTTCGAGCTCGACTTTGCCGCGCTGCAATCGCGCACGCCAGTCAAGGCGCGTGCGGTGTCGCGTTTCCAGGGCGTGCGGCGCGACCTCGCTTTCGTCGTCGCCGAATCGGTCGAAGCCGCTGCGCTGCTCTCGACGCTGCGCAAGGTCGCGGGCGAACTGGTGACCGAGGTCGCGCTGTTTGACGTGTATCGCGGCAAGGGCGTGGAAGAGGGCAAGAAGAGCCTCGCGCTGCGCGTGCAGCTGCAGGCGATGGACCGCACGCTGAACGACGAGGACGTCGAGGCGGTGATCGCCGCGATGGTCGCCGCGGCTGCCGAAGAGCACCACGCCGTGTTGCGCTTCTGATATCCTATTGTTTTTTAAACACGAATCCCCCGCCTTGGGCGGGGGATCATTTTTGAGTTGGCCGTTTCGAGGTATTGCATGACTTTGACAAAAGCCGAGTTGGCTGACCTGCTGTTCGATCGGGTTGGTTTGAACAAGCGCGAAGCCAAGGACATGGTGGAGTCTTTTTTCGAGGAAATCCGTGTCGCGTTGGAGGTCGGTGACAGCGTGAAGCTGTCCGGCTTCGGTAACTTCCAGCTGCGCGACAAGCCGCAGCGTCCCGGTCGCAACCCCAAGACCGGGGAGGAAATTCCCATCACCGCTCGCCGTGTGGTAACTTTTCATGCGAGTCAGAAACTGAAAGGCATGGTCGAGCAAAACCATGAAGGCCGCTGAACTGCCGGCGATCCCGGCCAAGCGCTACTTCACCATCGGTGAAGTCAGCGAGCTGACCGGGGTCAAGCCCCATATCCTGCGCTACTGGGAACAGGAGTTCTCCCAGCTCTCGCGCGTGCAACGCCGCGGTAACCGCCGCTATTACCAGCACCGCGAGGTGTTGATGGTGCGCCGGATCCGCGGCTTGCTGTACGACGACGGTTTCACCATCCAGGGGGCACGCCAGCGCCTGGCGCAGCAGGGCGAGCAGCCGCTGCCCGTCACCGCGCAGGAAGTGCGCAAGGAATTGCAGTCCATCCTCGACTGGCTCGATCTTGGGCTTGGCAAAAGCTGAGTTTGCAAATATAATGCGCTCTCTTCGGTCGGGGCGTGGCGCAGTCTGGTAGCGCACCTGCATGGGGTGCAGGGGGTCGGAGGTTCGAATCCTCTCGCCCCGACCACAGTTTCAAAGAAAAAGGCTACCGGTAACGGTGGCCTTTTTCTTTGTCTGATGCCCGCCGCACGGAACGGCCATCCTTTGCCGCGCGGCAACCTTGGCGTGCCCAGCTGCCGGCATGACTGTTACTTTTATGTCATATGATGGGCTTGTGCGTTCGTTCAGTCTTCGTATAATCAATCCAATTATCATGTATACGATAGGGCAGGATCCGGATTCCCGATGACCATCATGCAGCCGATCAAGCGCCAGACCCTGACCAGCGCCGTGACCGAGTCGTTGCGCAAGCGCATCCTGTCCGGCGAGTTTGCCGACGGCCAGCAGCTGCGCCAGGAAGCGCTATCGAACGAGTACGGTGTCAGCCGTGTCCCGGTGCGCGAGGCGCTGCGCCAGCTCGAGGCCGAGGGCCTGATCCAGATCATCGACCACAAGGGCGCGCTGGTTTCCAAGCTGTCGTTCGAGGACGTGCTCGAGTTCCTGGAGATCCGCTCGCAACTGGAGAGCGCGCTGCTTGCCGCGTCTATCCCGCGCCAGACCGAAGACGACCTGGCGCTGGCCCAGGCTACGCTCGACGAATTCGAGGAGGCGCTGCAAAGCGGCGACGTGCGCCACTGGGGCGAGCTCAACTCGCGCTTCCACCTTGCCCTGTATCGTTCGGCCGAACGCCCGAACACGCTGGCGCTGATCGAGTCGCTGCACAACAAGACCGACCGCTACACCCGCATGCAGATCCTGTTCACCGAGACGATGGCGCGCGCGCACGAAGAGCACAGCCGCCTGTTGCGCTTGTGCCGGGAGCGCAGGGTCGAAGAGGCTGCCGAGTTCATCCGTTTCCATATCCTGTCCGCCGGCCGCGCGCTCGAAGCGTACCTGCAGGAACAGTCCGCCTGAACGCCTGATTCCCTGCTGACACCCGCGACAGGCCGGCTTGACCGGCCTGTCGGCTATGGTGCGCGCGTCAGGTCGGGACGGAGCCTTGCCTTGTCCTGCGGGTGGGCAAAGCCGACCCGGCCGCCGCGCACCACGCCGATCAGCGGAATGCGCGCGTCGACGGCCTCGTGGTCGTGACGGGAAAACGGCCGGTGGTAGCGCGCCAGCACGCCGTCGACCGGTTCGCGCAGCTGCTCCAGCGCCGCGACGACCGCGTCGGGCTGGTGGCTGCCCGCCTGCCTGAGGGCAGCTGCCCATAGCAGCAGGGCGTCGTGTCCCTGTGCCGCCGCGACCGGCGAGCTGATGCGGCGGGTGTGCTGGCGCGTGCGCAGGGTGCCTACGAAGGCCTGCTGCACGGGGTCGTTGCCGTCTTCGATCAGGGTCTGCACCATGCGGGCGCCTTCCGCTGCCGGGCCGGCATGGTCGATGAAGTTGGGCAGCGCGAGCGTCCAGCTGCCCATCAGTGGAACCCGCCAGCCCTGCTGGGCCATCGCGTCGGCGATCGCGGCCAGCTGCGGACCCAGCGCGTAGGTGAAGACGAGTTCGGCGCCGGCCTCGCGGGCGGCGCGCACCGCGCCGCCCAGGTCGCGCTCGTGCGCGCCGAAACGCTGCACGAGCACCGGGGTGAGCCCGCGCCGTGCGAGGGCGTGCGTCAGTTCGCGTTCGCCGCCTGCACCGTACGCCGAGCTGTCGGCGAGGATGGCGACCCTTCTGAGGCCCTGCTCGCCGATGGCCTCGCGCACGATCAGCTCGGCCTGCAAGGTATCCGGCGTGGCGACGCGGAAGATGTAGTGGGTGGCTTCGCCGGCATGGCGGCGGGTCAGTTCGCTGGCGGTCGCCACCGCGATCAGCGTCGGCACCTGGCGTGCCTGCAACAGGTCGAGCGCGGGCAGCGCCACCGGGGTGTTGACGAAGCCGATGACCGCGTCGACGGCGGGTGGCGTGCTCAGCGCGCGGGCGTGGCTTGTGCCGACGGCAGGCACGCCGCCGTCGTCGCGTTCGACGAGTTCGACCCGGCGGCCGAGTATGCCGCCTGTCCGGTTGATCTCTTCGGCGGCCAGGCGGATGCCGGCGCGCATGGCCAGCCCCATTGGCGCCGAACCGCCGGTGAATGCACCGATCACGCCGACGCGCAGCGGGGGCGGGGCGGCGTGCACGGGGCTGGCGACGGCCAGCAAGCAGAGGGCCAGTACGAGGCGAAGCATGACGGTTCCGGCATTGGATGGCGCCATTGTCGCCCGAATTACCCGGCCAGTGAATGCATTTTGTATATCTTGTCTGCCGCCGCCGTGCCTGCTCGGTTAGAATCAAGGCTCCACTATCCATCCTTTTCGCATGCCGAGGCTGTACCCGCCCAACGGCGCGCTGTTTTCGCGGCTCGACACCCGCTGGCTGCGCCTGATCCCGAACACCCTGATCCTGTTGTTCGTGCTGACAATGGGGACGGCGGTGTGGATGCTCGACGAGCGCGAGGCGAGGGTGCGTTCTGGCGAGCTCATGCGCGACAGCCAGTGGGCCGAACAGACCCTGCAATTGCGCCTCGAGGATGCCCTGTCGCTGCTGTACGCCTTTGCGCAGGCTCTGCCCGCCGGCGGGGGCGGCATGGAGGCGCAGATCGCCGAACTGGTCGCCAATACACCCGAGCTTGCGCTGGTGGCGCGGCTGGGCCGGGACGGGGAGCCGGAGTGGGGCGCGCGATCGAGTGACGCGCGCCTCGGTTTCATGCGTGAAATCGAAGGTGCGCGGGCCTGGGCCGAATTGCCCGAGCATGACGGTGCGCAGTTTGTCGGGCCGTTCAAGGATGCCGACGGCCGCTGGGGCATTCCCATCCTGCTGCCCTTGCGCGAAGGCAGGGTGTTCAAGGGCGCGCTGGTCGCGGTATTCGACGCCGAAGGTTTCCTGCGCCGCCTGCCGCCGGCGTGGTTCGCCAAGAAATACCAGTTGTCGCTGATTGGCGGCGAAGAAACCGAGGTCGCCAAGAGCGGTGAGCGGAGCTTGCTGCCCGGTGCGGTGGCGAGGCTCGCCTTGCCCGGCACCGGCATGCGCGTCGAAGCGCGCCCGCTTCGCCAGCCGCTGACACCGCTGCCCAGCCTGCAGCTTTTGGCCATCGGCGGGCTCTCGCTGCTGACGCTGGTCAGCCTGCTTTCCCTGTCGCGCCATATCCGCGCGCGGATCGACGCCGAACACGAGCGCAACCGCATCTACCGGCTGTCGCAGGAAATGCTGGCCGTCGTGCGTGCGGACATGACGCTTGCCGAACTCAACCCGGCGCTGTGCCGCCTGTTCGGCTACGACGAGGCGCGCCTGCTGGGGACTTCCCTGCTCAGCTACCTTGCGCCCGACGCGCGCGAAGCGGTGCGTGCCGAGCTGGAGGAGATCCTCGCGCACGCGCTGAACGACCGCATGGTCGAGACGGTGGTCGCTGGGCGGGACGGCCGGCAGCGCTGGGTACTGTGGGCCGTCAGCCCCTTGCCCGGCAGCCAGACGCTGTTCCTGTCCGGGCGCGACCTGACCGCGACGCGGCGCGCCGAACAGGCCTTGCGTGCCGAGTCCGCTTACCGCAAGGCGATGGAAGATTCGCTGTCGGTCGGCGTGCGGGCGATCGACCTTGACGGGCGCATCCTGCACGTGAACCCCGCGTTCTGCCGGATTACCGGCTACGCGGTCGAAGAGCTGGTCGGCCAGTTGCCGCCTTATCCTTACTGGCTGCCGGGCGAAGAGGGCGAGCGCTGCATGCGGGCGCTCGGCGCGGCGATGGCCGGCGGCTTTGCCGAAGAGGGGTACGAGCAGGTCTACCAGCGCAAGGGGGGCGCGCTGTTCTACGGCCACCTCTTGATGTCGCCGCTGATCGGCGCCGACGGCGTGCAGACCGGCTGGATGGCGGCGATGACCGACATCACCGAACGCGAGGAGGCGAGGCGGCGCCTGATGGCCGAGCACGAGCGTTTCGTCGCGGTATTCGAGGGGCTGGGCGCGGCCGTCGCGGTGGTCGACGCCGACAGCGCCGAGCGCTACTTCAGCAACGCCCGCTACCACGAGCTGATCGGCGGCGTGGAGGGCGAGCATTGCTGCGACCTGACGCTGGCGAGGCTGCAGGCCGGGCAGGCCGAGGACGACTACGAACTTTGCTGGCCGTCGGGCGGGCTCGAGCGCTGGCTGTCGGTGCGCCGCCGCGCGATCCGTTGGGTCAACGGGCGCGACGCGCGCATGGTGATGGTGTTCGATACCACCCGCGAGCACCTGGCGAGCGAAGAGTACGCGCAGCAGCTGCAGCGCATGCAGGCCAAGAGCCGCCTGATCAGCATGGGCGAGATGGCGTCCACCCTCGCGCACGAATTGAACCAGCCGCTGTCCGCGATCGCCAACTACCAGCGCGGTTGCATCGAACGGCTGCACCAGGGGCGTGCCGACCCGGCGGCGCTGCTGCCGGTGATGGAAAAGGTCGCCGTGCAGGCCGAACGGGCCGGGCAGATCGTCCACCGCGTGCGCGACTTCGTCAAACAAAGTGCGCCGGTGCGCTCGCCGCACGCGCTCGCCGAGCTGGTCGACGCCACGCTGGCGCTGGCCGAGATCGAGGCGAGGCGTCAGTCGGCGCGGGTCGAGGTGAGGCTGCCGTCAGGCTTGCCGCCGGTAGAGGTCGACGCGGTGCTGATCGAGCAGGTGCTGTTCAACCTGATCAGGAACGGTTTTGACGCGATGCGCGCCTTGCCTCCCGCACGCCGCGTCGTCGTGCTCAGCGCGACGGCCGGCACGCGCCAGGTCGAGCTGACCGTCGCCGACCAGGGCCCGGGTGTGCCCGAGTCGCTGCGCGCTTCGCTGTTTGACGCCTTCTTCACCACCAAGCCTGACGGCATGGGGATGGGGCTCAATATCTGCCGCACCATCGTCGAGCAGCACCGCGGCCACTTGTGGCTCGGGCACGCCGACGCTGGTGCCGTTTTCCACCTCACCTTGCCGATCGCCGAACAGATATGTCCAAGCCTGCCCTGACCGTCCACGTCGTTGACGACGACGAAGCCTTCCGCGATTCCCTGTTGTGGCTGCTCGACAGCCACGGTTACCCTGCGCGCGGCCACGACAGCGCCGAGGCCTTGCTCGAAACCATCTCGCCTGCCGAGTCGGCCTGCCTGGTCGCCGACGTGCGCATGCCCGGCCTGTCCGGGCTCGAGCTGCTCGATGAAATGCGCGCGCGGGACGTGCGCTGGCCGGTGATCTTCATCACCGGGCACGGCGACTTGCCGATGGCGGTGCAGGCGCTCAGGCAGGGGGCGTTCGATTTCCACGAGAAACCGTTCGACCAGGCGGCGCTGTTCGCGTCCGTTGACCGTGCGCTGGCGCTGGCGTCGCAGCAGCAGGCGCAGGCGCAGTCACGGGCCCGGGTGGGCGCGCGCCTGGAGTCGCTGACCCAGCGCGAGCGCGAGGTGCTCGAGCTGGTGGTGCAGGGCAAGATGAACAAGCTGATCGCCGACGCGCTGGGGATCAGCATCAAGACCGTCGAGGTGCACCGCGGCAAGATGATGGACAAGATGCAGGTGCGTTCGGTTGCCGAGCTGATCCACGCGGTGATGAGCGCGGCGGACGAACGCGCACTGCCTTGAGCCTGCCTGCCATAAAGCATGTGGCGTATTGGTCGATAAAGTATCATTCCCCCATCGTCCACGCGGTAAAACCGATGAAAGTCTGCAAATCTATCCTCGCCGGTGTGCTCGCCGGTGTTTCGGGCCTTGCGGCGGCCGGCGGGCTGCCTGCCGCGCGTACGGGCGGCTGGATGGTCGTCGCCGAGGCGCCGGCCGGCGTCACCAGCCAGCCGGCAACGGGGCGGGGCGGCACCTTGCTCGGTGGCGGCTACGCCGGCGTCGGCGAGCCGCCGCGCGTCGTGGTGCAGGAGAAAGTCGTCGTCAAGACCGAAGCTGCGCCCGTCGCCGCCTTCGACGCGTACCGCGTGCGGGTGACCGGCCGCGGCGCACCGCCGTTCGCTAGTTCGCTGTCGGCGCCGCAGCGCCGCTTGCTGGCGATCCGTGCGTCGCAGCTCGACGCCTACCGCGCGATCGCCGAAGAGGTGCAGGGCTTCCGCCTGACCGGCAGCAGCGCGGTGTCCAACCTGATCGCGGTCAACGACATCTTCCGTGTCTACGTCGATGCCTACCTGCGCGGCGTACGCATCGTCTCGACCCAGGTCAAGGTCGACGGCAGCGCCGAGACGGTCGCCGAGCTGGTGCTCGACGAGTCGTTCTACAAGGCGTACCAGAACGCGCTGCGCCAACAAGGCGCACTGGCTGCGCCGCCGGTGCAGCGTGCCGCCGAGGCGATGCCCGCGCCTGCACAACCGCAAAAGCTCTCCGCGTGCACCGGCAACGGCTGCGCCTGGGGCAGCGACTTCTACCTGTCCAAATGAGCATGCGGCGCCTGACCTGCCTGCTGGCGTGCGTGTTTGCCACGGCGGCACACGGCGCGCGCTACGAGGCCGAGGGGATCGCTTCGCTGGGGGCCGGGCGCAGCGCGGCGCGAGAACTCGCGCTGGACGACGCCAGACGCCAGGTCGCGGTGCAGCAGGGCGGGCGCTACGCCGGACAGAGCGAGTCGGCGTCCGGCGTGCTCGCCGAGTCGTCGATGCTGGCCGCCCCGCCCGTGCAGGGGACGGTTCGCGTCGTCGGCGAGCGCGAGGCAGACGGCCTGCTCTACCTGCGCGTGGTCGTCGACGACGAGCCGGCCATTCCGGCCCCTGCGGTGATCCCGGCCTCCACGCCGGTCAGCGCCGCCCCGGCGTGTGCCGGGAGCACCTTGCCCGACGGGCGTTTCCTCAAGCGGCGCGCGCTGACGACCTTCTTCCCGCTGGATGTGCCGCGCGAGGCGGCGGGTCTGGGCGAAATATCCGCCTGGCTGCCCGCCGAACTGGCGCGCCGCCTGTCGATGCGCGACGTCGCCAGTGTGGAGGATGGCAGCCGCTACACCCTGTTCGCAGGCCAGGGGGCGTCGCCGCTGGCCGGTCGCGCCGCCGCGCGCGGTTTTGCCGAGCGCAGCGGCGCGCAGTTCGTGCTCGCCGGGCGTGTCGTCGACACCGCCGTGGTACGCCAGGCGCCGCGCTTTTCGCTGTTCGGTGCGCCGGGGACGACGGCCGGCGCTGCCGACTACACCGGCCCGTTTGCCGGTCTGGTCGGCGGCAGCCTGAAGGTTTCGCCCACCGCGCGCCGTTTCGTGGTCGACGTCTGGCTGTACGACGGGCTGACCGGCGCCTTGCTGATGGACGAGCGTTTCGAGGGTGAGGCCAGCGGAGATGTCGCGCCGTCGTCGGCGCGCGCGTTCACGCCCTGGCAACTGGGCAGCAGCGACTATGGACGGATGCTGTCCGCCGTGCTCGACCGGGCGGTCGAGCGCTTGGCGCTCAATATCGGCTGCCTGCCGTTTACCGCGCGCGTCGCGCGTGCAGAGGGCGGGCAGGTGGTGGTCGACGCCGGTGCGGTAGACGGGCTGAAGGCCGGCGACCGGCTGATGGTGTACCGGCCGCAGCCGGCGAGCGAGGTGCGCGACGCGGCCGGGCGCGATATCGGCATGAGCGAGGTACTGGTCGGCGACCTGATGCTCAGCCAGGTGCAGCCCCGCCTTGCCATCGGCGTGATGCGCGGCGGCGCGGCGCAGACCGGCGACCTGTTGCGTTTCCCGCGGCGTTGAGCGGGCGGGAAACCGCGTCGTTCATCTGGTACTTGATAACCATTATCATTGCGATTATCATTTTCGCACCTAATCCGATAACCGGGAGTTGTGACGTGAAGAAGACGCTGATGATGGGGGCGGTGCTGGCCGCTGTGGCCGGTGTTGCACAGGCCGAAGAGCTGGTGGTCTACGGCGCGCGTGGCGAGCAGCTGGTCAAGCCGCTGTTCGACGCCTACCAGAAGGAAACCGGCGACAGCGTCCGCTACGTGATGGACAAGGAAGGCCCGCTGATGGAGCGGATGAAGGCCGAGGGCGCGAACTCGCCGGCCGACATCCTGCTGACCGTCGACGCGGGCAACCTGTGGCAGGCCAGCCAGATGGGCCTCCTTAAGCCGTACAAGTCCAAGCTGATCGACGCCAACGTGCCGGCCCACCTGCGTGACCCGGCGCACAACTGGACCGGCCTGTCGATCCGCGCGCGCACCATCTTCTACAACACCCAGAAGGTCAAGCCGGCCGACCTTGCAAGCTACGCCGACCTCGCCTCGTCCAAGTGGAAGGGCAAGCTGTGCCTGCGCACCTCGAAGAAGGTGTACAACCAGTCGCTGGTCGCGATGATGCTGGCCGAGCAGGGCAAGGTCGCCACCGAGAAGACCGTCAAGGGCTGGGTCGACAACCTGGCGACCGACGTCTTCCCGGACGACACCAAGCTGCTCGAAGCGATCGCTGCCGGCCAGTGCGACGTCGGCATCGCCAACACCTACTACTACGGCCGCCTGATGGAGAAGAAGCCGGACCTGCCGCTGGGCATCTTCTGGGCCGACCAGAAGGGCAAGGGCACCCACGTCAACATCTCCGGCGCCGGCTTGGCGCGCTACACCAAGAAGGAAGCTGCGGCGACCCGCCTCATCGAATGGCTGTCGTCGACCAAGGCGCAGAACCTGTTCGCCGACGTGAACATGGAATACCCGGTCAACCCGAAGGTGAAGCCGGACGTCAAGGTGGCCGCATGGGGCCCGTTCAAGCAGAACCTGATCAACGTCTCCAACGCCGGCAGCCGCCAGGCCGAGGCGGTGATGCTGATGGACCGTGCCGGTTACCGCTAAGCGATGACCTGCCGGCGGCGGCCTCCGGGCTGCCGCCGTTTTTATGCGGGTATAATCGTCAGTCTTGATGATGCCCGGAACCCGGGCGCCGTTGCGGCGCCTGCCCAAGATGTCTGCTTTGCCTGCCTTGAAAACTGCCGCCGTCTGGCGCTGGCGCTTGCCGGTGCTCTTGCTCAGCCTGTGCACGCTGGTGCCGCTGGGCGTGCTGCTGCCTGCCTTGTTCAACCCGGACCCCGGGATCTGGGCGCACCTGATCGACTACCTGCTGCCGCAACTGGCCGTCAATACCGCGATTCTGCTCATTGGCGTCGGCGCCGGCGTGCTCGCCATCGGCGTCACGCTCGCGTGGCTGGTCGCCGTGTACGAGTTTCCGGGGCGGCGCTTCTTTAACTGGGCGCTGATGCTGCCGCTGGCGATGCCTGCCTACGTGTTGGGTTTCTCCCAACTTGGCCTGTTCGACTACACCGGCCCCGTGCAGACGCTCGCGCGGGCGTGGACGGGGTCGTCGGAGTGGGTGCCGTCGGTGCGTTCCAGTGGCGGCGTGGTGCTGGTGCTGTCGCTGGCGTTCTACCCCTACGTCTATCTGCTCGCGCGCGGTGCGTTCGCGACGCAGGGGCGGCGCGCGCTCGAGGTCGGCCAGTCGCTCGGCCTGTCGCGTGCCGAGGGCTTCTGGCGCGTCGCGCTGCCGATGGCGCGGCCGTGGATCATGGGCGGGCTGATGCTCGCGCTGATGGAGACGCTGGCCGACTTCGGCACCGTCGCCGTGTTCAACTTCGACGCGTTCACCTCGGCGATCTACAAGGCCTGGTTCAGCTTCTTCTCGCTGGACACCGCCAAGCAGCTCGCGTCGATGCTGGTGTTCATCGTGTTCGTGCTGGTGGTGTTCGAGCAGCGCGCGCGCGGCCGGCGCGCGTACACCGCCAGCGCGCGCGGCGGGCAGCAGCCGAGGATCGCGCTTGCCGGCGTGCAGGGGTGGGCGGCGGCGGCATGGGCGACGCTGGTGCTCTTGATGGCCTTCGTGCTGCCCTTCGGCCAGGTGCTGTGGTGGGCGTACCAGGGTTGGGCCGAGGAAGCGAACGCGGTGCTCGTCGACAACGCGCTGCGCTCGCTCATGCTCTCGGCGATGGCGGCGCTGTTGGTCGGCGCGGCCGCGCTGCTGCTCGCGTATGCGGTGCGCCGCGACGGCGGCGGCTTCAACCGGCTGTTGTCGCGCGTCGCGACGCTCGGCTACGCGGTGCCCGGGACGGTGCTCGCGGTCGGCGTGTTCGTGCCGGTGGCGTGGCTCGACAACCAGCTGATCGCGCTCTTCGGCGCGTGGCTGCCCGAGGGTACCGGCTCGATCCTGAAGGGCTCGCTCGCGGTCCTTTTGCTCGCCTACGTCGCGCGCTTCATGGCGGTCGGCCACGCACCGGTCGACGCCGCGATGCACCGAATCAGCCGCTCGCAGGAAGAGGCCGCGCGCAATTTGGGGCTGACCGGCGCGCGCCTGGTTGCCCGCCTGCACCTGCCGCTGCTTAAGGGCGGCCTCTTTACCGCCCTCCTGATGGTATTTGTCGACGTGATGAAGGAGATGCCGATCACGCTGATGACCCGCCCCTTCGGCTGGGACACGCTGGCGGTGCGCATCTTCACCCTGACCAGCGAAGGCGAGTGGGAGCGCGCCGCCTTGCCGGCCGTGCTGCTGGTGCTCTCCGGCCTGCTGCCGGTGATCCTACTCTCGCGTGAGGAAAACAAAGGATGACGAAGGATCTGCTGGTTTTCGAGTCGGTCAGCCACGCCTACGGCGTAGCGCGCGTGATCGACGACATGAGCTTCACTCTGCATGATGGCGAGATCGGCTGCCTGCTCGGCAGTTCGGGCTGCGGCAAGACGACGGTGCTGCGCGCCATCGCCGGCTTCGAGCCGATCGCCGCGGGCAGCATCCGGCTGGGCGGGCGGCTGCTCGCCGGCGACGGCGTCAGCGTGCCTGCGCACGAGCGCGAGATCGGCATGGTGTTCCAGGACTACGCACTGTTTCCGCACCTGAATGTCGAGGATAACGTCGGCTTCGGCCTGTCCGCGCTGCCTCGTGCCGAGCGGCGCGCGCGGGTCGAAGCGATGCTGGACCTGGTCGGGCTGGGTGCCGAGGCGCGCCGCTACCCGCACGAGCTCTCCGGCGGCCAGCAGCAGCGCGTCGCGCTGGCACGGGCGCTCGCGCCCAGGCCGCGCCTGTTGCTGCTGGACGAGCCGTTCTCCAACCTCGACGTCGACCTGCGCGAGCGGCTCGGCCGCGAGGTGCGCGACATCCTCAAGCACGAAGGCGTCAGCGCGATCCTGGTCACCCACGACCAGCACGAGGCATTCGCGGTCGCCGACAAGGTCGGCGTGATGCAGGGCGGGCGCCTCCTGCAGTGGGCGACGCCGTACACGCTCTACCACGAGCCGGCGCAGCGCTTTGTCGCCGACTTCATCGGGCAGGGGGTGCTGGTGCCGGGCAGAGTGACCGCGCCGCGCTGCCTGAGCCTGGAGCTGGGCGAGTTCTGCGGCCTGTTGCCGCTGGGTTTTGCCGCCGGCGACGACGTCGACGTACTGCTGCGCCCGGACGACGTGGTGCACGACGACGCAAGCCCGGTGCAGGCGACGGTGGTCGCCCGCGTGTTCCGCGGCGCCGACTTCCTGTATACGCTCGCGTTGCCGTCCGGCCAGCGGGTGCTCTCGCAGGTGGCGAGCCACCACGACCACGCGCTGGGCGAGCCGATCGGCATCCGCCTCGAACTCGACCACCTGATCGCGTTCAGGCGCCAATGAAAGAAGCCCCGCTGCGCGGGGCTTCTTTACGTCAGCGATTGACCGGGTTTAGCCGGCCAGCCAGTGGCCCGGCTGGGCCTCGAGCCAGGTCTTGATGGTGCGCGCGTCGTTGGTGCGCGCGCTGGGCGCGTTGGCGTCGAGCAGCACGATCACCAGCGGCTGGCCGCCGACGGTCGCCTGCATCACCACGCAGCGGCCGGCTTCCTGGATGTAGCCGGTCTTGGACAGGCCGATGTTCCACTCGCCCTCGCGCACCAGCGCGTTGCTGTTGCGGTAGTGCAACGCGCGGCCGCCTCGGCCGTACACGTCGTGTTCGGTCGAGGTGCTGTACTGGCGGATCAGCGGGTAGCCGTACGCCGCGCGCACCATGCGCGAGAGGTCCTGCGCGGTCGAGCTGTTGCGCATGTCGAGCCCGGTCGGGTCGTAGAACACCGTGTCGCGCATGCCGAGCGCGCGGGCCTTGGCGTTCATGCGCGCGACGAAGGCTTGCGTGCCGCCTGGGTAGTAGCGGGACAAGACGTGCGAGGCGCGGTTTTCCGACGACATCAGCGCGAGCAGCAGCATCTCGCGGCGGGTCAGCGAGGTGCCGACGGCCAGCCGCGAGCTGGTGTTCTTCAGGCGGTCGATCTCTGCGTCGGAAATGGTCAGCACCTCGTCCATCGGCAGGCCGGCGTCGAGCATCACCATCGCCGTCATCAGCTTGGTGATCGACGCGATCGGCACGCGCGCATTCGCGTTTTTCTGGTACAGGGTGTCGCCGGTGCTGGTGTTGACGACCAGCACCGAGTTGGAACTGAGGTGCGGCGCGCTCTGCTGGAACGCGGCAAGATGGTAAACTGGCTGTGCTGCCTGGGCGAGCGGGGAGAGGGCGAACACGCCAGCTGCGAGGGCAGAGATGAGTTTCAGCATCCCGTGAGGCTCCATGTGACGGGTTGTCGATTGCGTATGTGCGCGATTTTAAGCGTAAAACCCGTTGCTGCGCAGCCGTTTTATAGGTCGGCTGCGACAGACTTTCGCCGGAGACGAAAATGAGCGTGCAAACCTTCCCCGACAGCCCGTTCCGCCTGCACCAGGCGTTCGCGCCGGCGGGCGACCAGCCGGTGGCAATCGGCCAGCTGGTCGAGGGCCTGGACGACGGTCTCGCCTACCAGACGCTGCTCGGGGTGACCGGCTCGGGCAAGACCTTCACCATGGCCAACGTGATCGCGCGCACCGGGCGTCCCGCGATCATCATGGCACACAACAAGACGCTGGCCGCGCAGCTCTACAGCGAGATGCGCGAGTTCTTCCCGGAAAATGCCGTCGAGTACTTCGTCTCCTACTACGACTACTACCAGCCCGAAGCCTACGTCCCCAGCCGCGACCTGTTCATCGAGAAGGACTCGAGCATCAACGAGCATATCGAGCAGATGCGGCTCTCGGCGACCAAGAGCATCCTCGAGCGGCCGGACTGCGTGATCGTCGCCACGGTGTCGGCGATCTACGGTATCGGCGACCCGACGTCCTACCACCAGATGATCCTGCACCTGAAGGAGGGCGAGCGCCTCGCCCAGCGAGAGATCATCGGCCGGCTGACCACCATGCAGTACGACCGCAACGACGTCGACTTCTCGCGCGGTACCTTCCGCGTGCGCGGCGACGTGATCGACGTGTTCCCGGCCGAATCGGCCGAGCTCGCGCTGCGCATCTCGCTGTTCGACGAGGAAGTGGAGGGGCTGTCGCTGTTCGACCCGCTCACCGGCGAGACGCGGCAGCGGGTCGGCCGCTACACGGTGTTCCCGTCCAGCCACTACGTGACGCCGCGCGACAAGGTGCTCGCCGCGTGCGAGCGCATCAAGGTCGAACTGGCCGAGCGCGTCGCGCACTTCCAGAAGGAAGGCAAGCTGGTCGAGGCGCAGCGCATCGAGCAGCGCACCCGCTTCGACCTCGAGATGCTGTACGAGATGGGCTTTTGCAAGGGCATCGAAAACTACTCGCGGCTGTTTTCCGGGCGCGGCCCGGGCGAGGCGCCGCCGACGCTGATCGACTACCTGCCCAAGAACGCGCTGATGTTCATCGACGAGAGCCACGTGACCATCCCGCAGATCGGCGCGATGTACAAGGGCGACGCCGCGAGGAAGCAGAACCTGGTCGAGTACGGCTTCCGCCTGCCCTCCGCAGCCGACAACCGGCCGCTGAAGTTTCCCGAGTTCGAGCGGCTGATGCCGCAGGCGGTGTTCGTGTCGGCGACGCCGTCGACCTACGAGCACGAGCACGCCGGCCAGGTGGTCGAGCAGGTGGTGCGCCCGACCGGCCTCGTGGACCCCGAGATCGAGATCCGCCCGGTGGCGACCCAGGTCGACGACCTGCTCTCCGAGATCCGCCTGCGCCAGGGGCGCGGCGAGCGCGTGCTGGTGACCACGCTGACCAAGCGGATGGCCGAGCAGCTGACCGATTACTACACCGAGCACGGCGTGAAGGTACGCTACCTGCACTCGGACATCGACACCGTCGAGCGGGTCGAGATCATCCGCGACCTGCGCCTGGGGATGTTCGACGTGCTGGTCGGCATCAACCTGCTGCGCGAGGGGCTGGACATCCCCGAGGTGAGCCTGGTCGCCATCCTCGACGCGGACAAGGAAGGCTTCCTGCGCTCCGAGCGCAGCCTGATCCAGACCATAGGCCGCGCGGCGCGCAACCTGGCCGGGCGCGCCATCCTGTACGCCGACCGCATCACCGACAGCATGCGCCGCGCGATCGACGAGACCGAACGGCGCCGCGCCAAGCAGATCGCGTTCAACCTCGAGCACGGCATCACGCCCAGGGGCATCGAGAAGAAGGTGCGCGACATCATCGACGGCGTGTACGCGCCGGACAAGCGCGAGCGCGGCCATGTCGAGGCCGAGGCGCGCGTCGCGATGATGGACGAGAGGGCGCTCGCCCGCGAGATCCGCGACCTCGAGAAGGCGATGCAGGAAGCCGCGCGCAACCTCGAATTCGAAAAGGCCGCCGGCCTGCGCGACCAGCTCAAGGCGCTGCGCGAGCTGGCTTTTGTCAACGACCTGTGAAGACGATGACCGACTACGCGATCCTGTTTGTCTGCATGGGCAATATCTGCCGCTCGCCAACATTCGAAGCGGTGTTGCGCGCGCGTTTGAGCGAAGCGGGCCTCGCTGGGCGGGTGACGGTCGACTCGGCCGGCACCCACGGCTACCACGCCGGCGAGCGTCCGGACAGGCGCTCACAGCAGGCGGCGGCGCGGCGCGGCTACGACTTGTCGGGTCAGCGTGCGCGGCAGGTGGTCGTCGCCGACTTCAGCCGTTTCGACCTGATCCTCGCCGCCGACGCGGCCAACCTCGCCGCGCTTGCCCGCCTGCGCCCGGCCCGCGCGCGCGCGCGCGTCGAGCTCGCGCTGTCGGTGATCGAGCCGGGCATGGAGGTTCCCGACCCCTACTACGGCGGAGGCGAGGGCTTCGACGCGGTGCTCGACCTTGCCGAGGCGGCCGCGGAGCGCTGGGTCGCCAGGCTGGCGGCCGAAGGGGTGTTGGCATGAGCGCGCGACCGAGCGGCACCATGCTGCCCCCGATCGAGGTGTCGCCCAGCCTCAGCGCCGACGCGATCCTCGCGCGCGCGCGCGCGCCGGCGCCCGGGCGGCAGCCGCTGATCGCGATCGGCGCGTCGACCGGCGGCACCGAGGCGCTGCGCGTCGTGCTCTCGGCGCTGGAGGCGGGCTCCCCCGCCATCGTGATCTCGCAGCACATGCCCGAGATGTTCACCCGCTCGTTCGCCGAACGGCTCGACTCGCTGTGCCGGATCCGCGTGAAGGAGGCCGAGGCGGGCGAGCCGGTGCAAGCCGGCGTCGCCTACGTCGCGCCCGGCCATTCCCACCTGTTGCTGCGCGCGACACCCGCCGGCGGCTACACGGTGCAGCTTGACCGCGGCGCACCGGTCAACCGCCACCGGCCGTCGGTCGACGTGATGTTCCGCTCGGTCGCCAACGTCGCCGGTCGCCAGGCGCTCGGCGTGATCCTCACCGGCATGGGGCGCGACGGCGCCGAGGGCTTGCTCGAGATGCGCGAGGTGGGCGCCTACACGCTCGCGCAGGACGAGAAAAGTTGCGTCGTGTTCGGCATGCCGCGCGAGGCGATCCTGCGCGGCGCTGCGCACGAGGTGCTGTCCTTGTCCGAAATCGCTCCCAGGCTGACGGCGCTGTGCCGCCAGCGCATTCCTGTCAGAACTTCCCCATGAATACCTTGCCCATCCTGGTCGTCGAGGACGACGCAGACCTGCGCGAAGCCATCGTCGACACCCTGTCGCTGGCCGGTTACCCGGTGCTCGAGGCTGCCGACGGCGAGGCCGCGCTTGACGTGCTCGCGCGCGAGGCGGTCGGCCTCGTGGTGTCCGACGCGCAGATGGCGCCGATGGACGGCTACACCCTGTTCGCCCGGATAGCCGAGCGCCACCCCGGCGTGCCCTTCGTGCTGATGACCGCGTACGGGGTGATCGAACGCGCGATCGAGTTGTTGCGCGCCGGCGCCGCGCACTACCTGCTCAAGCCCTTCGAGCCCGCCGCCTTGATCGCCGAAGTCGAAAAGCACGCGCTCTTCGCACCTGGCGGGGCGGACGAGGGCATCGTCGCCGAGTCTGCCGCGATGCGGCAGTTGCTGTCGGTCGCCGGCCGCGTCGCGCGTTCGGACGCGTCGGTGCTGGTCAGCGGCCCGAGCGGTTCGGGCAAGGAAGTGCTGGCGCGCTACATCCACCGCCACTCCAAGCGCGCCGACGGTCCGTTTGTCGCGGTCAACTGCGCGGCGATTCCCGAGAACCTGCTCGAGTCCACCCTGTTCGGCCACGAGAAGGGCGCGTTCACCGGCGCAACCCAGGCGCTGCCCGGCAAGTTCGAGCAGGCTCAGGGCGGCACCTTGCTGCTCGACGAGATCACCGAGATGCCGCTCGCGCTGCAGGCCAAACTCTTGCGCGTGCTGCAGGAGCGCGAGCTCGAACGGGTCGGCGGAACGCGCACCATCCGCCTGGATATCCGCGTGCTCTCGACCAGCAACCGGGACGTGGCCGCCGAAGTGGCGGCCGGGCGTTTCCGCGAAGACCTCTATTTCCGCCTCAACGTGTTTCCGCTGCGGGTGCCCGCCTTGCGCGAGCGCAGGGACGACATCCTGCCTCTGGCGCGCTTCTTGCTGGATAAACATCGCGAACAGGAAGGACTGCCGCGCGTCGCGCTGTCGGCCGGCGCCGCCCGTCATTTGACGGCCTATGACTGGGGCGGTAACATCCGCGAGCTCGACAATGCCATGCAGCGGGCGGCAATTCTTGCCGGTTCGGCGGAAGTTACTGCCGCCGAATTGATGCTGGGTGGCGGTTTTGCCGTAGATTCCCTTCCTGCCGCAAGCGTCGGTGACGACGCAGACATCAAGACCCTGGAGAAGCGCCATATCCTCGAGATGCTCTCTCAGGTGGGCGGTGTCAGGAAAATGGCGGCCGAAAGGCTGGGAATCAGTGAACGGACCCTGCGCTACAAGCTGCAACGCTACCGCGAAGGGGCCGAGTAATTAAGGAGTCAGGGCATGTCGGCGCAGGGAATCAACCAGTTGCTCGGCGAGATGCGCGCGATGCAGGCGCTGGCGGCGGGCAAGGGTGCCGCCGCTCCCCAGGCCGCACCCGCGGTCGAGTTCGGCGACGTGCTGAAGGCGACACTCGAACAGGTCAACAGCGTGCAGCAGGCGTCGCAGGACTTGCAGAAGCGTTTCGAGCTGGGCGACGAATCGGTCAATGTGCAGGACGTCATGGTGTCGATGCAGAAGGCGAGCCTGAGCTTCCAGACCATGACGCAGGCGCGCAACAAGCTGGTGTCGGCTTACCAGGAAATTATGAACACCCAGGTCTGATGTCGTCGGCGTTCCGATGGCTGGGGACATCGGATGAAACTTCTCCCATATGGCTGAATTGGTCGACAACACGACGCCGGCCTGGAAAGGCCGGGTAGCAGAGGCGGCAAACCGCTTCAAGGCGCTGCCCAACAACAAGAAGTTGCTCTTCTTCGCCGCGCTCGCCGCGGTGTTTTCGCTGGTCGTCGCGCTGGTGCTGTTCAACCGCGCGCCGGACGAGCGCGTGCTGTTCTCCAACCTGTCCGACGGCGACGGCGGCCAGATCACCGCCGCCTTGCAGCAGATGAACGTGCCGTACAAGCTGGGCGAAGGCGGCGTGATCTCGGTGCCGGCCGACCAACTGTACGACGTGCGTCTCAAGCTTGCCGCACAGGGCCTGCCCAAGGCCGGCGGTACCGGCTTCGAACTGATGGACGGGCAGAAATTCGGCATCAGCCAGTTCTCCGAGCAGGTCAACTACCAGCGCGCCGTCGAGGGCGAGCTTGCCCGCACCATCGAGTCGGTGTCCGCCGTCCGCCAGGCGCGCGTCCACCTGGCGATCCCCAAGCAAAGCGTGTTCGTGCGCGAGCGCGAACTGCCGACCGCGTCGGTGATGCTGACCCTGCACCCCGGCCGGGTGATGGACGCCGCGCAAACCGCGGGCATCATGCACCTGATCTCCAGCTCGGTGCCCAACCTGCCCTTGAAGAACGTCTCCATCGTCGACCAGGACGGCAACCTGATTTCCGGTGCGACCGAGCTTGAAAACGGCTCGGGTCTCGACCGCCGCCAGCTGGGGCTGGTGCGCCAGATCGAGAAGGACTACGCGCAGCGCGTCGAGTCCATCCTCGAGCCCATTTTCGGCAAGGGTAACGCGCACGCGCAGGTGACCGCGCAGGTCGACTTCTCCGAGCTTGAGCAGACCTCCGAGACCTACCGCCCGAACTCGTCGCCCAACCCGTCGGCGACGCGCAGCCAGCAGATCATGGAAAGCCTGGGCAATGGCGCGCCCACACCGTCCGGCGTGCCGGGCGCGCTATCCAACCAGCCGCCGTCGGCGGCGTCGGCGCCGCTGTCCTTGCCACCGGGCGCCGCGCCCGGCACCGTCACGCTGTCGGGACAGCCCTTGACGCCCACCGGCGCTACCCGCCGCGAGATCACCACCAACTACGAAGTCGACAAGACCATCCAGCACCTGCGCCAGCCCAAGGGGCAGGTCAAGCGGCTGTCGGCTGCGGTGGTCGTCAATTTCAAGCTGGTGCCGGACAAGGACGGCGCGCTCAAGCCGACCGCGCTGACCGCGCGCGAGATCGAGCAGGTCAACGCGCTGGTGCGCGAGGCGATCGGCTACAACGCCGAGCGCGGCGACTCGGTCAACGTCGTCAACGCGGCATTCGCCGACGCCGTCTTGCCGCCGACGCTGCAGGACAAGGTCGTCGGCTACGTCAGCGACAACGGCGGCGAACTGTTCAAGTACGCGCTGCTGGCGATCGCGCTGGCCTACCTGCTGTTGGGTGTGGTGCGGCCCATCATGCGCGACATCGTGCGTCCGCCGGCGCCGCCCTTGCCTGAACCTGGCAGCGCCGAGGCGGCTGCCGTCGGCGGCGGCAAGCTGTTGGCGGTCGCCGGCGACGACGAGGACATGGATGGCCGCACTGGCGGCGTCGAGATGACGCCGCAGGAGAAGCAGCGTCTCGACTACGACGCCGCCTTGCAGGCGGCGCGCGAACTGGTGAAGACCGACCCGCGCATGGCGGCGCAGATCATCAAGGAGTGGATTGCCGATGAGTGAAGCGGGCATCCGCCGTAGCGCCGTGCTGTTGTTCGGCCTCGGCCAGAACGAGGCGATCGAGGTGTTCAAGTACCTCGGCCCCAAGGAAGTGCAGAAGCTGAGCCTGGCGATGGCGCAGGTCAACAACGTCAGCCACGGCGAGATCCACGACGTGGTCGCCAAGTTCCGCGAGGAGTGCGCGGCGCGCGCGAGCATCGGTGCGACCGACGAGTACCTGCGCAACGTGCTGATCGAGGCGCTGGGGCCGGATAAGGCAGCCAACCTGCTCGACAAGATCACCCAGGGCAACGACCACAGCGGCATCGAAAGCCTCAAGTGGATGGACGCAAGCTCCGCTGCCGACCTGATCCGCAACGAGCACCCGCAGATCATCGCGACTATCCTCGTTCACCTCGAACCGGACCAGTCCAGCGGCATTCTCGCCCACTTCCCCGAGCGCCTGCGCAACGAGGTGCTGATCCGTACCGCGACGCTGGAAGGTGTGCAGCCGCAGGCGCTGCGCGAACTGAACGAGGTGCTCACCCAGCTCTTGTCCGGCTCCGACCGCATCAAGAAGAGCGCGGCCGGCGGCATCAGCCTCACCGCCGACATCCTCAACTTCCTCGGCTCCAACGTCGAGGCGTCCGCGCTCGGTTATATCCGCGAATACGACCCGGAACTCGCGCAGCGCATCCAGGACAAGATGTTCGTGTTCGAGAACATGCTCGATATCGACGACCGCGCGATCCAGACCATCCTGCGCGAAGTGCAGTCCGACTCGCTGGTCATCGCGCTCAAGGGCACCAGCCCCGAGATGCGCGAGAAGATCTTCAAGAACATGTCGCAGCGCGCGGCCGAGATGCTGCGCGACGACCTGGAGGCGAAGGGGCCGGTCAAGCTCTCCGAGGTCGAGGCCGAGCAGAAGGAGATCCTGAAGGTCGTGCGCAAGCTGGCCGACGAAGGCCAGATCGTGCTGGCGAGCAAGGGCGGGGACGAGGGCCTTGTCGAATAACGCGATCATCGGCGCCGAGCGCCTGGGCGACTGGCAACGCTGGACCATGGGCGAGCTGGGCTCGGCGCAGCCTGGCAAGGCTGCCCAGCATGCGCCGGCAGACCCGCTGGCGCTGCTCTCGCAGGTGACTGCCGAGGAGGTTGTGCGCGCGCTGGAAGCGTTGCCGCAGGAAGACGCTGCCGGGGCGCCGCCGCTCGAAGCGGTGCTCGCCGAGGCGGCGCCGGCGGTCGGCTACCCGACCGCGGCCGAACTGGAAACCATCCATCAGGAAGCGTGGCAGGCCGGCTTCGAGGCCGGCCGCAGCGAAGGCTACGGCGCCGGGCGTGCCGAGGGCGAGCAGGAAGGCTTCGCCCAGGGGCTGGAAAACGGCCGGCGCGAGGCCGAAGACGCGGCGGCGGCACGCTTTGACGGGTTGTGGCAGCCGCTGCAGGAGAGCCTGGCCGCCTGGGACGCCGGGCTCGCGTCGCTGCAGGCGTCGCTCGCGCCGCAACTGGCCGCGCTGGCGCTCGAGGTCGGCCGCCGGTTGGCCGGCGAGCAGCTCGCCGCCGATGCAGAGGCGCTTGCCCGGCTGGTCGACGAGGCGCTCTCGCCGCTCGCATCCGAGCTGACCCGCCTGACGGTGCGCCTGCACCCGGACGATGCGGCCGCGCTGGAAGACTTCCTGTCGCGGCAATATCCGCAGCTGTCGGTGCGCTGGCAGGGCGACGCGTCGCTCGCGCGCGGCGGTTGCGTGATCGATTCGCCGGTGGTCCGGCTGGACCTCTCGCTGGAGACCCGCACCGCCCAGCTGCGCGAGGCTTTGGGGCTGGACGCGCATGGCTGACTGGCTCGCCCGCCAGCAGGACTACCTGGACGCGTGCCGGCAGCGCCTGCAGGGCGTGCCGCGCGGCCGCCGCCAAGGGTTTCTGACCAGGGTGACCGGCCTCGTGATGGAGGCGACCGGCCTGCGCCTGCCGGTGGGCAGCGCCTGCCTGATCGAGTGCGGCCACGGCGAGCGCATCGAGGCCGAGGTGGTCGGCTTCTCGGCCGACCGCCTGTTCCTGATGCCGCTTGCCCCCATCCAGGGTCTGCTGCCGGGGACCGCGGTCGTCCCGCTGGAAGACAGGGTGCCGCCCCGCTACGGCGAGCCTTTCGCCGGCAAGTCCCGCGGCAGCGGCCGGCAGGTACCGGTCGGCTCGCGCCTGCTCGGGCGGGTGCTCGACGCGCTCGGGCGGCCGCTAGACGGCCGCGGGCCGGCCCCGTTTGACGCGACCGCGCCGCTTTACAGTGACCCCCTCAATCCGCTGACGCGCACGCCGGTGCGCGACGTGCTCGACGTCGGCGTGCGCGCGATCAACGGCCTGCTGACCGTCGGTCGCGGCCAGCGCCTGGGCCTGTTTGCCGGCTCCGGCGTCGGCAAGTCGGTGCTGTTGGGCATGATGGCGCGCTTCACCCGTGCCGACGTGGTGGTGGTCGGCCTGATCGGCGAGCGGGGACGCGAGGTCAAGGACTTCATCGAGAACATCCTGGGCGAAGAAGGCCTCGCGCGCTCGGTGGTGGTCGCCGCGCCGGCCGATACCCCGCCCTTGATGCGGTTGCACGGTGCCGCGTACGCGACCGCGCTGGCCGAGCACTTCCGCGCCGAGGGCAAGGACGTGCTCCTCCTGATGGATTCGGTGACCCGCTACGCGATGGCGCAGCGCGAGATTGCGCTGGCGATCGGCGAGCCGCCGGTTACCCGCGGCTACCCGCCGTCGGTGTTCGCCAAGCTGCCGCAGCTGATCGAGCGCGCTGGTAACGGCGAGGCAGGCGGCGGCTCGATCACCGCCTTCTATACCGTGCTCTCCGAGGGAGACGACCAGCAGGACCCGATCGCCGATTCGGCACGCGCGATCCTCGACGGCCACTTCGTGCTCTCGCGCACGCTGGCCGAGGCCGGGCATTACCCGGCGATCGACATCGAGCAGTCGATCTCGCGGGTGATGGTCGACGTGGTTAGCCGCGAGCACCTGGACGCGGCGCGCCGTTTCAAGCAGCTGTTCTCGCGCTACCAGCGCAGCCGCGACCTGATCAGCGTCGGCGCCTACGTGCCGGGGTCGGACCCCCTGCTTGACGAGGCGATTCGCCGCCAGTTGCAGCAGGTGGCCTTCCTGACCCAGCCGCAGCACGAGGCGCATGACTTTGCCTCGTCGTGCGAGCAACTGAAGCAGTCGCTGGCAGGCTGACGCCGTGGCCGGCAAATTCGACTTCCTGATCGACCTCGCGCAAAAGGCGCAGCAGCAGGCCGCCGACCGCATGCAGGCGGCGCAGGCGCAGCTTGCGGCACAGGAGGAGCGGCTCGCGCAGGTGGACGCGTTTATCGCCGATTACCAGGGGCGTCTGGTCGACGCCGGCCGCGGCGGCATGGGGGTCGAGCGCTATCTCGACTTTCGCGCCTTCCTCGGCAAGCTCACCGACGCGCGCCAGACGCAGGAGCGCGAGGTCGACCGCGCGCGCCAGCGCTACGTGCTCGAGCGCGAAGCCTGGCTCGCCCAGCGGCGCAAGCTCAAGGCGTACCAGACGCTCGCCGAGCGCGAGGCGGCCCGTGCCCAGTTGGTGGAGCGGCGACGGGAGCAGAAGCTGGTCGACGAATTCGCTGCCCGCAATTCCCGGCGTCCGGGGACTTCCTGAGCATTTCTTCTGTGGCACCATTCTTGCTTGATTTGGGTAAATCCCGAGTTGAGACCGGTCCTGTTCCGATGACGCTTTCCGTAACGCTTGCTTCCATGTTGCCCGGCCGCTCTGGCTTGCCGGGCGTGGCCCGCGCCGCCGCCTTGCCCGGCGGCTTGTTTGCCGACCTGCTCGACATGCAGGTCGGCAGCCTGTCCGCCGCCGCGCCGGCGCCGGGCGAGCGTCCGGCAGGCAAGCCGGCGGCTGACTTGCTTGACGCCGGCTCGCTTCAGGCGAACGCGCAGGCCGTACCCATGCTGGCGGTGTTGCCGCAGGCGATCCAGCCGCAACCCTTGCCGCAACCCGGACTGTCCATGGAACCCGCTGCGGAGGCAGGGGCAGCCGCGGCCGATACCCTGCTCGAGCTGACGCGCCAGCTTGCGCACGGCGCAGGGCAGGGCGGCAAGAAATTGCCGCAGCAGGCGGTGGCCGAGCAGCAAGTCTTGCCGGCCGGCGCGGCGTCTGTTGCCGTGACCGGTGCCGGCGGCGAGCATGCCGGCGCGCCGGTATCGCTGTCGATCGCCACCCCGCTAGGCCGCGACGAGGCGTGGCAGCGTGCGTTCGCGACCCAGGTCGGCGGCCTCGTGCAGATGAAGGCCGAGAGCGCGCAAATCCAGGTCAGCCCCGCCAACCTGGGGCCGATCGAGGTGTCGCTCAAGCTCGGCCAGGACCAGGCGCAGCTGACCTTTGTCACCGCGACGCCGCAGGCGCGTGACGCGGTCGAACAGGGCCTTGCCCGCCTCTCCGGCATGCTCGCGCAAAGCGGCATCCAGCTGACCGACGCGCAGGTCTCCTACGGGGATCGTCGCCAGTCGCACGATCAGGCGCCCGGCAAGGGGCGCGGCCGGGGCGAAGACGGTGACTTCGTGGTGGCCGAACTGGATGGCGCTGTGCAGTCCGCGCACGCAATTGCATCGGGGCTGAGCATTCGCGCCTGATTTTGCGTCTGCCGTCTGGTCAGCAGATGGTCGTTTCTGGGACAATGCGTTCATATATTTTCATGATTTCGTATTGATTTCAGGCGCGAGACCTTAATTCATGGCAGAAGACAAGAAGAAGGCGGTCAGTGGCGGCGGCGGCAACAAGCTGATGCTGATCGTGATCACCTTGCTGGTGATCCTGATCGCAGCGGTTGGCGGCCTTGGCGCCTACATGTTCCTGCACCAGCCTGCTTCGGCTGAGGCGCAGGCCGAGCCGCAAATAAAAAAGCCGGATGGGCCGCCGGTGTTCGAGAAAATGGAGCCCTTCGTCGTCAACCTCGCCGGTGGCGACGCGCTGCTGCAGGTCGAACTGCAGGCGCAGCTCTATGACGCCGAAGCCAAGCAGACCCTGGTCCAGTACATGCCCAAGATCCGCAGCGGGCTGATCCTGCTCTTGTCGTCCAAGAGTGCCGAAGAGCTGTCGACGGCGGACGGCAAGGTGCGCCTGAAGGCGCAGGTCAAGAAGATCATGAACGAGGCGATCGGCCAGCCCGGACCCGAGCCGGTCGAGACCGTCCTCTTTACCTCCTTCATCATCCAGCAGCAGTAAGCGGCGATGGCTGACGACATCCTGTCGCAGGAAGAGGTCGACGCGCTGCTGCGCGGGGTGACCGGCGACACCGAGGACGAGGTCGACGGCGGCGACGCCAGTGGCGTACGCAATTACGACATCGGCCGCCAGGAGCGCATCGTCCGCGGCCGGATGCCGACGCTCGAGATCATCAACGAGCGTTTCGCGCGCAACCTGCGCATCGGCCTCTTCAACTTCATCCGCCGCAACGCCGAGATCTCGGTGGGGCCGGTGCGGGTGCAGAAGTACAGCGAGTTCATCCGCAACCTGGTGGTGCCGACCAACCTCAACCTCGTCCATGTGAAGCCGCTGCGCGGCACCGGCCTGTTGATCTTCGACCCGGACCTGGTGTTCCTGGTGGTCGACAACCTGTTCGGCAGCGACGGGCGCTTTCACGTGCGCGTCGAGGGGCGCGACTTCACGCCGACCGAGCAGCGCATCATCCAGCGCATGCTGCAGGTGGTGTTCACCGAGTACCAGAAAGCGTGGGAGCCGGTCCACCCGATCGAGTTCACCTACCTGCGCAGCGAGATGAACACCCAGTTCGCCAACATCGCGACGCCGACCGAGGTGGTCGTCGCGGTATCCTTCCACATCGAACTGGGCGCCGGCGGCGGCGACTTCCACGTCTGTCTGCCTTACTCGATGGTCGAGCCGATCCGCGACGTGCTCTCGAGCACCATGCAGGCGGACCGTACCGAGGTGGACAACCGCTGGGTCAGCCTGATGTCGCGCCAGGTGCAGGCCGCCGAGGTGGACCTGGCCGCCACGCTCGCCCACGCGCGCGTCACGCTGGGCGACGTGCTCGGGCTGAAGGTCGGCGACGTGGTGATGGTCGACATTCCCGAGAAGGTGGTCGCCGACGTGTCGGGCATCCCGGTGCTCGAGGGCCGGTACGGCACGGTCGACGGACATTACGCGCTGAGCGTGGACAAGATACTGGCCGGCGTGCACGAGCTGGCCGAAAGTGACAAGGGAGACTCCGAACGTGAGTGAAAACGCTTCGACGCAGGATAGCGCCGACGACGTGATGGACGACTGGGCGGCGGCGTTCGCCGAGCAGGCCGAAGCGACGGCCGGCGCGGCACCTCAGCCGGAGGCGCAGCCCGCCAGCGGCCTGTTCCAGGAACTCTCGCAGGCCGCGCCGCAAGCGGGCAGCGCGCTGTCGCAGAACCTGGACATGATCCTCGACATTCCGGTGCAGCTGACCGTCGAGCTTGGCCGCACCAAGATCGCGATCCGCAACCTGTTGCAGCTGGCGCAAGGCTCGATCGTCGAGCTGGACGGGCTCGCCGGCGAGCCGATGGACGTGCTGGTCAACGGCTGCCTGATCGCGCAGGGCGAGGTGGTCGTCGTCAACGACAAGTTCGGCATCCGCCTGACCGACATCATCACGCCGACCGAACGGATCCGGCGCCTGCAAAAATGAGGCGGCTGCTGTCGTCGCTGTGGCTGCTGCCCCCTGCCGCCTTGGCGCAGGCAAACGCCGTGCAGGCGGCACCGTCCGGCTGGGCGAGCCTCATGCAGGTGCTGCTCTCGCTCGCGCTGGTGCTCGCGCTGATCGTCGGCGCGGCCTGGCTGACCCGGCGCCTCGGTGGCGGCGCGCTGGGCGCGAGCCGCCACCTGCGTGTGGTCGGCGGCGTGATGGTCGGCCAGAAGGAACGGGTGGTCATCGTCGAGCAGGGCGGCCAGTGGCTGGTGCTCGGCGTGACTGCCGGCAGCGTGACCCTGCTCGACAAGCAGGCCAAACCCGACGACGCGCCCGAGGCGCCGCAAACGGCGCTGCCCGAGTCGTTCTCGCGCATCCTCGCGAATACGCTGGCCAAGGCGCGCAAGGGGGGCGGCCAATGAGCCGCCGGCTATTGCTGGCGCTATTGCTGGCGCTATTGCTGGCGCTGCCGGGTGCGGCGCTCGCCGCCGGCCTGCCGCTGATGAGCAGCACGCCCGGTCCGGGGGGCGCGCAGAGCTACTCGCTGTCGCTACAGATGCTGCTCTTCATGACCGGGCTGTCGTTCATCCCGGCCATGGTGCTGATGATGACCTCGTTCACCCGCATCGTCATCGTGCTCTCCTTGCTGCGCCAGGCGCTGGGGACCATGCAGTCGCCGCCCAACCAGGTGATCGTCGGCCTGTCGCTGTTCCTCACCCTGTTCATCATGTCCCCGACGCTGGAGACGGTGTACCAGAAGGCGTGGGTGCCGTTCTCGGACGACAGGATCACCATGATGCAGGCGGCCGACGAGGCGGCCGGGCCGATGAAGGCGTTCATGCTGACGCAGACGCGCGAGACCGACCTCGCGTTCTTCATCGAGGTCTCCGGCAGCGCGAAACCGGCGACCCCGGCCGACGTGCCCCTGAAGACGCTGGTGCCGGCCTTCGTGATTTCGGAGCTGAAGACCGCGTTCCAGATCGGCTTCATGATCTTCATCCCGTTTTTGATCATCGACCTGGTGGTCGCCAGCATCCTGATGGCGATGGGCATGATGATGGTGTCGCCGGTGATCATTTCGCTGCCGTTCAAGATCATGCTGTTTGTGCTGGTCGACGGCTGGACGCTGGTGCTGGGCTCGCTGGTGCAAAGCTTCGCGCAGCGCTGACGCAATTTTGGGGTAAGCCATGAGTCCGGAACTTGTCATCAACCTGGTGCAGCAGGCGCTGTTCACGCTGATCCTGATCGCGGCGCCGGTGCTCGGCGTCTCCTTGCTGGTCGGCCTCCTGGTCAGCATCCTGCAGGCGGCGACGCAGATCAACGAGATGACGCTGACCTTCATCCCCAAGCTGATCGCGCTCTTCATCGTGCTGATCCTGGCCGGGCCGTGGATGCTCAACACCATCATGGACTTCACGATCCGCCTGTACCGCAGCATCCCCGGCGCGATCGGCTAGATCGATGGCGGCGGCCCTCGTCATCACCGACGCGCAGATCAACGCGCTGGTCGCCTACTTCGTCTGGCCGTTCGCGCGCGTCTTCGGCGTGTTCCTGACCGAGCCGGTATTCTCCTCGCGCGCGATCCCGCGCCGCTTCAAGGCGGGCTTCGCGCTGGCGATCACCGTGCTTGTCGCGCCCATGCTGCCGCCCTTGCCGGCGGTGCCGCTGGTGTCGGCCGCAGGCGTCGCCATCCTGGTGCAGCAGCTCCTGATCGGCGCGATGATAGGCTTCGTGCTGCGCATCGCGATCACCGCGGTCGAGATGGCCGGCATGCTCTCCGGCATGCAGATGGGCCTGGGTTTCGCGATGTTCTTCGACCCCGCGCAGTCGGCGCAGGTGCCGGCGCTGGGCCGGGTGATCTCGGTGTTCGTCACCCTGCTGTTCCTCGCCTTCGGCGGGCCGCAGATCGTGCTGTCGGTGCTCATCGACAGCTTTACCGTGCTGCCGGTGGGCTCGCCTTTTCCCTGGCGCAGCCTCGAGGCGCTCGCGATGTGGGGGCGCCACCTGTTCAGCTGGGGCTTGTGGCTGTCGCTGCCGGTGATCGCTGCCTTGCTGGTGACCAACCTCGCGATCGGCGTGATGACGCGCGCCGCGCCGCAGTTCAACATCTTCGCCTTCGGTTTTCCGCTGACCCTGCTGATCGGCTTCGTGATGCTCTACCTGTCGCTGCCCTTGTTGCTGCCGGCGATCGAGACGCTGTACGGCGAGTCTTTTGCCTTCGCGCGGGCCTTGTGGTTGCCGCCCAAGCCTTAGCCGCCGCTTTTTGCTAAAATTCGCGCCTGAGATTCTTGTTACCACCGCGGGGCCCCGCGCCCCGCCACGCATACCGAGGCAACTATGGCAGGTCACAGCAAATGGGCGAACATCCAGCATCGCAAAGGGCGCCAGGACGCCAAGCGCGGCAAGGTCTTCACCCGCCTGATCAAGGAAATCACCGTTGCCGCCAAGATGGGCGGCGGCGACCTGAGCGCCAACCCGCGCCTGCGCCTGGCTGTCGACAAGGCCAAGGCCGAGTCGATGCCCAAGGACAATATCGAGAACGCGATCAAGCGCGGCACCGGCCAGCTTGAGGGCGTCACCTACGAGGAATGCCGCTACGAAGGTTACGGCATTGCCGGCGCGGCCGTGATGGTCGACTGCCTGACCGACAACAAGACGCGGACGGTCGCCGACGTGCGCCACGCGTTCAGCAAGTACGGCGGCAATATGGGCACCGACGGCTGCGTCGCGTTCCAGTTCAAGCACTGCGGCTACCTGCTGTTCGCGCCGGGCACCGACGAGGACGCGCTGATGGAAGCCGCGCTCGAGGCAGGCGCCGAGGACGTGGTCAGCAACGACGACGGTTCGATCGAAGTGGTCACCGGCCCGTGGGAGTTCTCCGACGTGCAGGCGGCGCTCGAAGGGCAGGGCTTCAAGGCCGAGATGGGCGAAGTGACCATGAAGGCGCTCAACGAGACCGAGCTTGCCGGCGACGACGCGCTGCGCATGCAGAAGCTGATCGACGCGCTCGAAGATCTCGACGACGTGCAGGACGTGTACACCTCGGCCGTGTTCGACGAGTAAGCACGGCGGCAAGCGACAGCGGCCTGCGCATCGCGCAGGCCTTTTTTGTGCCGTAAGGCAAGGAGGGGAGATGGCGGCAAGCGTGCCGTGGCGGGTGCTGACACTCGTGTGGTGGGGATTGAGCTGGTGGTTTCTGTTCAAGCCAGGCTCGGGCGAGCCGCCGCCGTTCGAGCATTACGACAAGCTCGGCCACTTCCTGCTCTTCTTCGTGCAGGGCCTGCTGCTGGTGCCCGCCTGGCGCGCACGCGCGTGGCAGCTCATGTCGGCGCTCGCGCTGTGGGCCGTGCTCTCCGAACTTGCGCAGGGCGCGTTCACGGCGGACCGCATGGCCGACCCGTTCGACGCGCTGGCAGACATGGCCGGCGGCGCCTGTGCGCTGGCGCTTTGGTGGGCAGTGCTCGGCCGTTCGGGTAAACTTTTGTCATTCATTGGCCGCTGAATTCACCGTTTCTGCAAGGGGACCCGATGTACGCCAACCATGCCGGCCGCCGGGGCCGTCTTGCCCGCCAACTGGGCGACGCCGTCGCGCTGATCGGCGCCGCGCGCGAGGTGTCGCGCAACGGCGACAACACCTATCCGTTCCGCCAGGACAGCAGCTTCTACTACCTGACCGGCTTCAACGAGCCCGAGGCGCTCGCGCTGATCGACGGCCGCAGCGGCAAGAGCGTGCTGTTCTGCCGCGCGCGCGACGAAAACGCCGAGCGCTGGACGGGCGCGCGTGTCGGCCCGCAGGGCGCTATCGAGTCCTACGGCTTCGACGAGGCCTACCCGATCGCCGAGCTTGCCGAGCGCTTGCCGGCCCTGCTCGATGGCGCAGGGAGCGTCGCCTGGCCGCTCGGGCGCGACGCGGCGCTGGATGCGACGGTGAACGCGGCGCTTGGCGTGCTCAGGGGGGGCGAGCCGCGCGGCCGGCGCGCGCCCGCGCGCTTTGCCGACCTTGCCGCGACGCTTGACGAGATGCGGCTGATCAAGGACGCGGCCGAGCTTTCCTTGTTGCGCCGCGCCGGCCGCATCTCGGCGGATGCGCATATCGCCGCGATGCACGCGGCGCGGCCGGGCCGCTACGAGTACGAACTCGAGGCCGAACTGTTGGCGACCTTCTGCCGCCACGGCGCGCGCACGCCCGCGTACGAGAGCATCGTCGCCGGCGGCGAGCGCGCGTGCACGCTGCACTACACCGCCAACAACGCGCGGCTCGCCGACGGTGAACTGGTGCTGATCGACGCCGGCTGCGAACTGGGCGGCTACGCGGGCGACATCACGCGTACCTTCCCGGTGAACGGCCGTTTTTCCGGCGCGCAGCGCGACGTCTACGAGATCGTGCTCGCCGCGCAACTGGCGGCGATCGACGCGGTGCGCCCGGGCGCTTCACTGTCGGCGCCGGCCGACGCGGCGCTCGCTTGCCTCGCCCGCGGATTGATCGACCTGAAACTGCTGGACGGCACGGTCGACGGCGCGATCGAGTCCGGCGCGTACAAGCGCTACTACATGCACGGCGTCGGCCACTATATCGGGCTGGACGTACACGACGTCGGCAGCCGCCGGCTGGATGGCGAATGGCGGCGTTTCGAGCCGGGCATGTGCACGACGATCGAGCCAGGCCTCTATATCGGTGCGGCCGACGACGTGCCGGCCGCGCTTGCCGGCATCGGCGTGCGCATCGAAGACAATGTGTTGGTGACGGCAATCGGGCGCGAGGTGTACACCGACGCGGTGCCCAAGGCGGTCGCCGACATCGAAGCACTGATGGGGATGAAATGAGCAAGACCGACCTGCACGCCGAAGTGGCGATCGTCGGCGCCGGCCCGGTCGGCGCCCTGTTGGCCCTGCGCCTCGCGCGCGAGGGTCGCCAGGTGGTCGCGCTTGAGGCGCGTGAGGCGCGCAGCGTGCCGCGCGACGCGCGCGCGCTGGCGCTCTCGTCCGCGTCGCTCGCGATGCTCGAAGACGTCTGCCCGCTGCCGCCGGGTGCGGTGACGCCGATCGACCGCGTGCACGTGTCGCAGCAAGGCTTTGCCGGGCGCACCCGCATCGACGGCGCGGACCTGGGGCTCGCCCATCTGGGCGCGGTGGTCGACTACCCGGTGCTGGTCGCCGCGCTCGAGGCCGCGCTCGAACAAGCCGGCGTCGCCGTGCAATACGGCTGCCGTGTCGCGGGTGTCGACACCCTGTCGCGCTACGCGAGGTTGCGGCTGGCGAACGGCGGTACGCTGACCGCACGCCTGGCGGTGCTCGCCGATGGCGGGCCGCTGGCCGAGGCCTTGCCCGGCGTGCTGCGCCGCGTGCACGACTACGGACAGTGTGCGCTGATCGCCGGCGTGAAGTTTGACCAGCCGCCTGCCGGCGTCGCCTTTGAACGCTTCGCCGCGGCCGGCCCGTTCGCGCTGCTGCCGCACGGCGACGCCTTCGTGCTGGTGTGGACGCGCAGTCCGGCCGATGCCGAGCGTCTGTCGGCTGACCCCGCTGCGCTCGCGGCCGAGTTGCAGCAGGCGTTCGGCGACAGGCTGGGCTTTGTTCGCGAGGTGGGTGAGGTCGCGCGCTTCCCGCTGGCGCTGCGCCAGCTCAACCGGGTGGTGAGCCGGCGCACGGCGATGATAGGCAACGCCGCGCAGACCATGCACCCGGTCGCCGCGCAGGGGCTGAACCTTGGCCTGCGCGACGCAGCGACGCTCGCGGACCTGCTCGCCGGCGCCGCAGACCCGGGCGAGGCGGCGCTCCTGGCGCGCTACGCGGCCGCCCGGCGCGTCGACAGCCACGCGGTGGTCGGCTTCACCCATAGCCTGGTGCGCGTGTTCGACGGCGCCGGCGCGCCGGTGTCGCTCGCGCGCGGCACGGCGATGACGCTGATCGACGCCTTGCCCGGCTTGCGCCGGCGCTTCGCCGGCCATCTGGTTTTCGGGGTATGAACGGCATGCACAATGAAGACATCCTGGTGATCGGCGGCGGCCTGGTCGGTGCCGCCAGCGCCTTGGCGCTCGCCCGCGCCGGACAGCGTGTCGCGCTCGTCGAGCAGCGCGCGCCCGACTTTTCCGCGCTGGAAGAGGGGTGGGATGCGCGCATCTACGCGGTCAGCCCGGCCAACCGCGCCTTCTTGCAGGCGCTTGGCGCGTGGCCGGACATGGCGCGCGTCGGCACCATCACGGCGATGGACGTGCGAGGCGACGCCGGCGGCCGCATCGGCTTTGACGCGCGAGACGCCGACACCGACGCCCTGGCGTGGATCGTCGAGAACCGCTGGCTGCTCGCCGCCTTGTGGCGCGCGCTGGAGGACGCTGGCGTCGAGCGGCTGACCGGCGTCTCGCCACAGTCGTTCGCGTCCGACACCCGCAGCGCCCGCGTTTGCTTTTCCGACGGCACCGAGCGCGAGGCGCGGCTGGTGATCGGCGCCGACGGCGCGTCGTCGTGGCTGCGCGGGCAACTGGGCATCAACGCCTCGGTCAAGCCTTACGGCCACAGCGGGGTGGTCGCCAACTTCGCGTGCGAGAAACCACACGGCGGTGTCGCCCGCCAGTGGTTCACCGGCGACGGCGTACTCGCCTGGCTGCCGATGGCGGGCAACCGCGTCTCCATCGTCTGGTCGAGCGCAGACCCGGACGCGCTCACCGCGCTGCCGGCCACCGAGCTGTGCGAGCGGGTCGCCGCCGCCGGCGGCCATGCGCTTGGCGCGTTCGAGCTTTTGACGCCGGCCGCCGCCTTCCCCTTGCGGCTGATCCGCCCGGAACGGGTGATCGGCACCCGCGCGCTCTTGGTCGGCGACGCCGCGCATACCGTCCACCCGCTGGCCGGGCAGGGCGTCAACTTGGGTTTCGGCGACGCGATCGCGCTGCAAGCCTTGCTCGCGCGCGCGCCCGACGCGGGTAGCCACCTCTTGTTGCGCCGCTACGAGCGCAGCCGGCGCGAGGCGGTGCGCACCATGCAGGCGACCTGCGACGGCCTGTTCACCCTGTTTACTGCCCGCGACTTGCCCGGCCTCTCCTGGCTGCGCAACACCGGGCTGACCCTGACCGACAAACTGCCGATGGTGCGGCGCGAACTCGCGCGCCGCGCGGTCGGCTTCTGAAAGGACACTGCATGACTCCCTCCCGTCTTTTGACCACGCTCTTGCTGACCCTGCCGCTTCTGGCGTGCTCGCCCAGCGACGCCGCGCCAAGCGCCGACGCCGTCAAGAAGGCGTTCACCGCGCGCTTCCCCGACCGCGAAGTGGTCAGCGTCGCGCCCAGCCCGGTCGCCGGCCTGTACGAGGTTGTGATTCGCTCCAAGCGCGGCGTTGAAGTGAATTACCAAGTTATTTACAGCGACAAAGACTCTAAGCACCTTGTGATCGGCGAAATCGTTGACGTTGTAAATCAAAAGAGCGTTACAGGGGAGAGGGCTGAGCAGCTTGCGAAAAAGGCGGAGGGCGAAAGGGAGAAAATCAACTTCGCCAAGCTGCCGCTTGCCAAGGCGATCAAGGACGTGCGCGGCGACGGCAGCCGCAAGCTGGTGGTGTTCTCCGACCCGGACTGCCCGTTCTGCAAGCGTCTGGAGAAGGACAGCATCGCCAAGCTGGGCAACGTGACGGTCTACACCTTCCTGATGCCGCTCTCGCAGCTGCACCCGGACGCCGAGCGCAAGAGCCGTGCGGTCTGGTGCAGCGCCGACCCGGCCGCCGCGTGGACCGCGCTGATGCGCGAGGGCAAGCAGCCTCAGGGCGACGGCAAGTGCGACGCGCCGATCGCCGAAGTCGCCCAGCTGGCCGAGCAGTACGGCATCTCCGGCACCCCGGCCTTGGTGTTCGAGAGCGGTGAACTGGTCGCCGGCGCGATCCCCGCCGAGGAAATCGAGAAGCGCCTCGCGCGCAAGTGACGCGTGGCTGAGGGCAGGGGGCTTCTGATCGCGCTGGCCGCGTCGCTTGCCGTGCACTGGGCCGCCGTCCGGCTGTGGGCGGCGCCGCAGGCGGCCAGCGGCTTGCCGGGCGCGCCCTTGCGCGTGTTCGCGCCGGCCCCGCCCATGGCCGTGCCGACGCCCTCCGCCGTCACACAGGCGCCTGCTGCCGACCTGCCGGAGGGGTCTGACCAAGCGGACGCTTCCCCGTCCGCCCGCGACGCCTTGCCGCCGGATGCCCCGGAGCCGGACGCCGCGCCGCCCGCAGAACCCCGTGACCACCCCGCCGGGACGGAGGCCTTGCCGCCCGTTGTACCGTCGCTCGGAGCCGAAGCGGCCGATCCGCCTGGCGCGCCGGACGCGCCGCGCGGCTTCGGCAGTGTCGAGTACTGGCCCGCGCGCCTGCTCGACAGCCCCTCGCAGCCGCTCTCGCCGATCGAACTGCCCACGCCGGCGGCAACGCCCGAAGGTGGCGCCCAGCTCGAGCTATTGGTGTACGTGGCCGCGGACGGCAGCGTCGACGCTGTCGAGGTGGTCAGCGCGTCGCCGCCTGGCGTGCTCGAGGCGGTGGCGCTCGACGTGTTCGGGCGCGCCCGTTTCGAGCCGGGCATGAAGGGCGGCGTCGCGGTCCGCCATTACAAGCGGATCGCGGTGGGTATGTCCATGTAATTGATGGTTGGGTTAAGATGGCGGCACGCAGGCGGATCGCCGCCGCGCATCAATAATGCAGACACACGAGGAAACACCATGTCCGATCTGAAGAACATTTTCGAACAAGCACAAAAAGACGTGACCTCCCTCGCCGAGCGTCCGGACAACGCGACCATGCTGCAGCTCTATTCGCTGTTCAAGCAGGCGAGTGCCGGCGACGTGCAGGGCGAGAAGCCGGGCATGATGGACTTCATCAACCGCGCCAAGTACGAGGCGTGGGAGAAGTGCAAGGGCCTGACCGCCGACGAGGCGATGCAGAAATACGTCGACCTGGTCGAAAGCCTGAAGGCCTGATCCCGGACCGACCCCATGCAAAACGGCCCCTCGCGAGGGGCCGTTTTGCATGGGGTTGATACAGCTCAAGTCGGGGTTCGGTTACGCGCGGTGTCAATGTCATTGCGGGTAGAATGTTTACGCAAACCTAAAAAATAAACTGGGGATTCGCAGCATGAAGATCGTAAGCAAGCTGGCGGCGCTGGTCGCCATCGGGGTGTCAGCCACCGCGTTGACCGCCTCAATCGGGTTGTACCAGCTCTCGAAGATGGGGGAGGAGTTGAACGGTGCGTTCGACAGCACGCTGCCCAGCGTCGCCATCCTCGGCAACGTGCGCGCCGATTACCTCGCGTTACAGCAGCGCACCCAGCTGCACCTGCTGAGCAAGGACGACACGCAGATGGCCCAGATCGAGTCCGAGATCGCCAGGCTCGAGCAGGACCTGCAAAAGCAGCTCACCGCCTACGAGCCCCTGTTGTATGACGACCAGGACCGTGCGTTGTACGCCGAACTCAAGCGGCAACTTGCCGGGCTGGACCAGGTGCTGGATCAGGTGCGCGAGCTGTCGCGGCAGAACCGCGACGAGGAGGCGTCTTTGCTGCTGCTGGGCGCGGTCGGCAAGATGGACGCGCTCAACAAGGTGATGAGCGACTACCTGAAGTACAACCTTGACTGGGTGGCGGTGGGTAAAGCCAACGCAGCGGCGGCTTATAGTCAGGCGCAGTGGTTGTTAGGCAGTGCCTTCGTCGCGGCCTTGCTGCTGTTGGGCGTGATCGGCTCCTTGCTCGGGCGGCAGGTGGCCGGCAGCTTGCGCCGCGCCGGGGATAGTGTGCGTGAGATCGCCGAAACGAGAGACTTCACCCGCCGTCTCGATGCATCGGGCAACGACGAGATTGCCGCGATGCTCGCCCAGCTCAATGGTCTGCTGGTTCAATTGCAGCAGAGCCTGGCGACGTTGCGCAGCGGCGCAGACGACGTATCGGCAGCCGCGGGCGAGCTCTCTGGTGGCGCGCAGGCGGTGTCGGCGGCGTCGACCCAGCAAAGCGCGTCGGCTGCCGAAATGGCAGCTGCGGTGGAAGAGGTGACGGTCAGCATCGGCATGGTCGCCCAGCGCACCCAGGAGGCTGACGTTTTGTGCCGCCAGGCCGGTGAGCAGGCCGGCGATGGGCACGCCGCGATCGGCGATACCGCCAGCGGCGTCGAGGCGGTCGCCGTATCGGTCGGCGAGGCGGGCGGGCAACTGGCCGAACTCGACCGCCAGATGGGCGAGGTGATCGCGGTGGTCAATATCATCCGCGACGTCGCCGAGCAGACCAATTTGCTGGCGCTCAATGCCGCGATCGAGGCGGCACGAGCGGGCGAGTCCGGCCGAGGCTTCGCGGTGGTCGCCGACGAGGTCAGGAAGCTCGCCGAGCGTACCGCCGGTTCGACCAGCCATATCGCGACCATCATCGACGAAGTGCGCCGCGTTTCTGGTGGTGCGCTCGAGCGCATGCGCTCGGCCGAGCAGCAGGTCGCCAGCGGGCTGGAAGGTGCAGGCAGTGCACGCGCACGAATGGATGAAGTCGTTGCCGCTGCGGCGAAAAGCGGCCAACTGGTCGGCGAGATCGCGGTCGCCATCGGCGAGCAGAGCCAGGCGGCGGCCAACATTGCCCGCCAGGTCGAGCAGGTCGCGCAGATGGCAGAGGCCAACTCTGCGGCGACCGTACAGGCGGCCGCGCGTTCGCAGTCGCTCGAAATGCTGGCTGAGAAAATGCGTGTCGAGGTGGCTCGTTACCGCGTTTGAGCGACGCCAGAGCGCCCGCCGGCAAAGCCGTATGCTTGGATGCATGCGGCTTTGTTACATGTGCACGGCAATATTGCTTTGTCTGAGTGTGGTAAATCCAATTTGGATATACACTCGCTAAACCCCCCGCTTTTATGCTTGGGCTACTATAAAAATGGCCGGAGATACCATGCAATTTTGGATGCGCGCGTACGAATGGGTCGAGCGGACCTTCTGGTTCACGCTCGGGCGCAAGCTGTGCAGTTTCTTCTTTGTCAGCCTGTTCCAGTTGGCGATGGTCGGCTACCTCTACTTTGCGCTGGAGGACATCCGCGCGCTGGTGGGCAGCGGGCTGTCCGGCGACGCCCGCGCTGGGGCACTCGCCCTGATCGAACGCACGCAGTGGCTGTCGCTGGCGACCTGGCTGTTGTGTTTCGTGCTGACCGCCTTCATGGTGTGGTATTTGCGCTACCTGATCGTGCGGCCGCTCAGGATGATCATCGGCATCTTCCGCCAGATCGGCGCCGGCGAGGGCGACCTCTCCGGCAGCATCCCGGCGACCACCTACGACGAGATCCGCGAGCTTTCCGACGCGCACAACCAGTTCCTGCACAAGATGCGCGAGATCATCGGCAAGGTGCAGTCGACGACGATCCGCATCGCGGTCGATTCGGTGCGCACGCGCAACAATCTGGGCGCGTCGCTGAAGGTCGCGCGCGAGCAGGACGCGCTGACGGCCGAAGTGCAGTCGGTCAGCGCGCAGAACGCGGTCGGCATCGAGCAGGTCAGCGGGCAGACCATGGCGATTTCGACGACCACGCAGGACAACCTTGCCGTCGCCCGCGCGTCCTATCAGGAACTGTGCGAAGTCGCGCAGCGCATCGGCGAAATCAACGGCCAGGTCGGGCGTTTCAGCGAGACCGTCGGCAGCCTGAACGAACGTTCGCAGACCATCTTGCAGGTGGTCACCCTGATCAAGGATATTTCCGACCAGACTAATCTGCTGGCGCTCAACGCGGCGATCGAGGCGGCGCGCGCCGGCGAGTCCGGCCGCGGTTTCGCGGTGGTCGCCGACGAGGTGAGGAAGCTGGCCGAGAAGGTGCGCGTCGCCACCGAGGACATCTCGGGCAATATCGACGGCATGCTGAACCTGGTCGGGAAGACGCTGGACGAGACGCGCCTGATCTCGCAGGACACGGTCAACGCCCGCGAGGCGGTCGACAAGGCGTCCAGCCACTTCGGCAAGATGGTCGGCGACTTCGAGGGGGCGACGCGTAGCCTCGCCGAGATCGCGGTGACCATGGAGCGTTTCTCGGTCGCCAACACCCAGGTCAACCAGAACGTGATGACGGTACACGCGCTGAGCGAAGACGTCAGTCGCCAGCTGGGCGACTCGACGCAGGTATCGCGACAGCTCTCAGGTGCCGCCGAGGACGTGCAGGCGCTGGTGTCGCGTTTCGTGCTGGGCGAGGGCGCGCTCGACGCGCTGGTGAGTGCCGGCAAGGCGCTGCGCCAGACGCTGGAAGCACGGCTGGCGCTGTGGCGCGCGGCCGGCATCGCTATCGACGACAGGCAGTACCGGCAGATCGCCGGCACCAACCCGGTCAAATACCACACCGCGTACGATGCTGAGATCGAGCGCGAATTGCAGGGGTTGCTCGACGCCCTGCTCTCCGTTCACCGGGGGGCCTGCTACTGCCTGCTGGTCGACGCCAACGGATACGCGCCGACGCATAACGCCGCCTTCTCGCGGCCACCCAGCGGCGACGCCGCGCTCGACCTTGTGCATAGCCGCGACAAGCGCATCTTCGGCGACGAAGTCGGCCTGCGCTCGGCGCGCAACGAAGCGCCGCTGCTGATGCAGACCTATGCGCGCGACACTGGCGAGGTGCTGTCCGAGCTCGCGCTGCCGGTGCGCGTCGCCGGCCGGCACTGGGGCGCGCTGCGCATCGGCTTCGACCCGCAGCGGCTGCTGGGCGACTGAAACGGGTTTTCCCCTGCCAAACAGCCCCGGCCTTGCCGGGGCTGTTTGCTTGCCAGGCTAGCGCAGCGCGAGGGTGACCACGCCCAGCACCGCAAACAGGCCGGCCGCGAAGCGGTGGACGACATGCTTGGGCAGCTTGTTGGCGGCGACTTCGCCCAGCAGCACGGCCGGGACGTTGGCGATCATCATGCCGAGCGTGGTGCCGGCGACGACCATCACCGTCTCGTGGTAACGAGCGGCCAGCGCGACCGTGGCCACCTGCGTCTTGTCGCCCATTTCGGCGAGGAAGAACGCGATCAGCGTCGCGCCGAACACGCCGAAGCGCTCGCTCAGGCGGGTGTCGTCGTCGAGCTTGTCGGGTATCAGCATCCACAGCGCCATCGCGATGAACGACGCGCCGAGGATCCAGCGCAAGGTGTCCGGGCCGAGCAGCGCGGTGATCCAGCTGCCCAGGGCGGCGGCGCCGGCATGGTTGAGCAGGGTCGCGACCAGAATGCCGAGGATGATGGGAACGGGTTTCTTGTAGCGGGCGGCGATCAGCAGCGCGAGCAGCTGCGTCTTGTCGCCGATTTCGGCCAGCGCGACGATGCCGGTGGAGAAGAACAGGGCTTCCATGGAGGAGAGATCCAGGGGGCTGCAAGTAGGCCATGACGCGACGGCGTGGCAGCCCCGCGTGGGCACCCCGTGGCGTCATGGGTCTTGCCAGACCTGGATCAGGTTGCCGGTACCATGGCTTGCGCCAAGTCTGTTGATACCGGCCGGCGTCGCGTTCGCGCCGAGGCTACTCCCCCAGAACGGGACGCATGATATTTGAAAGCCGCATTCGCGGCAAGCGCCTCAGTCGAGAGCGGACGTGCACTGCGGGCAGCGCGTCGCGGCGATGGGCACCTGCGAGCAGCAGTACGGGCAGGCCTTGCTGTCCGGCGCCGGCGCCTCGGCCGGCTTCTCGCGGCGCAACTGGTTGATCACCTTGACGAGCGCGAATATGGCAAAGGCGATGATGGTGAAGCTGATCACTGCGTTGATGAACAGGCCGAGGTTCAGCGTGATGGCGCCGGCTTCCTTCGCCGCGGCGACCGAAGCGTACGGTCCGACGTGCTTGCTGCCTTCCTTCAGGACGAAGAACAGGTTGGAGAAGTCGACGTTGCCGAGCAGGATGCCGATCGGTGGCATGATGATGTCGTCGACCAGCGATTTGACGATGGTGCCAAACGCGCCGCCGATCACCACGCCGACAGCCAGGTCCAGCGCGTTGCCGCGCACGGCGAATTCACGGAATTCCTTGAGGATGGTCATGATTTGAAATCTCCGCAGGGATCAGATGCAAGATAGGATTGAAACCTCCCCATCCTAGTGGGGCATCCGGTCTGGCAGCAAGCGTGCATTGCGCGCGGGCATGAAAAAAGCCGCGCTTTGTTGCGCGGCTTTTTGAATCTGGCTCCCCGAGCAGGGCTCGAACCTGCGACCTGCGGATTAACAGTCCGTCGCTCTACCAACTGAGCTATCAGGGAATTGGTAGAGGCGGACTATACTGGCGGTGCTTTGTACTGTCAACCCCTTTCGTGTCGGCCGCCGGACGATTGAAATGCCGCTGCCCGCCCGCATCTGTGTGGCATCTTGTTTCACAAGCGCGATGCAAAGTGCGGCCGGACTTTCCGCCGCGCGCAGACAAAGGATGGCGATAATGGCAAATCTGATCGAGGCCTGGCTTGAGGCACAGGGCGCACGCAAGGTCGACGGGGAATGGCTGGGGGCAAAGGAAGGCGACGATGCGGGGCTGTGTGCGCCGCTTGCACATTTCGCCCTGTACCGGATTGACGGCGAGGATGCGGAGGCCTTCCTGCAGGGGCAGCTTTCCAATGACGTGCGGCAATTGGACGGTGCTCGTGCGCAATATACGACGTACTCGAATGCCAAAGGCCGGATGCTGGCGAATATGCTGCTCTGGCGTGACGGCGACGGCTTTTTCATGTTGCTGGCCGCCGACCTGGCCGAACAGGTGGTACGCCGGCTGCGCATGTTCGTATTGCGTTCGCGCGTCAATTTCCAGGCGGCCGATACGCTCCCGTTATTGCTCGATGAACCGGGGGCGGAACGCCTGTTGGCGGGGCTTGATTTGGCAATGCCTGCCAATGCGATGCAGCAAACCGGAGCTGCTGGCGTGACCGCGATCCGCCTGCCGCACGCCGGCGTGCTGGTCGTCGCCAGGGATGGCGACGACAGTCGTTTGTCCTCTGCGCTTGAAAATAGCAAGATCGGCGTGGCCGGGCGCAATTGGGCAGACGGCCGGTTTGTTGCGTCCGGGTTTGCCTGGGTCGTACAGGCGACCCAGGAAGCGTTTGTGCCGCAAATGGCCAATATGGAATTGCTGGACGCGGTCAATTTCCGCAAGGGCTGTTACCCAGGGCAGGAAATCGTCGCCCGCATGCAGTATCTGGGTAAAACCAAGCGGCGACTGTTCCGGGTATATTCCGCCGCTCCTCTGGCGCCCGGAATGCCGTTGCAGGGCGCCGAGTCGCCAGAAACCGAAATCGGTCAAGTTGCCTACGCGGCAGAATTACCCGATCAGGGGTGTGAAGCCCTGGTCGTGGTGATGGTTTCCGCGTGGGAGAAGGGTATCATTTGTCCGAGTGTCGATTCGGTATTGACGAGGCTGCAATTGCCGTATGAGATTCCGGATTTGGATAATTAATTTAGCGGGGGTTCTTGACCTTTTTGCGGTCGCTCGCTAATTTGTCGGTATATGAGTTGTTCACCAAAGGAAACCAATATGCAGCTCGATTCGCTGTCTTATGTCGAACTCGTCCAGCTGAAAACCGACGTCGAGGCAGAAATTGCCCGCCGCGAGCAGGAAGAAAAAGCGAAAGCCCGCAAGCAGATCCTTGAAATTGCTCGCAATTTCGGTCTGAGTGTCGAAGATGTACTGTCCAAGCCGGCCGCTACCCGCAAGCCGGTCGAGGCCAAATACCGCCATCCGGAAGACGCGTCGCTGACTTGGACCGGTCGCGGCCGCAAGCCGGTATGGGTTGTCGAACAACTGGCCGCAGGCAAGACGCTGGAGCAGTTGGCGATCTGATTGAAGCGGGTATTTGCCAAAAAGCCGCGGCTTCGGTCGCGGCTTTTGGTTTTTTACGGGCAAGCTGGGCCCTGCTTAAGCGACGGGCCAGCGAAGTTGCTATCATTGGGACAGAATCTGTCTATCATTGTCGGGGCGCAAGGGTAATGGAGGTGGCATTTTGAGCAAGCTTGATTTCCTGTCGTTCGGCGCCGCAAAACGCAAGGCCGGTGACCCGTTCGGCGGAGCGCAGGCGGCCTCTGACTGGTACGCGGAGTGGGCGCCGCAGCAAGGCGGCACGCTCGTCGAAGCCTTGTGCGCCCGGGTCGCGCTGTTTTGCGCGGAAAGCGCGAATGCAAGGCTGGGGCTTGCCGAGCTCGAGTCACTGCTGGCGCTCAACAGCCTGTCCTGGTCGCAGTTGCAGGCCGTGCGCGGGCAATACCTGCTCAATAACCGCATGCCCAGGGTGCTCGAAGAGCAGTTGCGCGTACAGATCCTCCGCTATGCCGAGGTGTTCAGTACCGCGTACCAGCGTTTCTTCAGCGCCGACGCGCTCGCGGACGCGTCGATCCGCCCCCTGTTGCCGCTTGCGGTCGCGCGGGTGCTGGCGTTCCGCGCCGACCACGCCTTGTGGCTGTACTTCCGCCATTTCTCGCCTGACCCCGTGTTCTGGCTGAACGTCAACCAGTTGTACGCATGGGCCGAGCGGGCCGGCCTGGAAAGCCTGCCGCTGGTGCTGTACGACGACCGTGCCGGCACGACGATCCAGGACGAATACATCGCGCTGCTGATGACGGCCCTGCTTGACGCGGGCAACCTCTCGGCGCGGCAGGTCTACGCCGCGCACCAGCTCGCCTTGAGGCTAGCCAACCGTACCCATCTGGCGAGTGATCCTGCCGATGCAAGCTTCATGGTCGATCTGGCCCGCGGGGCGCCGCCTGTCCGGCCGCGTGCCGGCGGTGCGGAGGGGCAGCAGCGTTATTGGCGGACGGCTGATATTTGTGAGCCGATGAACGCGTGGCGCATCGTGTACGACAGCGGACGCATGCCTGACGAATTGCGGCGGCTGAATATCGACGGGCTGGACGGCGGCTTGCTGCACAGGCTGGTGCACGAGTGGGCTGACCGGCCGACCCCCTACCAGCGGGCGGACCGCCAGCTGGTCAACGGCCGTTCGCTCGAGGTCGCGCACCGCCTGGCGGTGTTGCACAAGCTGATCCGCCAGCCCGACGAGGTGCGCGCCAAGCAGGACGACGCATCGTTCGACGACGCGGGTGCGCTGCGCATTTACGGCTTTGTCACCAGCCGCAGCCGGCTGCGCCAGGCGCCTGCCTCGCCGGCTACGGAGGCGACGGCCGCGCTGGCCGATACCTTGCCGACCTGGCACGTCGAGGACCAGAGTACGAGCGGTCTGGGGCTGTCGCTGGCCTCGACCGGCAGCGAGTGGGTCAACTTAGGCTCGCTGATCGGCTACCGGGAGGCGGACTCGTGGGGGCTTGGGATCGTGCGCCGCATCAAGCGTCCGGCGCCGGAGAAGCTGTTTGTCGGGCTGGAGATCGTCAGCGAGCGTCCGGTCGCGGCTTCCTTGCGCGCCGAGGATGGCCGGCCGGTGGTCGCCGAGACCCAGCTGCCGGCCGACAGGGTGTGGCAAGGCGGCGAGATCGCGCTGTTCGTCGGTTGCGTGCGCGAGGGGCGCAAGGTCAACGCCCTGATCCTCGCCAGCGCCTCGTACGCGCTGGGCAAGCAGCAGTACATGTCGGCGCGCGGCAAGCATTTCCTGATCGCGCTGGGGCGGGTATTGGAGAAGGGGGCCGACTGGTGCCTGTGCGAGATCGAACTGATCCGCCCGGTCGAAGCGCTGCCCAAGCCCTGATCCGCTAGCCGACCAGTAAAAAAGCCACGCGAGCGCGTGGCTTTTTTTGTACGCCGTGTGCTTAGCGCAGGTAGCGCAGCACGGCGAGCATCGGCGTGAGCAGCGCCTCGCCCAGGCGCAGGCTACGCTGGGCGCTCCAGCCGTAGTCGTCGTCCGGCAGGTTCGCGTTGTCCTTGAACGGCATCTCCAGCGTGAAGGCGAGGCAGTTGAATTCCTGGCCGACCCACGCGGTTGCCCACGACAGGTCGGCGCTGCCTTTTTCGCGTTTCGGGTAGCCGACTTCGTCCTGGAACTCCGGGCACGCCAGCTGGAACTGATCCTTGAACAGGTCCTCGAGCATCTCGATGTGTTCGCTGTACGCGGGCACGCCTTCGGTACCGGCGACGAACACGTAGGGCAGGGCCTCGTCGCCGTGCAGGTCGATGAAGAGGTCGACCCCGGTTTCCCGCATCTTTTCGCGCACCGCGAGCACTTCAGGGCTGCGTTCGGCGGACGGCGCGTTCCATTCGCGGTTGAGGTTGGCGCCGACCGCGTTGGTGCGCAGGTTGCCGTGCACCGAACCGTCCGGGTTCATGTTGGGGACGATGTAGAAGGTCGCCGCGTCGAGCAGCAGGCGGCTGCTCGCATCCTGCGGGTCGAGCAGGCGGTTGAGCAGGCCTTCGACCGCCCATTCGGCCATGGTTTCGCCCGGATGCTGGCGGGCGATCACCCAGATCTTCAGGTCTGACTCGACCTCGTGGCCGATGGTCAGCAGGTCGATGTCGCGCCCTTCCGCGGTCGAACCCAGGCAGCTGACCTGGCACAGGCCGGAGCCCTGCGCCTGGCCGACCAGGTTCAGGTGCTGCTCGTAGGAGTAGGGCTCGAAGTACGCGTAGTAGACGCTGCCCGACAGCGGAACATGTTCGATGATCAGCTCGCCGTTCTCGAAGCGGGTCGGTACGCGGAACCAGTTGTTGCGGTCGTACGAGGCGACGGCCTGATAGTCCTGCCAGCCTTCCGGGTAAGTGCATTCGGCCGCGTTGATAAAACGCAGCGTGCACGGCTGGTACGCCGCGCCTTGCAATCGGAAGTAGAACCACTGGGCGAAGGAGGCCGCGTTGTCCTGGCGGATTTTCAGTTGGATGTCTGAAAAATCGTCGCACTTCACGACTTCGACGCTGCCGGCGTCGAACTGGCTGCTGATGTTCATCCGGATAAAACCTCGGGCGAAAAGACGAGTGTAAACGCCAATTGTACTGCCTGCGCGCGTCCGAGGGCACCCCAGAAGCAAAACACCCTGCCGTCGGCAGGGTGTGCGGGGCGCAGGGGCGGGCTCAGGCCGAGCGCTTGCCGCCGGCCTTGACCGCTTCGGCCGTCACTTCGGCCGCGTTCTTGACGCTGCTGTCGGCGAACTGCACCACTTGCTGCGCGCTCTTGGCGACGCTGTTGAGCGTCGCGGCGGTCGCGGCGATCGAGGTCTTCACCGCGTTGACGGCGACGTCGCTGCCAGCCGGCGCATCCTTGGCCAGCGTCTCGATCTGGCTGATCAGGCGCTTGTTGAATTCGCCCATGCTCTCTTCGGCCAGCTGGGTCAGCGCGCCTTGCGTCTGCGAGACCAGTTCGTAGTAGCCGCGCGCGTTCGCCACGCTCTTCTCGACGGCGTCGCCGGCGAGCTGCCTGAAACGCTGCGACGCGTCCTGCGCGTCGGTGCAGCCCGACAGTTCGCGCGCGAAGCGTGCGTTGTCCTCGAGCGACTGCTTGGACAGTTCGAGGTTGAATTTCATCAGGCGCTCGGTGCTGTCGAGCGTGATCTGGGCGACGCGCAGTGCTGCTTCGAAGTTGCCCAGGGAGAATTTGCTGATCTGTTCGGTCGTCGCGTTCATGATCGTCCTTTGCCGTTCGGGGTTGGATTTGGTCACGGAATTCGCCGCCCGTTGCTCCGGGCTGTCTTTATCGTTGCGCAAGCTGTTGCGGGATGGATTTGTGCTGTGCACAATCCACCTTCAATCTATCACGCAGTGCAACATACGACTAGAAGTCTTGCTCTAGTCTGTGGCTTTTATGCTAAGGTAATTGCGTTGGCGCATTGCAGGGGTAATATCACTGCAATGCGCAAAACACATAAGGGGGAGAGACCAATGGACACCGAAAAACGGGTCATCAAGAAGTATCCGAACCGCCGGCTGTACGACACGGCGACCAGTTCCTACATCACGCTCGAAGACGTCAAGAAGCTGGTGCTCGAGAATGTCGAACTGCAGGTGGTCGACGCCAAGACGCAGGAAGACATCACGCGCAGCGTACTGCTGCAGATCATCCTCGAAGAGGAGGGCAACGGCTCGCCGATGTTCAGCTACGAGGTGCTGACCCAGTTCATCCGTTTCTACGGGCAGGCGATGCAGGGCATGATGGGCCCCTTCCTCGAGAAGAACCTGGAGATCTTCGGCCAGTTGCAGAAGAAGATGCAGGAGCAGAGCCGCGCGCTGTACGGCGACAACCCGAACCTGGGCGCCAACCTGTGGGGCGAGTACATGAAGTTCCAGGGGCCGGCGATGCAGAACATGATGTCGAATTACATGGAACAGAGCACCGGCATGTTCCTCGACATGCAAAACCGCATGCAGGAACAGACCAAGCAGCTGTTCGCAGGGTTCACCTTCCCGACCCCGCCCGCGGGCGGCAAGAACGGCGACGAAAACCGCTAGCGCCCACCTTACCGGCACACCCGTTTTCGTCTATCATTCAGCGCCTTGTTTCCATCGCCGGCCGGGTTTTTCCCGGCCGGTGGCGTTTGAACCGATAGCAAGTTTGCGGACCCGCCCCATGTCTCAATCCTCCCCAAAAGTCGGTCTGGTTTCCCTCGGTTGCCCGAAGGCCCTGGTCGACTCCGAACTGATCGTCACCCGCCTGCGCTCCGAAGGCTATGACATTTCGCCGAGCTACGAGGGCGCCGACCTGGTCGTCGTCAATACCTGCGGCTTCATCGACTCGGCGGTTGCCGAGTCGCTCGACGCGATCGGTGAAGCGCTGAACGAGAACGGCAAGGTGATCGTGACCGGCTGCCTCGGCGCCAAGGGGGACGTCGTGCGCGAGGTGCACCCGTCGGTGCTGGCGGTGACCGGTCCGCACGCGGCCGACGAGGTGCTCGAGCATGTGCACGCGCACCTGCCCAAGCCGCACGACCCCTTCGTCGACCTGGTGCCGGCCGCCGGCGTCAAGCTGACGCCGCGCCACTACGCCTACCTGAAGATTTCCGAGGGCTGCAACCACCGCTGCACCTTCTGCATCATCCCGTCGCTGCGCGGTGACCTGGAGAGCCGTCCGGTGGCCGACGTGCTGCGCGAGGCCGGCAACCTGGCGCGCGCTGGCGTAAAGGAACTCCTGGTCGTCTCGCAGGACACCTCGGCCTACGGCGTCGACGTCAAGTACCGTACCGGCTTTCACGACGGTCGCCCGGTCAGGACGCGCATGACCGAACTGGTCGAGGAGCTGGGACGCTACGGCATCTGGGTGCGCCTGCATTACGTCTACCCGTACCCGCATGTCGACGAGGTGATCCCGCTGATGAAGGCGGGCAAGCTGCTGCCCTACCTCGACATCCCGTTCCAGCACGCCAGCCAGAAGGTGCTCAAGCTGATGAAGCGCCCGGCCAACGTCGACAACGTGCTCGCGCGCATCAAGCGCTGGCGCGAGGAATGCCCGGAGCTGGTGATCCGCTCGACCTTCATCGTCGGCTTCCCCGGCGAGACGGAACAGGATTTCGAAGAGCTGCTCGCCTTCCTGCGCGAAGCCGAGCTCGACCGCGTCGGCTGTTTCACCTACTCGCCGGTTGAGGGCGCCGTGGCGAACGAGCTGCCGGACGCGGTGCCGGAAGAAGTGAAGGAGGCGCGTCTCGAACGCCTGATGCAGGTACAGGCCGAAATCAGCGAACGCCGCCTGGCGCGCCGTGTCGGCCAGGTGATGCAGGTGCTGGTCGACGAGATCGACGACGAAGGCACGGCGATCTGCCGCAGCTACGCCGACGCGCCGGAAATCGACGGGCTGGTGTTCGTCGAGGACAGCGCGGGCATGGCAGTCGGCGAATTCGCGACGGTGCGCATCGTCGACGCCAACGAGCACGACCTGTGGGGCGAACGCGTCGCGCCCTGAGTCGCACGCGGCGTGCCTTGCATGCAAAGCTGATAAAGAGGCTGCCCGAGCGGGCAGCCTCTTTTGCATGGGGCATCTTGGCCGGCCGTGAGTCGCGGTGCCTGGCCGACATCGCCACGCTGGGCCAGCACCCAGGCAAAGCCGGCGGCCAGCGTCGGGGTGCGCAGGATGGGCGCCACCATCGCCAGGCTGGCAGGCGCCGATGGCGAGCTGTTCTAATTCGGCCGGGCCCAGAGTTTGGGTCGTCACGGTTGTCTGCTCCGGTTTTTATGGCGAGAAGTCATTCTGTTGGCATTGAATGATGGCAAAATGAATTTTTGACCATCCGCCAGCCTGACCGTGTCGCCCATTGCCTCGTCGACCCCTGCAGCCTCAGCCGGCTGGATCCGCGTCCTGCGCCGGCGTTTTCCCGCTTTCGAAAGCCTGTGGCAGGAGTTCCCGGATAACGTCTTCCTGATTGCCTGCGACCGGGACGGCGAGTTCCTGCTGGCCGACTGCAACCCGGCGCAACAGGCCTTCATCGGCTTGCCGGCGGCGGCGACGCAAGGGAAGAGGGTGCGCGACCTGGTGGCTGAGCCGTACCGGGAGACCGTGCTCGAGCGCTACCGGCAATGCGTGGCGACCGGCAAGCCGCTGATCTACGAGGAGAGCGGGACGGTCGAGGGCGGGGGTGCGGTGCATTACTGGATGACCCTGCTGGTGCCGGCCCACGGTGCCGACGGGCAGGTCGCGTTCATCCTGGGTGTCAGCCGGGATGTGACGGCGCTGCGCCAGGCCGAGGAGGTGTTGCGGCGCGCCAACGAAGAGCTCGAGCAACGCGTGGCGATGCGTACGGCCGAACTGGAGGCCGCCAACGCCCGGCTGCGCCAGATCGCGATGTACGACGCGCTGACCGGTGTTTTCTCGCGCGCGCACTTTTTCGAGCAGGGACGCGACGCGTTCCGCTTGTCCGACGAGCGGGACGAGCCGCTCGCGGTGCTGATGCTGGACATCGACCATTTCAAGCGCATCAACGACCGCTGGGGCCACGCGGCCGGCGACGACGTGCTGCGCATGATTGGCGCCAAGCTCGCCGCGCTGTTCGGCGCGGGCGACCTTATCGGCCGCTGCGGGGGGGAGGAGTTCGCGGTGATCCTGCCCGGTGGGAGTACCGGGCAGGCTTGTGCGCTGGCCAACCAGGTGTGCGAAGCGATCCGCTCGCACGCCTTCATCTGGCAGGGCGTGCGCATTCCCTGTTCGGTCAGTGTCGGGGCCGCTGCGCGGCAGCCCGGCGACGACACCCTGGAAGCCTTGCTGCACCGCGCCGATCTCGCCTTGCTGCAGGTGAAGGCCGGCGGCCGGGACGGCTACCGGCTGGCGGCAGAGCCCGCCCCGGCGGCTGCGGCCAGCCTGCCGGGGTAGGCGCTGCCTGAGCGCGCAGCTGCTCAGGCCTTGGGGCGGGCGGCCAGCAGACGCTCGCGGGCGACCCAGGCCTGGCCGAGGCTCAGGCCGCCGTCGTTCGGCGGCAGGGCGATGGGACGCAGCACGCTGAGGCCGGCCTCGGTCAGCCTCTCCAGCAACAGGCTCATCAGGCGGCGGTTGGCGCAGCAGCCGCCGGCGATGGCGACGGTACCCAGGTCGGCCTGGCGGGCGGCCTGCACGGTCCAGTCGCCGAGCGCGGCGGCCAGCGTCGCGTGCCAGAGGCTGGCGATCGCGCAGGCGTCGTCTTCGAGCGTCAGCAGGTGGCGCACCAGCGGCGACAGGTCGAGCTGCCCGTCGACCATCCGCCAGCCGCCAGGCAGCGGCGCGCAATCTTCTGCCATCTCCTCGAGTTTCTGCTGGGCCTCGTTGTCGAAGCGCTGCTCCTTGCACAGCCCGGCCAGTGCGGCGATCGCGCCCGTCCACAGCGCGAGGCTGCTGGTCAGCCAACCGTCGAACGGCTTACCCAGCTGCGGCGCAAGCGCCGGCCACGCCGGATGGCGGCCAAAGCGCCGCTGTGCCTCGGCGTCCTCGCCCATCGCGCACAACAGGCCGACCGCCATCAGCCAGGGTTCGCGCACCGCACGCGTACCGCCGATCAGCGGTAGCGGCGCGAGCTGGCCCAGCCGCGTGAATTCGCCGCCCGCACAGCGCAGCAACTCGCCGCCCCAAGCCTTGCCGTCGTCGCCGAGGCCGACCGCGTCGAGCGCGAGGCCGAGCACCGGCCCGCTGCGGCCGTGCTCGGCGAGCACCGCGCCGATATGTGCGTGCTGGTGCTGGACGTGGATCAGCGGAACGCCGAAGTGGCCGGAGAGCTCCTCGGCCAGCTCGCTCGGGTAGTGGCTGGGGTCAAGGTCGCAGGCGATCGCCTCCGGCCTGACCGCGGTAAGCTCGAGCAGGTGGTGGCAGACTTCCTCCATTGCCTGGCACGACAGCGAATCGCCGACGTCGCCGACATGCTGCGACACGAAGGCCTCGCGCCCGCGCAGCACGGTCAGCGTGTTTTTTGCCGGCACGCCGGTCGCCAGCACGTTGGGGCCGTCGTTTTGCAACAGCACCGGGTCCGGCGCGTAGCCGCGCGCGCGCCGGTGCATCAGTACCTGCCCGTCGTGCAGCGCCAGCACGCTGTCGTCGCAACGCACGACGATATTGCGGTTGTGCAACAGGAAGACGTCGGCGACCTGGTTCAGCCGTTCGCGTGCCTCCTGGTTGTTGGTGACGATGGGCTCGCCGGAGGGGTTGGCGCTGGTCATCACCCACACGCGGTCGCACGCCTCGTCGCGCCAGGTGCTGCCTTGCGGACGGCCGAGCGCTTCGTGGAACAGCAGCCACTGCATCGGTGTGTACGGCAGCATCACGCCCAGTGTGGAGAGCCCCGGCGCGACACCGGGCAACAGCGCGTCGATGTCTTCCTTCTTGCTCAGCAGCACGATGGGGCGCGACACCGACGCGAGCGCCTCGGCCTCGGCGTCGCTGACATGGCACAGCCTGCGCGCGGACTCGACGTTGAGCACCATCACCGCCAGCGGTTTTTGCTGGCGTTTCTTCTGGCCGCGCAGCCGCTCGACTGCGTCGGCGCGCGTCGCGTCGCATACCAGGTGGAAGCCGCCCAGCCCTTTCATGGCGACGCTGCGGCCCATGCCGATGATCTGCAGGGCGCCTGCGATCGGGTCCCCCTTGAGCAACTGCCCGAAGCGGTCGGTCAGCATCAGGCGGGGCCCGCACTGCGGGCAGGCGTTTGGCTCGGCGTGGAAGCGTCGGCTGGCCGGGTCTTCGTACTCCTCGCGGCACGCCGGGCACAGTTCGAACGCCGACATGCTGGTCTCGGCGCGGTCGTAAGGCAGCGAGTGGGTGATGGTGTAGCGCGGCCCGCAGTCGGTGCAGTTGGTGAACGCGTAGCGGTAGCGGCGGTCGCTGCCGTCAAAGAGTTCGTTAAGGCAGTTCGGGCAGGTCGCGATATCGGTCGGGATGCGCGCGCCGCTGGCCTTGCCTTGGCTGTCGGCGATCTCGAACTGGGTTTCGGTCTCGATGAGCGGCAGGCGCGTCTCGTCGAGCGTGTCGACGCGGGCGAGCGGCGGCAGGTGCAGGGTCAGCGCGCGGCGGCACGCGCGCAGCTGCTGGGCGTCGCCCTGCAGTTCGACGTCGACGCCCGCGCCGGTATTGCGGACAAAGCCGGTGAGCGGGTAGGCCTTGACAGTCCGCCACACATAGGGGCGAAAGCCCACGCCCTGAACGCGGCCACGGAAGGTGAGTCTGATTCGGGTTGCGGTCATCGGGCGTTACTCGCGATTAGCTTATTATTAAACGTTTATAATCACACGATTTGGCCGGTCGAGGTTTGATAAAACGCAGGGTTTGTGCATTCTGCACATGACAAAAGCCCGCCGTGTGGGCGGGCTTTGCGGCGAGGGGCGTCGGTCAGCCTTGGCGGGCCGGCGAGAGTGCCAGCGTCTCCAGCGCCTCGTCGGCGACGGTTTCCGGTTCGTCCGCTTCCAGCTCGGTCTCGCCGTTGAGCACGCGCTGCATGCGGGCGGTGTCGAGCGCGCCTTCCCACTTGGCCACCACCACGGTGGCGACGCCGTTGCCGATCAGGTTGGTGATCGCGCGCGCTTCCGACATGAAGCGGTCGACGCCGATCAACAGCGCGAGGCCTTCCACCGGCAGCTTGCCGCCGAGCGTCGCCAGCGTCGCCGCCAGCGTGATGAAGCCGCCGCCGGTTACCGCCGCCGCGCCCTTGGACGTCAACAGCAGCACGCCCAGGATGCCCAGCTCTTCGGCCAGCGTAAGCTCGACGTTGGTCGCCTGCGCGATGAAGATCGCCGCCATGGTCAGGTAGATCGACGTGCCGTCCAGGTTGAACGAGTAGCCGGTCGGGATCACCATGCCGACCACCGGCTTGGCGCAGCCCAGGTTTTCCAGCTTGCTCATCATGCGCGGCAGCGCGGTCTCGCTCGACGAGGTGCCCAGCACCAGGATCAGCTCTTCCTTGATGTAGGCGAGGAACTTGATCAGGCTGAAGCCGTGCAGCTTGGCGATGGTGCCCAGCACCACGAACACGAAGGCAAAGCAGGTCAGGTAGACGCACAGCATCAAAAAGCCCAACTGCTTGAGCGAGCCGATGCCGTACTTGCCGATGGTGAACGCCATCGCGCCGAAGGCGCCAATCGGGGCCAGCTTCATCAGCATGCCGATGATGCCGAACAGCGCGTGCGAGAATTCGTCAAGGATGGCGACCAGCGGCTTGCCCTTGTCGCCCAGGCGGGTCAGCGCGAGGCCCAGCAGCACCGAGAACAGCAGTACCTGCAGGATCTCGCCGCCGGCGAAGGCGCCGACCACGGTTTCCGGGATGATGTGCATCAGGAAGTCGACGGTGTTCATTTCCTTGGCGCCGTCGGTGTACTTGGCAATGCTGCCGGCGTCGAGCGTGGCCGGGTCGACGTTGAGGCCGGCACCCGGTTGCAGCACGTTGACGACGACCAGGCCGATCACCAGCGCCAGCGTGGTGACCACCTCGAAATAGAGCAGGGACTTGAGGCCGACGCGGCCGACTTCCTTCATGTCGCCCATCTTGGCGATGCCGACGACGACGGTGGTGAAGATGATCGGTGCGATCATCATCTTGATCAGCTTGATGAAGGCGTCACCCAGCGGCTTCATCTTGGCGCCCAGTTCGGGCATGAAAGCGCCCAGCGCAACGCCCAGCGCGATGGCGAGCAGGACCTGGAAATACAGACGGGTATAAAGCGGCTTATGCGGCATGATGGTTTCCCTGAGCTAGAGCATCCGGTCTTCTACGGACCATGACGGGATGCTAGCTGCCGCACGCTAACCTCAACCATTGCGGAATTCCCGATTGGGGAAAACCGCAATGGCCGGCAGGGCGGGGGTTAGCCTTGCGCGATCAGGCGTGCCTGGTCGTAGCGCTCGCCGCCCATGTCGAGTTCCTCGCCCTCGTGCCAGCGTGACGAGTCGCCCTCGGCGATCCACCAGAAGCGGCCGCGCTCGTCCAGGTGCACGAATACCGCCCCTGCCGCCGTCTCGTCTTCCAGCTCTTCGATCGAGCGCATCTCGCCCGTCGCGTACGTCTCGAAAGCGCCGCGCGCCTCGTTCCAGATCCAGTGTCTTGTCTTGTGCATGGCAATCTCCGGCAGGGGGAAGCGCGAGTCTAGCAGCAGGCGGTAGCCGCTGGCGAATGCGTGCCGACCGAGCGCTCGCGGGTGCGGCTGGGCGCTTCGCCGAAATGCGCGCGGTAGTCCTGGCTGAACTGGCTTGGGTTGTCGAAGCCGAAAGCGGCGGCGATGTCGCGGATCGGCCGCGTTGCCTGGGCGCGGTCGCACAGTGCCCGGCGCACCGCGGCCATTTGCTGGGCGCGCATAAAGCCCAGCGGCGCGGTGGCGGTGACTGCCTGGAAGCCGTTTTGCAGGGCGGGACCGGTGTTGCGCTGAAAGACCAGAGCGAGGCCGACCCGGCCTACCTCCACCCCGCCGCCAGCCTGGCCCGCCTTGCAAAGTGCTAGTGGCCGGCGTCGGCCGGCGCGCCGCCGGCGGGCCTGAACGGCGGGCGGGCGAACCACACCAGAGCGGTCAGCACGACGAACAGGATGGACGCGAGCCAGAAGATCTCGTTGGCGCCGATGAAGAAGCCCTGGCGGGTGATGTCCTGCGCGATCAGCGCCGAGGCTTGCGGCGTGCTGAGGCCCGCCGCGTGCATCTGCGCGTAGGCGGCCTGGCTCGCCGGCGCGTAGGGGTTCACGTCGGAGGCGAGCGCGACGTGGTGGACCGCCTCGCGCCGCTCCCACAGCGTGGTGACCAGCGAAGTACCGATCGAGCCGGACAGCGTGCGCAGGAAGTTCGACAGGCTGGACGCTGCGGCGACCTGGTCCGCGCGCAGGCCGGCCAGCGAGATCATCGTCAGCGGCATGAAGAAACCCGCGACCGCGACGCCCTGCACGAACTGCGGGCCGACCACCCACGCGAAGTCCATCTGCGGGTTGAAGGTGGTGCGCCAGTAAAAGCACAGCGCGAACACGAGGAAGCTCACCGTGACGATCCAGCGCAGGTCGACGCGCTGCGCGTGCTTGCCGATCAGCGGGGTCAGCAGCACCGGCAGGATGCCGATCGGCGCCATCGCGAGGCCGGCGGTGGTCGCGGTGTAGCCCATCTGCGTCTGCAGCAGCAAGGGCATCAGCACCACGGTGCCGAAGTAGAGCATGAAGCCCATGCTCAGGCACAGCACGCCGACGCTGAAGTTGCGGCTGCGAAACAGCGTGACGTCGATCACCGGGTGCGCGCTGTAGCGCTCCCAGACCACCAGGTAGGCGAGCGCGACGACGGCGACGACGGTCAGCACGATGATCTCGCCCGACGAGAACCAATCCAGTTCCTTGCCGCGGTCGAGCATCAGTTGCAGCGCGCCGACGCCGAGCACCAGCAGGATCAGCCCGACCTTGTCGATCGGCTGCGCGACGATCGCCGTCTCGCGGCCTTTCAGTTCGCGGTAGCTGACCGCCAGCGCGGCGAGGCCGACCGGCACGTTGATGAAGAAGATCCAGCTCCAGTGCCAGTTCTCCGAGATCCAGCCGCCGAGGATGGGGCCGAAGATCGGCGCGACCACCACCGTCATCGACCACAGCGCGAGCGCCATGCCCTTTTTCTCGTTCGGGTAGGCGGCCAGCAGCAGGCTTTGCGACAGCGGGATCATCGGCCCGGCCAGCGCACCTTGCAGCACGCGGAACAGGATCAGCATCTCCAGCGACGGCGACACGCCGCACAGCCACGAGGTCACCACGAAGCCAGCGGTCGACAGCAGGAACAGCCTGACCTCGCCCAGCCGTTTGGCGAGCCAGCCGGTGACCGGGATCGAGATCGCGTTGGCGACGGCGAACGAGGTGATCACCCAGGTGCCCTGGCTGACCGACGCGCCCAAGTTGCCGGCGATGGTCGGGATCGCGACGTTGGCGATCGTGGTGTCGAGCACCTGCATGAACACGGCGAGCGACAGCGCGAGGGTCAGCCAGGCGCGCGCGGCGCCGGTGAGCGGCGGATGGGTCATCGCCGCCTCACTGGCCCGCGTTGGCGGCGATGGTCGAGGCCACCAGCGCGTTGGCGCGTTCGAGCGCACCGTCGTAGACCGCGGTCGCGTAGGCGGGCTTGCCCACCGGTGCCGACAACGCGAGCACGCCGCCCTGATCGCTGGTGTCGACCGTCACGTTCATGGACAGACCGATGCGCAGCGGGTGGCGCGCCAGCGCCTCGGGCTCGAGTTCGATGCGAACCGGCACCCGTTGCACGACCTTGATCCAGTTGCCGGTCGCGTTCTGCGGCGGCAACAGCGAGAACGCGCTGCCGGTGCCGGCGGATACGCCGACCACCTTGCCGCGGTACTCGACCTTGTCGCCGTAAAGGTCGGCGGTGACGGTCGCCTTCTGGCCGACGCGCAGCTTGGCAAGCTGGCTCTCCTTGAAGTTGGCGTCGACCCATAGCGTGCTCATCGGCACCAAGGCCATCAGCGGCGCCCCCGGCTGGATGCGCATGCCGACCTGCGCGCTGCGCCGCGCGATCTGCCCGGCGGCGGGCGCGGGCACGCGGGTGCGCTCCAGTTCGAGCGCGGCGGCCTTCAGCGCTGCCGCGGCGCGGGCGACCTGCGGGTGGCGGGCGACCGCGTCGTTCATCACCATCTCGCGCTGCGCCTTCAGTTCCGCCTCGGCCACGCGCAGGGCCGCGCGCTGTTGCTCGACGGCTTCTTTCGCGTGCTGCAGCTCTTCCTTGCCGATCGCGTCGTCGGTACTGGCCGCCTGCCGGCGGGAGAGGTCGCCCTCGGCGCGCGCGAGCGCGACCTTGCGCTCGGCGACCACCGCTTCGAGTTTCTGCTCGCCGGTGATCAGCACGCGGGTCTGGCGCACCACCTGCGCAAGCTCGGCGCGCGCACGTTCGACGGCGAGGCGCGCATCGGCGTCGTCCAGCTTCACCAGCAACTGGCCGGCCTTGACGGTCTGGGTGTCTTCGGCGCCGATGGCGACGATGGTGCCGCCGACCTGCGCCGAGACGGGGATCTGGTTGCCGGCGGCGTAGGCGTCGTCGGTGCTCTCCTTGCCGTACAGGCAGAAGAACCAGTAAAGCGCGAGGGCGATCGCGGCGATGAGCAGCGCTGCGCTCAGGTGGAGCAGGGCGCGGCGGCGTTGCGGGTTTTGCTTGGGGGTCTGGGTCATGGCGGTGTCGGGCTCAGTCATGTTCGGGGACGGCCAGCGCGCGCATCAGCGCGGCTTGAGCCTGCAAGGTGCGGGTGCGGGCGGCGGCGAGCTGCTGCAGGGCCAGCGCCGACTGGCGCGCGGCGTCGGCGGCCTGCGCAGGGGCGGCCAGGCCCGCCCTGACGCGCGCCTGGCTGCGCCGCGCGGTGGCTTCGAGCGCGGCGTGGGCCTCGCGGATTTCGCGTTCGGCCGCCTGCGCGGCCGCGGTGTTGCTGACACCGTCGGCCGCCTCGCGCACCGCCGAGAGCAGCGTCTGGTTGTAGCTGGCGATCGCCGCGTCGCGCCCGGCGCTTCTGGCTTGCAATTGCGCATCGAGCGCGCCGGCGTCGAATACCGGCAGCGTGAAGCCCGGCGCGAGTCCTGCCGACAGGGCGCCGTGCTTGAACAGGTCGCCGAGATGCTGCACGGACAGGCCGGCGAAGGCGCCGAGCGTCACGTCCGGGTAGTAGGCGAGGCGGGCCGCCTCGACGCCGTGCTCGCTCGCCTTGACGTTGGCGAGCGCGGCTTGCAGGTCGGGGCGCTTGGCCAGCGCGGCGGTGGTCAGCGCGCGCGGGTTGAGCGGCCACTCGGGCAACTGCCCGGCCTTGAGCGCGTCGATCTCGGCCTGGGGGAGGGTGGAGAGTGCCGCGAGCGCGTGGCGGGCGGCCGCCTCGCGGGCCTTCAGCTGCTCGCGCTGGGCGGCGAGCGCCTGCTTTTGCGCGCGCGCGGCGTCCGCGCTGTCGGCCGAGACGATGCCGCTGCGCGCGAGCGCGCCGGCGTAGGCCTGCTGTTGCCCGGCTGCGGTGAGCGCGGCGTCCAGCGCGGCAGCCTCGGCGCGGCTGCCGGCCAGTTCCAGGTACTGTGCGACGATCGCGCTGGCGAGCCACTGGCGGGTTGCCTGCGCCTCGAGTTCGAGCGCGTCGCGTTGCAGCCGGGCGGCGCTGGCTTCCTCGCGCAGGCGGCCCCACAGGTCGAGCCGCCAGCCAAGGTCGAGCGACAGCGACTTGACGGTGTACCACTGTCCGGACAGCGGTGGCGGCAAGATGCCGTACTCGGATGCGCGGGTGCGTTCGACGTCGCCGCCCAGCGACAGCTGCGGCATCGCCTGCGCGTCGGTGGCTGCGAGCGCGGCCGACGCCTGGCGGATACGCGCGCGCGCGGCGTCAAGCGAGGGATGGCCGGCCTCGGCAGCGGCGATCAGGCGGTCGATTTCAGGAGTATGCAGCGCCCGCCACCAGCGCCCCTGCGCGCTGGCGGGCGCCTGAGCGGCAGCGTTGACGCCGTAGCGTGCGACATCCAGCGGCTTTGCCTGCCTTTGCAGTGCGGCGTCGCTGGCGCAGCCGGCCAGCAGCAGGGCGGCCAGCAAAGATAGAGTTAACCTTGGTTTACTATCAATCATATTATTGTCACTTTAGTGACTAAATGGATAAAAAAATTAACCGGCGAGCCTGGCCAGCAGCTTGCGCTGCATGGCTTCGAACAGGGCGCGTTCGTCCGTGCTGAAGTCCTGCCACGCCTCGCGCAGCCGCTGGCGCTGGACGGGCATCGCCCGCGTGATCAACTCGAGGCCGTCCGGGGTGAGTACCAGCTCGGTCTTGCGGCGGTCCTGCGGGGAGGGTTGGCGGCGGATCAGCCCGTGCTGCTCGAGCTCGTCGACGACGCGGGTGGCGTTGGTGCGCGAGAATGACAGTGCGGCCGAGATGTCTGACGGGCCGAGCCGCTCGTCGGGGCGCGAATAGATGAGCAGCAGCGCCATCCACGTCGATTCGTTCAGGCTGAAGGGCTTGAGCGTCGTCTCGAACCACGCCGAGAGCTGCAACTGCACGTGCAGGTGCAAGCGGGTGAGGACGATCTCCTCGCGCGGCGAGCCTGGCATCTTGCGCGAGATCGCGTCGATGGTCTCGTCGAGGCGGGCGAAAGCGCAGTCGGTCGATTCAGTCATGCGGTTAATAATAACGTGCGTTATTAGTTTTCGCCAGTATCCAGCCAGCGGTCGATCTCGCGGCAGGCGAGCCCGGTCAGGTCACCGGCACGGCCATCGAGCGCCACCGAGTCCATCGAGCGCAGCCAGGTCAGCTGGCGTTTGGCTAGCTGGCGGGTTGCGGCGACGCCCTTGTCGAAGAACTCGTCGGCGTCGTACTGGCCGTCCAGGTACTCCCACGCCTGCCGATAGCCGACGCAGCGCATCGACGGCATCTGAAGCTCCAGTGACGGGTACTTGACGCGCAAGGCGGCGACTTCGTCGACAAAGCCCGCTTCGAGCATTAGCCGGAAACGCAGCGCGATGCGCTGGTGCAGCCACGCACGGTCGTCGATTTGCAGAGACAAGGGCAGCATCGGGTAGGGGGCGGCGGCTTCGCGGCCTGCGCCGTGCAGTTCGGACAGCGGCCGTCCGCTGAGCGTGATCACTTCTAGCGCGCGCTGGATGCGCTGCGCGTCGTTCGGCGCGAGGCGGGCGGCGGTCGCCGGGTCGAGCGCGCGCAAGCGCTCGTGCATCGCCGGCCAGCCGACGCTGACCGCTTGCGCTTCAAGTTCGGCGCGAAGCTGCGGGTCGGCCTGCGGCAGGTCGGACAGCCCTTCGCGCAGCGCCTTGTAGTAGAGCATGGTGCCGCCGGCCAATAGCGGCAGTTTGCCGCGTGCCGAGATTTCAGCGACCAGTCGGTTGGCGTCGCCGACAAACTGCGCGGCGCTGTAGGCGTCGGTCGGGTCGATGATGTCGATCAGGTGGTGCGGGCAGGCGGCCAGCTCCGTCCGGCTCGGCTTGGCGGTGCCGATATTCATGTCGCGGTAGACCAGCGCGGAGTCGACGCTGACGATCTCGATCGGGTAGCGGCGCGCGAGCGCGAGCGACAGCGCGGTCTTGCCGGAGGCGGTCGGCCCCATCAGCAGGATGGCTTTGGGCGTCATGGCGGGTCTCTCGGGAATGGTGGCGCGCGCATTGTCGCACCGGTGCCACGCGCTGGCCACGTCGTGCGCGCGGCGCCCGCGCACTTCATGCCGGATGCGCGCGCGATTTTGAGTTTGATCTGTTTCGGGTAGCGTCAGGCGTACTGCAGCGCCCACGCCTCGACCGCGTCGAGCAGGGCGAGGCGGCGCTCGTCGGTACCGGCCTCGGCGGCGCACTGGGCGACCTCGTTCAGGCAGTCCTCGATGGTGCGCCCCTCGGGGACGCCGTCGTGCAGCTTGCGCCGGCACCAGGCCTGCCAGCCGCGGGCTGCTTCCGCGCTCAGGGTGTGCGGGTAGTTGCGCGCGCGGTAGCGGGTCAGCAGGCGCGCCAGCTGCGCGTCCTCGAAAGCGGGCGTCTCGCGCGCCAACTGTTCCGCGCTGAGCCTGCGCAGCCGCTCGAGCGTGCGGCGGTCGGCGTTGCTGACAAAGCCGCCGTACAGTGCCTCGTCGACGTCGAGCGGCGCGAGCGCTTCGCGCCGGTACACGCCTTGCCACAACGCAGTCAGCTCGGGCAGCGCCGCCGCGGCCGCTGCGTGGCGGTGCACGGCGGCAAGGTCTATCCCCAGCTCCTGGGCGCGCGCGTCGCCCAGCACGCGCAGGTCGGCACACACGAAGGGGGACTTGTTGATATGGATGGTCTTGATGGGTAGCCGCGCGAGGCCGTTTGCGGCCAGTGTGTCCTGGTCGGAGAACAGGCGCAGGCGGATTTCTTCGGAGCTCAGACCGGCCAGTTCGGACGGGTCGTACGCCAGGTCCCATACGATGACTTCGTTGCGGTTGACCGGGTGCTCGGCCAGCGGCCAGACGATGGCTAGGTTGCCGCGCGCCGCGCCGTACATGCCGGAAACGTGGACCAGCGGCCTGGGCGCGTGCAGCGACAACTGGTGGCGCACCGTGTCCTTCTGGCGCAGCGACAGGCAGAACTCGAACAGGCGTGGCTGTTGTTTGCGGATCAGGCGCGCCAGCGCGATGGTCGCGCGTACGTCGGACAGGGCGTCGTGCGCGGCGGCGTGTTCGATGCCGTTGGCGGCGGTCAGCGCCTCCAGCTTGAAGCTGGGCAGGCCGTCTTCGCCGGTCGGCCAGGCGATGCCGTCCGGCCGCAACGCGTAGGTGGCGCGTGCGACGTCGAGCAGGTCCCAGCGGCCGCAGCCGTTCTGCCACTCGCGTGCGTACGGGTCGATCAGGTTGCGCCAGAACAGGAAACGGGTGACCTCGTCGTCGAAGCGGATCGAGTTGTAGCCGACGCCAATTGTGTTCGCTTGCGACAGTTCGCGCAGGATCACCGACGCGAATTCGTGCTCGGCCACGCCATGCTTGGCGCAGTGCTGCGGGGTGATGCCGGTGATCAGGCAGGCGGCGGCCGACGGCAGGTAGTCTGGTGTCGGGCGGCAGTACAGCATGAGCGGTTCGCCGATTTCGTTGAGGGCCGCGTCGGTGCGTACGCCGGCAAACTGCGCGGGCCGGTCGCGGCGGGCGAGGACGCCGAAAGTTTCGTAGTCGTGCCAGAAGAAGGTATGGGACATCAACAGGCCAGATATATAGGGTGGGGCGAAACCGTGATTGTCGCACCATGGCAGCGCTGTCGTCATGCGGCCCGGCAGGGCTTCGTGCAAGTATTTGCAAAAAGGTGTTGACGCAAACCGGCACGGTACGTATAGTTCGCCACCTCGACGCAACGCACACAACGCGAAACGTCACTGCTCTTTAACAGAACGAACAACCGATAGGTGTGAGTGCTTGGCGCAGCCAACACTTGCACTGCAAGAAGAAGGAAACG
>NZ_JAAGAA010000031.1 GCF_010435965.1 Crenobacter caeni
GCTTGCCGATATCCAGACCGAAAAGTGCGATGTTTGCCATGATGATCCTCCGCGCCGAATTGGAAACAGCCCAGCAAGCGTAGCCTGCTGGGCTATTGGAGTTCAGGCTGACCATCACATTAGCCCCCTTGCGGCTGTCCGCTTGACCGAGTTGTTATGCGACATTTTCAATGTTTACGGTTACGGATTTTTCAATGCTACCAACCGTCCAACGTGGTGCGACCATGAACAAAAGCATTTCCAATAGATAAGGCTTGCTGCCTTCTCCAAAAACCTCTTCATTGAGATGTTTTACAATATTGCAGTAGTCATGGTATGCGTTTTTATAGCTTCTGTAGCTAATTTTTTTCTTCGATAGTCTGAATATTGTTTGCATGTCAAATTTTGCTAGGTCACTACTTCTTCCGTTTGGTTGTGGAAAAAGTGCCGCTTCATTTTCCAGATTGAATAATAACCAGTTGAGTGTGTATATTGCTCTGGAATCATATATAACATAATGGTCAGGATCTAAAAATGAGGCAACTTTCGATAGTGAAGAGATACACTCAAATGTTGACTTCGTAAGCTTTCCATCTTTTATTTCATCGATAAACTTAACAATTTTCCTATCGTTTCTTTCGTTTTTCTTAAAGGATCCAATTCCACCCCATTTCTGAATTACCCAGTAATGAGTGGCCAAAGTAGAGTCTGCTTTGATTGCTAGATGTAAATTTTCTTTTAGAAAGATGTTCTTCTTGTATCCGGTCAAAATGTCGGATGAGATTTCAATGGGGCAGTCGCCCGGTACGTCCCACTCAAATGAATCAAGCCTGTATGCTTCAGAGATGTTCTTAATTGTGGCAATGACTTTACGCATGTCTGTGGCTTCAATTGTCGCGCATAATGTTAAATATACTACTGTGTAGGAGTATATTTAGTTTGTCTGTGTGTATAGCTCATTCAGTATGCTACAAGAATTTTTCATTACTTTTCAAACATGTTGGGGTTAATAATGCCTGAAACTCCACAGCCAGATGGGAGTGCCGTGCCACGCTTGCTGGATGTGCTGTGAGAATCTCTGCGTGTCAGGCATTACACTGTGGTCGGGTGGGTTAGCCACAGAGTGTGGCGTAACCCACCACCGACTTAGCGGGGCTTGGCCGCTGGTGGGTTACGGCCTGCGGCCTAACCCACCCTACGCAGCTAACCCACCCAACGCCTGCGAAGCCACCCGACGCCGCCAACCCGCCCCGCGCAGCGGGCGCAAGGTCCGGCGCGGCCGGGGTGGGTGGAGGGCAGGCGCAAAAAATCTATGGTCAGCCTGAACTTTGCAAGGACAGAATCGTGATGAACAATGACAGGGAAGGCTTGCTCTAATCTATCCGGATTCCTGATGGGCAGCTATGCCCGATCCATGATGTGAGCCGCTCC
>NZ_JAAGAA010000032.1 GCF_010435965.1 Crenobacter caeni
TCCCGGCGGTTTTGTTTCAATTCAAGGCGTGGGGCTGGGGCGATACTCGCCGCCTTTGGCGAGAATCGCCCACACGACCCGCGCCAGCTTGTTGGCCAGCGCACAGGCCACGATATTGGCGTGGCGCCGCATCATCAGCGCCACCGTCCACTGAGCCATCGCACTCGTCCAGCGCGCAGCGTTTTGCATGATTACATGCGCGCACTGCACCAACAGCCGTCGCAATGATTTGTCGCCGCGCTTGCTGATGCCCAGCAGTTTGGCCTTGCCGCCGGTCGAGTGCTGGCGTGGTACCAACCCCAAAGATGCGGCGAAGTCGCGCGCCGAGCCGTAACCCTTGGCGTTGCCGGCATCCGCCGCCAGTTGACTGGCGGTGATCGGACCGATGCCCGGCACCGTCATCAACCGGCTGGCGACGTCGTCGGCCTTGGCCTGCGCCGCGATCTCGGCGTCCAGTTCGGTGATCTGCCGGTTCAGCGCGCACCAGTGATCGAAATGGCGCTCCAGCACCCGCCGCGCCAAGGCCGGCAGGCCGCTCTCTTCCTGCAGCCAGACCGGCACCTGCTTGATGCCGCGCACGCCGACCGGCAGCGCCACACCGAACTCCAGCAGCAGCGCGTGGATCTGGTTACCCGCCTGCGGGCGCTCGCCAATGCGCGCTTCGCGCAGGCGGTGCAAGGCCGACATCGCCTGCTGCTCGGGCGACTTGACCGCCACGTAGCTCATGGTGGGGCGGGAAGCCGCTTCGCAGATCGCCTGCGCGTCGATGAAGTCGTTCTTGTTGCCGGTCACGAAGGCGCGCACATACTGCGGCGCGATCAGCTGGACGGTGTGGCCGTAGCCGGCGAGCTTGCGCGCCAGCCAGTGTGCACCGCAGCAGGCTTCCATCACGATGCGGGTGACGGGCTGCCTGGCAAGAAACTCAAGCAGGCTGTTGCGGCTGAACTGGCGCTTGAACACCGGCCGCCCTTGCGCATCGTGCCCGACTACGTGAAAGGTCTGCTTGCCGATGTCCAGACCGAAAAGTGCGATGTTTGCCATGATGATCCTCCGCGCCGAATTGGAAACAGCCCAGCAAGCGTAGCCTGCTGGGCTGTTGGAGTTCAGGCTGACCATCACATTA
>NZ_JAAGAA010000033.1 GCF_010435965.1 Crenobacter caeni
TCGGCGCCCTTCACCAGGTCCTCGACCACCTTCTTCGCGTCGCCGAACACCATCATGGTCTTGTCCATGTAGAAGAGCTCGTTGTCGAGGCCGGCGTAACCGACGCTCATCGAACGCTTGACCACGATCACGGTGCGCGCCTTGTACGCTTCCAGGATCGGCATGCCGTAGATCGGGCTCGCCTTGTCCTTCTGCGCGGCCGGGTTCACCACGTCGTTGGCGCCGATCACCAGCACCACGTCGGTGTTCGAGAAGTCGGAGTTGATCTCCTCCATCTCCTGCACCTGCTCGTACGGCACTTCGGCTTCGGCCAAGAGCACGTTCATGTGCCCCGGCATCCGGCCGGCCACCGGGTGGATCGCGTAGCGCACGTTCACACCCTTCTCGGTCAGCAGGTTGGCGAATTCCTGCAACGCGTGCTGCGCGCGCGACACCGCCAGGCCGTAGCCCGGCACGATGATCACGCTGTCGGCGTTGCTCATCAGGAAGGCCGCGTCCTCGGCCGAGCCCGATTTGTAGTTCTTCGGGCCGGACGCGCCGCCACCGCCGGTCGCCGCCTCGGCGCCGAAGCCGCCCAAGAGCACCGACACGATCGAGCGGTTCATCGCCTTGCACATGATGTAGGACAGGATCGCGCCGGACGCGCCGACGCAGGCGCCGGCGATGATCAGCACCGGGTTGTTCAGCGTGAAGCCGATGCCCGCTGCCGCCCAGCCCGAGTACGAGTTGAGCATCGACACCACCACCGGCATGTCGGCGCCGCCGATCGGGATGATCAGCGTGACGCCGAGCACCA
>NZ_JAAGAA010000003.1 GCF_010435965.1 Crenobacter caeni
GTTAATGTCTGGTGGCCATAGCGAGGTGGTCCCACGCCTTCCCATCCCGAACAGGACCGTGAAACACCTTAGCGCCGATGATAGTGTGGCATTCGCCATGTGAAAGTAGGACACCGCCAGACGCCCCTTACCATCCGCTTGCTTAGGCAAGCGTGGTTTCGGTGGTGGATATAGCTCAGTTGGTAGAGTCCCGGATTGTGATTCCGGTTGTCGTGGGTTCGAGTCCCATTATCCACCCCATCGCGAATTAGCCCTGATTTCAGAAGAAATCAGGGCTTTTTGCATTCTGTGCGCACATTCCGCTACTCGGTGGCGTCGCGATTGCTGTCTGCAAAGAAAAGCCCTGACCGTTTTCCGGCCAGGGCTTTTGCGCGTTCGGTGTGCGTGGCTTTATGCGGCCAACCGTCCCGCTGCGAAGCGGACGATATGGTCGGCGATGCGTTCGGCCTGCGCCGGGTTGTGGCTGACCATTACCAGGGTATGCTTCGCCTTGAGGGCGATCAGTGCCGCTTCGAGCTTGCCGCCCGCCTCGCCGTCGAGCGACGCGGTCGGCTCGTCGAGCAGCAGGATTTGCGGCTGCAGGGCCAGCGCGCGGGCGAGGCACAGCCGTTGCTGCTGGCCGCCGGACAGCGTGCTTGCCGGAGCATCCAGCCGGTCGTGCACCTCGTCCCACAGGCAGGCGTCGCGCAGCGCAGTTTCCACACGGCGGGCTACGGCTGCACGCGGCAGCGCGTGCACCAGCGTCAGCGGCAATTCGATATTGCGGCGGATCGAGCCGGGCAGCAGTTGCGGGTGCTGGAACACCATGCCGACGTGGCGGCGCAGCGCCACCGGGTCGGTGCCGGGCGCGTACGGGTCCAGCCAGCCGGTGTCCACCCGCACGCGGACACGGCCGCTGACGCGGGCGCCGGGGACCGTGTCGTGCAGGCGGTTCAGGCAGCGCAGAAAGCTGGTCTTGCCCGAGCCGGACGGGCCGAGCAGCACGCTGAGCCGGTGGGCGGGGAGGTGCAGGCTGATGTTGTCGAGCAGCGTGTGCTGACCGACGCTAAGCGACAGCTTTTCGCATTCGATCGCGTTCATCGGACGGATTTTCCTTGCAGGCGACGGGCGAGGGTGAACAAGAGCGCGGAGAGACCGAGCAGCAGCAGGGCGGCGGCGAAGGCGCGCGCGAGCTGCTGCTCGTCGCGGTACTCGCTGGCGGTCACCATGATGAAGAAGGGCAGCGCCTCGAACGGGTCGAATACGCTGCGCGGCACGCCGAAGCTGGCGACCGCGCCGGTGAGCAGGATCACCGCGACGTCCTCCAGCGCGCGTCCGCAGGCGAGCACGGCACCGGCGCCTATCCCCTGCCGGCATTCGGGCAGGTAGACGTGAAAGATCGCTTGCATCCGGCTCATCCCCAGCGCGTCGCAGGCGAGCCTGAGCGTGGCGGGCAGGCGCAACAGCGCCTGCCGTGTGGCGACGGTCGGGTAGGGCAGGATCAACAGCGCGATGCAGCAGGCGGCGAGCAGCAGGGAGACGTTGGCATCTGGCCACACGCCGCGCAGGAGCACGATCAGCATGAAGCCGCTCAGGCCCAGCACGATGGACGGCATGCCCGAGAGCAGGTCGGTCATCGCGCGCGACGCGCGCAGCGCCGGCGAGTCGAACTCGGCCTGCGCGATGCCGGCGGCGACGCCCAGCGGCAGCGCGATGGCGAGCGCGACCAGCGTCAGCAGCGTACTGCCAACCAGCGCGGGCCACAGCCCGTCCCACACCATCTCCTCCCCGATCATTGCGCGCCACGGGTCGGCGTCGCCGAACAGCAGGTCGCCATCCAGCGCCGGCGCGGCGTGTACGGCGAGAAAGGCCAGCATGGTCGCGAACAGGGCGAACAGCAGCAGTGCGGCCAGCCAGCTGGCAGCGATGACCGCGCGTTCGATCAGGCGGCGCGTCATCGGACGAGCCTGCGCGAGAGGAGGTGGCTGAGGCTGACCCACGCCAGCAGCAACAGGCTGCTCGCGTAGACCGCCGCGTACGCGGTGCTTTCGGTGTCGGTCGCCAGCGACAGCGCGATATGCGCGCTGAGCACGCGCAAGGGATCGGCCGGCGAGTGCGGCAGCCACGGTGCGTTGCCCGACAGCATCAGCGCGATCAGCGTGTCGCCGGCGGCGCGGCCGGCCGCGACCAGCAGTACCGACAGCATCAGCGGCCTGTGTGCGGGCAGGGTGACCCACAACAGGCGCTGCGCCCGGCTGATCCCCAGCGCGTCGCAGACCGGCGCAAGCGACGCGTCGGCAGGTGCGAGCACGCCGATCAGCGGCAGCGCGACGGTCGGCACCAGCATCAGCCCCAAAGTGAGTGATGCCGCCAGCCACGAGAAGCCCATGCCGACGCCGGCGCTGTCGCGCAGCCAGGGCACCAGCAGCCAGACGGCGACGAAGGCGTAGACGACGGTCGGCACGCCGGCCATCAGCGTGAGCACCTGGCGTAGCAGCTGCGCGAGCACGCGCGGCCCCAGCGCGAGCACGAACAGCACGCACAGGAGGCCGAGCGGGAAGGCGAGCGCGAGCGCGCCGGACGACAGCAAGAGGGTGCCGGCGAACATCGCGCCCAGCCCGTACTGGCCGGCAGCCGGGTTCCAGCTGAACCCCGCGAGCGAGGCGAGCGCGGCCGGGTCCTGCCACAGCGGGCGGCCCAGCCACGCGAACAGCAGCAGGGTGAGCACGACCCACAGCGTCGAGACCTGGGCCGCGGCTAGCAGCAGCGCCCCGGACAGGCGCGTGCGCATCAGAAGGCCGGGATGTAGCCGTGCGCGCGGATCAGCGACTGGCCTTCGCCGGTTTTCAGGTAGCGGTAAAAGGCCGACGCGAGCGCGTTGGGTTCGCCGCGGGTATTGAAGTAGAGGCCGCGCACGATCGGGTAGGCGCCGGACTTGGCGTTTTCCTGGCTGGGCGCGTGGCCGTCGATGGCGACCGGCTTCACGCTCGCGTCGACGTAGCCGAGGCCCAGGTAGCCGATCGCGCCCTTGTCGCGGGCGATCGCCGTCTTGATCGCGCCGTTGGACGCGACCACCGTCGCGTTCGCCGCCGGCGACTGGCCCTTGCCGAGCACCTTGTCGACGAACACCTCGCGGGTCGCGCTCGCCTCGTCGCGGCTGTACAGATGGATGCGCTGGTCGGCACCGCCGAAGGTTTTCCAGTTGTCGACGCGGCCGCTGAAGATGTCGGCCAGTTGCACGCGGCTGAGGTTCTTGACCGGGTTGGCCGGGTGGACGGCGACGGCGACGCCGTCGAGCGCGAACTGGAAGGGCTTCAGATTGTACTTGGCGACTTCTTCGGCGCTCGGCGCGCGGCCGGTGCTGCCGATGTCGACGAGGCCGGCGCCGACCTTCTGGATGCCGACGCCGCTGCCGCCGCCGCTGACCGAGATGCGCACGTTGGGGTTGGCTTTGGCGACGTGGCGGGCGACGTCCTGCACGACAGGGATATGCGCAGTGCCACCGGCGACGTCGAGCTTGCCGGACAAGCCCTTGAAGGCGTCGATGTCGGCGGCGCCGGCGTGGGTGGCGGCAAAGAGGGTGACCAGGCCGGCAAAGGCGGCCGCGATGCGGTGCTTGTTCATGGGGAAAACCTCGTCTGGGGTGGTGCGCCGGCTAAAGGCGGCGCAAAAGCCGCGAATTATAGCGTGCGCACACCTGAATGGCCGCGCTGATCGAATGGGATTTGACGAGGATCAGCGCCGGACGGCGAAGCCGTCGGAGGCCTGCAGCAGGCGGGCCAACCGCGTGGCGGCGTGCGCGAGCGCCCGATCCTCGACGCCGGCGTAGCCGAGTACCAGCGCCCGTGTGCCGGTCGGGGTCAGGCAGTGGCGCTGCCAGGTGCGCAGCCACAGCCCCTCGCTTGCGGCGCTGCGCTCGAGCGCGTCTTCGTCGAAGTTGTCCGGCAGGCGGGCGATCAGGTGCAGGCCCGCTTCGCCGGCGGACAGCGGCAGTGCGTCGCCCAGTTCGCGCGCGAGCACCGCGCGCAGCAGCGCCTGGCGCTGCCGGTAGAGTTCGCGCATCGCGCGGATATGGCGGGCGAAGTGGCCGTCGCCGATAAAGCGCGCCAGCGCGGCCTGCTCGGGGTAGTGCCCTTCGCGGTAGAGGCGTGCCGCCGCACGGCGGAACGGGTCGACCAGCGCGTCAGGCAGCACCAGGTAGCCCAGGCGCAGCGCCGGGTACAGCACCTTGCTAAAGGTGCCGACGTAGATCACCCGCCCCTGCTTGTCGAGCCCCTGCAGTGCCGGGATCGGCGCCGAGCTGTAGCGGAACTCGCTGTCGTAGTCGTCCTCGATCAGCCAAGCATCGTGGCGCGCGGCCGTCTCGAGCAGTTCGAGGCGGCGGGTGACCGGCATCACCACACCGCCCGGGTACTGGTGCGACGGGGTCAGGTAGATCAGCCGCGGCGAGGGGAGGTCCGGTGCGGCATCCGGCGACAGGCCGTGTTCGTCGACAGGCTTCGGTTGCATGGACAGCGCGGCCGCGTCGAACGCCGCGTGCGCGCCGCCGTAGCCGGGCTCCTCGACCCATACGGTGTCGCCCGGCTCGGCCAAGAGGCGCGCGGTCAATTCGAGCGCGGCTTGCGCGCCGGGCACGATCAGGATCTGGGCAGCGTCGCAGCGCACGCCGCGCGACAGCGTCAGGTAGTCGGCCAGCGCCTCGCGCAGCAGCGGGTGTCCGCCGTCCTGTCGGTACGCGAAGAGCTCGAGGCCGGCCTTGCGCTGCGCCTGCCCGACCAGGCGCTGCCAGGTCGCGTGCGGGAAGCGCGCGATTTCCGGCACGCCCGGCGCGAAGGCGCCGGTCAGCCCGTTCGGCAGCCGGCTCGCCGCAACCAGCGCGTGGCCGCGCGCGGACAGCCCGCGCGGGTTGGCGGTGGGCGCCTCGGTGGCCGTGCTGATCAGCGTCGGCGCACTGACGTAGGTACCGCTGCCGTGGCGGGCGGCGAGGTAGCCCTCGGCGACCAGTTGCTCGTACGCGGCGCTGACGCTGCCGCGGGCGACGCCCAGTTCGCCCGCGAGTGCGCGGCTGGACGGCAGGCGGGCGCCGTGCGGCAGGCGGCCGGCCGCGATCCAGCGGCGCAGCGCATGTGCGAGCGCTTGTGCGCCGCGGCAGTGTTCGGCGAGCAGCGCCTCGGTCAGCCAGTCTGCGTGCAAGTGGTCCATTCCTTGTGCGGACAAGTGGCTCTGATCATGGGCCACTTGCAGCCCTATGATAAGCGGGAATCATCTGCCCAGGAGCCTCGCGTGTATTGCCCGCCTTTGTTTGCCGCCAACGACCCCGCGCATTGCTACGCGCTGATGCGCGCGCACCCGCTCGCCCACCTGGTGCGGCAGGACGGCGGTGCGCTCGCCGCCGACGCCGTCGTGCTGTGGCCGGACGCGGAAGCGGGCGTGTTGCGCGGCCATGTCGCACGGGTCAATCCGCTGTCCGCCTGCGATGGCGCCGGGGTGCTGGCGATCTTCAGCGCAGGCGACGCTTACGTGTCGCCGGGCTGGCTGCCCGGCAAGGCCGAGCACGGGCGGGTGGTGCCGACCTGGAATTATCGCGTCGTGCACGCGCACGGCCGCTTGCGTGTCGTCGACGACGCTGCGTGGTTGCGCGCGCAGATGGAGGTGTTGACGGACGCGCAGGAAGGGGTGCTCGGCGCCAACTGGCGGGTGGACGACGCGCCGGCCGACTATATCGCCGCGATGCTGGGGGTGGTGGTTGGTATCGAAATCGCGATCAGTGCGCTTGAGGGCAAGGACAAATTGAGCCAGAACCGCAGCGTGGCCGAGCGGGCCGGCGTCCGGCAGGGGCTCGCCGCGCGCGGTGAGGCCGCGTCGGCCGCCATCGCCGCGGCCATGAACAGGATCGAAGCAGACCAGGGAGAGAGATCATGAAGGCGGAAGACTTTTACCTCGCCAAACTCGAGTACGAGACCGACAGCTACGACGTATACAGCGCGCTTACGCGCGGCGAGCCGCTGCTGCTCATCGACGGCCGCTCGGCTGCGGCGTTTGCTGCCGAGACCCTGCCCGGCGCGGTCAACCTGCCGCACCGCACGATAGACGCGGCGTCGACCGCGCACCTGCCGCGCGACGTGCTGCTGGTCGCTTTTTGCGACGGCATCGGCTGCAACGCGTCGACCAAGACCGCGCTGGCGCTCTCCCGGCTCGGCTTCAGGGTCAAGGAGTTGCAAGGCGGGCTCGACTGGTGGAAACGCGATGGTTACGCGACGAGCAAGGGCAGTAGCGACGCCGCCGCGTGCGGCTGCGCGGGGGAGGCCACATGCTGACGGTGGTGGCTTTGCACGACGAGGCCGGCCGCCTGCTGCGCGAGGACCTGCTCGCGGCAGCGCTGCCGGTGCACCGCCAGCTGCGCCCCAATCTGCCGGACGAGCCGGCCGCGTACCGGGCGATGATGGCGCGGGTGTTTGCCGGTGGCGCGCGGATGTTTGTCGCGCTGGATGACGCAGACCAGGTGCAGGGCGTCGCGCTGTGGCGAGTGTACGAGAACACCTACCAGGGGCGGCGGCTGTATCTGGACGACCTGGTGACGGGCGAGGCGCACCGCTCGCAGGGGGTGGGCAAGGCTTTGCTTGCCGCGTGCGAAGCCGAGGCTGCACGGCAGGGTTGCGGGTATTTCTCGCTCGACTCGGGCACCTGGCGCACCGACGCACACCGTTTCTATTTCCGCGAGGGCTTCACCATCCAGTCGTTCCACTTCGTGCGGCCGCTCGGCTAACACCGGCGCGCGTGCGCGCGGTACAATGACCGGCTCAGCAACGACGCCAGCCATCATCCGGAACGCCATGAAACCGCATCCCCGCAACGCACGCATCAAGGGCGACCCCTTCATCCCCAGCCGCTTCATCTTTGGCGACGCGGTGGACGACAAGGGGCTCGAGCCCTGCGAGTACATCGTGCATACCGAGGAGCCGGCGTTCATCTGTCGCCTGGTCGGCCACGACGACACGCCGTTTGCCGGCCGCGACAACGAGGCGTACGCGAGTGCGGTGCTGTTCGACGACGAGGAGAACATCACCGTCTACGTGTGCAACAAGGGCTTCCGCCTGTTCGACTTCAACTTCTGGGACGAGCCGCCGACTGCCGCGCAACTGCAGCGCATCTGCGACGAGGCGATCACCGTATACGACCGCCTGAACCAGGCGTACCAGGAGCGCGACACCAACCCGCCGGCGCGCGAGATGCGCGTGGTGCCGACCGAGCCCCTGCCGCCGGCCGAGCGCCAGGCGGCGATCCAGGACCTGATGGCGAAGGCGCGCGAGGCGGCGGCGCAGCCGATGGCGCGCGTGCAGCTGGCCGCCAGCGTGCAGCTCGCGCTGCAAGGCGGCGACCAGGCGGTGTTCACCGAGGCGCAGCTCGGGCTGCAGGGCGAGGCCGCCGCGCGTGCGCAGCTGGTCGACACCGCGCGCAAGCTGATCGCCAACCCCGAGGTGATCCGCAAGGACGGCAGCTTCGCGTCGTTCGAGCTGTGGGCGATGCCGATCGCGTTCTCGCGTGCTAAGGGCGGCGTGTGGTGGCACTTCCCGCTGATGGAGCGGGTCGAGGTCGCGCTGGCCGACGCGCTCGAGGTGCCGGAGAAGGCGATCCTGTGGATGTCGCCGACGCTGTTCACCCTCGACATGCTCAACGAGCGCGCCTGCCAGAGCCTGATCCACCTCGCGCCCATCATGGACGCCGGCTGCGACATCGCGCCGGAAGACCCGGAGGCCGCGCGCGCGACCTTCGAGGCGGCCAACCAGACGGGCGACGCGCAGCTGGTGATCGCGTGGATCCCGTTCATCGTCGAGCGCGGCGTGCTCGATGCGCAAGCGGTGCGCCAGAAGGCGCGCAAGGCGCTGGACGCGACCATGCCGCTGGTGCAGCAGGCGATCAGCAACGAGATGGAGTACGGCGAGGCCGAGCTGTTCGCGCCCTTGCCGATCTGGGAGGCGCTGGAGGCCGGCGTGCGCGCGTGGAACCGCAAGCGGCTGGGGCTGACCGTCGCCGTCGCCGCGGCGGGGCTTGCGCACCTGCGCGACCTCGAGGCCGTCGCCGAGTACCAGCCCGAACTGCAAGGCTACGAGATCGCGCTCAAGGCGCGTGGCGGCGAGGCGATCGCGCGCACGCCGTGGCTGGTGGTGCCAGACGTCGCGTCCGACCGCCAGGCGTGCTGGCAGGACCTCGCCGAGTGCATGCAGGAGGCGGGCATCGCGCTGACCGAGCAGCAGACGCGCTGGCATTGAGCCTGCTGCTGGGCAATTCTATTAATTTGGTATATTTTCTCCGGCAATTCTATTTGTAGAGGATTGCCAGGTGCGCGTCCTGCGGCTTGTCGACACGCGCTCGCTCAAGTTCAGGGCGGCGCTCTTTTGCGCGGTATTCGGCTGGCTGCTCAGCGCCGTGCTGATCGGCGCCTATTATCTTGAGTCGCGCGGCGCGCTCGAAGCCATGCAGCGCGCGCAGGTCGCGGCGCTGGTCGAGCGCACGGCGACCGACTTCGACGACCGCCTGCGCCAGCGCCTGCGGCTGGTTTCCGAGGGGGCGGCGCAGCTGACGGTGGACGCGGAGCAACTGCCGCGCGAAGCGGCATCGCTGGTCACGCGCTTCAGCCATTTCAAGGGGCCGTTTTCGGCGGCCATCCTCTACGACCGCCATGGCAACATCATCGCCGACTACCCGAGCCAGCCCGGCCGGGTCGGCGTCAGCGTCGCCGAGCGCGACTACTTCCGGCTGACCCGCGACACGCTCAGGCCGCAGATCTCCGATCCTTTCCTCGCCAAGACCGGGCGGCGCCTCTTGGTCGTCACCGCGCCCATCCTCGGGCCGGACGGCGAGTTCGCCGGCATGCTCGCGGGCTCGCTCGAGCTGTTTTCGCAGGAAATGTTCGGCGAACTGGCCGGGATCCGCATCGGCGAGCAGGGCTATATCGTGCTGCTGTCGAAGCAGAGCGGACGCTTCATCTACCATCCGGCGCCGACGCTGATCGACCGTTCGTTCCAGCTTGCCGGCGAGTTGCCGTCGCTCGCGCGCGCCCTCGCCGGGGGCGTGGCCAGCGTCGGCCGCGAGGGCCTGCCCGACGGCGGCGAGGGCATCACTGCCTACCGCCCGCTGCAGGCCGCTGGCTGGGTGCTCGGCGGCGCCTTGCCGGCCAGCGAAGCGGACGCGCCGCTGCTCGCGCTCACGCGAACCCTGCTGGGGCTGGGGCTGGTCTGGCTCTTGCTGGTGCCGCCCTTGGCGTGGTGGCTGATGCGCCGCCTGTTGCGCCCGCTGGACGCGATCGAGGCGCAGCTTGAGCGTGCGCAGGCGGGCGACGGCCATGTGCCGCTGGCCGAGGACGGCGTACGCGAACTGGCCCACCTGGCCCGCGCATACAACCGTGCGCTGGCGGCGCGCGAGGCGAGCGAAGCTGACGCGGCCGAGCGCGAGGCGTTCTTCAGGGCGCTCAACGAAGCTTCGCCGCTGGGCGTGCTGGTGTGCAGCCGTTCGGGGGCACCGCGCTATATGAACCAGATGGCGCACACCCTGCTTGGCGCAACTGACGGGCGCTGGCTGCACAACGCGCACGGCGACGATTGCGCACGCATCCTGCGCGCGCTCGCCGACGCGGGCGAAAGTGCCGGCGTCACCCAGTTGCGCGCGCGTTTTCGCACCCCGGGCGGCGAGCGGCTGCTCGAGGCGAGCGTCGTCGCGCTGGACGCCGCGTGCTGTCTGGTCGTGCTACTCGACATCACCCGGCAGGACGCAGAATTCCAGGCATTGCAGGGCGAGCGCGAGCGGCAGGCGGCGATCCTCGAATCGATCGCCGACGCGGTGGTGCTGACCAATCACCGCGACGAGGTCGAATACCTGAACGCGCCGGCCCAGCGCATGCTCGGCGTGCGCGGCGCCGGCGCGCTCGGGCGGCGGCTGGGGGCCGTGGTCGGCCTGCTCGCGCCGGAGAGCGGTTTGCCGATCGGCGCCCGCGTGCTCGAGGCCGAGGGGCGCAAGACGCTGGAGCTGGACCTGGAGACGGCGAGCGGCAGCCGGCGCGCGGTGACGCTGACGCTGTCGTCGGTATGCGCGCAAGGGGCGATGCAGGGTTACCGCGTCTACGTGCTGCACGACGACACCGAGCGGCGCGCACGCGAGGCCAGCCACCGCTACCAGGCGCTGCACGATCCGCTGACCGGGCTTTTCAACCGCCGGGGGCTGGAGGCAGCGCTGCACCAGGCGCTGCAGGCCGGCACTGTCCGTGCCGCGCTGGCGGTGCTCGACCTGGACGGCTTCAAGGCGGTCAACGACCGGGGCGGACACGCGGCGGGCGACCTGATGTTGCAGCAGGTGGGCCAGTTGCTGGCGCAGCGGGTGCGCGAGGGCGACACCGTCGCCCGGCTGGGCGGGGACGAGTTTGCCCTGCTGTTGCCCGGCTGCCCGCCGGACGCCGCGCAGCAGCTGCTCGAGCGGATCGGCACGGAAATTACCCGCCTGCGGGTGGCTGCAGCCGACGGCTCGGCGCTCGGCCTGAGCGCGAGTGCCGGGGTGACCGCGCTGTCGGCGGACGACGACGCGGCCACGGCCCTCGCGCGGGCCGACGCGGCGTGCTACCGCGCCAAGCACGCCGGCCGCGACCGCGTCGAACTGGCGGTCTGACTCAGACGCCGACCTTGTCGCGCACGCCGTACCACCACGCGCCCAGCGTCAGCATCGGCACGCGCAGCAAGCGCCCGCCCGGGAACGGGTAGTGCGGCAGCGCGGCGAACGCGTCGAAGCGCTCGTTCTGGCCGCGGATCGCCTCGGACAGCAGGCGGCCGGCCAGGTGGGTGTAGGTGACGCCGTGGCCCGAGCAGCCCTGCGAGTAGTAGACGTTGCGGCCGATGCGGCCGGCCTGCGGCAGGCGGCTGAGCGTCAGCGAGAAGTTGCCGGTCCAGGTGTAGTCGATCTTGACGCCCGCAAGCTGCGGGAAGGTCTTCTCCAGCTTGGGGCGGATCAGCGACTCGATTTCGCCCGGGTCGCGCGCGCCGTACACGGTGCCGCCGCCGTACAGCAGGCGGTTATCGGCGGTCAGCCGGTAGTAGTCGAGCAGAAAGTTGCAGTCCTCGACGCAGTTGTCGCCCGGCAGCAGGCTGCGCGCGAGCGCCGGGTCCAGCGGCGCGGTGGTGACCACCTGCGTGCCGCAGGGCAGCGTCTTCTCGGCGAGCCTGGGGATCAGGTTGCCCAGATAGGCGTTGCCGGCGACGACCGCGAAGTCGGCCTCGACTTCACCGTGGGCGGTACGCACGCGCACCTTCTCGCCCTCGACGAGGGCGGTGACCGGGCTCGTTTCGCAGATCACGCCGCCTAGCGACTCGAATGCGGCCGCCTCGCCCAGTACCAGGTTCAAGGGGTGCAGGTGGCCACCCCAGGTATCGAGCAGCGCGCCGCAGTACGCGTCGCTGTCGACGATGCCGCGCATGCCGGCCTTGTCGACCATGCGGATGCCGGTGTGGCCGTAACGCTCCCACAGCGCCTTCTTGGCAGAGAGTTCGTCCAGCTGCTTCTGGGTGAACGCGGCGAACACGTTGCCGTCTTTCAGGTCGCACTGGATGCCGTAGCGCGCGATGCGCTCGCGGATGATGCGACCGCCCTCGAAGGCCATCGCCCCCAGCCGTGCGGCGGCTTCCTTGCCGTGGCGCGCCTCGATCACGTCGATGTCGCGGCTGTAGCTGTTGACGATCTGCCCGCCGTTGCGCCCCGACGCGCCCCAGCCGACCCGCGCGGCTTCAAGCACGACCACCTTGTAGCCGGCTTCGGCTAGGTGCAGCGCGGTCGAGATACCGGTAAACCCTGCGCCGATCACGCATACGTCGGCACGGACCTTGCCCGCGAGGGCAGGGCGCTCGGGGCTCGGGTTGGCGCTGGCGGCGTAGTAGGACGGCGCGTGGCGGCTGAAATCTTCCTTGTGCATGGCTGTTCCCTTGCTTGTTGTTATGGTGTGCAAAGGGCCGCCCGCAGGCGGCCCCTCGCTTGCGCCCGGGCGGGCGTTTAGCGGTCGACGCCGCCGATCAGCACGTACTTGATCTCGAGGTAGTCCTCGATGCCGTACTTGGAACCTTCGCGGCCGAGGCCGGACTGCTTGATGCCGCCGAAGGGCGCCATCTCATTGGACAGGATGCCGGTGTTGGCGGCGACCATGCCGTACTCCAGCCCTTCGCTGACGCGGAAGATGCGGCCGATGTCTCGCGCGTAGAAGTACGAGGCGAGGCCGAATTCGGTGTCGTTGGCCATCGAGAGCGCCTCTTCTTCGCTCTTGAAGCGGAACACCGGCGCCAGCGGGCCGAAGGTCTCCTCGCGGGCGACCTTCATCGCCGGGGTGACGTCGCGGATGATGGTCGGCTCGAAGAAGGAGCCGCCCAGCGCGTGGCGATGGCCACCGCTCACCAGCGTGCCGCCTTTGGCCAGCGCGTCGGCGATGTGTTCTTCGACCTTGGCGACCGCCTTGGCGTCGATCATCGGGCCCTGGTTGACGCCGTCGTCCATGCCGTTGCCGACCTTGAGTTTGGCGACCGCGGCGGCGAACTTCTCGACGAAGGCGTCGTACACGCCGTCCTGCACCAGGATGCGGTTCGCGCACACGCAGGTCTGGCCGGCGTTGCGGTACTTGGAGATCATCGCCCCTTCGACCGCCGCGTCGAGGTCGGCGTCGTCGAACACGATAAACGGCGCGTTGCCGCCCAGCTCCATCGACACCTTCTTGATGGTCGCCGCGCACTGCGCGGTCAGCAGGCGGCCGACCTCGGTCGAGCCGGTGAAGCTGAACTTCTTGACGGTGTCCGAGCCGGTGAGCACACCGCCGATTTCGGTCGAGCCGCCGGTGATCACCGAGAACACGCCGGCGGGCACGCCGGCGCGCTCGGCGAGCACGGCGATCGCCAGCGCCGAGAACGGCGTCTGCGAGGCCGGGCGCACCACCATCGGGCAACCGGCGGCCAGCGCCGGCGCGGCCTTGCGGGTGATCATCGCGTTCGGGAAGTTCCACGGCGTGATCGCGGCGGTGACGCCGATCGGCTCGCGATTGACCAGGATGCGGCGATCTAGGCCGGGGCCGGGGATGGTGTCGCCGTAGACGCGCTTGGCTTCCTCGCCGTACCACTCGATGTAGGACGCGCCGTAGGCGATCTCGCCGCGCGCTTCCGCCAGCGGCTTGCCCTGTTCGGCCGTCAGGATGACGGCGAGGTCTTCCTGGTTGGCCATCATCAGGTCGAACCAGCGGCGCAGCACCTGCGCGCGTTCCTTGGCGGTCTTCTTCTTCCACAGCTTGAACGCGTCGGCCGCCGCGGCGACGGCGCGTTCGGCCTCGGCACGGCCCATCTTCGGCACGGTGCCGATCAGCTCGCCGGTGGCCGGGTTGTGTACCGGGATCGTCTCGCCGTTGTCGGCGTCGACCCACTGGCCGGCCAGATAGCACTGCTCGCGAAGCAGGGTCGGGTCTTTCAGTTGCAACATGTCGGGCTTCCTTGTCGGCGTGGGCTCAGGCGAGCAGGGCGGCTTCCAGCTTGGACAGCGCCTCGGCGAAGATTTCGTCTTCGATGGTCAGCGGGAACAGGAAACGCACCACGTTGTAGTTGACGCCGCAGGTGAGCAGGATCAGCCCGTTAGCCAAGGCGTGCGCCTGCACCTTCTTGGCAAAGTCGGCGTCCGGGCCGCTGCCGTCGGCCTTGTTGAACTCGACGGCGACCATCGCGCCGGGGCCGCGCACGTCGGCGATCTGCGGCACGACCTTCTTCATGGCGGTGAGTTTTTCCTTGAGCGCCGCGCCCAGGCGCTCGGCGCGCTCGAGCAGCTTCTCTTCCTCGATCGCGTCGATCACCGCGTCGGCGGCGGCCAGCGCGAGCGGGCTGCCGGCGTAGGTGCCGCCCAGGCCGCCCGGCGCCGGCGCGTCCATCACGTCGGCACGGCCGACCACCGCGGAGAGCGGGAAGCCGCCGGCCAGCGACTTGGCGGTGGTGATCAGGTCGGGGGCGACGCCGTAGTGTTCGCTGGCGAAGAACTTGCCGGTACGCGCGAAGCCGGCCTGCACCTCGTCGGCGATCATCAGGATGCCGTGGGCGTCGCACAGCTTGCGGATCGCGGCGACCCACTCGGCTGGCGCGGTGTAGAAGCCGCCTTCACCCTGTACCGGCTCGTAAATGATCGCGGCGACGCGGGAGGGCTCGATGTCGCACTTGAACAGCTTCTCGATGCTGGCGATCGAATCCTCGATGGACACGCCGTACAGCGCGTTCGGGAAGACCGCGTGGAAAACCTCGGCCGGGAACGGGCCGAAGCCGATCTTGTACGGCGCGACCTTGCCGGTCAGCGCCATGCCCATCATGGTGCGGCCGTGGAAGCCGCCGCCGAAGGCGATCACGCCCGAGCGGCCGGTCGCCGCGCGCGCGATCTTGATCGCGTTCTCGACGGCTTCGGCGCCGGTGGTGAAGAAGGCGGTCTTCTTGGCGAAGTCGCCCGGCGCGCGCGTGTTGATCTTCTCGGCGACGCGGATATAGCTCTCGTACGGCACCACCTGGTAGCAGGTGTGGCTGAACTTGTTCAGTTGCTCGGCGACCGCGCGCTGCACCTTGTCGTGCAGGTGGCCGGTATTGAGCACGCCGATGCCGCCGGCAAAGTCGATGTAGCGGCGGCCCTCGCTGTCCCACAGCTCGGCATTCTTCGCGCGCTCGGCGAAGAAGTTGCACATCACGCCCACGCCGCGCGGGGTGGCCTGGGCCTTGCGTTCGAGAAGGTCTTTGCTGTCGGTCATGGTTTGCCTCGTCTTCGTTGTTCTGTCGCTGTGAGCGTCCGGATTGTCGGACAGTCCGCCGGATCATTCTAATCGGCTGTTTAGCGACTTGCTACAGGCATATCGATAAATTAAACACCCCGCGCGAGGGTGTTGGCGAAATGGCGACAGAACGGCGAGGGGACAGTGATGTACCGGTGACAACGGCAGCCGGCAAGGGCGTCAGGAGGGCAGGGGCCTGCCCCGGGATGCAGCAAGGCGGCGCCCAGCAGGCGCCGCCCCGTGACTCAGAAGTAGCGGTTGACGCTGCGCAGCGTGGTTTCGGAGAGTTCGCCCGCGGCGAGCGCCAGTTGCAGCTGGGCGGTCAGGTAGTTGTAGCGCGACTCGGCGAGCGTGCGCTCGGCCTCGTAGTAAGACTGCTCGGCGGAGAGCAAATCGAGGATGGTGCGCACGCCGACTTCGCGGCCCAGCCTTGTTGCGTCCAGCTGGTTCTTCGCCGAGACCAGCAGCCGCTCGTTGGCGTCGACCAGCGCGGCGCCGTTGGCGACGCCGAGGAAGGCCGCGCGCACGTTCTCGCGCACCTTGCGGCGGGTTGCCTCCAGCGTCTCGCTCGCCTGCTCGCGCAGCGCGACCGACTCGGCGACTTTTGAGTTGATGCCGCCGCCGGCGTAAAGCGGCATGCTCAGCGTCACGCCGACCGAGCTGCCACGGCTGTCGTCGACCTGCTGCAGCACCGAGTTGGGGTTATTGGTCGTGCGGTCCTGGTAGGCAGCCGACAGCGCGAGCTTGGGCAGGTGCTGGCCGCGCGCGGCAGTCACGTCCTGCTCGGCGAGCGCAAGCTGCTGCGCCGCGGCGGTGACGGACGGGTTCTGCGCGAGCGCGCGCTCTATCCACGGTTCGACGGTGTCCGGCGTCGGCGGCGCGAGCGCGACCTTGCCCTTGAGCGGCGCGATGGCCTGCGCGTCGAGCCCGGTCAGGGTTTTGAGCGCGTTGCGGCGCACCTCGAGCTCGGAGAGCGCGGCGATCTCGCGCGCGGTCGCCGCGTTGAAGCGTGCCTGCGCCTCGTAGGTGTCGAGGATGGTCGAGGTGCCGACGTCGAACGACTTCTTCGCCTGCTCGAGCTGTTTGGCGAACGCCTTCTTGGCCGCCTGCACCGACGCGACGGTGTCCTGCGCCAGCAGCACGCCGAAGTAGGCGCGGGCGACGTCGAGGATCAGCGTCTGGGTGGCCGCGTCAAAGCGGGTGTCGGCCAGGCGGCTGGTGAGCTTGCCCTTCTGGTAGCCGGTCCACGCGCCGACGTCGAACAGCGGCTGGCTGAGCGACGCCTGCCAGCCGTGGCTGCCGTAGCTGCCCGCAGGCGAGATCTTCGCAGGCTCGATATCGTTGCTGCGCGTGTAACTGGCCCCGGCGTTCACCTGCGGCAGCAGCCCGGCGAGGCCCTGTTCGCGCTTTTGCAGGCCAGCGTCGCGCTCGGCCTTTTGCGCGGCAAAATTCGCGTCGTACTGGCGGGCGGCGGCCCACGCCTCGTACAGGTCGAACGCGTGCGCGGCGGGAGCCAGGCAGGCGGCGGCGAGGACGGCGAGCGTTGGTGCGATGCGGTTCATGCTTGGTCTTTCTTGTCTGTCAGGTTCAGGCCGCGGCCGCCGGTCGGCGCACGCGGAACCATTGCGCGTAGAGCGCCGGCAAAAACAGCAGGGTCAGCACGGTCGCGACCAGCAGGCCCCCCATGATCGCCACCGCCATCGGCCCCCAGAACGTGCTGCGGGTCAGCGGGATCATCGCGAGGATCGCCGCCAGCGCGGTCAGCATGATCGGCCGGAAACGGCGCACCGTCGAGCCGACCACCGCCTCGAACGGGTCGATGCCGTCGCCGATGTCGCTCTCGATCTGGTCGACCAGGATCACCGAGTTGCGCATGATCATGCCGGAGAGCGCGATCACGCCGAGCATGGCGACGAAGCCGAACGGCGCGGCGAACGCGATCAGCGCCATGGTCACCCCGATCAGCCCCAGAGGCGCGGTCAGTACCACCATCAGCGTGCGCTGGAAGCTCTTCAGCTGCAGCATCAACAGCGTCAGCACGACCACCACCATCAGCGGTACCACCTGGCCGATCGCCTGCTGCGATTTCTGGCTCGCCTCGAGCGAACCGCCCAGCTCGATGTGGTAGCCCAGCGGCAGCGTCTTCTGCATGTCCTGCAGCTTGGGCCACAGCGCGCGCGAGATGTCGGAGGCCTGCACACCGTCGACGGCGTCGGCGCGCACGGTGACGGTCGGCAGCCGGTTGCGCCGCCACACGATGCTCTCCTCGGGCACGTATTCGACCTTGCCCAGCTGGGAGACCGGCACGTAGCGGCCACTGGCCGTTTGTACCATCAATTGGCCGAGCTTGCCGACGTCCAGTTGTTCACCTTTGTTAAGTCTGGCCATCACCGCGACGGTGCGGTCGCCTTCGCGCAACTCGGTGAGCTGCGCGCCCGAGATCAAGAGCTGCAGCTGGCGGGCCAGGTTCTGGTTGGAGACGCCGAGTACGCGCGCCTTGTCCTGGTCGATGCTCACCTTCAGCGACTTGATCTGCTCGCCCCAGTCGTTGTTGACCTGGCGCGTGCCGGGGTGGGCACGCAGGGTGTCTTCCACCCTGCTCGCGATGGCGCGCACTTCGTCGTGGTCCGGCCCCATCACGCGGAACTGCACCGGGTAGCCGACCGGCGGGCCGTTCTCCAGGCGGGTGACGCGGCCGCGCACCAGCGGGAAGTCGGTGTCGAACAGCGTGCGGATCCGGGCGCGCACCGCCTCGCGGCTTTCCTGGTCGCGCGTCATGATCATCAGCTGCGCGAAGTTGGGGTGCTGCTGCTGCTGGTCGAGCGACAGGAAAAAGCGCGGGCTGCCGGCTCCGACGTAGGTGGTCATGCTGGTGATGCCGGTCTCGCCGGCGAGCTTCGCCTCGAGCTTCTTAGCCTCGCGCTCGGTCGCCGCGTAGCTCGCGCCCTGCGGCAGCCACATGTCGACCATCAGCTCGACGCGGTTGGACGCCGGGAAGAACTGCTGCGCGACAAACAGCTTGAACGCGCCGACCGACAGCACGAAGGCGCCGAAGGTGGCCGCGATCACCAGCTTGCGGTGGTCGAGGCACCAGACGACCGCCTGGCGGAACCTGCGGTAGAAAGGCTTCTGGTAGACGTCGTCGTGGCCGTGAGCGTGCGCGCGTTCTGGCAGCAACAGGTAGCCAAGGTAGGGCGTGAACACCACGGCGACGATCCACGAAAGGACCAGCGCGATGGTGACCACCGAGAACAGGCTGAACACGTACTCGCCGGCGTTCGACTTGGCGAAGCCGACCGGCAGGAAGGTCGCGGCGGTGATCAGCGTGCCGGTGAGCATCGGGAAGGCGGTGCTGGTGTACGCGAAGGTCGCCGCCTGGAAGCGGTTCCAGCCCTGCTCGAGCTTGAGCGCCATCATCTCGACCGCGATGATCGCGTCGTCGACCAGCAGGCCCAGCGCGATGATCAGCGAGCCCAGCGAGATGCGCTGCAGGTCGATCTTGAAGAAGTACATCGCGATGAAGGTCATCGCCAGCACCAGCGGGATCGATAGCGCGACGACGATGCCGGTGCGCCAGCCTAGGCTGAAGAAGCTGACCGCGAGCACGATGACCACCGCCTCGATCAGCGCCTTCATGAATTCGCCGACGGCGTTCTTCACCACCTTGGGCTGGTCGGAGATCGCGTCGACCGCGATGCCGACCGGCAGCGCGCGCTCGACCGCGTCCATCTGGCTCGCCAGCGCGGCGCCGAACTTCAGCACGTCGCCGCCTTCCTTCATGCTGACCGCGAGGCCGATCGCCGGCTTGCCGTTGAAGCGCATGCGCATCGCCGGCGGGTCGGCGTAGCCGCGGGAAACAGCCGCGATGTCCCCCAGGCGGAACACGCGGCCGCCGGCGGCGATAGGCGTGTTCTCGATTTCGTCGACCGTGTCGTAGGTGCCGCTGGGGCGCACCCACACTCGCTCGTCTGCGGTGTGGAACACGCCGGCGCCGGCCGTCGTGTTCTGCTCGGCGAGCGCCGCCCAGATCAGGCGGGCGTCTAGCCCGAGCGTGGCGAGGCGCGCGTTGTCGAGGTCGACCCAGATCCGCTCCTCCTGCTCGCCGACGAATTCGGCCTTGCCCACGTCGGGTACGCGCAGCACCTCGCGGCGCGCCTTGTCGACTTCGCGCCTCAGCTCCTCGTAGCTGAAGCCGTCGCCGGTGAAGGCGTACATATTGCCGAAGGTGTCGCCGAACTCGTCGTTGAAGTAGGGGCCGCGCACGTCGGGCGGCAGCGTGTGGCGGATGTCGCCGAGCTTCTTCCTGACCTGGTACCAGTAGTCCTTGACCTTCTTCGGGTCGACGCCTTCGCGCAGGTTGAGGATGAACAGCGCCTCGCCGGGCTTGCTGTAGCTCTTCACGTACTCGAGCTCGCCCATCTCCTGCAGCTTGCGCTCGAGCTTGTCGGTGACCTGCTCCTCGACGTCCAGCGCGGTCGCGCCGGGCCACACCACGCGCACCATCATCGCCTTGAAGGTGAATTCGGGGTCTTCCTTCTGCCCGAGCTGCGCGTACGCCCAGGCGCCGGCGATCAGCAGCACCACCAACAGGTAGCGCACCAGGGGCTGGTTCTTCAGCGCCCATTCCGAAAGGTTCAGTCGCATCGTGTTCCCTTAGGGCTTGAGCAGGGTGACTTTCTGGCCTTCGCGCAACAGGTGCACGCCGGCGGTGACCACGGTCTCGCCGCCGGCGAGTCCGCGCGAGACGGTCGCCTGCTGGCTGTCCAGGCCGGCAATGCCGACTTCGCGCCGCTTGACGGTCTGCGTCTTCGCGTCGACCAGCCACACGTAGTGGCGCCCGCCCGTGTCGAGGATGGCGGTCAGGGGCAGTGCGATGGCGCTGACGGCCGGCGCGGGCAATTCGACGCGCGCGGTCTGCCCCAGCGTCAGGCGTCCGGCGGGCGCGTCGACGCTGACGCGCGCGGCGTAGGTGCGCGTTGCCGGGTCGGCGTCGCCGGCGATCTCGCGAAGCTTGGCCGGGTAGCGATCGCCTCCGCTCCACAGCACCACGGAAAGCGCCTTGGCCGCGCGCACGCCGGCGATCGCGTCCTCGGGCAACTGGATGGCGACCTCGCGGGCGCCGTCGGCGGCGAGCCGCGCGACGGGGGTGCCGGCGGCGACCACCAGCCCCGGCTCGGCGCTGATCTCGCTGACGATGCCGTCGGCGTCGGCGCGCAGTACCGCGTAGTCCTGCTGGTTGCCGGCGAAGCTTGCCTGCGCCTGCGCCGATTTCGCCTGTGCGCGCGCGGCGTCGAGCGCGGCCACCTGGCGGTCGTACTGCGCCTGGCTGATGAAGGCCTGCGCGAGCAGTTCGCGCGCGCGCTTGAGGTCGGCCTCCTGCTGCGCGAGCTGCGCGCGCGCGGCGCCCAGCTGCGCGGCCTTGGCGCCGGCGTCCAGCGCGTAGTCGGTCGCGTCCAGCCGCGCCAGCGGCTGCCCCTTCTTCACGCGCTCGCCTGCGCTCACGAAACGCTCGACAACCTTGCCCGGCACCCGGAACGCGAGGCGGGTCTCGTGGCGGGCGCGGATCTCGCCCGGGTAGCTGGTGCTTGCGCCTGCCGCGGCGCTGCCCGCCTGCACCGTCTTCACCGGGCGCACCTCTTCGCCGGGGGCAGGGGCCTTGTTGCATGCGCTGGTGGCGAGCGCGAGCGAGACGGCGATCAGGCCGGTCCATGGGGTCTTCATGTGGTGGGGTTCCCTTGTCGTGTGCTGTCCGCCGCCGTCAGGGTGGCGAGGACCAGGTCCAGCGTGGTTTGCAGGCGCTGCTTGGTGTAGCCGCCTGCCCCACTTTCGTCGAAGCGGGCGAACGAGTGCTGCCAGATCATGTTCATCAACAGCGGCGCCTGCAGCGCGTCGATCACGGCGTCGGTGTCGGGCATCGCCCGGAACTCGCCTTCGCGTACGCCGTCCTGCAGCACCGCGCGCATCAGCGCGCGGCTGCGCACGATCACCTCGTCGTGGTAGAAGCGCGCAAGCTCGGGGAAGTTGGCCGCCTCGGCGACCATCAGCTTGCACAGGCCGGCCAATTCGGTGCTGCCGACCTCGTCCCACCACTTGAGCAGCAGGCGACGGATCAGCGCGGTGCGGCTGCCGCGGTCCTCGCGGCACTCGGCCTCGATTTCGCCCAGGCGGTCGATCAGCGTCGCGCGTACCACCGCCTTGAGGATCGCTTCCTTGCCGTCGAAGTAGAGGTAGGGCGTGCCCTTGGTGACGCCGGCGGCGCGCGCGATGTCGTCGAGCTTGGTCGCGCTGAAGCCCTTTTCGCAAAAGAGCCCGAGCGCGGCCTCGATGATCTCGCCCGTACGTTCGTCCTTGCGGCGCTGCCAGCGGCGTGGGGAGGGCGCTTCCATGCTTCCTGAACCCGTGTTTATTAATGTGCGCTGCAATTTAATCCAGACAAATTTGCTTGGCAATTAATAAATGTCATTTCACTAAATCGAGTGGTTAAAATGGCGGAAATCCGTACACCTCACTGGAGAAAAATATGACGATCGAAGCCGCCGACAAGGCGTCCATCCTGTCCGAAGCACTGCCGTATATCCGCCGTTTTGCCGGTAAGACGCTGGTGATCAAGTACGGCGGCAACGCGATGACCGACGACAAGCTGAAGGAAGACTTCGCGCGCGACGTGGTGATGCTCAAGCTGGTCGGCATGAACCCGGTGGTCGTGCACGGCGGCGGCCCGCAGATCAACCAGCTGCTCGAGCGCGTCGGCAAGCAGGGCGAGTTTATCCAGGGCATGCGGGTGACCGACGCCGAGACGATGGACGTCGTCGAGATGGTGCTGGGCGGCCTCGTCAACAAGGAGATCGTGTCGCTGATCAACAAGCACGGCGGCAAGGCGGTTGGTCTCACCGGCAAGGACGGCCACTTCATCCGCGCCAAGAAGCTCTTCCTCAGTTCGGCCGACGACGAGCCCATCGACATCGGCCAGGTCGGCGAGATCGAGGCGATCGACCCGTCGCTGGTGTCGCTGCTCGACACCCGCGACTTCATCCCGGTGATCGCGCCGATCGGCGTCGGCCCGGACGGCGAGGCGTACAACATCAACGCGGACCTGGTGGCCGGCAGGCTCGCCGAGACGCTCGGCGCCGAGAAGCTGATCCTGATGACCAACACGCCCGGGGTGCTCGACAAGGAAGGGCAGCTGCTGACCAAGCTCACCGCGCAGCGCGTCGACGAGCTGTTCGCCGACGGCACCATCCACGGCGGCATGCTGCCCAAGATCGCCTCGGCACTCGACGCGGCCAAGTCCGGCGTCGGCGCGGTGCACATCATCGACGGGCGGGTGCCGCACGCGCTGCTGCTCGAGATCATGACCGCCGCCGGGGTCGGCACCATGATCCTCGCCGCCTAGCAGCGGTTTGCCTGCCCTTTGCGCTGGCCGGCGCCTGTCTATACTCATGACATGCGCCGGGGCGGCGCGTGCCACAAGGGAGGGTCAGATGCAGACAGTCAGGCAGTTGCTAGCCGCCAAGGCAGGCGGCAAGCTGGTGTACGTCGCGCCGCAGGTGTCGGTGTTGCAGGCCTTGCGGGTGATGGCCGAGGAAAACGTCGGCGCGGTGCTGGTGATGGGCGAGGGCCACGTCGAGGGCATCTTCTCCGAACGCGACTACGCGCGGCGCATCATCCTCGAAGGCCGCTCGTCCGCGTCGACACAGGTCAGCGAAGTGATGACCAGCAAGGTGATCTGCGTGGGCCCCGACCAGCGGCTGGACGAATGCATGGCGCTGATGACCGACAAGCGCATCCGCCACCTGCCGGTGATCGACGGCGGCGAGGTCGAGGGCGTGATCTCGATCGGCGACGTGGTACGCGCGACTATCGCCGAGCAGCAGTTCGTGATCGAACAGCTGGTCCATTACATCAATAACGTGCCGCCGCAGGCGGCGTAAGCACCTAGGCGCCGGGCACCAGCGCCGCGCGCAGCGCGGCCAGTGCCGGCGCCACTTCCATGCGCATCTTTTCGGCGTCCCAGCTGAAGCTGGGGCCGCTTGCGTTCAGGCTCATGCCGCTGCTATGGCCTGCCAGCGCCGGCAGCGGTACCGCCACCGCCATCACCTCCGCTTCAAACTCGCCGAACGACTCGCAAAAGCCGTCGGCCAGATACTGTGCACGGGCAGCCACGAGCGAGGCGGCCAGCGGTGGCCACGCCTCGCCGTAGCGTTCGGTCAGATCTTGATCCAGTTGCGCGCGCTCGGCGTCGGTCAGCCCCGCGTAGCAGGCGCGGCCGATCGCGGTGGTCGCCAGCGGCACGCGCGAGCCCACGGTCAGCTGCACGGTCACCCGCGCCTGGCTGCGGCAGGTCTCCAGGTACACCATGTCGGTGCCGTCGCGCAGCGCGAGGCTGACCGACACCCCCTGCTCGTTGGCCAGCGCGCGCATCAAGGGCGCCGCGCGGGTGCGGATGTCGTAGCCGGACAACACCGCCGACCCCAGCGCGAGCACGGCGAGCCCCAGCCGGTAAAAGCCGCTGTCGCCGTCCTGCTGCAAATAACCCAGTTGCAGCAGGGTGTAGGTCAGGCGCGACACCGTCGATTTGGGCAGGCCGGTGCGCTGCGCCAGCGTCTGGTTGGAGAGCGCGGCCTCGCCCGGCCTGAACGCCGCGAGTACCGCCAAGCCCCGCGCGAGCGCGGTGACGAACAGCCTGTCCTTGTCGTTTTCCATGTCCTTGCTTTCCGTTTATGGCGCCGTCGGGCGCAGGCGTGCTTTACACGCCGGAATCGAGTTGCTAGTCTATTTTGCAATGTAAAACAAAATTCCGCAATGCGGAACAACTCGACCCGGAGAAACCATCATGGCTGCCAATACCGTTCGTGCCCCGTTCAATTGGGAAGACCCGCTGCTGCTCGACTCCCTGCTGACCGAAGAGGAGCGCATGGTGCGCGATGCCGCGCACGCGTACTGCCAGGAGCGGCTGATGCCGCGTGTCTTGACCGCCAACCGCGAGGAGCGCTTCGACCGCGAGATCCTCAGCGAGATGGGCGAGCTCGGCCTGCTCGGTTGCACCATCGAAGGCTACGGCTGCGCCGGCCTCTCCAGCGTTGCCTACGGGCTGATCGCCCGCGAAGTCGAGCGGGTCGACTCCGGCTACCGCTCGGCGATGAGTGTGCAGTCGAGCTTGGTGATGCACCCGATCTGGGCGTACGGCTCGGACGCGCAGAAGGACAAGTACCTGCCCAAGCTCGCTACGGGTGAGTGGGTCGGCTGCTTCGGGCTGACCGAGCCGGACGCGGGCTCCGACCCGGGCTCGATGCGCACCCGCGCGAGGAAGGTCGACGGGGGTTATCTGCTGAAGGGCAGCAAGCTGTGGATCACCAACAGCCCGATCGCCGACGTGCTGGTGGTGTGGGCGAAGGACGACGCGGGCGAGATCCGCGGCTTCGTGCTGGAGAAGGGCATGCCGGGCCTCACCGCCCCGAAGATCGAGGGCAAGTTCAGCCTGCGCGCGTCGATCACCGGCGAAATCGTGATGGACGACGTGTTCGTGCCGGACGAGAACCTGCTGCCGGGCGTGACCGGCCTGAAGGGGCCGTTCGGCTGCCTGAACAAGGCGCGCTACGGTATCGCGTGGGGCGCGATGGGCGCGGCGGAGTTCTGCTTCCACGCCGCGCGCAACTACCAGCTCGACCGCCAGCAGTTCGGCCGTCCGCTCGCCGCCAACCAGATTCCGCAGCTCAAGCTCGCCAATATGCAGACCGAGATCGCGCTGGGCCTGCAGGCCGCGCTGCAGGTCGGCCGCCTGATGGACGTGGGGCGCGCCGCGCCGGAGATGATCTCGCTGATCAAGCGCAACAATTGCGGCAAGGCGCTGGAGATCGCCCGCGTCGCGCGCGACATGCACGGCGGCAACGGCATCTCGGACGAGTTCCACGTGATCCGCCACGCGATGAACCTCGAGGCGGTCAACACCTACGAGGGCACGCACGACGTGCACGCGCTGATCCTCGGCCGCGCGATCACCGGCATCGCCGCGTTCGCGTAAGGAGGCGGCGATGCGTGCGCCTTTGCAGGGAATCCGCGTCGTCGACCTGAGCCGGGTGCTGGCCGGCCCGTGGGCCAGCCAGCTGTTAGCCGACCTCGGCGCCGACGTGGTGAAGATCGAGCGCCCGGGGCAGGGCGACGACACGCGCCAGTGGGCGCCGCCGGCGAGCGACAACGGCACCGCCGCGTACTTTCTGGCCACCAACCGCGGCAAGCGTTCGCTGACGCTCGACATCACCCGCGCCGAGGGGCAAGCCATCGTGCGGCAACTGGTGGCGGAGGCCGACGTGCTGATCGAGAACTACAAGGTCGGCGGCCTCGCCAAGTACGGCCTCGACTACGCCAGCCTGTCGGCGGTCAACCCGCGCCTCGTCTACTGCTCGGTCACCGGCTTCGGCCAGGACGGCCCGTACGCCGACGCGCCCGGTTACGACTACATCGTGCAGGGGATGAGCGGGCTGATGAGCATTACCGGCCCGGCCGACGGCGAGCCGCACAAGGTCGGGGTGGCGGTGACCGACCTCTTCACCGGGCTTTACGCGGCCAACGCGGTGCAGGCCGCGCTACTCGAGCGCGCGACAAGCGGGCGCGGTGCACATGTCGACATGGCGCTGTTCGATTGCTCGCTCGCCATGCTCGCCAACGTCGGCATGAACTGGCTGGTCGGCCGCACGGTGCCGCCGCGCCTCGGTAACGCGCACCCGAATATCGTGCCCTACCAGGTGTTCGCGTCGGCCGACGGCCACTTCATCCTCGCCTGCGGCAACGACCGCCAGTTCGCCGCGGTGTGCGCGGTGATCGGCCGGCCCGAACTCGCGTCTGACACGCGTTTCGCGCGCAACCCGGATCGGGTCGCGCACCGCGACGCACTGACGGCCCAGCTGGCGGACGCCTTCGCCACGCGCGGCCGCGACGAGTGGCTTGCCCTCTTGGATGAGGCCGGCGTGCCGTGCGGGCCGATCAATACGGTGGACGAGGCGTTCGCCGACCCGCAAGCGGTGGCGCGCGGCATGTCCTTCGCGTTTGACGACGGCGCGGGCGGCACGCTGCCGCAGATCGCGTGCCCGCTGGTGATCGACGGCGAGCGCGTGCGTGCCGGGCGCCGCCCGCCCAAGCTTGGCGAGCACAGCGACGAGGTGCTCGCCGCGCTCGGCTACGGCGAGCGCGACATCGAAGGGCTGCGCCGCGACGGCGTAATCTGAGGGTGAACGCTACCGGTAAAACGCTCGTTTGATTTTGACGCACAGCATCAAAAATTGCAGAATGCTATGCAATAAGCAAAAAGCCTGTGCGGGCGTTAAGGAGAAGCGGTGGAACGCGAATATATGGAATACGACGTGGTGGTCGTCGGCGGCGGGCCTTCCGGCCTGGCCGCGGCCATCCGTCTGAAGCAGCTTGCTGCGCAGACCGGGCAGGACCTGAGCGTCTGCCTGCTGGAGAAAGGCTCCGAGGTCGGCGCGCATATCCTGTCCGGCGCGGTGATCGAGCCCAGGGCGCTCGAAGAGCTGTTCCCGGACTGGAAGGAACGCGGCGCGCCGCTCAATACGGCGGCGAAGAAGGACCAGTTCCTGCTGCTGACCGAGACCGAGTCGGTGCAGCTGCCGACGCCGCCGCAGATGCACAACGAGGGCAACTACATCGTCAGCCTCGGCAACGTCTGCCGCTGGCTCGCCCAGCAGGCCGAAGAGCTCGGCGTCGAGATCTACCCGGGCTTTGCCGCGGCCGAAGTGCTGTACGACGAGGACGGCGCGGTCAAGGGCGTGGCCACCGGCGACATGGGCATCGGCAAGGATGGCGAGAAGACCGACGCCTGGCAGCCGGGCATGGAGCTGTGGGCCAAGCAGACCGTGTTCGCCGAAGGCTGCCGCGGCTCGCTGACCAAGACGCTGTTCGACCGGTTCGACTTGCGCCGCGACTGCGACGTGCAGACCTACGGCATCGGCATCAAGGAATTGTGGGAAGTCGCGCCCGAGCAGCACGAGGCAGGCAAGATCGTGCACACCGTCGGCTGGCCGCTGAAGAACGACACCTACGGCGGCACCTTCCTCTACCACCTGGAGAACAACCAGGTGGTGGTCGGCTTCGTGCTCGGCCTTGACTACCAGAACCCCTACCTGTCGCCGTTCGAGGAGTTCCAGCGCTTCAAGACCCACCCGGCGATCCGCAAGACCTTCGAAGGCGGCCGCCGTCTGTCGTACGGCGCGCGCGCGCTGTCCGAAGGCGGCCTGCAGAGCCTGCCCAAGCTGACCTTCCCGGGCGGCGTGCTGGTCGGCGACACCGCCGGTTTCCTCAACATGCCGAAGATCAAGGGCACGCATACCGCGATGAAGTCGGGCATGCTGGCCGCCGACTCGGTGTTCGAGCTGCTGTGCTGCGAAGGCCAGGAAGGCAAGGAGGCGAAGGCCTACCAGGGCAAGTTCGAGAAGAGCTGGCTGTTCGACGAACTGCACCGCGCGCGCAACATCCGCCCGTCGTTCCGCTGGGGGCTGTGGGGCGCGATGGCGTACGCTGCGCTCGACACCTATCTGTTCCGCGGCAAGGCTCCGTGGACGATGCGCCACAAGCACAGCGACCACGAATGCCTGCGCCCGGCCGACGAGTTCAGCCCGATTGCGTACCCGAAGCCGGACGGCAAGCTGACCTTCGACCGGCTGAGCTCGGTGTTCATCTCGAACGTCAACCACAGCGAAGACCAGCCGCCGCACCTGAAGCTGAAGAACGCCGCGGTGCCGATCGAGGTCAACCTGGCCAAGTACGCGGCGCCCGAGCAGCGCTACTGCCCGGCCGGCGTGTATGAGATCGTCGGGCTGGATGAGGCTGAGCCGCGCCTGCAGATCAACGCGCAGAACTGTGTGCACTGCAAGACCTGCGACATCAAGGACCCGACGCAGAACATCAACTGGACGACGCCGGAAGGCGGTGGCGGGCCGAACTACCCGAACATGTAAGTGTTGGTAGCCCCAAGGAGCCCGGCCCCGCGCCGGGTTTTTGTTTTCTGCCAACAGCTTGCCCGCGCCACGCTTGACAAGGCGCACCCGCCTTGTCAGGATGACACGCATGACTACCCGGATCCTCAGCAACGCCGCTTACTATTACTGGTACCGCTCCAATCATGGCGGCGCCTGCGGACTTGCGTGACCGAAAAACACCAAATCCAGACAAATGCCGCCGCAGCCAGGCGGCATTTGTGCTTTCAGTCCTCTCCGGCACACGGACCGCCCAGGCAAAGTGGGGCCAGGGAGAACATGAGCATGGAGCAGGTCCTGAATATCCGCGCATCGGCCGTACCGGCACCGGCAGCGCTGCTGGCGCTGCGCGTCCTCGCCGACGCCGAGCCGCTGTCCCGTGGCGTACCGCAAGCTTGCCTGCCGCTGGGCGTCGACGTGGCGGAGTCGCTGCTGCCTGAAGTGCGCCAGTTGGCCATCCTGCTGGCGGCCCGCAGGCAGTTGCCGTGCTCGAGGACGCCCGACCGCCTGACCGACACCGCCGACTGGCTGGCCGCCCGCATCGTGCTGTTCGAACTCGCCTCGCTCGCGCTGCCGGCTGCCGAGCTGCCGCTGTTGGCCGAAGCCAACGCGCGCATCCGTGCGCTGGGCCAGGCGCTGGGCCTCTCCCTGCCGACCGCGCAGCTCGCGCCCTTGTCCGATGCGCAGGACGTACTGCTCGTCTACAGCCGGCTGCCGCTGTTGCCCGACGCGCTTTCGCGGCCACTGGTCGAGCGCTGCGCGCTGATGCGTTCGCTGGTGCGCCTGCGCGCGCAGCCCTTGTTCGCCCGGCTGGGCCTGTGACCCCCAACCAAAGGAAAACGATGGACTACGAAGTGGTATCGCCGGACGACCGGCGTTTCAACAACCTGGTGCTGCTGGTGTACGCGATCCAGGCGATCAGCCTGTTCACCGGCCTGCCGGCGGTGATCGGCCTGATCATCAACTATCTGAAGCTCTCTGAGATGCGCGGCACCCGCTACGAGAGCCATTTCCGCTGGCAAATCCGCTCGTTCTGGTGGGCGCTCGCGTGGTCGGTGCTGGGCGGTGTGCTCAGCCTGATCCTGGTCGGCTACCTGGTACTCGGCGCCGTCTGGCTGTGGTTTGCCTACCGCGTGCTGCGCGGCTTTATCGCGCTGAACGACGGCCGCGCGATGCCGTAAAAAAACGGGCACCGCCTGTGACGGTGCCCGAGCGGGCTCTGCGCGAACCTGTAAGCGTGACTCGGCAAATAGCCGAGGAATTCACTCATGATTTTACGGGATTGTGACTAGGCGCGGCGCACTGTTCCCGCCGGGCTTGACGCCGGTCAACAGAGGACGGCGTGACAGCCGCCCCCCGCACGGGCACAATCGCGGCTCCCACCTGCCCAGGCCGCCATGGATCCCGAACTGCTCTCCCTGATCGCCACCCGTACCATGCCCTACGGCAAGTACAAGGGGATGGTGATTGCCGATTTGCCGCTGGCGTATCTGACGTGGTTTGCCCGCAAGGGCTTTCCGCCGGGCGAGATCGGCCGCCTGCTGGCGCTGACCCTGGAAATCAAACACAACGGCCTCGCTGACTTGCTGCGGCCACTGAGAAAGCACTGAATATGGCCATCCAATGGTTCCCCGGCCACATGAACAAGGCCAAGAAGGACGTCGCCGCCCGCCTCAAGGGCATCGACGTGGTGATCGAGATGCTCGACGCCCGCCTGCCGGCGTCCAGCGCCAACCCGATGATCAAGGCACTGTCGCGCGGCAAGCCGACGCTGAAGGTCCTCAACAAGCAGGATCTGGCCGACCCGAACGTCACCCGCCTGTGGCTGGACTGGTACAACGCCAAGCCGGGCACGCGCGCGCTGGGGCTGGACGCGTCCGAGCGCTCGCCCGCGCAGCGTCTGGTCGCCGCCTGCCGCGAGCTGGTCCCCAACCGCGGCGGCCTGGAAAAGCCGATCCGCGTGATGATCTGCGGCATCCCCAACGTCGGCAAGTCGACGCTGATCAACACCATGACCGGGCGCAAGATCGCCAAGACCGGCAATATGCCGGGGGTGACCAAGGGCGAGCAGCGCATCCTGTTGGCCGACGACGTCGAACTCTACGACACGCCGGGCATGCTGTGGCCGAAGATCGAGGTCGAAGAGGGCGGCTACAACCTCGCCGCCAGCGGCGCGGTCGGCCGCAACGCGATGGACGAGGAGGAGGTCGCGCTCGAATTGATCGCCTACCTGATGCGCCACTACGCGGACGCGCTGACCGCGCGCTACCGGCTTGACGACATCTCGGCGCTGCAGGACTTCGAGGTGCTGGAGATGGTCGCGAAGAAACGCGGCGCGATGTTCGGCGGCGGCCGCCCGAACATGCAGAAGGCGTCCGAGATCGTGCTCACCGAGTTCCGCGATGGCGTGATCGGCCGCATCACCCTCGAGCGTCCGGACGAATGGACGGCGTGGGTGAAGAAGGCCAAGGAATTGGCCGCGCAGCGCGCAGCCGAGAAGCAGGCGCGCATCGCCGAGTACGAGGCGAAGAAGAACAAGGGGCGCTGAGGTGTTCAAGCTGATGCCCTTGCTGCTGATCGCCGTCGGTGTCGCCGCATTCGCCTATCTTTGGCGGCTGGGCGAAACCGGCCGCGCGGCCGAGGCTTGGCCGCAGGCGGTGGGTGAGGTCACCGGGAGCCGCGTCGACACCCGGCTGCGCCCCGGCGGCGGCGACGCGAGCCGCCAAGAGCAGTACAAGGCCGAGATCCGTTACACCTACCGTTACGGCGGACGCGACTACCAGGGCGCAACCGTCGCCTTCCCAGATCCGGGCTACGGGCAGAGCCTCACGCAGGCCGAGGCGCGCGCCGCGCGCTACCCGGCTGGCACTCAGGTACGCGTCTACGTGAACCCGGCCAACCCGGCGCAGGCCTGCCTCGAGGCCGGCCGTCACTGGACGGTGTGGGCGGGGCTCGCGCTGTGCCTTGCCTTTGTCGGCGCCGGTGTCGGCCTGCTCACCGGCATCCTCTAGCGCAAGCCACCCATGAAAAAGCCGCCTGTTGGTCACAGGCGGCTTTTTTGTCGGCGGCGTCGCGCGGCTTACTTGAGCGCGCGGATTTCCGGCAGGTTGCGCCAGATGCCGCGCACGTCCATGCCGTAGCCGAACACGTAGCGGTTGGGCACGTCGATGCCGACGAAGTCGGCGGTGATCGGCTTGGCCTGGTCGATCAGCTTGTTGGCGAACACGCCGCTGTAGAACGCCTTGGCGCCCATCTCCATCACCTTGTCGCGGATGGCAGCCATGGTGTGGCCCTCGTCGAGGATGTCGTCGAGCACCAGCACGACGCGGTCCTTCACGTCTTCCTTCGGCGCGGTGCGCCAGACGAGTTCGCCGCCGTGCGTCTTGTCGCCGTAGCGGGACACGTGTACGTAGTCGAAGTCGAGCGGGAACAACAGGCGCGGCAACAGCTGGCCGGTGAACACGACGGCACCGCCCATCACCGACAGCACCAGCGGGTATTCGCCGGAAAGCTTCTCGGTGATCGCGGCAGCCATGCGGTCGGCCGCGGCGCTGACTTCCTCGGCGCTGAACAGCACGTCGGAGTTTTCGATGATGGCTTGCGCTTCGGCAAGATTGGGCATGGGGATGACTCCTTGGAGGAAGGGGTTACGGGCGCACGCACGGCGCCCTTCGTTTATTTGGGTGCGCTCGCGCGGCTGGCGAGGAAGGCGGCGAACGCCTCACCGACCTCGGGGTGTTCGAGCGCGAGGTCGACGGTCGCCTTCAGGTAACCGAGCTTGGAGCCGCAGTCGTAGCGGGTGCCGCGCAGCGGCAGCGCGAGTACCGCCTCGTCCTTCATCAGCGCGGCGATGCCGTCGGTGAGTTGGATCTCGCCGCCGGCGCCCGGTTGCGTCGCGACCAGCTTGTCGAACACGCGCGGGGTCAGGATGTAGCGGCCGACCACGGCGAGCGTCGACGGCGCGACATCCGGGTGCGGCTTCTCGACGATGCTGGTCACCCGCTGGTGGCCGCGCTCGTCACTCACTTCGACGATGCCGTAGGCGCCGGTCTGCGCGCGCGGCACCTCCTCGACGCCGAGCACCGAACTGTGCGTCTCGTCGAACACCTTGACCATCTGTTCGAGCGCGCCGGGTTCGCCGTGCATCAAGTCGTCGGCGAGGATCACTGCGAACGGCTCGTTGCCGACCGCCGGGCGCGCGCACAGCACGGCGTGGCCCAGGCCGAGCGCCTCGGCCTGGCGGATGTAGATGCAGCTGACCGTCGGCGGCAGGATGCCCTGCACGATGTCGAGCAGCTTTTGCTTGTTGCGGTTTTCCAGCTCGGTTTCCAGCTCGTACGCCTTGTCGAAGTGGTCCTCGATCGAGCGTTTGTTGCGGCCGGTGATGAAGATCAGCTCGGTGATGCCGGCGGCGACCGCTTCCTCTACCGCGTACTGGATCAGCGGCTTGTCGACCACGGGCAGCATCTCCTTCGGACTGGCCTTGGTCGCGGGCAGGAAGCGGGTGCCCATCCCGGCGACCGGGAACACGGCTTTGGTGATCTTCTTCATCGAATCTCCTCGAGCAGGGCAGCAGAAGCTGCGCATTGTAGTGGTTTTGCCGCGCGGCCGGGAGGGGCACGCTGGCGCGGCGCGGTTTGTTCAGATCGCCAACAGCGCCTTGAGCCCGGCCTCGTCGAGCACTTTGACGCCGAGCGCGGTCGCCTTGTCGAGCTTGCTGCCGGCCGCCTCGCCGGCGACCAGGTAGTCGGTCTTCTTCGACACGCTGCCGGCGACCTTGCCGCCGGCAGCCTCTATCATCGTCTTGGCCTCATCGCGGGTCAGCGTCGGCAAGGTGCCGGTGAGCACGAAGGTGAGGCCGGCGAACGGTTGCGCCGCGCCGTCTTCCCCCTGAGGGGCGGCGTCTGCCAGCTCGTCGGCGAGCGTGGCGAGTGATGTCAACGCTGCACGGTTGGCCGGCTCGTCCAGCCAGTCCGCCAGCGCGTTGACCACCTCGGCCGGCAGGGGCAGGCCTATCACCGCGCGCCGGTCCAAAACAGCGAGCGATGCCAGCGTACCGACCTGGCTTGCCAGCTGCGCGGCGCGCGTCTCGGTCAGCCGCGGCACGCCCAAGCGCGCGAGCAGGCGCTCGGGCGCGAGTAGCGGCACCAGCGCGGCTGATGGCACGTGCTCGTCTGCCGGCGCGACACCGGCCTCCAACAGCGCGTCGATCGCCGCCTCGTTGTTCGGCTCGGCGAAGAAGTCGGCCAGCGATGATGCGACCACCGTGCCGATATCGGGCAGCGCGGCGAGCAGTGCTGCCGGCGCGCGGCGCACGTAGTCGAGGCGGCCCAGATAGTCGGCGAGCGTCTTGGCGGTCGCCTCGCCAACGTGGCGGATGCCCAGCGCGAACAAGAGCCGCGCGAGTGGCGGCCGGCGGCTCGCCGCGATGCCGGCGAGCAGGTTCTCGGCCCAGCGGGTCGGCGTCTTGTCGTCGATCGCGGCGAACAGGTCCTCCGGCGGTGCGCTGTCGTCTTGGGGCTCGCCGCTGTCTTCGGCGTCGGCGCGGCGCTTCATCGCGACGAGGTCGGCCAGCGTCAGCCGGTACAGGTCGGCGACGCGGTGCACGTAGCCGTAGTCGACCAGCTTCTCGACATAGCGCTCGCCCAGGCCGTCGATGTCCATCATGCGTCGCCCGGCGAAGTGGCGGATCGCCTGCGCGCGTTGCGCCTGGCAGGCGAAGCCGCCCGAGCAGCGCGCGACGGCCTCGCCTTCTTCGCGCACCACGTGCGAGCCGCACACCGGGCACTGCCCAGGCAGGCGCCACGCGTCGTGCAAGGCCACTTCGGCCGGCGAAAAGAGGTCGGCGCCGGGCACCGCGCGCATCGGCCGGCGCGCGAGCACCACCGAGACCACCTCGGGGATCACGTCGCCGGCGCGGCGCACGACGACGGTGTCGCCGACGCGCACGTCCTTGCGCTGCACCTCGTCCTCGTTGTGCAGCGTCGCGTTGGTGACGGTGACGCCGCCGACGAAGACCGGTGCGAGGCGGGCGACCGGCGTCAGCGCGCCGGTGCGCCCGACCTGCACGTCGATGGCCTCAACGGTGGTCAGCGCCTCCTCGGCGGGGAACTTGTGCGCGGCGGCGAAGCGCGGCGCGCGCGCGACGAAGCCCAGCTTGTCCTGCTGCGCACGCTGGTTGACCTTGTACACCACGCCGTCGATCTCGTAGGGCAGTGTCGCGCGCTGCGCGAGGATGGCCTCGTAGTAGGCGGCGAGCCCCGCCGCGTCGTCGACCACCGGCCGCAGCGCGGGCGGCACCGCCGGGATGCCGAGGCCGACCAGGTAGTCGATCTCGCCCTGGTGGGTGGCGGGCCACGGCGCGCCTTCGACTTCGGCGATCGCGTACGCGAAGAACGACAGCCGGCGGGTCGCGGTCACCCGCGCGTCGAGCTGGCGCAGGCTGCCGGCGGCGGCGTTGCGCGGGTTGGCGAAGGGCTTGTCGCCGGCGGCCAGCTGCGCGGCGTTCAGCCGCTCGAAGTCTTTTTTCAGCATCAGCACTTCGCCGCGTACTTCCAGGCGTGCCGGCGGGGTGCCCGTCAGGCGCAAGGGCAGCGAGCGGATGGTGCGGATGTTGTCGGTGACGTTCTCGCCGGTCGCACCGTCGCCGCGGGTCGCCGCGCGCACGAGCACGCCGTTCTCGTAGACGAGGCTGACCGCGAGACCGTCGAACTTCGGCATCACCGCGTAGCCTACGTGCGGCACGCCCAGTTCGCGGCGCACGCGTTCGTCGAAGGCGACCAGTTCCGCGTGGCGCGCGGCGAAGTCGGCGGCGTCCATGTCGGAGAACAGGTTGGAGAGCGAGAGCATCGGCACCTTGTGCTCGACCTGCTCGAAGGCGGCCAGCGGCGCGCCGCCGACCCTGAGCGTCGGCGAGTCGGGCGCGCGTAGTTCGGGGTGCGCGGTTTCCAGCGCTTCGAGTTCGCGCAGCAGGCGGTCGTACTCCGCGTCGGGGACAGTCGGTGCGTCCTCGACGTAATACTCGCGGTTGTAGCGTTCGATCAGCGCCGAGAGTTCTGCAATTTTCCGGTCGGGCGTCATCGCGTCTCCAAGAAAAACAGCCGGCGTCTTGCCGGCTGTCGGGTAGTGGGTCGACAGGGCTCAGGCGAACAGCCGCAGCGCGGCGACGCTGCCCGGCGCGATGCCACGGTCGTCCATGCTGCCGTAAATCTGCACCAGCTGCGCACGGATGCGCGCGAGGCTCTGCGCGGTCAGCGGCCGGCGCTTGTCGTCGACCAGCGCTGCGTCGAATTCGGCGGCGAGCTGGCGGCAGAAGTCGACCGCGCGGTCGAACACGTCGATGGCGCCGGCGACGCGCGGCACGTCGTAGAGCAGGGTGAGCCCGGCAAAACGCTGGTCGATCAGGTTATGGTAGGTGAACGGCTTCTGGTCGGCCGCGGTCAGCGAATAGAGCGTGTTGCCCGAATCGGACAGGTAGTGGAAGGCGCCGTCCGGTTCGAGCTCGAGGCCGTAGGCCTCGGCGAAGCTCCTGAGGCGCGCGCCCTCGATCGGGCTGGCCGGGACGATATTGATGCCGATCAGGATGTCGACGTTGGCGCAGAAGGCGTCGAGTTCGCGCGCGCACGCCAGTTTCTGCTGGTGCTGCGGGAAGCTTGCCTTGGCGCCGTGCGCGGTGGCGTATTCGTTCACCTGCGCGCAGAAATTCGCCAGGTCGTCCTCGGACAGCGCGCCGCTGCGGTCGACCAGTTGCAGGCCGACGTTCAGCTGGCGGTAGCGCACGCCGGGCAGCGCCTCGGCCGGCTTCCACAGGCCGCGCTCGGTGCGGCCGATCAGCTGCACGCGCTTGGCAACCGCGAAGCGCGGCAGCGCGGCCAGCTCGTACGGGCGCTCGAACACGATCTCGGCGATGAAGTCGAGCGAGGGGTCGAGCATCGCGGTGACCAGCGCCTGATGGTCGTCGTGGTCGAACGCTTCCAGTTCGGCTTCGGCCTCAGGCTCGGGCGCGTCGAATTCGACCGGCTGCGCCGACTGGACCGCTTGCACCGCCGGCATGTCCAGGGGCTCGTCGAGGTCGGGCAAGGGCAGGGGGTCGTCGTCGATCACCGGCTCGAGCCTGTCGTGGCGCGCGCCGTCGCGGACGTTGTTTTTCGGCACGTCAAGCAGCACGTCGTCGTGCTCGCGCGCGAAAGCCTGGCGTGTCTTCTGCTTGAAGCGCCATTCCTGGTAGAAGTTGAAGCCCAGCACCAGCGCGATAAACGCGGCGCCCAGCACCAGCAAGCCGATCTGTAATTCGCTCATGCCAGCCCTATCCGCAATGCGGCAGATTAAACATTGTCCGCCAGTATACCAAAGCAGGGCACGCAATCCGCGTGCCTTTTGCCGCAATGCATCTCAATTGGCCTGCTCGAAGCGGATCGGCACGTCCACGCTGTCCTCGACGGCGACGCCGCCTTGCCTTGCCGGCACGAAGCGCCAGCGCCCCACCGCCTCGCGCGCCGCGCGGTCCAGCCGGGGGTAGCCGCTGCCTTGTATCACGCTCACCTCGAGCGCGCGCCCGTCGGCACCGACGCGTACGCGCAACACGACGCGACCCTGCTCGCCGAGCGCGCGTGAGCGCTCCGGGTAGACGGGCTTGGGGTTGGCGGCGAGCGCGGCGCGCCAGTCGACGCCCTGGCGCGCCGCGCCAGCGCCGTCCGCAGTAGTGCCCGGCCCGCCCGTGGCAGGCGCGGCGGGCGCCTTGCCCGTATCTGCCGGTGCTGCCGCCGCGCTGCCGGCGGCCGGCGTAGGCGTGGGCGGGCGTTCAGTGGCGGGGGCCGGGCGTGCGACGCTTGCCTGCGCCTTGGGGGGCGCTGCCGCGTGCGGTCTGGGCGCAGATGGCCGCGCGGGGAGCGTGGCGGGCTGCGGCCGGGGCGGGGCCGCTTGTGCGGGCGGTGCGGGGCGAGCAGCTGGGGAGGCCGGAGCCTGGCCTGCCGGCGCCGCCGGCACGGGCAGCAGGCTGACGCTCAGGGGGCGCGGCGGGGGAGCGCCCACGGCGAAGGCGCCTGCGAGCGCCGCGGCCGCCAGTGCGTGCAGGGTCAGCGAGGCGGCCAGCGGCCAGCGTCGGGCGAGGCGTTTCATCAGCAACGAAGCTTTGCCCCGGCGCGCGCGTAGTGGCGCCACGCGACCCAGGTGCACGCGGCGTAGAACAGCAGGAACACGCCGAAGGCGGGCAGGAAGCTGCCGGTCAGGTGCAGCATGGTGCCGAAGGTCTCGGGGATCGCGAAGCCGGCGGCCGCCGCGAAGATGGAGCTCACGCTCATCGCCGCGGTGCCGTCGCGGGTGCCGCGCCGGTACGCCTCGGCGACGTCATCGCCCGCGCTGCGGCCGGCCTTGAGCAGGAACACCTTGGGCGAGAGCTGGTAGGTCGCGCCGTTGCCGACGCCGGCGGCGATGAACAGCACCTGGCACAGCGCGAGAAAGCCCCAGAACGAGCCCACGCTTTCTTCGGTCGGCAAACAGGCGAAGAGGCCCAGGGTGGCCACGATCATCGAGGCGAAGCAGGCGATCGCGGTGACGCCGCCGCCGACGCGGTCGCCCAGCCAGCCGCCGAACGGGCGCACCAGCGCCGCCAGCATCGGGCCGACGAACAGGTAGGGGGTCGCGTCCTCCAGCGGAAACAGCGTGCGCGCCAACAGCGGGAACGCCGCGGCGAAGCCGAGGAAGGTGCCGTACGCGCCCATGTAGAGCAGGCAGATCCGCCAGGTGTCGACGTCCTTCATCATCCGCCACTGGTCAAGCGGGGTCAGTCTGAGCTTGGGCAGGTCGTGGCTGAACAGGAAGCAGAGGACGGCGACCGCGATGACGGGCAGCACCCACAGGTAGCCCGCGTTCTGCAGCCACACTTCGCGCACTTCGGCGCCCTGGCCCCAGATCTGCGGCGCGCCTGCGAGCGCGCCGAACAGTGGCAGCGAGATCGCCAGCGGGATCAGCAGCTGGGCGACCGACACGCCGAGGTTGCCGATGCCGGCGTTCAGCCCCATCGCCAGCCCCTTGACCGACTTCGGGAAGAACAGCGCGGTGTTGGAGAGATGCGAGCTCGACGCGCCGCCACCGATGCCGCAACTGGCGCCGACGGCGAGCAGTAGCCAGAACGGGGTGGTCAAATCCTGCACCACCTGCGCGACGCCGACGGCCGGGATCAGCAGCAGCAGCGTCGAGATGCCCAGCCAGCGGCCGCCGCCGACCCAGCTCCACACCGACGAATAGACGATGCGCATCAGTGCGCCGGTCAAGGGCGGGATCGCGACCAGCAGGAACTGCTGCTGCGAGGAAAGCACGAAGCCGACCGCCGGCAGGTTGACGACCACCATGCTCCACATCATCCACACATTGAAGTTCAGGTGCAGCGCGAGGATGGACAGCACGAGGTTGCGCCGCGCGATCGGTTCGCCGCGCGCGCGCCAGAAGACGATGTTTTCCGGTTCCCAGCGCCGGATGCTGACGGGCATTGCTGTCTGTTACTCCATGTCATGAAGCGGGGCGGCGGATTATCCGGCTATCGCCCGCGCGGCCGCCTTGCGGCAGATCAAGTATGCCTTGTGCGTCAGGAGGTTTCGCGCAGCCGGAGCGCCTCGACGATGTCGACGGCGACGATGCGGCTGACCCCCTTCTCCTGCATAGTCACGCCAACCAGCTGTTCGGCCATTTCCATGGTCAGCCGGTTATGGCTGATATAGAGGAACTGCGTGTTGGCCGACATCTGCTTGACCAGTTCGCAGAAGCGGCCGGTGTTGGCGTCGTCCAGCGGCGCGTCGACCTCGTCGAGCAGGCAGAACGGCGCCGGGTTCAGCGAGAACAGCGCGAACACCAGGCTCATCGCGGTCAATGCCTTCTCGCCGCCGGACAAGAGATGAATGGTGCTGTTCTTCTTGCCCGGCGGCTGCGCGATGATCTGCACGCCGGCGTCCAGGAGGTCGTCGCCGGTCAGTACCAGCTCGGCGCGGCCGCCGCCGAACAGGGTCGGGAAGAACTCGCTCATCTTGGTGTTGACCGCCGCGTAGGTGGTGGAGAGCAGGCCGCGCGTCTCCTCGTCGATGCGCGCGATCGCCTCCTCCAGCGTCGCCATCGCCTGCGTGAGGTCGGTGCGCTGCGCGGCCAGATACTCGCCGCGGTTGCGCGCCTCGGTCAGTTCCTCCAGCGCGGCGAGGTTGACCGCGCCCAGCGCCTCGATGGCACGGGCGAGGCGGGCGATCTCGGCGGCGAGTGCGGCGGGCTTGACCGCGTCGCTGAGCTGCTCGCGCAGCGCCGCCTCGTCAGCGCCGGCTTCCACCAGTTCCCCGGCGTAGCGCTCGACGTTAAGCCTTGCTTCCTGGTGCCTGAGCAGCCACTGGCTGCGCGCCTCGCGCAGCTCGGGCAGGCGGGTGGCGAGCGCGTGGCTGGTGGCGGCGAGTTCCCGCTGCTGCGCGGTGAGCGCGTTCTGCGCGTCGCGGCAACTGGCGAGCGCCGCCTCGCGCGCCTCGCGCTCGGCGAGCGCCGCGTACAGGGCGTCCGGCGCGACGGTCTCCTCGACGGTTTCGGCCTCTTCCAACAGCGCCTGCAGCCGCTCGGCGAGCGCCTCTTCGCGCTCGGCCGCCTCCGCGGCGCGGCGCGCAAGCTCGGCACAGCGCTGGCGGGCGTCCTGCAAGGCGAGCGCGCATGCGTGCAGGCGCCGCTCGTCTTCGCGCGCGCGGCCGCGCACGGCTTCCTGCGCGCGGGAGGCCGCCTCGCGCGCTTCGCGCGCGGCCTCCAGCGCAAGCGTGACGTCTTCCAGCGCGAGTGCAGCCTCTTCGGCCTCGATGGCGGCCTCGTCGATCGAGCCTTGCGCGTGCTGCGTCTCGTCTGCGATGCGCGCGCGCTCGGCCGCGATCGCGTCGCCGCGCGCGGCGCCCTGGCGCGCCATCTGTTCGAGGCGTACCGCCTCCAGGCTCGCGCTGGCGAGCGCCTCTTCCTGCCGGGTCAGCGCGCCCTTGAGCGCACGCAGCGCCTCGGCGCGCAGCCCCTGTTCGGCCGCGAGCGCGTCGCGCCGGCGGGTGAGCGTGTCGATCTGGGGCAGGCAGGCGTCGGCGCGCGCGCGCGCATCCGCAAGTTCCGCCTTGCGTTCGAGCAGCGAGCCGCCCACGTCGGCGCCGTGGTAGTGCACGCTCGCCGCGTCGACGCGGTGGCCCTCCGGCGTGATCCATGCGGTGCCCGGTGCGAGTTCGCCCCGGCGCGCGAGCGCGTCGTCAAGAGATTCGGCGCAGTAAAGCCCGGCAAGCCAGCCGGTGAGCGCCGGGCCGAACGGCGCGTCGGCCTGCGCGTGAGCAGCGAGTGCCTCGGCAGGAGCTACCGCCGCGCTGCCGGCTGCGCTGTCGACGACGGCGAGCGGCGCCGGCGGCGTAAAGTCGGGCAGCGCGCCCGCGCGCGCGGCGAGCCTGGCCGGCCCCAGCGCCGCTTCCACCGCGCGTTGCCAGCTTGGGGTGACCTCCAGCGACTGCCACAGCTGCGGCGCGGCTCCCAAGGCGTGTTGCGAGAGCGCCGTCTCCAGCGCGTCGCCCGCCGCCTCGCGCGCGATCAGCGCTGCGAGCGCGCCCGCCTCGGCGTCGGCGCGGGCGTGGCGGGCGCTAGCGTCGGCGAGCGCGTGTGCGAGCTGTTCGGCTTCGCGGGCGAGCGCGGCGAGCTTCTCCTCTTCGGAGGCCAGGCGCGCGCGCTGGGTCGCCAGATGCGCGCGCGCGGCGTCGGCGGCGGCCTGCGCGGCGGTGACCGCCTCCGGCTCGGGCAGCGCGAGCGCCGCGTGCTCCTCGTCGAGCGCCCGGCGGCGCGCCGCCAGGCGCGTGAGCGTGTCGGCGTGGTGGCGCTGGCTTTGCCCGGCCAGATCGCGCGCGCGGGTGAGCGCAGCCTCTCGGCTGGCAAGCTGGGTGAGCGCGGCGTCGGCCGCGGCAAAGCGCGCCTCGGCCTCGGGCAGGGCGTCGGCGCCCCCCTCGGCGGCGAGCTGCGCCTCTTCCTCGGCGAGCTGCGCCTCTTCCAGCCTGTGCCGCCACTCGTCCTGATCGGCGGCGAGTGCGGTGCGCGTTTCGGCCAGTTGCTGGCGCTCGGCCTGCAGCTTCTGCGTTTCGCGTGTGATGCGCGCGCGCTGCTCGCCCTGGTGGCGCTGCTGCTCCTCCAGACGGGAGAGCAGGGCGCTCGCCTCGTACAGCGCCTGCTGCGCGACGTGCACCGCCTCGCCCGCGGCGAAGTGCGCCTCGCGGTTGCTGTCGAGCGCAATCTCCAGGCGCGTCTGCTCGGCCTCCTGCGCGGCTTCCTCGGTCTCGATGCGCGCCAGCTCAGTGCGCGCGGCGGCTTCCTGCGCGGCGGCTTCCTCGCGGCGGGCGAGCGCGAGCAGGTTCTGCTTGTCGGTCAGCGCGTGGCGCAAGTCGTGGTAACGGCCGGCGACTTCGGCCTGCGCCGACAGGTGCTCGACCTGGCGGGCGAGTTCCTGCTCGAGGTCGGCGATGCGCTCGAGGTTGTCGCGGGTATCGCGCAGGCGGTGTTCGGTCTCGCGGCGGCGCTCCTTGTAGCGCGACACGCCGGCGGCTTCCTCCAGGTAGGCGCGCAGCTCCTCCGGGCGCGCCTCGATGATGCGCGAGATCATGCCCTGTTCAATTACCGCGTAGCCGCGCGCGCCGACGCCGGTGCCGAGGAAGAGGTCGGTGATGTCGCGCCGGCGCACCTGCTGGCCGTTGATGTAGTAGCTCGACTCGCCCTGGCGGGTCAGCACCCGCTTGATCGCGACTTCGGCGTACTGCCCCCAGCTGCCGGCGAGGGTGTGGTCGGCGTTGTCGAACACCAGTTCTACCGACGCGCGGCTGACCGGCTTGCGGGTGGTCGCGCCGTTGAAGATCACGTCCTGCATCGACTCGCCGCGCAGCTGCTTGGCGCTCGACTCGCCGAGCACCCAGCGCACCGCGTCGATCACGTTCGACTTGCCGCACCCGTTGGGGCCGATCACCGCGACCAGTTGGCCGGGCACCGGAATGGTGGTCGGGTCTACGAAGGATTTGAAGCCGGCAAGCTTGATATGGGTCAGGCGCAAGGTGTTTCTTTCGCGGCGGCGAGTCAAAACGCCGATTCTAACGGCAAGCGCGTGCGCGCGCCGAACTTGGACGCAAGCGGCGATCGCCGCCCGGCCGGCCTTGCCCTTGCGTGCGCCGCGTACCCATAATGCGCACATGAGCGCGCTAAACCTTGCCCACCACTTCCTGATCGCCATGCCCAATATGGTCGACCCGCTGTTTGCCCGTTCGCTGATCTACCTGTGCGACCATGGCGAGCACGGAGCGATGGGGGTGATCGTCAACAAACCCTCCGGCGTGCTGATGGCGCAGCTCTTTGAGCAGCTCGAACTGCCGCTGCCCGACACCCGCCTCGCCGCCGAGCCGGTGCTGTTCGGCGGGCCGGTGCAGACCGAACGCGGCTTCGTGCTGCACAGCCCGATCGGCTCGTGGCAGTCCAGCCTGGTCGTCGACGACGAACTGGCGCTGACCACCTCGAAAGACGTGCTGGTCGCCGTCTCCGAAGCGAACGGCCCCGAGCGCATGCTGGTGTCGCTCGGCTACTCGGGCTGGGAGAAGGGTCAACTGGAGGAAGAGCTGGCCGCTAACGCGTGGCTGACCGTCGCCGCCGACCCGGCGGTGCTGTTTTCCTTGCCGGCGGACGCGCGCTACGACGCGGCGATCGCGCTATTGGGCTTCGACCCCATGCTGTTGTCGGGGGACGTCGGCCATGCCTGAAGGTTCGGTACTCGGCTTCGACTTCGGCGAGCGGCGCATCGGCGTCGCGCTGGGCGAGACGCTGATCGGCATTGCCCACCCGCACGCGACGATAGACACCGTGGTCAACGACGAGCGCTTCGCGGCGATCGCACGGCTGATCACCGACTGGCAGCCGGTCGCGCTGGTGGTCGGCCTGCCGACCCACGCCGACGGCACGCCGCACGAGATGACGCGCCTCGCCACCCGCTTCGGCAACCGGCTGAAGAGCCGCTACGGCCTGCCGGTGTATATGGTCGACGAGCGGCACACCTCGCAGGTCGCCGAGAGCATGCTGGGCGAAGCCGGCGTGCGCGGGCGCAAGCAAAAGCCGGTGCTCGACCAGGTCGCCGCACAGGCGATTTTGCAGTCGTTTTTCGACGGGCTCGGCGTCCCGCTGTAGCGTGCGCGCCCGCCGCGCCGGCACTTTTCACCTTTTTGATCTATAGCAGCCACCCGAGGGTGGCTGCTGTGTTTCAATAGGGGCTGTTTCAAATCCGGCGCGGGCTAGGCCCGCGTGCAGCGCCGCTCGCCGGCCAGGAGGCCAGATGCTCGCCATTATCGGCGGCAGGGGGCTCAACCACCTGCCCAACCTCGAAGTCACCCACCGTCAGGTGATCCGCACCCCGTACGGCGATCCGTCGTGCCCGCTGACCTACGGGCGCATCGGCGGCACCGGCGTGGTGTTCATGGCGCGCCACGGCTACGGCCACTCGTTCGCGCCGCACGAGATCAACTACCGCGCCAACCTGTGGGCGCTGCATTCGCAAGGCGTGCAGGGCGTGCTCGCCGTCGGCGCGGTCGGCTGCATCCGCGCCGACCTCGCGCCGGGCACGCTGGTGCTGCCGGACGACATCATCGACTACACCTGGGGCCGCAAGCACACCTACTTCGACGGCCCCGACCAGCCGGTGGTGCACGCCGACTTCACCCGCCCGTACTGCCCGCAACTGCGCGCGCGCTTGCTGGCCGCAGCTGAAGCGCTCGGCGTGCCGCTCGCCACCGGCGCCACCTACGGCGTCACCCAGGGCCCGCGGCTGGAGACCCGCGCCGAGATCGCGCGCCTCGAGCGCGACGGTTGCGACGTGGTCGGCATGACCGGCATGCCCGAAGCCGCGCTCGCGCGCGAACTGAAGCTGCCGTACGCGCACCTGTGCCTGGTCGTCAACGACGCGGCGGGCAAGGGCGCGTCGCAGGAGAGCGTCGCCTTTGACCTGGTGCGCCTGTCGGCCGGCATGGACACCGTCGGCCAGCTGATCGAGGCGGTGTGCCGGGGTCCCAGCGCCGCGCCTTGCCCGACCGCTTGAATATTGGAGAGCCCGATGCAAAACCTGCACGCCGATATGCTGGTGCCCGCCTACCTGAGCCGTTTTTCCTGCCTGGGCCCGGCGTGCCCGGATACCTGTTGTTACGGCTGGAATATCGCGGTCGAACACGATAGCTACCAGCGCCTGAAGAACCTGCCTGACCGAGAGCTGAAACCGCTGATCGCGCAGGCGCTCAAGCGCGGCCAGGGCAAAAGTGGCAGCGCCGATTTCGGCTTTCTGGCCGTCGGCGGCGCCGACGGGCGCTGTCCGCTCTTTAGTAACGATGGGCTGTGCCGGCTGCACGCCCGCTGCGGCGAGGCGATGTTGCCCGCTGTCTGTGCGACCTACCCGCGCACCACCATCGAAGCGGCCGGACAGTACGTGCAGACCGCGTCGCCGTCGTGCCCCGAGGTGGCGCGCTTGCTGGTCGAGGATGCCGGCGCGGTGGAGTTGACCATCATGCCGTGCATTGCAAGGCCGCATATGGTGAATGCTCTCCCCGGAAATGCGTTGAATGAAAATGCAAGGGTGCTCTACCTTGGCGTGCTGGGCAGTCAGGACATCCCGCTCTGGCAGCGGCTGGGCTTGCTGCTGCTGATCGCCGAGGCGATCGACGCGGCGCGGCTTGCTCCTTTGGCCGCGGGTGTCACACGCGAGGTCGGGATCCAGCGCGTGCTGGATGAGTGGCAGCACTTGCTGGCGTCGGGCGACGCCATGCAGGCGGTTGCCTTGTGGCAGCGTGACGACGACTTGCACCTGCAACTATTGGCCGCGCTCAGTCGCCTGCGCACGCGCTGGGCGCTGACGCGGCGCCGCTATTGCGAACTGGTCGACGAAGCCGCGGCCGGTTGGGATAGCGGCGTGCCGGCCGCATCCGCGTTGGCGGACGAGCAGATGGACGAGGTGCTGGCGCGGGTGCTGTACAACCACGCGCTGGGCAGCTACGCGCCGCTGGCGCCGGAGCCGTCACTGGTCGCCAATACCGTGCTGCTGTGTACCCAGTACCTGAGCCTGCGTTTCTGGTGGGCCGGGCTCGCGCTGGCGCGCGGCCGCGCACTGGTTGCGCCAGAACAGGCCGAGCTGCTCGCCAATTACTACCGCGAGGTGATGCATAACCCGGCCTACCTGACCGGGTGCGTGCGCGTGCTGGAGGAGGTTGGCTTTGCCAAGCCCGAGCACTGGTTGCGGGTGCTGCCGGCCTGAACCATGCGGGGAACGGGATGCTGCCGGGGAGGGCTTTGGTGGCGGTGGGCACTCGCTCGAGCAGCGTCGGGCAAAAAAATATAAAAAAGCCCTAAAGGGTTGATAAGGGGTGACGATAAAGCTGGTGAAGGCTGCACACCGGCATGGGGTCGGGGTGGCGGGCCTGATGGATAACCTAGTCAAGGAGCATCATCATGTCGATGACCATCAACACCAACGTCGCTTCGCTCAACGCCCAGCGCAACCTGTCCGGTTCCCAGTCTGCCCTGTCGACTTCCCTGCAGCGACTCTCTTCGGGCATGCGCATCAACAGCGCCAAGGACGACGCCGCCGGCCTCGCCATCTCCGAGCGCATGAGCAGCCAGATCCGTGGCCTCGACCAGGCGCGCCGCAACGCCAACGACGGCATCTCGCTGGCGCAGACCGCCGAAGGCGGCATGACCTCCGCGTCCGACATGCTGCAGCGCATGCGCGAACTGGCGGTGCAGTCGGCCAACGACACCAACTCGGCGTCCGACCGCAAGGCAATCCAGTCCGAAGTGAACCAGTTGAAGGAAGAACTGAACCGTCTGGTCGATACCACCCAGTTCAACGGCAAGAACATCCTTGATGGTTCGATGAGCAACGCCCAGTTCCAGGTCGGCGCCAATGCCCAGCAGACCATCAACGTGTCGGTCGGCAGCATCCGCGGTACCGATATCGGCAACTATCAGGCAACCACCAATACCGCAGCAGCCAGCAAGCTGGGTAAAGCCGCTGCTCCGGCAGCTGACTCCACCGGCGGTAATGGCGTACTGGCTACCGACAAATTTGCGGTGTCCGGTAACGGTCAGACTGCTGCTATCGATGTGGCCGCTGGCGACAGCGCTAAGGCGATCGCGGCCAAGGTCAACGCTACGAGTGGCTCGACCGGGGTGTCGGCGACGGCGGAAACCAAGGCATCGCTGTCCGGCATCGCTGCGGGTACTGTGTCGTTCGAACTCAAGGGTGACAACGCGACGGCCGTGACCATTTCCGCCACCGTGGGCGGCGATTACAAGGCGTTGGCCGAGGCGGTAAACGCGCAGACTGCGACCACCGGCATTTCTGCTACGGTTGGCAAGACTGGCGAGCTGGAACTGTCGAACAAGAACGGTGCCGACATCAAGATCGACAACTTTACCACCGACGCCACCACCAAGACGGTGAAGGTCAAGACCCCGAACGACTCGACCGGTATTGATCTGACCTCAGGTGCGGCTACTGATTCGACCACGATCAGCGGCACCATCTCCTTCGATTCGACCTCGGCATTCACCTTGGCCGCCGGTGCGGGTACCACGGCCGGTGTGGTGGCTCCGGCCAACGCCAAGCTGACTGCAGTGGACGCCGTCGATCTCAGTACGGCAGACGGCGCCAACAATGCCCTGAAGGTGCTCGACGCCGCCTTGTCGACCGTGAACGCCCGCCGTGCCGACCTCGGTGCCGTGCAAAACCGCTTCAGCAGCACCATCTCCAACCTGCAGTCGAGCGCGGAGAACCTGAACGCGTCGCGCGGCCGCATTCTGGACACCGACTTCGCGGCGGAAACCGCCAAGATGTCGCGCAACCAGGTGCTGCAGCAGGCCGGTACCGCCATGCTGGCGCAGGCCAACCAGCTGCCGCAGCAGGTGCTGCAGCTGCTGCGCTAAGCGCCGCCGGCGGGGTGAAGCAATAAGTCAGACCACGACCCGGCGGCGACCCCGCCGGGTTTTTGTTGGTAAGGGAGAACACCATGACGACGATGGGTCCGGTTAGTCCGGCAGGCGGCGGTTACGCGCCGCCGGTGCAGCAGGAAAACAGTGGCCGTGCGCAGGCGCTGCCCTCGCAGCAAAGCAGCGCGCCGACTGTCGCGGTGCCGACGCAGGCGGTGCAGGCGCTGGGTAGCGGCGAGGCTGGGCGCCAGTTGAAGGGCGGCGCCGAAGAGCGCGACCTGAAGGGGGCGCTCGAGAAGGTGAACAAGCTGGTGAGCGCTTACTCGAGCGAGCTGAAATTCAGCGTCGACGAGGAGACCGGCATTGATGTCGTGAAGGTGATCGACAAGTCTACCGACGAGGTGATCCGCCAGATGCCGTCGGAGGAAATGCTGAAAATCGCGCAGAGCCTGGACAAGATCGTCGGCGTGCTGTTCAGGGACAAGGCGTAGGCGTGGTAATCACACCGCCTTGCCGACGCGCAAGGCGATGGCGCGCCATTTTGTGCTAGGGTGCGCCGGTTAACGGATGTGGAAGGAGCGGGTATGGCGTTGAGCGTGGGGGGACTGGGCTCGGGGATGGATATCGACGGGCTGATCAAGAACCTGATGGCGATCGAGTCACGCCCGCTGTTGCAACTGCAGCAGAAGGAAGCGCTGCTGCAGCAGAAGATCTCGGCGGTCGGCCAGGTCAAGAGCGCGGTGACCGCCTTTCAGGGCGCGGTGAAGGCGCTGCAGGACGCCGGCAAGTTCGTGTCGTACAAGGGCACCACCAGTTCGGAAGACCATGTCGGCATTTCCGCGTCCAGCAAGGCGCCGACCGGCTCGTTCTCGGTGAAGGTGTTGCAGCTCGCGCAAGAGCAGAAGCTGGCGTCGGGCAACTTTACCAGTGCCAAGTCGGCGATCACCGGCGGCACGGAAAGCAAGCTGACCTTTTCGTCCGCAGCCGACCCCAGCAAGCCGCCCAAGAGCGTGACCATCCCGCCCAACGCGACGCTGGAGGATATCCGCGACGCGGTGAACAAGGCGGACGTCGGCGTGAACGCCAGCATCGTCAACGACGGCTCGGGCTACAAGCTGGTGTATTCGTCGAAAAATACCGGTACGCAGAACACGATCAAGGTGCAGGCGAGCGACGACGCACTCAACCAGCTTTCGACGCACGGCAAGGACGGCAAACCTCTGCTCGCTGCCGACGGCAAGCCGATGCTGGCCGAGGTGCAGGCGGCCAAGGACGCCAGGTTCCTGCTCGACGGCATCGAGGTGACCAAGCAGAGCAACACGGTGACGGACGCCATCGACGGCGTGACGCTGACCATCAAGAAGCTGCACAAGGATGAGGAACCCGCTCGTCTGAGCGTGAGCAAGGATACCTCGGGCATCAAAGAGTCGCTCGCAGGGCTGGTCAAGGGTTACAACGACCTGATGAAGACTCTGAAGGACGTGTCCGGCGTGAACCTCGACGCGACGGTCAAGCCGGGCGAGGCGCGCCCGGCCGGCATCCTCAACGGCGCGAGCATCATCCGCGCCATCCAGAGCCAGGTGCGTACGGCGTTCAACCAGAGCTCGGACAACGGCGGCGCGTTTACGCTGGCGTCCGAGTTCGGGCTGACCTTCAACGCCGATGGCACCATGAAGCTCGACGAAAAGGTGCTCGACAAGGCGCTGGAGAAGAACGCCGACGATATCGCCAAGTTCTTCGCGACCGACGCGGTGACCACGGACGCCGGCATCAGCTACGTGGGTGGCAGCAGCAAGACGCAGCCGGGTGACTATGAGGTGGTGATCACCCAGTTGCTCAACGGCACCAAGGAGGCGGAAGGCAAGCCTTCGCTGACGGTGGACGCGAGCAACAAGGACTTCACGATCAAGGTCGACGGCAAGGAAGTGAAGGTTTCTCTGGCCGAGAAGACTTACGGCTCGGCAGCCGAACTGGCGCACGCGATCGAATCCGGTATCAACGAGAAGCTGGGCAAGGACGGCAAGGTGTCGGTGATCGTCGACCCGGATAGCGGCAAGCTGGCGATCCAGTCGGCCAAGACCGGCAAGGAATCGTCGGTCGAGCTGGTCTCCGGCCTTGGCTTTGCCGGTTTCAAGCCCGGCGCCGGCATCCCCGGCGGCGACAGCGTGGCCGGCACCATCGGCGGCCACCCGGCCAAGGGCGACGGCAACAAGCTTACCGGTGCGGTCGGCTCCCCGGTCGAAGGGCTGACCATTTCCGTCAGCGGCGGGATGACCGGCAACCGCGGTACCATCTCGTTCAGCAAGGGCTTCGCGTTCGACCTCGACCAGACGCTGGAAGGCCTGGTCAAGAAGGACGGCGCGATCGACGCGTTCAGCAACGGCCTGAGCGAATCGGCCAAGGGCTTGACTACCCAGCAGGAGCAACTGGAGCGGCGGCTCATCGAGACCGAGAAGCGCTACCGCGCGCAGTTCTCGGCGATGGACGCGCTCTTGGCGCAGTACAACAATATGAGCAATTTCCTGACCCAGCAGCTGGCTGGCCTGTCGGGTGGCAATTAACGAAGAAGTCGAGGAGCAAGCAGTGATTAGCCGCAGAATGCAGCAGGCGTACGGCAGTTCGGCGCTGGAAACCGAGGTGGCGTCGGCCAGCCCGCACAAGCTGGTGCAGATGCTGCTCGACGGCGCCTTGCAGGCGATCCGGCTGGCGCGCCTGCAGATGGCGCAGGGCAAGGTCGCCGAGAAGGGGCGCCTGATCGGCAAGGCGATCGCCATCGTCGACGAGGGCTTGCGCAACGCGCTGGACATGCAGCAGGGAGATCTGGCGGCCAATTTGTCGGCGCTCTACGAGTACTGTACGGCGCGCCTCTTGCACGCCAACCTGAACAACGACGCGGCGGCGCTGGACGAGGTCGAGGCCTTGCTCGGCGAGATCCGCGAGGCGTGGGTCGGCATCGGCCAGCCGCAGCCGGTGGCCGCGCATGCAGGGCGCTGAACAACAGGCCTGGCTCGATTGCCTGGCACTGTCCGAGGCGGCGTGCCAGGCGGCGCGTGCGCAGTACTGGGACGAGGCGCTCTCGCTGGGTGCGCGCCTCTCCGCCATGCAGGAGCGCCTGCCTCCGGTGGCCACGCTGGCACTGGATGCGCAAGAGCGGCTGGCGCTGCGTGAGACAGTGTCGGCCGTTCAGGCTAATATCATGGAAGCCTCCCGCCTGCTGCGTGCCGAGCGGGACGTCCTTTCCGCTGAAATGCAATTGTTGCGTACGCAAAACCGGGTGCTCGACGCCTACAGCAAGGGAGCCTGACCCGGCACCGGCGCGCGCAGGAGGGCAGCATGTTGGGTTGGCTTGAACTGGTTGTCGTGCTCGCGCTGTGGACCGCGGCGCTTGCGCTGCCTTGCGTGTTCTGGCTGCGCCGCCAGCAAAGCCTGCGCGCGCTCGACGAACACCGTTTCGACCAGATGCAGGCGCAGATCAGCCGCCTGCAAAAAGACCTGCACGCGCAGGCGGGCGCCCAGCCCTCTGCGGTTAGCCAGGCGCCCGCGCCGGCCCGGCGCCGTGCCGACGTACCGGCACCCATCGAGCCGTCGGGCGGCGGTTCCCCCTACAATCAGGCGATCGAGCTGGCCCGCCACGGCCTGTCGGCCGGCGAGGTGGCCGAGCGCTGCGGCATTTCGCGCAGCGAGGCCGAGCTGATCGTCTCCCTTTACCGCAATAGCCCCACCGCATGATTCCAGCCTTAGGCGCGCAGGTCGGCCGCGCGCTCTCGTCCCTGTCCGGCGTCGACAACGCCAAACTGCTCAAAGATACCAGCCGGCTGTTAATCGGCGTCGACAAGGTGCCGGCCAAGTTGCCGCCCTTGCTGCTGGGCGAGACGGTCAGCGCGCGTGTGCTCGAGCGCCAACCGGAAGGCCGCATGCTCGCACTGATCAAGAACGGCCTGTTTACCCTGCAGCTGCCGCCGCAACTGTCGGCCAAGGGCGAGACGCTGCAACTGCGCGTGGCGTCCCTTACGCCGCAGCTCACCTTCGCGCTGGCGGGCGAGGCGAAAGAAGGCAGCGCCAACACCTCGGTTGCGGTACGCCTGAGCGACGCGACCCACTACATGAACGCGCTATTGCGCGCGGCGCCGCAGGCCGGGGCCTCGCGTGCCGTGCCGACCCTGCTCGCCGACCCGCAGGCGGCAGCCGGCAGCCGCGGCGAGCAGCTCGCGCAGACGGTCAAGGACAGCGGCGTGTTTTATGAGGCGTCGCAGAAGGCGTGGGTTGAGGGGCGCCTGCCGCTGGAGAAGCTGCAGTCGCAGCCGCAGGCGCAGCTGGGCGAACAACTGAAGGCGCAACCGGCCGGCCGCGCCGAGGCGGCGGCCGAGCTGGGCGCGCTGGTCGCCCGCCAGCTCGACACGCTGGAGACGCGCACCGTCAACGTGCAGGTCAACGCATGGCCGGGGCAGCCGGCGCAGTGGCAGATCGAGCGCGAGGCCGACCCCGAGCGCGAGGCGGACGGCAGCGACGAACAGCAAGCGTGGTCGACCCGCCTCAACCTCGAACTGCCGGCGCTGGGCGAACTGGGTGCGCGCCTACGCCTGGTCGGCAAGCAGGTGCAACTGTCGCTCGCCGCCGACGCGGCGACCCTGCAACTGGCGAGCGAACACCGCGCGCGGCTGGAAGAGGCACTGGCGGCCGCCGGCCTGCAATTGGCCGCGCTGAACCTGCGCGAAGCGGTGCCCGGGGATCAGGCCGAGAGTCAGGCACAGGATGGTCCGGCGCCGGCGGAGGGCACGCCGTGAGCGCGCGCGGCCCGCGCAATTCGGCCGTCGCGCTGACCTACCGCGACGGCGCAGCCGCGCCCAAGGTGGTCGCCAAGGGATACGGCCAGATGGCTGAGCGTATCATCGAGCGCGCGCGCGAAGCCGGCGTGTTCGTGCACGATTCCCCCGAGCTGGTCGGCCTGCTGATGCGGGTCGACCTCGACGAGCAGATCCCGGCCGACCTCTACCGCGCCGTCGCCGAACTCTTAGCCTTCGTCTACTTCCTCGAGCAGCAGGCCGCCGCAGCGGGCGGCAAGGTATGATGTGGTTTTTGCTTTGCTGGGGGTGAAATGAAAGTTGGATATATCGGGCTCGGCATCATGGGCCGGCCGTGCGTGCTGAATCTGCTGCAGGCAGGCTTCGAGGTGACGGTATGGGCGCGGCGGCCCGAGTCGGCGCAGCCGCTGTTGGACGTCGGCGCCCACTGGGCAGGCAGCGTCGCCGAACTCGCCGCCAGCGTCGACGTGCTGGTCAGCAACGTGTCGGATACCCCCGACGTCGAGGCCATCACCGACATCGTTGCCGAACACGGCCGCGAGGGCTTGGTGTGCGTCGACATGAGTACCATCTCGCCGATCGGCGCGCGCCGCGTCGCCGCCAAGCTGGCCGCACGTGGCGTCCTGTTTCTTGACTGCCCAGTCTCCGGCGGCGAGGCCGGCGCCATCGCCGGCACCCTCACCATCATGGTCGGCGGCCGCGAGGATGCGCTGGAAACCGCGCGCCCGGCGCTCGCGGCGATGGGCAAGACCATCACCCGTATCGGCGACAGTGGCGCCGGACAGGTCGCCAAAGCGTGCAACCAGATCGCGGTCGGCGCCGGCATCGCGGCGGTGGCCGAGATCGTCAAGCTTGCCCGCGCCTGCGGCGTCGACCCGGCACCGGTGCGCGAGGCGCTGCTCGGCGGCTTCGCGCAGAGCCGCGCGCTCGAGGTGCACGGGCAGCGCATGATAGACGATAACTACGCGCCCGGTTTCAAGGCGGTGCTGCACCAAAAGGACATGGGCATCGTGCTCGACACCGCGCGCGAACTGGGCGTCACCCTGCCCGAGGCAACCCGCGTCAAGGCGCTGATCGACGAGCTGGTGCAAGCGGGCGACGGCGAGCTCGATTCCTCTGCCATCGCGCGGCTGGTGTGGCAGGAGCGCTGAGCGCGTAGCCCTGCCGGCAAGGGGGGCTATATTCAGCGAGGCCGCATGTGTGGCCGCAGACACAGAAGGAGTCATCGTGTCTACCCTGCGCCGCGTGCTGTCGATTACGGCAGCCGCACTGGTTCTCACCGCGCTGGTCGGGTGTTCAACCTCCGGCCAAAGTCACAAATCGGGCTCTTACCTGCAACAGCAGTACAGTGGGGATTAGGGCTCCAAGCCCGGCCAAGCACCGGTCTTTGGCGCTTCAGCAAACCGCCCGGCTCAGCCGGGCGTTCTGTTTGGCGGCTCAGTCGCTGCGGGGCTTGCCGGCAGTGGCAGGTGCCGCTGCGGAGATTCGCGCGGCTGAGGCTCTGCTCGCTTAATGCCAATGAGCGCAGCGTCAGATCTTCTGCTGCTCGGTCAGTTTGCCCTGCATGCTCGCGAACGCGTCGTCGACCGTCTCTCGGCTGAAGCCCATTTGTGCCGAAATGCGCAGTTTGCCGTTTTCGCTCATGTTCGTCTCGAAACTGGCGATACCCAGCGTGCGGTTGAGGACGGTGGCGCGCTGGGTGGTCTTGAGGTGGGTGACCGTGATGTCGCGCAGGCCGTTTTCCTGAGCCACCAGCAGCGGGCCATCCGCCGTATTCATCCACTGGATGCGCCAGAAATAATGGGTCTGGTTGGGGCGGCCATTTTGATCGAACAGCGAATCGAAACTCGCCATATTCCTGCACTGGTTGACATACTTGATTTTGCTGGGCGTACAGCCGCTGTAGAAATGGGCGTTCTTGTCCTCGATCGATACATTGATCGGCAGCGTCGTGTTGTTCCGCGTATTGAGCAGCAGGTAGTCTTCTTTTTTGGTAACGCCCAACAGGCTGCCCAGCGACTTGACCGTGCCGATCAGGCTGTCGATATCCTGATCGCCGGTGATGCGCTGGTCATCCTGGCGCCGCTCCAGCAGCAGGTAGCCGGTCGACGCCATGTCGCCATTCTGGAAGCGGGCAAAATCAAAGCCGTCCGGCGCGGCGATGCTTCTGAGCCCTTCGCCAAACAGGTAGCTGAAGCCGGTACTTTCCCGTCCCAGCATGAAGCCGCGCGACAGGGGAATGATTTTGTCGCCGGCCAGTGTTTTGCCGGAGACCGTCTTGAATTTCCAGATGTCGCCGCTGAGTACGCCGGAGGCCAGCGAAACCGGTTCGCCCCCGGCGCGCATCACCTTGATCAGTGCGCTATCGTCTCCGTTTTTAACGACGTAACCCACGTCGCCGGTAACCGAATCAAACTGGTAGGCGACTATCTGGCCGTCGGGGTCGATATGCCGGGTGCCATTGAACGCGAAGCCGTCCCGGTAGCGTTTGAAGAACATCACCGACTGGCTTTTGGGCCATGAGGCGTACAGTTTAGCCTGCTGCTGCTCCGACATCGGCGGCAGTTCGACCGAGGCCGGGCTCGCAGGGATGGCGGCTGGCGCAATTTGTTGCTGCTTGCTAAGGGCCTGCAGCAGTTGCAGCAACTGCACTTGTTCTGCGTTTGGATCAGCCAAGGCGGGGCTGGCGGCGAGGGTGAGGGCAAGCAGGGGAATGAGCGGTTTGACTTTAAGGTTCATGGAGGCTCCTGACTGTTGGTCCACGGATGCCTGCGCCGGTCACGATGGACTGGCTGGGCAGCGGGCGGTTTGATGGTTTTTGTAGTACTAAAAAATCGTTTGGCATAACGATAGAGTGGATATTTGCAGGAGCGAAGTCTTTTTATTTTCTTGTGTAAAACAGGCAACAGGGTCAAGCACCCACATGGATGCTGTGCCGGCTGATCGATTTTCTGTGCGTCTGTTTACGCTCAGGCGGGGACCTCAGGTAATTGCTGAAAAAATAAAGCCCCGTTGAACGGGGCTTTGCAGATCGTGGCAACTGGGGTGTTTACTCGATGTTCTGGATCTGCTCGCGCATCTGTTCGATCAGCACCTTCAGCTCGACCGACGCCTGCGTGGTTTCGGTGGAGACCGACTTGGAACCCAGCGTGTTGGCTTCGCGGTTGAGTTCCTGCATCAGGAAGTCCAGCCGCTTGCCGGTCTGGCCGCCGGCCTTGAGAATGCGGCGCACCTCGGCGATATGGGTGGTGAGGCGGGTCAGCTCCTCGTCGACGTCGATCTTCTGCGCGAACAGGGCGAACTCCTGCTTGATGCGGTCGTCGTCGACGCTGCCCAGCGCGTCCGCGAGGCGCGCGGAGAGGCGGGCGAGGTAGCCGTCGAGGATCAGCGGCAGGCGCGGCTTGATCTCGCGTACGATCTTTTCCATCGCGTCCAGCCGTTCGGTCAGGATCTGCGCGAGCTTGGCGCCTTCGCGCTGGCGGCTCGCGTTGAAGTCGGCGAGCACGCTGTCCAGGCATTCGCTGCACAGCTGCTGCAGCACGGCCGGCGGCAGCTCGTTGCTCTTGAGCACGCCCGGCCAGCGCATCAGCTCGCCCAGGCTCAGGTCCTTGGCGTTGGGCGCCAGCGTGCGCGCCTCGGCGCTGAGCGCGAGCAGGCCCTGCAGGAGTTCGCGGTTGAGCTCGAGGGTCGGCGCCTGGTCGGCGGCCTGGTTGAGGCTGACCCGGCATTCGAGCTTGCCGCGCGAAGCGCGCGCGGCGATCTTTTCGCGCAGTTGCGGCTCGATCACGCGCAGCTCTTCCGGCAGGCGCATCTGTACGTCGAGGTAACGGTGGTTGACGGCGCGGATTTCCATCGCCAGCATACCTCCGGTGAATTCACGGGTGGCGGACGCAAATCCGGTCATGCTGAGAATCATGGGGGAGCTCCCGGTTAGGGTGACAAAGAGGAACCGGGTCCGGAGGGCTTGGGCTGCCTCCGGGCCCAACACACTATAACAACAGCGATGACGCAAACCAAGCAAACGACAGGACTGCCGGCCGGACACCGGCTGGATGCGTACACCATTGTCCGCGAGCTGAGCCAGGGGGGATTCAGTCGCGTCTACCTCGCACTGGACGACGCCGACCGCAAGCTGGCGATCAAGGAATACCTGCCCGGCTCGATGGCCCGCCACAACGCCGACCTGCAGGTCGAGGTCATCAGCGAGCTCGACGCAGAGCCCTTCCGGGTCGGCAAGAAGTGCTTCTTCGAGGAGGCGAGGGTGCTCGCCGACATCCAGCACCCCAATGTGGTGCGCGTGCGCAACTTTTTCGCCGCGAACCAGACCGTGTACATGGTGATGGACTACACGGAAGGGCGGCCGCTCTCCCGCGAGATCGAACTTGCCGGCGGCGCGCTCGAAGAGGCCCGCCTGCGCCGCCTGTTCGTCGAGCTGGTCGGCGGCCTGCGCGAGGTGCATAGCCGCCGCCTGCTGCACCTGGACCTCAAGCCCGCCAATATCTACCTGCGCAGGAACGGCTCGCCGGTATTGCTCGACTTCGGCGCGGCGCGGCAGAACGCACAGCGCCAGCAAGGCCAGGCAGTGTCGATGTACACGCCGGCGTTTGCGCCGCCCGAGCAGACGCGAGCGGACGCGCGGCTCGGCCCGTGGACCGACATCTACAGCCTCGGCGCCTGCCTGTACGCGTGCCTGGGCATCGGTGCGCCGCCGCCCGCGAAGCAGCGCGAGCCGGGCGCGGCGCCGCCCGCACTGGCGGAGGCGGCGGCCCGCTACTCCTTAGAGTTGCTCGCGCTGGTCAGCCGCAGCATGGCGCTGGACCCGGAGCAGCGTCCCGGTTCCTTGCTCGAGGTGCAAAAGGCGCTGCAGGCGCCGTTCTCCCCGCCGGCCAAACCCGACGGACTGTTGCAGAAACTGGGCGGCTGGCTGCGCCCCGAACGCGTCAAGGAGCGTGGATGAAATTTGCGTGGATGGCCGGCAGCCGGATCGGATCCCGCAGCTACAACGAAGACCGCGTGCTGACGCTGCACTCGCGCGAGGCATGGCTGCTGGTCGTCGCCGACGGCATGGGCGGCCACCTGAACGGCGAACTGGCCGCGCAGATGGTGATCGACACCCTGTCGCACCGCTTCGAGATGGGCGCGCGGCCGGTGCTGGCCGATCCGCAGGCCTTCCTGCGCGAGGGGCTTGCCGAGATCCAGGCCGCGCTCGAACGCATGGCCTTGCTGCGGCGCTTTCCCGAGGTGCCCAGCGCGACGGTGGCGATCGCGCTGGTCCAGCGCGGGCAGTTGTACGCCGTGTGGGCGGGCGACGCGCGCGCCTACCTGCTGCGGGACGGGGCGGTTCTCTGGCGCAGCCGAGACCATTCGACGGTGCAGCGGCTGATCGATTGCGGCCAGCTCACCCCGGAGGCGGCGCTCGCGCACCCCGAGCGCAACCGGGTGACCAGCTGCCTGGGCGGCATCGACCAGCCGGAAGTCGGCGAGGCGGGGCCGCTCCCGCTAGGGCGCGGCGACGCGGTGCTGGTCTGCTCGGACGGCGTCTGGTCGCAGTTCGGCGACGAGGAGCTGGCGCGCGCGCTGACGGCCCGGGCGCCGCAGCGGGTGGTGCCCGCGCTGTTGCAGGTGGCCGAGCGCCGGGCCGGCGAGCGCAGCGACAACCTGAGCGCCGCCGCGCTGATGCCGCTCGCCGACGACGCGGCCGGCGCCGAGGTGCTCGACAGCGCGCAGGCGCCCGAAGTGCCCGACGCGCTGGGCGCGACGCTGGAGAGCGAGATGCTCGCCGCAGGCGGCGGGCTGTAGGCCGGCCCGGCCTTGGGGGTCGCACGCAAGTTGCTGTACAATCGGGCGTTTTTTGCGGATCGATGTTTGCCATGCGCCCCTCCGAGCGAAGCTGTGACGCCCTGCGCCGCGTCAGCCTGACCCGTCACTACACCCGCCACGCCGAAGGTTCGGTCCTCGTCGAATTCGGCGACACCAAGGTGATCTGTACCGCCAGCGTCGAAGAGAACGTGCCGCCCTTCCTCAAGGGCAAGGGGCAGGGCTGGGTGACCGCCGAGTACGGCATGCTGCCGCGCTCGACCGGCAGCCGCATGCGCCGCGAGGCCGCCAGCGGCAAGCAGTCCGGCCGCACCCAGGAAATCCAGCGCCTGATCGGGCGCAGCCTGCGCGCGGTGGTCGACCTGCAGAAGCTGGGCGAGCGGCAGATCGTGGTCGACTGCGACGTGATCCAGGCCGACGGCGGCACCCGCACCGCCAGCATCACCGGCGCCTTCGTCGCGCTGAGCGACGCCATCGCCGGCCTGATCGCCGCCGGCAAGCTCGCCGAGAGCCCGATCCGCGAGGCGGTGGCGGCGGTGTCGGTCGGCATCTACGAAGGCCAGCCGGTGCTGGACCTCGACTACCCGGAAGACTCGGCGTGCGAGACCGACATGAACGTGGTGATGACCGCGTCCGGCCGCTTCGTCGAGGTGCAGGGCACCGCCGAGGGCGTGCCGTTCAGCCGCGAAGAGCTGAACGCGCTGCTTGAGCTCGCCGAGAAGGGCGTGCGCGAGCTGATCGGCCTGCAGTCGGAGGCGCTGTCCAAGTGAGCTGCCAACCGCTGCCCCCGCGCACGCTGTCGGTCGCGCCGATGCTCGACTGGACCGACCGCCACTACCGCTATTTCGCCCGCCTGATCACCCGCGACACCTGGCTGTACACCGAGATGGTGACCACCGGCGCGCTGATGCACGGCGACGTCGAGCGCCACCTGCGCTTCGACGACGCCGAACACCCGCTCGCGCTGCAACTGGGCGGCTCCGACCCGCAGGAGCTCGCGCGCTGCGCGAAACTGGCCGAAGCGTGGGGCTACGACGAGGTGAACCTCAACGTCGGTTGCCCGTCCGAGCGCGTGCAAAAGGGCGCGTTCGGCGCCTGCCTGATGGCCGAGCCCGAACTGGTTGCCGACTGCGTGAAGGCGATGCGCGACGCCTGCGGCATCGACGTGACGGTCAAGCACCGCATCGGCATCGACGCCATCGAGGACTACGCCTTCGTGCGCGACTTCGTCGGCCGTATTCATGAGGCCGGCTGCACGACCTTCATCGTCCACGCGCGCAACGCCATCCTCAAGGGTCTCTCGCCCAAGGAAAACCGCGAGATCCCGCCGCTCAAGTACGACTACGCCTACCGCCTGAAGCGCGACTTCCCCGAACTCGAGATCCTGCTCAACGGCGGCGTGAAGAGCAACGACGAGATTGCCGGGCACTTGAAGCATGTAGACGGCGTGATGGTCGGCCGCGAGGCCTACCACAACCCGTGGCTGATGGCCGAGTGGGACGAACGCTTCTACGGCGCCACTGCCGCTGACAAGACCCGAGACGACGTCGCGCGCGCCATGATGCCGTATGTCGCGCGCGAGATCGCCGCGGGCAACAAGCTGCGCAATATCGCCCGCCACATCCTCGGCCTCTACCAGGGCGTGCCCGGCGCGCGCAACTGGCGGCGCACGCTGTCCGACGCCGCCTTGCTCGACGGCGCAAATGAAACCCTGCTGCTGGCTGCCTTGCCGCGTGCGCGCGCGCCGCGCACCGAGGCAAGCTGCGCCTGAACTGCCCGTTTTTTTAGCGGCGGCCCGAGCGGGCCGTCGCCCTGATCTGTCTGGAGGTGAACCTGAATTGAACAAGCTGACTGTTACATTGTTGTCCGCGCTGGCGTCGACCAGCGTGCTGGCCGGTCCGAACGACGTGCTCCACCTGTATAACTGGAGCGGTTCGCTGTCGGACGCCACCATCAAGCGCTTCGAGAAGAGCTGCGATTGCCGCGTGGTGCAGGACTTCTACGGTGACAACGAGGAAATGCTGGCCAAGCTCTCCGCGGGCGCCAAGGGTTACGACGTGGTGTTCCCGTCGTCCTTCGTGATCCAGCCGATGGTCAAGCAGAAGTTGTTGCAGCCGTTGAACAAGCAGCTGATCCCCAATCTCAGGAACGTCGACCCGGCCTACCTCAACCAGAGCTACGACCCGGGCAACCGCTACGAAGTGCCGACCGTGCTCAGCCTGACCAGCGTCGGCTACAACGACGTGCGGCTGAAGAAGCTCGGCGTCGACCCGACGAGCTGGTCGGTGATCTTCGACCCCAAGGTGCTGGCCAGGATCAAGGGCAAGGTCACCGTGCTGGACAGCCCGCGCGAGGTGTTCTCGGCGGCGATGTTCTACCTGGGCAAGGACCCGAACAAGGCGACCGAGGCCGACTACCGCGCAGCCAAGGACGTGATCGCGCGCGCCAAGCCCTACTGGGCGGCGTTCTCCAACGCGAGCTACCTCAAAGAGCTGGCGGTCGGCAATATCTGGGTCGCGCTGGGTTACTCGACCGAGTTCCACCAGGCCGCCGAGGACGCCAAGGCGGCCCGCCGTCCGTTCAAGGTCGCGATGAGCGCGCAGCGCGAGGGCAACGAGCTGGGGGTGGACACCATGGCCATCCTCGCCAGCGCCAAGCGCCCGGACCTTGCGCACAAGTTCATCAACTTCATGCTCGACGGCAAGAACGCGGCCGAGCTGACCAACCTGAACGGCGCGACCAACCCGGTGAAGACCGCCGAGCCCTTCTTCCGTGCCGACCTCAAGGCCAACCCGGTAGTCAACCCGACGCCGCAGACGGTCGCCAAGTGGACGGTGCTGCGCGAGCAGACGCCGAAGGAGCGCCGGCTGATGAACCGCCTGTGGACCCAGGTGAAGGCCGGCCACTAAGGCCGGATGCGGGGCGCCGGTGGCGCCCCGTTTTTGCAGAAAGACAAGGAAAGACCATGTTCGACCAACTGGTGCTCGCCAGCGGCAACGCCGGCAAGCTGCGCGAATTCTCGGCGCTCCTCGCGCCGCTCGGGGTGAAGGTGGTGCCGCAGCAGGCGCTCGGCGTCTCCGAGTGTGCCGAGCCTTACCACACCTTCGTCGAGAACGCATTGGAGAAGGCGCGCCACGCCAGCCGCGAGACCGGCCTGCCGGCGCTGGCCGACGACTCCGGCCTGTGCGTCGAGGCGCTGGGCGGCGCGCCCGGCGTGCTCTCCGCGCGCTTTGCCGGCGAGCCGAAGAGCGACGCGCGCAACAACGCGCTGCTGCTTGAGAAGATGCAGGGCGAGCACAACCGCCGCTGCTGGTACACCTGCGTGCTGGTGCTGGTGCGCCACGCCGACGACCCGCATCCGCTGATCGTCGACGCGGTGTGGCTGGGCGAAGTTGCAGACGCGGCCTCGGGCGACGGCGGTTTCGGCTACGACCCGCTGGTGCGGATCCCCGCGTACGGCTGCTCGGTGGCCGAGCTGCCGGCTGAAGAGAAGAACCGGGTCAGCCACCGCGGCCAGGCGATGCAGGCCTTGCTCTCTCGCCTGACGGCGTTCGCATGAGCGTGATCGACCTCTCGGCGCTGACGGGTGGCCTCAAGAGCCTGCCGCCCCTGTCGCTCTACATCCACTTCCCGTGGTGCGTGCGCAAGTGCCCGTACTGCGACTTCAATTCGCACGAGGCGAAAGCGGGTTTTGACGAGGCGGGCTACGTCGACGCCTTGCTCGCCGACCTCGAGCTTGCGCTGCCCGCAGTATGGGGGCGGCCGGTGACGACCATCTTCATGGGCGGTGGCACGCCCAGCCTGTTCTCGCCGGAGGCGATCGACCACCTGCTCGCCGGCGTGCGCGCGCGCGTGCGCGTGCACCCGGACGCCGAGATCAGCATGGAGGCCAACCCGGGCACCGTCGAGCATGGCCGTTTCGAGGGCTACCGCGCGGCCGGCGTCAACCGCCTGTCGCTCGGCATCCAGAGTTTCGACGACGGCTTCCTGCGTACGCTCGGCCGCATCCACGGCGGCGCCGAGGCGCGCGGCGCGCTTGAGGCGGCGCTTCAGCACTTCGACAACGTCAACGCCGACCTGATGTACGCGTTGCCCGGGCAGACGCTGGATCAAGCGCTCGCCGACGTCGACACGGCGCTCTCCGCCGGCGTCACCCATTTGTCGGCGTACCATCTGACCATCGAGCCCAACACGCTGTTCGCGCGCTACGAGCCGGAAAACCTGCCCGACGACGAGCGCTCGGCCGACATGCAGGAGGCGATCGAGGAAAGGCTGGCGGCGGCCGGTTTCCAGCACTACGAGACCTCTGCGTTCGCGCGCCCCGGCCGGCAGTGCCGGCATAATCTCAATTACTGGACCTTTGGCGACTACCTGGGCATCGGCGCCGGCGCGCACGGCAAGGTCAGCGCGCACGACGGCGTACGCCGCCAGATGCGCTACAAGCAGCCGGCGGCCTACCTGAAGGCGGTCGCCGCGGGCGAGCCGGTGCAGGAGGCGCACAAGGTCGGCCGCCGCGATTTGCCGTTCGAATTCATGATGAACGCGCTGCGGCTGACCGGCGGCTTCGACGAGTCGCTGTTTGCCGCGCATACCGGCCTGCCGCTGGTGCAGATCGCCCGCGAGCTGGACGAGGCGGTGCGGCGCGGCCTGATCGAGCGGCAAGGCGGGCTGATCCGGCCGACACTCGCCGGCCAGCGTTTCCTGAACGACTTGTTAACCCTGTTCCTCAACGACAAAGCGTGAACACCATGACCAAGAAAATCATCCACACCGACCAGGCCCCGGCAGCGATCGGCGCGTACTCGCAGGCCGTGCAGGCCGGCAACACCGTCTACCTGTCCGGGCAGATCCCGCTCGACCCGGCGACCATGACCGTGGTCGAGGGCGGCTTCGAGGCGGAAACGCGCCAGGTGTTCGCCAACCTGAAGGCGGTGTGCGAGGCGGCCGGCGGTTCGCTGAACGACATCGTCAAGCTCAATGCCTACCTGACCGACCTCGCCAACTTCGCGACCTTCAACAAGGTGATGGCTGAATTCATGGCCGAGCCGTTCCCGGCGCGCGCCGCGGTCGGCGTCGCCAGCCTGCCGCGTGGCGTACAGGTCGAAGCGGAAGCGGTGATGGTGCTGGGCTAAACCCGGACTCTGCCGTTTTTGCCATACGCCGCCGTGCTTTTGCCGGCGGCGTTTTGCCGTGTGCCGTCCGTGTGATCCAATAGACAATTTCGGGGGAAAACCGTGGCCGCACTTCCTTACTGCATCGTCAACGTATTCAGCGACGGCAGCCGTTTCGGCGGCAACCCGCTCGCGGTGTTTACCGACGCCCGCAAGCTTCGTGATGACGAGATGCAGGCGATCGCGCGCCAGTTCAACCTGGCCGAGACCGTGTTCGTGCTGCCGGGCGAGGCAGACGGCACCGCCGCGCGCCTGCGCATCTTCACGCCGGCGACCGAGCTGCCGTTTGCCGGGCATCCGGTGCTCGGCGCGGCGGCGGTGCTCGCCGCGCAGCGCGCGCTGGGGCCAGCGTTCACCCTTCGCTGCAACGCGGGGCCGATCGGGGTGTACGAAGCGGACGGACACTGGTTCTTGTGGGTGCCCACGGCGACACTGCGCCCGGCGGCGCTCTCGGCAAGCGACGCCGCCGCGATGCTGGGGCTGGCGGAAGGTGCGGTTTGCGGCGCGCCGCAATGGGTGAACACCGGCTCCGAGCAGTTGCTGATCCGGGTCAGCAGCCGCGACGCGGTGCGCGCGGCAAGGCCCGATCTTGCGCGGCTCATCGCCGGCGCGACGCTGCGACCCGGGCGCAGCATCGCCTACCTGTGGCACGCAGCGGAGGGCGTCGCGACGGTGCGGTATTTCTACGTGCAAGACGGGGCGGTGCTCGAAGACATCGGCACCGGCTCGGCGTGCGCGAACCTGGGCGGTTATCTGGCGCTAGGCGGTGAACGGGACCTCGACTGGTGTGTCGAGCAGGGGGAGACCGCCGGTCGGCCGAACCGCCTGCGCCTGTGCATCGACGCGACGGGGCAGGTCAGCGTCGGCGGGCGCGTGCGCGCGATGGCAGACGGTGATTTCCGCGGATGATGCCGGTGTTCTTGACGGGAGCAGGCGGTGTTGGCATCCTCGAGCAACCACTCAAACCACCGTTTGAAAACGAGGAGAAAATAATGAAGGGGATCCTGAACAAGGGCGCGGCGGTGCTCGCCGGCGTGCTGTTGTGCGGCAGCGCCTGGGCGGCCGGCGCGGTTGGCACCTGGAAGACCATCGACGACGAGACCAAGCAGCCCAAGGCGCTGGTGCAGATCTCGGAGTCGGCTTCGGGTGAGCTTAGCGGCAAGATCGTCAAACTGTTCAACAACCCGGACGCCGTGTGCGGCAAGTGCGACGGCGCCAACAAGGACAAGCCGGTGGTCGGCATGAACATCCTGTGGGGCCTGAAGAAAGATGGCGACGCATGGGAAGGCGGCAAGATCCTCGACCCGAAAACGGGCAAGGTCTACAGCGCCAAGCTCAAGGTGGTCGGCGACAAGCTCGAGGTGCGCGGTTTCCTCGGCATGGCCTTGCTTGGCCGCACCCAGACCTGGGTCAAGCCGTAAGCACTCTGCCCTTGCGGTACAGAACGGAAGGCCGGAGGGCTTTCCGTTTTTTTATTTCCGGTAGAATCGGCGCATGAGTGCCGACCTTGCCCATCAGGCGCCCGCTGCCCAGGACGCCACGCTGAAGAAACTCGAGAAGCTGGGCATCCGCCGCCGCTTCGACCTCGTGCTGCACCTGCCGTTGCGCTACGAGGACGAGACCCACCTCTACCCGATCGCCGACGCGCCTTACGGCCAGCATGTGCTAGTCGAGGGCGAGGTCACCTCGTGTGAGGTGCAGTTCAGGCCGCGTCGCCAGCTGGTGGCGCGCCTGCGCGACGGCAGCGCCAGCCTGGTGCTGCGCTTCATCCATTTCTACCCCAGCCAGCAAAAGCAGCTTGCCGTCGGCCACCGCGTGCGCGCATTGGGCGAGATCCGCCGCGGTTACTTCGGCGACGAGATGGTCCACCCCAAGCTGCGCGACGTGCACGAGGGCGACGCGCTGGCCGAGCGGCTGACGCCTATCTACCCGACGGTGAACGGCCTGACCCAGCCGGTGCTCAGGCGCATGATCGCGGCGGAGCTCAAATCCCTGCCGCTTAACGATACCCTGCCCGACGCGGTACGCGCGCGCTACCGCCTGCTGCCGTTTGCCGACGCGGTACGCCTGTTGCACGCGCCGCCGCCGGAGCTTGGCGCTTCGGCGCTCGCCGACCCGGCCTTGCCGGCGTGGCAGCGGCTGAAATTCGACGAGCTGCTCGCGCAGCAACTGTCGATGCGCCTGGCCTACCGTGCGCGCAGACAAGGGCACGCGCCGGCGATTGTCGGCGACGGCGCCTTGCGCGCGCGCCTGGCCCAGAGCTTGCCTTTCGCGCTGACCGGCGCGCAGCAACGCGTGCTGGCTGAAATCGAGGTTGACCTTGCCAAGCCGCACCCGATGAACCGGCTGCTGCAGGGGGACGTGGGCAGCGGCAAGACCATCGTCGCGGCGATGGCGGCGCTCGCCGCGATCGAGGCGGGCTACCAGGTCGCGCTGATGGCGCCGACCGAGATCCTCGCCGAGCAGCACTACCTCAAACTCTCCGCCTGGCTCGCCCCACTGGGCGTCGAGGTGGCGTGGCTGTCCGGCAGCCTGAGGAAGAAGGCGCGCGAGGCGATGGCAGCGCGCATCGCCTCGGGCGAGGCGCGCCTCGCGGTCGGTACCCACGCGCTCTTCCAGGACGACGTCGCCTTCGAGCGGCTGGGGCTGGTGATCGTCGACGAGCAGCACCGCTTCGGCGTCGGCCAGCGCCTCGCCTTGCAGGGCAAGGGCGGCTCGCCGCACCAACTGATGATGTCGGCGACGCCGATCCCGCGCACGCTGGCGATGAGCTACTACGCCGATCTTGACGTGTCGGTGATCGACGAGCTGCCGCCCGGGCGCACGCCGATCGTCACCCGGCTGGTGTCGGCCGAGCGGCGGGGCGAGGTGGTCGGTTTTGTTAACAAGGTGTGCGGGGAGGGCCGGCAGGCGTACTGGGTGTGCCCGCTGATCGAGGAGAGCGAGACGCTGACCCTGCAGACGGCGGTCGACACCCATCAGGAGCTGGGCGCTGCGTTGCCCGAGCGGCGCGTCGCGCTGGTGCACGGGCGGATGAAGGCGGCGGAAAAAGCCGAGGTGATGGCGGCCTTCGCGGCAGGCAGCATTGACGTGCTGGTCGCGACCACCGTGATCGAGGTCGGCGTCGACGTGCCCAACGCGAGCCTGATGGTGATCGAGCACGCCGAGCGGATGGGGCTCGCGCAGCTGCACCAGTTGCGCGGACGCGTCGGCCGCGGTGCGGCCAAGAGTAGTTGCGTGCTGCTGTTCGAGCAACCGCTGTCGGACCTTGCCAAGGCGCGGCTCAGGGTGATCTACGAAAACACCGACGGCTTCGAGATCGCGCGGCAGGACCTGTTGATCCGCGGCCCCGGCGAGTTCCTCGGCGCGCGGCAAAGCGGTGTGCCGATGCTGCGCTTTGCCGACCTGGAGGCCGACAGCGGGCTGCTTGAAGAGGCGCGCGCGCTGGCGCCGGAGCTGCTGTCCAGGATGCCCGAGGTCGCACACGCGCACCTGGCGCGCTGGCTCGCCGGGCGCGAGCATTTCCTGAAGGCCTGAACGACGGGCAAAAAAAGGCCCCGACTGAGGGGTCGGGGCGAATGGGATATTGCTGCAAACAACAAAGGAGAAACCATGATGAAGCGGGATGGATGTTAGCGCGTCATCCTGGCGGCCTTGTTGATCCAGATCAATTTTTCATTCGTTAGAGATTATCTACTCTCTTTATCCGAAGAAGCGGGCGCCGGCGATATAGAGGCCGGCGGCCAGCCCCATCGCCACCGGCAACGTGAACAGCCACGCGAGCAGGATGTTGCGGATGGTCGACATCTGCAGGCCCGAGCGGTTGGCGAGCATGGTGCCGGCGACCGCGCTGGAGAGCACCTGCGTGGTCGACACCGGGAAGCCGAACACGCTGGCCGCGCCGATGGCGGTGGCCGCGGTCAGCTGCGCCGACACGCCCTGCGCGTACGTCATGTCCTTCTTGCCGATGCCTTCGCCGACGGTGCGCACCACGCGCTTCCAGCCGACCATGGTGCCGATGCCCAAAGCGAGCGCGACGGCGACGATCACCCAGGTCGGCGCGTACTCGGTGGTCGCGGTCAGATCCTTGCGCAGGCCGGTCAGGTGCGCCTTCTCGGCTGCGGTCAGCCCCGGCAGCTTCAGCGCGATCTTCGCGGCGTCGTCCAGGCACAGAAGGTCGGTACGCACGTCCCAGCGCTGCTGCTTGTCGAGCTTGTGGTAGTCGGTGGTGTCCAGCAGGCCGGCCAGCACGTTGGCCGTTTCGGCGGTGGCCAGCGGGTGGCACTGGAAGCGGCCGGTGTCCTTCTTCGGCGGCATCTTGGCGATCAGCGCGGAGAGTTCGGGCGCCTTGCGCTCGTAGAACTGCTGCAGGTGGACGGCGGCGTCGCGGGTGCGCTCGATCTGGTAAGGCGTGCTGTCCAGGTTGAGCACGAACTTGGCCGGCACGATGCCGATCAGCACCAGCATGATCAGGCCGACGCCCTTCTGGCCGTCGTTCGAGCCGTGCGCGAAGCTCACCCCCATCGCCGAGACGATCAGCATGAAGCGCGACCAGAACGGCGGGTGCTTGCGCCCCTCGATCTGCTGGCGCTGGAACGGCGTGCGGTGGATGTTGCTGTGCGCCCGAAAGCGCAGCAGCGCAAGCAGGATCAGCGCGGCGACCACCCCGCCCAACAGCGGCGAGAGCAGCAGCGAGGTGCCGACGTCGAGCGCCTTGCCCCAGTTGATGCCCTGGGTCAGCGGCGCGTTGTTCAGCCAGGCGTTGGCGACGCCGACGCCCAGCAGCGCACCGATCAGGGTGTGGCTGCTGGACGCGGGCAGGCCGAAGTACCAGGTGCCGAGGTTCCACACGATGGCGGCGGTCAATAGCGCAAATACCATCGCCATGCCGCGTGCGCTGTTGATCGAGACCAGGAGGTCGACCGGCAGCAGGTGGACGATCGCGTAGGCGACGGCGAGGCCGCCGGCCATCACGCCCAGGAAGTTGAAGATGCCCGACGCGACGACCGCGAGCTGCGGTTTCATCGACTGGGTGTAGATGACGGTGGCCACCGCGTTGGCGGTGTCGTGAAAACCGTTGATGAATTCGAAGGCGAGGACCAGCCCCAGGGAGAGCACGAGGGTGATCGCGAGGGCGGGGCTAAGGTCGCTGAACAGTTCAAGCATGATGGACTGCTGTTGTCATAGGAAGGCGCGATTGTTGGGGGCAAGCGCGGTCGCGTCAAGGCATTTTGTAGGGGAAATTACACGATTCCGAAGGTGTACGTCGCCTATCGGTATCAGGCGGGGAATCTGGCTGATTTTGCTGGAAAAAACGCTGCCGGCGAAAGCCGGCAGCGTAGGGGAATTCGGGTCAGAAACCCAGTTGCTGCAGCACGAGGTAGATCGCGGCCGACATCAGCGCGGAGGCGGGGACGGTGATCACCCAGGCCGCCGCGATCCGCTTGATCAGCGAGCGCTTCACCAGCTCGGTCTTGTAGACCTGGCGCAGTTCCTTGCGCTCGCGCTTGGAGAAATGCGCCGGGTCCTGCAGCGACTTCATCCGCTGCTTGAGATCCTTGAGCATCTGCCCCTTCTGTTCGATCGAGGCGGCGGTGAAAGACGTGATGAAGGCGTCGATCGCCGGCTGGTCGTCCTCCGGGTGGTGCGCCTTGATCTGCGCGATCATGATCGCGTAGCGGTTCTTCAGGTGTTCGCGCAAGAAGCCGATGCCGAACACGCCGCCGACCGCGATATGCGTCGAGCTGACCGGCAGGCCGAGTTGGCTCGCCAGGATCACGGTGACGGTCGCCGACATCGCGATCGAGTACGCGCGCATCTGGTCAAGCTCGGTGATCTCGTTGCCGACGGTGCGGATCACCTTGGGGCCGAACAGCGCGAGGCCGACCGAGATGCCGAGCGCGCCGACCAGCATCACCCACAGCGGGATGCCGGCGGACGCGCCGATCTCGCTGCCGCTGGTCTGCAGCGCGTCGACGATGGCGGCCAGCGGGCCGATCGCGTTGGCGACGTCGTTCGAGCCGTGTGCGAAGCTCAAGAGCGCGGCAGACATGATCAGCGGCCAGGTGAACAGCGCGTTGATCGCCTGCTTGGTGTTTTCCGAGCGCGCGGCGCGGCGCGCGATTACCGGCTTGAGCACCAGGTAGGACACCACGCCGAGGCCGGCGCCGCCGAGCAGCGCCTCGACAAAGCCGACTTTCCACAGCTTGGACAGCCCCTTGAGCATCAGGTAGGCGGCGAACACGCCGACCATCAGGCCGATCAGCACCGGCACGATGCGCGCGGCGGCCGCGCGCATGTCGCTCTGGTAGGTGATGGTGCGCTTGATGAAGTAGAGGAAGCCCGCGGCAACGATGCCCCCCATTACCGGCGAGATCACCCAGCTGGCGGCGATCTGCACGACCTTGCCCCAGTTGGCGATGCCGAAGCCTGCCGCCATCACGCCGGCGCCCAGCAGCGCGCCGACGATGGAGTGGGTGGTCGACACCGGTGCACCGACCAGCGTGGCGACGTTCAGCCACAAGGCGGCGGCGAGCAGCGCCGACATCATGATCCAGATGAAGGCGGCCTTGTCCGGGATCAGCGAGGGGTCGATGATGCCGCTGCGGATGGTCGACACCACTTCGCCGCCGGCGATCAGCGCGCCGGCCGCCTCGCACACGGCGGCGATCACCAGCGCGCCGCCCATGGTCAGTGCCTTGGAGCCGACGGCGGGGCCAACGTTGTTGGCGACGTCGTTGGCGCCGATATTCATCGCCATGTAGGCGCCGATCCCGGCGGCGACCATCATCGGCAGGCTGATATGGCCAAGCGTGGTGCTGTAAATGACGGCGCCGACGATGAAGAGCAGCGCCAGGCCCAGGCGGACGAAATCGTTGCGGCCGCGTTCGGCCGCCTTGGAGATTTCGCTGTAATCGTGAAGGTCCACAATCAGATCCTGTATTCGGTGCAAAAAAGCAAAGGCCCGCAGGAAGCCGTGCGGGCCGGTCAGGTGAGCGCGAATGTTACCATCCGGTTTCTTTTTGTAGTACTGCTTAAACTGTTAAATGCAAAGAAAAATCCCGGCGCCAAGCGCCGGGATGGTCGGGTTGCCGGATGGCATGGCTGTGTAGCGTGTCAGCCGAACTTGCCGGTGATGTAGTCTTCGGTCGCCTTCTTGGACGGCGCGGTGAAGATGGTGTCGGTTTCGCCAAACTCGACCAGGTCGCCCAGGTACATGTAGGCGGTGTAGTCGGACACCCGCGCCGCCTGCTGCATATTGTGGGTGACGATCGCGATGGTGTAGTCCTGCTTGAGTTCGTGCACCAGCTCTTCGATATGCGCGGTCGAGATCGGGTCGAGCGCCGAGGTCGGTTCGTCCAGCAGCAGCACCTCGGGGCGGGTGGCGACGGCGCGCGCGATGCACAGGCGCTGCTGCTGGCCGCCGGAGAGCGAGTTGCCCGACTGCTTGAGCTTGTCCTTCACCTCGTTCCACAGCGCGGCCTTCTTCAGCGCCCACTCGACGCGGTCGTCCATCTCGCTGCGGCTGAGGTTCTCGTACAGCTTCACGCCGAAGGTGATGTTGTCGTAGATCGACATCGGGAACGGCGTCGGCTTCTGGAACACCATGCCGACCTGTGCGCGCAACAGGTTGACGTCAACGTCCCGGCTGAGGATGTTCTGGCCGTCCATCAGGATCTCGCCCTCGGCGCGCATGCCCGGGTACAGCTCGTACATGCGGTTGAAGATGCGCAGAAGCGTCGACTTGCCGCAGCCGGACGGGCCGATGAAGGCGGTCACCTGCTTGCTCGGAATGTCCAGGTTGATCCCCTTGAGCGCCTGGAAATTGCCGTAATAGAAGTTGAGGTCGCGGACCTTGAGCTTGATGTTCTGTTCGGTCATGGTGGGTACTTAGTGGGATTGGGTTTTCTGGCGGCCAAGGTAGCGGGCCACGATGTTCAGGGTCAGGACGCTGAAGGTGATCAGCAGGGAGCCGGCCCACGCCAGCTTGTGCCAGTCTTCGTACGGGCTCATCGCGAACTGGAAGATGACGATGGGCAGGTTGGCCATCGGCTGGTTCATGTTGCTCCAGAACTGGTTGTTCAGTGCGGTGAACAGGAGCGGCGCAGTTTCGCCCGAGATGCGCGCGACCGCGAGCAGGATGCCGGTGGTCACGCCGGCCTTGGCCGCGCGCAGCGTCACCTGCATGGTTACCTTCCACTGCGGTGCGCCCAGCGCGAAGGCCGCTTCGCGCAGGCTGCCCGGCACCAGGCGCAGCATGTTCTCGGTGGTGCGCACCACGACCGGAATCACCAGCAGCGACAGCGCGAACGAGCCGGCCCAGCCGGAGAAGTGGCCGACCGACAGCACGTACACCTCGTACACGAACAGGCCGATCACGATGGACGGCGCCGAGAGCAGGATGTCGTTGATGAAGCGGGTCGCCGGTGCCAGATAGCCGCGGCTGCCGTACTCGGACAGGTAAATGCCGGCCAGGATGCCGATCGGGGTGCCGATCAGCGTGCCGAAGAAGGTCATGGTCAGCGAGCCGACGATGGCGTTGGCGAGGCCCCCGGCGGACCCCGGCGGCGGGGTGATCTCGGTGAACACCGCCGGCGACAGCCCTTCGAGGCCGTAGCGCAGCAGGGTGAGCAGGATCCACGCCAGCCAGAACAGGCCGAACGCCATGGTCGCCATCGACGCGCCCATATTGAACAGGTTGACGAGGCGGCGCTTGCGGTAGATCGCGTTGTTGCGGGTAAAGCTTTTCACGGTCTTGGCCTTGCTAGCGTTGCTGAGGGTGTGTTGCATCCGTTGTACTCTCCGCGCTCAGGTGCCGCGGCCTTCCTGCTTCTTCAGGCGCAGTAGCAGCAGCTTGGAGCAGGCGAGGACGACGAAGGTGATGAAGAACAGGATCAGGCCCAGCGAGATCAGTGCCGACAGGTGCGCTTCGCTGGTGGCCTCGGCGAATTCGTTGGCGAGCGCCGACGCGATCGAGTTGCCCGCGTCGAAGAGGCCGGTCGAGAAGATGGTCGAGTTGCCGATCACGAAGGTGACCGCCATGGTCTCGCCCAGCGCGCGGCCCAGGCCGAGCATGATGCCGCCGATCACGCCGGTCTTGGTATAGGGCAGCACCACGTTGCGAACGACTTCCCAGGTCGTCGCACCCAGCCCGTACGCAGACTCCTTGAGCATGGCCGGCACCACCTCGAACACGTCGCGCATCACCGAGGCGATGAACGGGATCACCATGATCGCGAGGATCAGGCCGGCGGTGAACATGCCGATGCCCATCGGCGCGCCCTGGAACAGGAAGCCGATCACCGGCATCTCGCCCAGGTTGTCGATCAGCCAGGGCTGGATGTTGTCGCCGAACCACGGCGCGAACACGAACAGGCCCCACATGCCGTAAATGATGGACGGGATGCCGGCGAGCAGTTCGACCGCGATGCCCAGCGGGCGCTTGAGCCAGGTGGGGGAGAGTTCGGTCAAAAACAGCGCGATGCCGAAGCTGACCGGCACGCCGATCAGCAGGGCGATGAAGGAGGTCAGCAGGGTGCCGTAGATCGGCACCAGCGCGCCGAATTCTTCGGTCACCGGGTCCCACGCCGTGCTGGTCAAAAAGCCCAGGCCCTGCTGGCGGATGGTCGGCATCGCGCCGACCAGCAAGGAGAGCATGATGCCGACCAAGAGCGCGAGCACCAGGAAGGCAAAGAAACGCGTGCTGTTGCGGAACAGCGTGTCGATCAGGAGCTGGCGCTTGAGCTGCGGGGTGTTCTGGTATTTTTCCATGCGCGTGACTCGGTATTTCAGGCAAAAGGCCGGGGGAGTCCCCCGGCCGGATTTCTCAGCGGTGTGTCCCGCTTATTTCCAGACGCTCTGGCCGGCGCTGGTCTTGATGTCTTTCCACGAGGTGCGGATCAGGTTCTGCACGTTCGCCGGCAACGGCACGTAGTCCAGTTGCAGCGCCATCTGGCTGCCGTCCTTGTACGCCCAGTCGAAGAACTTCAGCGCTTCGGCGCTGCCCTCGGCCTTGTCGGTGCTCTTCTGCATCAGGATGAAGGTCGCGCTGGTGATCGGCCAGCTCTCCTTGCCCTGCGCGTTGGTCAGGATCAGGCTGAAGCCCGGCGTGCCCTTCCAGTCTGCGCCAGCTGCTGCGGCGGCGAAGGTCTTGTCGTCCGGCTGCACGAAGGTGCCGGCGGCGTTCTGCACGGCAGCGTGCGAGAGCTTGTTGACCTTGGCGTACGCGTACTCGACGTAGCCGACCGAACCCTTGATGCGGTTCACGTAGTTGGCGACGCCTTCGTTGCCCTTGCCGCCGACGCCGACCTTCCAGGCGACGGTGGTGTTGGCGCCGATGGCGGACTTCCACTCCGGCGACACCTTGGACAGGTAGTCGGTGAACACGAAGGTGGTGCCCGAACCGTCGGAGCGGCGTACCGGGGTGATCTTCTGGCTGGGCAGCTTGACGCCCGGGTTCAGCTTGGCGATCGCCGGGTCGCTCCAGTTGTTGACCTTGCCGAGGTAAATGTCGGCCAACAGCGCGCCGGTCAGCTTGAGCTGGCCCGGGGTGACGCCGGGCAGGTTGACCACCGGCACCACGCCGCCGATCACGGTCGGGAACTGCACCAGACCCTTCTTGGCCAGGTCTTCCGCCTTGAGCGGCATGTCGGAGGCGCCGAAGTCGACCGTCTTCGATTCGATCTGCTTGATGCCGCCGCCGGAGCCGATCGACTGGTAGTTCACCTGGTTGCCGGTCTTGGCCTTGTACGCCTCGGCCCACTTGGCGTACAGCGGGTAGGGGAAGGACGCGCCGGCGCCGGTGATGTCGGCGGCGAAGGCGGGGGCTGCAAAACCGCCGCACAGGGCGATCGTGGCGGCGAAGCGGACGGTCTGTTTCATGCTGACTCCGGTTGGGTGTCGGGTTGGGATGTCGGCATCGTAATCGGCTTTCTTTGCAGAAATATTACATGTTGCAAACCGGCCGGGCCAGGACCCGCGTAGCCGCACCCTGCGCGGCTCTGACATAATACGGCGCATCGAATATCAAGCAGGGAATCAAGGGTCATGAGCGAGAAGCTGGTCATCGGCAACTGGAAGATGAATGGACGTACCGGGCGCAACGCGGATTTGCTCCGGGCGCTCAAGGCGCTGCCCGAAGTGTGCCGCGAAGGCGTCGGCGTCGCGCCGCCTGCCGCCTACCTCGGTCAGCTGGCGGCTGCGCTCGAGGGTACGCCGCTCGCGCTGTGCGCGCAGGATGTCAGCCGCTTTGCCGGCGACGGCGCGTATACCGGCGAGGTGTCCGCCGCGATGCTGGCGGACCTGGGGGTGCGCTACGTGCTGGTCGGCCATTCCGAGCGTCGCCAGTACTTCGGCGAGGACAACGCCGTGCTCACGGACAAGCTCGAGGCCTGCCATCAGGCCGGACTCATCCCGGTGCTGTGCGTCGGCGAGACGCTCGCCGAGCGCGAGGCGGGGGCGGCGCTGGCGGTGATCCGCGCGCAGCTGTCCGTGCTTGAGGCTTACGCGGGGCGCAGTCTGGTGGTCGCCTACGAACCGGTTTGGGCGATTGGTACCGGAAAAGTGGCAGAAACCGGCCAAATTGAAGAAATCCACCAGGAAATCAAAAAATGGCTATTGCAATGCGGTAGGGGCGCTGATAATATTCGCGTCCTCTACGGCGGCAGCGTCAAGGCAGACAACGCTGAAGCGATCTTTTCAGTGCCCGGGGTAGACGGGGCGCTGGTAGGTGGAGCTTCGCTGGATGCCGAAACGTTTAAATCGATTTGCAATGCCGCATAAAAGTAGGTAACATGGAACTCCTGAAAACACTGCTCTGGATCGTGAATCTGCTCTCCGCAGTCGCCGTGATCGTCCTTGTTCTGTTGCAGCACGGCAAGGGCGCTGATATGGGTGCGGCTTTCGGTGGTGGTGGCGGTTCGTCCGGCAGTCTGTTTGGAGCCTCTGGTTCCTCGAATTTTATGAGTCGGAGCACTGCGGTACTCGCGGTCGTCTTCTTCTCGACCTGTCTTGCTCTGTCCTATCTGTCCATCGAGAGACAGAACGATTTGGGTGTGATGGGTGGTGTACAGCAGTCCGCGCCGCAAGTCCCGGGCGGTGCGGCTGATAATAATAAACCCGGTCCCGCAATACCGGAGTAAACCAAGGTTTGTTCAGTGCCGACATGGTGAAATTGGTAGACACGCTATCTTGAGGGGGTAGTGGCCATAGGCTGTGTGAGTTCGAGTCTCACTGTCGGCACCACAAAATCTAAAAAACAGGTCATCGGGAAACCGTTGACCTGTTTTTTTTTGGAGCGCAGGAGGGAAACCTCCTTTTTTTAGGGGTAATCGGGAAATGCTGCAAAATTATTTTCCCATCTTGATGTTTGTCGTCATCGGCCTGCTGGTCGGTGTCGGGCCTATCGTCCTCGGTAAGCTCGTCGCACCCAACAGACCCGACGCCGAGAAACTGTCTCCGTACGAGTGTGGCTTCGAGGCCTTCGAAGACACGCGCATGCGTTTTGATGTGCGTTACTACCTCGTCGCGATTCTGTTCATCCTGTTCGATCTCGAAATCGCCTTCCTGTTCCCGTGGGCCGTCGTGCTGCGGGATATCGGCATGTTCGGCTTCGGCGCCATGCTGGTCTTCCTGGCCATCCTGACGATCGGCTTTATCTATGAATGGAAGAAGGGGGCGCTGGAATGGGAGTAGAAGGTATCCTCGAGAAGGGTTTCATCACCACCACGGCTGATACCCTCATCAACTGGACCCGCACGGGTTCGATGTGGCCGATGACCTTCGGCCTTGCCTGCTGCGCGGTGGAAATGATGCACGCCGGGGCGTCGCGTTACGACCTCGATCGTTTCGGCATCGTGTTCCGTCCGAGTCCCCGCCAATCCGACCTGATGATCGTCGCCGGCACGCTGTGCAACAAGATGGCGCCCGCGCTACGCAAGGTGTACGACCAGATGGCCGAGCCGCGCTGGGTGCTGTCGATGGGGTCGTGCGCCAACGGTGGCGGCTACTACCACTACTCGTACTCGGTCGTCCGTGGCTGTGACCGCATCGTGCCGGTCGACGTCTACGTGCCGGGCTGCCCGCCGACCGCGGAAGCCTTGCTGTACGGCATCATCCAGCTGCAGAACAAGATCAAACGCACCAACACCATCGCCCGCTAAGGGAGTAACCATGGCCTCCAAACTGGAAGCGCTCAAGTCGAGCGTCGAGGGTCTGCTCGCGTCGCGTGTTGTGCATAGCACAATGGCGTATAATGAGCTGACTGTCGTATGCAAGGCTCAAGACTTGCTCGAAGTCGCCACCATCCTGCGCGATCAGGCCGGCTTCGAGCAGTGCATCGATATGTGCGGCATGGACTACAGCGCCTACAAGGACCAACCCTGGGACGGCCCGCGCTTCGCGGCCGTCTACCAGTTGCTGTCGGTCCAGCACAATGTCCGCCTGCGCCTGCGCTGTTTCGCCGAAGACGACGATTTTCCCGTCCTGCCGACGCTGACCGGCGTCTGGAACTGCCTGAACTGGTACGAGCGCGAGGCGTTCGACCTGTACGGCCTGATGTTCGAAGGCCACCCCGACCTGCGCCGCCTGCTGACCGATTACGGTTTCGTCGGCCACCCGTTCCGCAAGGACTTCCCGGTGTCAGGCTTTGTCGAAATGCGCTACGACGCGACGCAGCAACGCGTGGTCTACCAGCCGGTCACCATCGAGCCGCGCGAGATCACGCCGCGCATCGTCCGCGAGGAGAACTACGGTGGCTGATATCCGCAATTACACGCTGAACTTCGGCCCGCAGCACCCGGCCGCGCACGGCGTGCTGCGCCTGGTGCTCGAACTGGACGGCGAGGTGGTGCAGCGCGCCGACCCGCATATCGGCCTGTTGCACCGCGGCACCGAGAAGCTGGCCGAGCAGAAGACTTTCATCCAGTCGCTGCCGTATATGGACCGTCTCGACTACGTGTCGATGATGTGCAACGAGCACGCCTACTGCCTGGCGATCGAGAAGCTGACCGGCGTCGACGTGCCCATCCGCGCGCAGTACATCCGCGTGATGTTCGCCGAGATCACCCGCATCCTGAACCACCTGCTGTGGATCGGTGCGCACTCGATCGACATCGGCGCGATGACGATGTTCCTGTACGCGTTCCGCGAGCGCGAAGACCTGATGGACTGCTACGAGGCGGTGTCCGGCGCGCGTCTGCACGCGGCGTACTTCCGCCCGGGCGGCGTCTACCGCGACCTGCCGGACACCATGCCGCAGTACACCGCGTCCAAGATCCGCAACGCGAAGGAAATCGCGCGCCTGAACGAGAACCGCCAGGGCTCGATGCTCGACTTCATCGAGGACTTCACCCGCCGCTTCCCGGCCTGCGTCGACGAGTACGAGACGCTGCTCACCGACAACCGCATCTGGAAGCAGCGTACGGTCGGCATCGGCGTGGTCACCCCCGAGCGCGCGCTGCAACTGGGCTTCACCGGCCCGATGCTGCGCGGTTCCGGCATCGCATGGGACCTTAGGAAGACCCAGCCTTACGACGTGTACGCCGAGATGGACTTCGACGTGCCGGTCGGCGTCACCGGCGACTGCTACGACCGCTACCTGGTGCGCGTCGAGGAGATGCGCCAGTCCAACCGCATCATCGCCCAGTGCGTAAAGTGGCTGCGCGACAACCCGGGCCCGGTGATCAGCGACAACCACAAGGTGGCGCCGCCGTCGCGCGAGGCGATGAAGTCGAACATGGAAGAGCTGATCCACCACTTCAAGCTCTTCTCCGAAGGCATGCACGTGCCGGAGGGCGAGGTCTACGTCGGTACCGAACACCCGAAGGGCGAGTTCGGCATCTACCTCGTCTCCGACGGCGCGAACAAGCCGTACCGCCTGAAGATCCGCGCGCCCGGCTACGCCCACCTGGCGGGTCTGGACGAAATGTCGCGCGGCCACATGATCGCCGACGTCGTCGCGATCATCGGCACGCAGGATATCGTGTTTGGGGAGATTGACCGCTGATGCTGTCCGCACAATCGCTTGCAAAGATCGACCGCGAAGTCGCCAAGTACCCCGCCGACCAGAAGCGTTCGGCGGTGATGGCCGCGCTGAGGATCGCGCTGACTGAACGTCGGGAACTGGGCCAGACGCCGGACGCGCGCTGCCTGAACGCTGACGTGATCGAGTTCGTCGCCAACTACCTGGGCATCGCCCCGGTGGCCGCGTACGAGGTCGCCACTTTCTACAACATGTACGACATGAAGCCGGTGGGGCAGTACAAGATCACCGTCTGCACCAACCTGCCGTGCGCGCTCTCCGGCGGCGTCTCCGCCGCCAAGTACATTTCCGAAAAACTGGGGATCGCCATCGGCGAGACCTCGGCCGACGGCAAGTACACCCTGCTCGAGGGCGAGTGCATGGGCGCCTGCGGCGACGCACCGGTGCTGCTGGTGAACAACCACCATATGTGCAGCCACATGTCGCCCGAAGCCATCGACAAGAAACTGGCGGAGCTCAAGTAATGGCGATCTTCAAAAGTGGCGTGATTTTCGAAGGCGTCGACACCCAGGACGCGAACGCCTGGCGTCTGGCCGCCTACGAGGCACGCGGCGGCTACGCCGCGCTGAAAAAGATCCTGCAAGGCGCGATGCCGCAGGACGAGGTGATCGCCGAGGTCAAGAACTCCGGCCTGCGCGGCCGTGGCGGCGCGGGCTTCCCGACCGGCCTCAAGTGGAGCTTCATGCCGCGCGCCTTCCAGGGCGACAAGTACGTGGTGTGCAACACCGACGAGGGCGAGCCGGGCACCTTCAAGGACCGCGACATCCTACGCTTCAACCCGCACGCGCTGATCGAGGGCATGATCATCGGCGGTTACGCGATGGGTTGCCGCGCCGGTTACAACTACATCCACGGCGAGATCTTCGAGGCGTACGAGCAGTTCGAGGAAGCAATCGAAGAGGCGCGCGCTGCCGGTTTCCTCGGCAACAACATCCTCGGCTCGGGCTTCAATTTCGAGCTGTACGCCGCGCACGGCTACGGCGCGTATATCTGCGGCGAGGAAACCGCGCTCCTGGAATCGCTGGAAGGCAAAAAGGGCCAGCCGCGCTTCAAGCCGCCGTTCCCGGCGTCGTTCGGCCTGTATGGCAAGCCGACCACCATCAACAACACCGAGTCCTTCGCCTCCGTGCCGTTTATCATCCGTGACGGCGCGCAGAAGTTCCTGGAAGCGGGCAAGCCGAACAACGGCGGCACCAAGCTCTTTTCGGTGTCCGGCCACGTGAACCGTCCGGGCAACTATGAGATCCCGCTGGGTACCCCCTTCTCCGAACTCCTGGAGATGGCCGGCGGCATGCGTGACGGCAAGAAGCTCAAGGCGGTGATCCCGGGTGGCTCGTCCGCGCCGGTGCTGCCGGGCGACGTGATGATGGGCCTGACCATGGACTACGACAGCATCTCGAAGGCCGGCTCCATGCTGGGCTCGGGGGCGGTCATCGTGATGAACGAAGACGTGTGCATGGTGCGCGCGCTCGAACGCCTCGCGTACTTCTACCACGAAGAGTCCTGCGGCCAGTGCACGCCGTGCCGCGAAGGCACGGGCTGGCTGTACAAGGTGATCCACCGGATCGCGAACGGCCAGGGCCGTCCGGGTGACCTCGAATTGCTGGACTCCGTCGGCAACAACATGGCCGGGCGCACCATCTGCGCGCTGGCTGACGCCGCCGTTTTCCCGGTCCGCAGCTTTACCAAGCACTTCCGCAACGAGTTCGAGTATCTGATCGAACACGGGAAGCCCTTGGTGAACCACAAATGGTGTTGAGCGATGCTTGAAATCGAAATCGACGGCAAGAAACTGACCGCCCCGCAGGGCAGCACGGTGATGGAGGCAGCCCATTCGATCGGCACCTACATCCCGCATTTCTGCTACCACAAGAAGCTCTCGATCGCGGCGAACTGCCGCATGTGCCTGGTCGAGGTCGAGAAGGCGCCCAAGCCCTTGCCGGCTTGCGCGACGCCGGTCACCGACGGCATGAAGGTGCATACCCACTCCAGCATGGCGAAGACCGCGCAGGCGGGGGTGATGGAGTTCCTGCTGATCAACCACCCGCTGGACTGCCCGATCTGCGACCAGGGCGGCGAGTGCCAGCTGCAGGATATCGCGGTCGGCTACGGCAAGAGCGAGTCCCGCTACCAGGAAGAAAAGCGCTCGGTGCCGGGCAAGGACATGGGCCCGCTGGTTTCCGCCGAGGAAATGAGCCGCTGCATCCACTGCACGCGCTGCGTGCGCTTCACCGAGGAAATCGGCGGCTTTCAGGAAATCGGCATGGCCAACCGAGGCGAGTTCTCGGAAATCCTGCCCTTCCTCGGCAAGACCGTGACCTCGGAAATTTCGGGCAACGTGATCGACCTGTGCCCGGTCGGCGCGCTGACCTCCAAGCCGTTCCGCTACAGCACCCGTTCGTGGGAGCTGTCTCGCCGCAAGTCGGTCGCCCCGCACGACGGCCTGGGTGCCAACCTGATCGTCCAGGTCAAGCAGAACACCGTGATGCGCGTGCTGCCGCTGGAGAACGAGGCGATCAACGAGTGCTGGCTGTCCGACCGTGACCGCTTCTCGTACGAAGGCCTGAATAGCGAGCGCCGCCTGAAGAACCCGAAGATCAAGTTCGACGGCAAGTGGCACGACACCGACTGGGAAACCGCGCTCAACTACGTGGTGAAGGGCCTGAACGGCGTGTCGGCCGACCACGGCAAGGACGCGGTAGGCTTCCTGCTGGGCGCGCGCTCGACGACCGAAGAGCTGTACCTCGCGCAGAAACTGGCACGCGCCTTCGGTGTTACCAACATCGACTACCGCCTCGGCCGTAGCGACTTCTCCGCCGACGCATTGCGCCAGGGCGGCGAATGGCTGGGCCTGCCGGTGGCCGAGCTGTCGCAACTGGACGCGCTGCTGGTTGTCGGCAGCACCCTGCGTAGCGAACAGCCGCTGATCGCGGCGCGCCTGCGCCAGGCTGCGCGCAAGCGCCTGAAGCTCAGCGTCGTGCATGTGGCCGACGACGAACTCTTGATGAACGTGCACGGCAAGCTGCTCGCTGCGCCGCAGAACCTCGCGGGTGCGCTCGCCCAGGTACTCAAGGCACTCATCGAGATCAAGGGTGGCGACACCGCGATCGACCTCTCTTCCGTCGAGGTTTCGGCGGAAGCACGCGCCATCGCGCAAAGCCTCGCCGACGGCGAAAAGGGTGCGGTGGTGATCGGTGCGCTTGCGCAGCAACTGCCGAACTACGCCAGCGTCTACGCAGTCACGCAAGAAATCGCCCGCGTGGCCGGCGGCCGTTTCGGCGTGCTGTCCGACGCCGCCAACAGCGTCGGCGCGGAAGCGGTCGGCGCGCTGCCCAAGGACGGCGGCGCCAACGCGGCCGAAATGTTCGCCAAGCCGCGCAAGGCCTACTTCCTCTTGAACACCGAGCCCGAGTTCGACGCCTACGATGCCGCCGGCGCCGTCGCCGCGCTGAAGCAGGCGCAGACGGTGATCGCGCTGACCGCGTTCGACAGCGAAGGCCTCGCCGACTACGCCGACGTGCTGCTGCCCATCGCGCCGTTCAGCGAGACCGCCGGCTCCTTCGTCAACATGGAAGGCCGCCTGCAGTTGTTCAACGGCGTGGTCAAGCCGCTGGGCGAGACCCGTCCGGCGTGGAAGGTGCTGCGCGTGCTGGGCAACCTGCTGCAACTGGACGGTTTCGGCTTCAACAGCGCCGAAGACGTGCGTGCCGAACTGCTCGCTGTGGGCAGCATCGAGTCCCGCCTGAACAACGCGCTGTCTGACGTGCGCGCGGATGTGTCCGCCAAGGCGGCCACCGTGCGCGTGGGCGAGGTGCCGATGTTCGCGGTCGACGCGATCTGCCGCAACGCGGCTTCGCTGCAGGCGACCGAGCACGCGGCCGCGCCGGTCGCGCTGCTGTCGGCCGACCTCTACGCGTCGCTGGGCGAACCAACCGAGGTGCTGCTGAAGCAGGGCGGGGCAGAGGTTCGGATGGGCGCGCGCGTCGACGCGGGCCTCGCGGCCGGCTGCGTGCGCGTGGCGGCGGCAAGCCAGGACACGCTGGCGCTGGGCGGTCGTTTTGACGCCATCGAGATCAAACGGGGGTAAGCCATGGAGTTTTTCCAAAGCCTTCTGGGCAACGAGGCGGGGCTCGCCGTGTGGACCCTGCTGAAGATCGTCGCCATCGTCGCCCCGCTGATGGGCGCGGTGGCGTACCTGACGCTCGCCGAGCGCAAGGTGATCGGTTACATGCAACTGCGGATCGGCCCGAACCGGGTCGGCCCCAAGGGGCTGCTGCAGCCGATCGCCGACGGCGTGAAGCTCCTGATGAAGGAGATCATCCTGCCGACCAAGTCGAACAAGACCCTGTTCCTGGTCGGCCCCATCCTGTCGATCGCACCGGCGCTCGCCGCGTGGGCGGTGGTGCCGTTCGGCGACGGGCTGGTGCTCGCCAACATCGACGCGTCGCTGCTCTACATCATGGCGATCACTTCGATGGGCGTGTACGGCGTGATCGTCGCTGGCTGGGCGGCCAACTCGAAGTACTCCTTCCTGGGCGCGATGCGCTCGGCCGCGCAGATCGTCTCGTACGAGATCGCGATGGGCTTCGCGCTGGTCGGCGTGCTGATGGTGTCGGGCAGCCTGAACCTGGTCGAGATCGTCAACCAGCAGGGCGCAGGCATGGCCGGCGGTTCGATCCTGTCTTGGAACTGGCTGCCGCTGTTCCCGATGTTCATCGTCTACCTGATCTCGGGTGTCGCCGAAACCAACCGTGCGCCGTTCGACGTCGCCGAGGGTGAATCGGAGATCGTCGCCGGCTTCCACGTCGAGTACTCGGGCATGGCGTTCGCGGTGTTCTTCCTCGCCGAGTACGCGAACATGATCCTGATCGCGGCACTGACCTCGATCATGTTCCTCGGCGGCTGGCTGTCGCCTTTCCCGGCGTCGTGGGGCCTGCTCGGCGCGTCCGGCTTCTTCTGGCTCGCCGTCAAGATGGCGCTGGTGCTGTTCTGCTTCCTGTGGTTCCGCGCGACATTCCCGCGCTACCGCTACGACCAGATCATGCGTCTGGGCTGGAAGGTGTTCATCCCGGTGACGCTGGTGTGGGTGGTGGTAGTCGGCGCGTGGATGATGAGCCCGCTGTCCTTGTGGCCATAAGACGGGGACCGGAGAAACAAGATGAACAAATTTATCAAGACCTTCTTCCTGGTCGAGCTCCTCAAGGGCCTGTCGGTGACGCTGCGCTACTTCTTCGCGCCGAAGATCACCGTGCAGTTCCCGGAAGAGAAGACGCCGCTGTCGCCGCGTTTTCGCGGCCTGCACGCGCAGCGCCGCTACGCCAACGGCGAAGAGCGCTGCATCGCGTGCAAGCTGTGCGAGGCGGTATGCCCGGCCATGGCCATCACCATCGAGTCCGAGCAGCGTGACGACGGTACCCGCCGTACCAGCCGCTACGACATCGACCTGACCAAGTGCATCTTCTGCGGTTTCTGCGAAGAGGCGTGCCCGGTCGACGCGATCGTCGAGACGCATATCTTCGAGTACCACGGCGAGAAGCGCGGTGACCTTTATTACACCAAGCCCATGCTGCTGGCGATCGGCGACAAGTACGAAGCCGAAATCGCCAAGAACAAGGCGGCCGACGCCAAGTACCGCTAAGGGGGAAACATGAGCTTTACGATGATCGTCTTTTACGTGCTCTCCGCGATCCTGCTGTTCTCGGCGTTTCGCGTGATCACGGCGAAGAACCCGGTGCACGCCGCCCTGTGGCTGGTGCTGGCGTTCTTCACCAGCGCCGGGCACTGGTTGCTGCTGGAGGCCGAGTTCCTGGCCATCTCGCTGGTGCTCGTCTACGTCGGCGCCGTGATGGTGCTGTTCCTGTTCGTGGTGATGATGCTCGACATCAACGTCGAGCAGCTGCGCGAGGGCTTCTGGCGGCACTTCCCGCTGGCGGCCACCGTCGGCCTGATCATGGCCGCCGAGATGGCGCTGATCCTCGCCGCGCCCGAGACCCGCCTGGCCGACTACGCGCCGGCGGCGCCGCTGGCCGCCGACGCGAGCAACGTCAAGCAGCTGGGCCTCGAGATCTACACCACCTACCTGATGCCGTTCGAACTGGCGGCGGTGCTGTTGCTGCTGGCGATTGTCGCGGCGATCGCGCTGACCCAGCGCGAGCGCAAGGACGGCAAGTACGTCGACCCGGCGCGCCAGGTCGAGGTGAAGGCGGCCGACCGCGTTCGCGTGGTGAAGATGGACGCGGTGCGCGAAGAAGCGCCGCAAACCGAAGCGGCGGATGCCGCCCAGTCGCAGTAAGGAGCGCACGATGCTGACCCTGACCCACTATCTGGTGCTGGCCGCGGCGCTGTTCTCGATCAGCGTGCTGGGGATCTTCCTCAACCGCAAGAACGTGATCGTGCTCCTGATGGCGATCGAGCTGATGCTGTTGGCCGTGAACTTCAACTTCATTGCCTTCTCGCACTATCTGTCCGACACCGCCGGCCAGATCTTCGTGTTCTTCATCCTGACGGTGGCCGCCGCGGAATCCGCGATCGGCCTTGCGATCCTGGTCGTGCTGTTCCGCAACCAGCGCTCCATCAACGTTGAAGACCTGGGCAGCCTGAAGGGCTGACGGATACCAACAAACGAGAAGCCAGAAAATGGATATGAAGAGCTTGTACCTGCTGATCGCCCTCTCGCCGCTGGCGGGGGCCATCATTGCAGGCTTGTTTGGCTGGGCGATCGGCCGGCGTGCCGCACACATCGTGACCATCGCGGGTGTGGCGGTTTCGGCCGCGCTGTCGCTCAAGGTGCTCCACTACTTCCTCAACGGTGGAGCGGTTTTCAACGAGGCGGTCTACACCTGGCTGACCGTCGGCGGCATGGAGTTCTCGGTCGGCTTCCTGGTCGACACGCTGACGGCGACCATGCTGGTGGTGGTGACTTCGGTGTCGCTGATGGTGCACATCTACACCATCGGCTACATGGCCGAGGACCCGGGCTACCAGCGCTTCTTCAGCTACATCTCGCTGTTTACCTTCAGCATGCTGATGCTGGTGATGAGCAACAACTTCGTCCAGCTGTTCTTCGGCTGGGAAGCGGTCGGCCTCGTCTCCTACCTGCTGATCGGTTTCTGGTTCAAGCGCCCGACGGCGATCTTCGCGAACCTGAAGGCCTTCCTGGTCAACCGCGTCGGTGACTTCGGCTTCCTGTTGGGCATTGGCTTGGTGCTCGCGCACTTCGGCGGCTCGCTCAATTACAGCGACGTGTTCGCCGCGCTGCCGCAAGTGGCCGACAAGACGATCCAGATCATCCCGGGCGTCGAGTGGTCCTTGCTGACCGTGACCTGCATCCTGCTGTTTGTCGGCGCGATGGGTAAATCCGCGCAGTTCCCGCTGCACGTGTGGCTGCCGGACTCGATGGAAGGCCCGACCCCGATCTCGGCGCTGATCCACGCGGCGACCATGGTGACTGCCGGCATCTTCATGGTGTCGCGCATGAGCCCGCTGTTCGAGCTGTCCGACACTGCACTGAACGTGGTGATGGTCGCAGGTTCGATCACCGCGCTGTTCATGGGTTTCCTGGGCATTGTGCAGAACGACATCAAGCGTGTGGTGGCTTACTCGACGCTGTCGCAGCTGGGTTACATGACCGTCGCGCTGGGCGCATCCGCCTACTCGGTGGCGATGTTCCACGTGATGACGCACGCCTTCTTCAAGGCGCTGCTGTTCCTTGCGGCCGGTTCGGTCATCATCGGCATGCACCACGACCAGGACATGCGCAATATGGGCGGCCTGCGCAAGTACATGCCCATCACCTGGATCACCAGCCTGCTGGGTAGCCTCGCGCTGATCGGCACCCCATTCTTCTCGGGCTTCTACTCGAAGGACTCGATCATCCTGGCCGTCGAGCACAGCAACCTGCCGGCGTCCGGTTTCGCGACCTTCGCCGTGCTGGCCGGCGTGTTCGTCACCGCGTTCTACTCCTTCCGCATGTACTTCCTGGTCTTCCACGGCAAGGAGCGCTGGATGGACGCCAAGCACGCGCACGACCACCACGGCGACCACGCGGACGAAGAGCCGGACCACGACCACCACCATGGCCTGGGCCCGAACGACAAGCCGCACGAGAGCCCGTGGGTGGTGACGCTGCCCCTGGTGCTGCTGGCCATCCCGTCGGTGGTGATCGGCTACTTCGCGATCGGCCCCATGGTTGGCGGCGACTTCTTCAAGGGCGTGCTGTTCACCAACCTTGAAGCGCACCCGGGCCTCGCTGCGGTGATCCCGCACGCCGAGCACGCGCTGGCGATGGGCCTGCACGCCTTCTCGACGCTGCCGTTCTGGCTGGCGTTCGCGGGTGTCGCGCTGTCGTGGTTCTTCTACATGAAGGCACCGCAGATCCCGGCGAAGATCAAGGAAACCTTCGCGCCGGTACACCGCCTGCTCGAGAACAAGTACTACCTCGACGAACTGTACTTCGCGGTGTTCGCCAAGGGCAGCCGTGCCCTCGGCACCTTCTTCTGGAAGATCTGCGACATGCTGTTGATCGACGGGCTGATCGTGAACGGCTCGGCCGCGCTCGTCGGCAAGCTCGCCCAGAAGGCGCGCCGCCTGCAGACCGGCTTCATCTACAGCTACGCCACGACCATGATCATCGGCATCCTGGTGCTGGTCACCCTGTGGTTCTCGCAGCTGATCTTCAGATAAGCCGCGTGCCGGAAATAGCAAACAACAATAGGTTCGAACTATGTTTTCCAATCTGTTAAGTCTGGTGATCTGGGTGCCGATCATCGCCGGCGTCCTGGTCCTGGCCACCGGCGACGACAGGCGCGCACCGCTCGCGCGCTGGATCGCGCTGGCCGGCTCCGCGCTCGGCTTCGCCGCGTCGCTGCCGCTCTTCACCGCGTTCGATACCCTGAACGGCGGCATGCAGTTCGTCGAGTTCGCCCCGTGGATCTCGGCGCTCAACATCAACTACCACCTGGGCGTCGACGGCCTGTCCATGCTGTTCGTCGTGCTCAACAGCTTCATCACCATGCTGGTGGTGATTGCCGGCTGGCAGGTGATCGAGCAGCGCGTCGCGCAGTACATGGCCGCCTTCCTGGTGATGTCCGGCCTGATCAACGGCGCGTTCGCCGCGCTGGACGCGATCCTGTTCTACGTGTTCTTCGAGGCGATGCTGATCCCGATGTACCTGATCATCGGGGTGTGGGGTGGCCCGCGCCGCGTGTACGCGTCGATCAAGTTCTTCCTGTACACGCTGTTGGGTTCGCTCTTGATGCTGGTCGCGCTGATCTGGCTCTATTTCGCCGCCGGCAAGAGCTTCTCGATCGAGGCGTTCCAAGACATCGCGCAGATCCCGCTGACCGTGCAGATCCTGCTCTTCATCGCCTTCTTCATGTCCTTCGCGGTGAAGGTGCCGATGTGGCCGGTGCACACCTGGCTGCCGGACGCGCACGTCGAGGCGCCGACCGGCGGCTCGATGGTGCTGGCCGCGATCACCCTGAAGATCGGCGCCTACGGCTTCCTGCGGTTCGTGCTGCCCATCGTGCCGGACGCCGCGCGCGAGCTCGCACCGATCGTGGTTGCGCTGTCGCTGGTCGCTGTCGTCTACATCGGCCTGGTCGCGCTGGTGCAGACCGACATGAAGAAGCTGGTCGCTTACTCGTCGATCTCGCACATGGGCTTCGTGACGCTGGGCCTGTTCCTCTTTACCGGCTCGGAACTTAACGTGTGGGCGGTGGAAGGCGCGATCGTGCAGATGGTCAGCCACGGCTTCGTGTCCGCCGCGATGTTCTTCTGCATCGGCGTGATGTACGACCGCGTGCACAGCCGCAACATCGCCGACTACGGCGGCGTCGCCAACCGCATGCCGATCTTCGCCGCCTTCATGGTGCTGTTCGCGATGGCCAACTCCGGCCTGCCGGCGACCTCCGGCTTCGTCGGCGAGTTCATGGTGATCATGGGCGCGCTGCAGGTGAACTTCTGGGTGGCCGCGCTGGCGTCGCTGACGCTGATCTTCGGCGCTGCGTACACGCTGTGGATGGTCAAGCGCACCATCTTCGGCGAGGTGGCCAACCACCACGTCGACGAGCTGACCGACGTGAACAAGCGCGAGTTCCTGGTGCTGGCCGTGCTGGCCATCGCCGTGCTCGGCATGGGCCTGTACCCGCAGATGTTCGTCGACAAGATGCACCTCGCGGTGAACGACCTGATCGCGCATGTCGCGCAAAGCAAGCTGTAAGGCCACAAGGACAAAGCAATGAATTGGGCTGATCTGAATCTGATGCCGGCGCTGCCCGAGCTGTTCCTGCTCGGTGCGCTGTCGTTCATCCTGGTGTTCGACCTGTTCGTCCCCGACGAGAAGCGCGGCGTCACCTACGTGCTGTCGCTGTTGACGGTGGCGCTGTGCGCGGTGCTGCAGGTCGCGACCTTCGAGCCGTTCGCGGTGACCACCTTCTCCGGCATGTTCGTCGACGACCCGGTCGCCGACATCATCAAGGTCGCCATGTACGGCGCGACCGCCGCCACGCTGGTGTACTCCCGCCAGTACGTCGCCGACAACGGCATGTTCCGCGGCGAGTATTTCACGCTGAGCCTGTTCGCGCTGTTGGGCATGAACGTGATGGTGTCGTCCGCCAACTTCGTCACGCTCTATATCGGCCTCGAACTGCTGTCGCTGGCGCTCTACGCGCTGATCGCCCTCAAGCGCGACTCGGCAGCCGGCACCGAAGCGGCGATGAAGTACTTCGTGCTGGGCGCGCTCGCCTCGGGCATGCTGCTGTACGGCATGTCGATGGTGTACGGTGCGACTGGCTCGCTCGATATCCACGTGATTGCCACCGGGATCTCGCGTCCGGAAACCAATATCGTGCTCTTGGTGTTCGGCCTGGTGTTCCTGGTCGCCGGCCTCGCCTTCAAGCTGGGCGCCGTGCCCTTCCATATGTGGGTGCCCGACGTCTACCAGGGCGCGCCGCTGGCGGTGACGCTGATGCTGGGCGCCGCGCCCAAGCTCGCCGCCTTCGTGTTTGTCATCCGCATCCTGGCGCAGGGCCTGGGCGAGCTGGCTGCACAGTGGCAGGGCATGCTGGTGCTGATCGCCGCGCTGTCGATGCTGATCGGCAACCTGGCCGCGGTCGCGCAGACCAATATCCGCCGCATGCTCGCCTACTCGACCATCTCGCACATGGGCTTTTTGCTGCTGGGTGTGCTGGCCGGTAACGAGCAGGGCTACGCTTCGGCGATGTTCTACGCGCTCACCTACGTGCTGATGTCGCTGGCCGCCTTCGGCGTGCTGCTCGCGCTCTCTCGCGCCGGCTTCGAATGCGACAAGGTCGACGACCTGAAGGGCCTGAACGCGAGGAGCAGCTGGTACGCCTTCCTGATGCTGCTGGTGATGTTCTCGATGGCCGGCATCCCGCCCCTGGCCGGTTTCTACGCCAAGTTCGCAGTGCTGCGCGCGGTGGTCGACCTGCCGGTGCTCGACTTCGGCTTCTTCGCGGGCTCGCCGGTGTACCTGGCGGTGTTTGCGGTGCTGATGTCGCTGGTTGGCGCGTTCTACTACCTGCGCGTGGTCAAGGTGATGTACTTTGACGGCAGCCAGACCGACGCGCCCATCGTCGTTCGCGGCGACATGAAGCTTCTGCTGTCGGTCAACGCGCTGGCGCTGTTGGTGATCGGCCTGCTGCCGGAGCGTCTGGTGGAACTTTGCATTGACGCGATGCGTCAATCGCTGGCCAGCTTCTGAACCCGGAAAGCCCTGGCCGGGCGTGTCGCGGACGACCGCGGCACGCCTTTTTTCATTGATGGAGCCTGACCGTGCAAGAAAGTGTGATCCTGTTGACCGTCGTCGCCTGTATCGCGGCGAACCTGCCCTTTGTCAGCCGCCGCCTGTTCGGCGTGTTGCGCGTGAAGGACAAGCATTTCGGCTGGGAGGCGCTGGAGCTGGTAGTGCTCTACCTCGCAGTGGGCGGGCTCGCCCGCGTACTCGAGGCGCAGCACATGCCGGTACACGCGCAGAACTGGCAGTTCTACGTGACCACCTTCGCGCTGTTCGTAGTGTTCGCCTTCCCCGGCTTCGTCGCCCGCCACTTCTGGCGCGCGCACCCGGTGCGCAAGGCCGCCTGACCCCTCACCCCCAACCCCTCTCCCGCAAGCGGGAGAGGGGGGCAAGCCTCAACCGCAAGGGTGGGTTAGCTGGCAAAGCCGGCGTAAGCCACCACGACGGCTGGCCTTGCAGTCCGCTGCGCGGAGGCTGTTTGCATGCCGCTCCCGCGCGGTGGACTCACACACCCTTCTCCCGCCTGCGGGAGAAGGTGGCGCAGAGCGCCGGATGAGGGCGTGTGAGGCTGGCTGGAAATGAAGAAGGCGCCCGCGGGCGCCTTCTTCATTTCTGGTAGAACGGCGGCTCGCCCTCAGGCCGCGTCTTGAAGCGCTTGTGCAGCCAGAAGTACTGCTCGGGCATCTCAAGCACCCGCTGTTCGAGAAACTCGTTCATGCGGCGGGTATCGGCTTCGATGTCGCCGCTGGGAAAGTTGTCCCACGCCGGGTAGACGTCGACTTCCAGTCCGCCTGCGACACGGCGGGGGATCACCGGTACCACGCGCGCCTTGGCGAGCCCTGCGATGCGGGAGAGTCCGGGCACGGTCGCCGCCTGTACGCCGAAGAAGGGCACGAAGATCGAATCGCGGCGGCCGAAGTCCTGGTCGGGCAGGTAGAGGAAGGGGGCGTGGTCGGCACGCATCGCCTTGATGATCGCGCGCAGGCTTTCCTGGCGCGACACGATGAAGGCGTTGTCGAAGCGGTTGCGGCCGGCGTAGATCATCTTGTCCATCGACTGGTTCTTCTGGTGCGAGTACACGCTGACCAGCGGCATCTCCAGGTTGAGCCTCAGTGCGGCCAGCTCGAAGCCGACGAAGTGCGGGTAGAAGATGATCACGTCCTCGCCCGCTGCCTGCAACCCGGTCAGGCGATCAAGGTTGTGGACGCGCACCAGGCGCTTGATGCGTTCGGGGCTGGCCCACCAGCACACGCCGTACTCGAGCAGGAGCTGTGCCATATGGCCGAAGTGGCGCTTGAGCAGGCGCTTGCGTTCGGCTTGTGGCATGGCGGGGAAGCAGCGTTCGAGGTTGGTCAGGCCAACGCGGCGTCGGTTGCCCGCCGCGTAGTAGAGCAGCTGACCAAGCCCGCGGCTGATGGTTGCTATCAGCGACAGCGGCAGCCAGTGCAGCAGCCAGAGCAGGGCAAAAAAGAGTTTCATGCAGCGTCCTCCGTACCGGGCCTGGGTGGCGCGCCGGCCGGGCGTTTGTAGCGGTTGTAGCTCCAAAGGTACTGGGTCGGCGCCTGGCTAACCAGCCTTTCGACTTCGCGGTTGAGGCGGGCGGCGTCGGCGTCGCGGTCGCCGTCAAAGGGTTCTGAGAGCGGCGAGATATGCACGGCGAAGCCTTGGCCTTGCGGCAGGCGCTCGCCCCAGAACATCAGCGTGGTCACGTTCTTCATCTGCGCGAGGCGCGGCACTAGCGTCATCGTGTAGGCGGGCTTGCCGAAGAACGGCGCCCATACGCCCTCGCCGCTGCCCGGTGCCTGGTCGGGCAGGATGATGGTCGCCTCGCCGTTGCGCAAGGCCTTCATCACGATGCGCACGCCGGCCGGGGTCGCCGGGGCGGTGGCGGCGCCGTCGCGCGCGCGGCCACCCTGCATCACCGGCTCGAGGTAGGCGTACTTGGGCGGGCGGAACATCGCGGTCACCGGGAAAGGCAGGCGGGTCGCCAGGTAGCGCCCGGCGATGTCGTACGCGCCCAGGTGCGGGGTGACGAACACCAAGCCGTCGCCGCGCGCGAGCGCCGCCTCGACGTGCTGCCAGCCGTCGCAGGACTTGACCAGCGCCGCGATGTCTTTAGAATCTCGCGTCCAGGCGATCGCCAGCTCGAGCGCACCCATGCCGGTTTCCCGCGCGGTGCGTTTGACGTATTCTTCCAACACATTGTTGTTTTCGGCGAGCCCGCTATTATTCAGATTGCTTTTTATGCGGTCTGCAAAAGCGGGCGAGGCCAGCCGGGTCAACGACCCCAGCGCGCCTCCGAGCGCCTGCAGCGCGGCCAGCGGCAGGCGGGAGAGCGCCGCCAGCAGGATTTGTACAAGGCGTGCCATGTCGCGTCCTTGTGTCCGGGTAAAGCGCCGGATTTTAACACCAAATAGACAGCCATCACTCCAGGGATCCCTACATGAGCGAATACCTCTTCACTTCGGAGTCGGTCTCCGAAGGCCATCCGGACAAGGTCGCGGATCAGGTCTCCGACGCCATCCTCGACGCCATCCTGCGCGAGGACCCGAGGGCGCGCGTCGCCGCCGAGACGTTGGTCAACACCGGCCTCGTCGTGCTGGCCGGCGAGATTACCACCCACGCCAACGTCGACTACATCAAGGTCGCGCGCGAGACCATCAAGCGTATCGGCTACGACGACTCCGAGCTGGGCTTCGACTACCGTGGCTGCGCGGTGATGATGTGCTACGACCGCCAGAGCCCGGACATTGCGCAGGGCGTCAACGAAGGCGAGGGCCTCGACCTTGACCAGGGCGCCGGCGACCAGGGCCTGATGTTCGGCTACGCGTGCGACGAGACGCCGACGCTGATGCCGTTCCCGATCTACTACGCGCACCGTCTGGTGCAGCGCCAGGCCGAGCTGCGCAAGGACGGCCGCCTGCCGTGGCTGCGCCCGGACGCCAAGAGCCAGATCACTTGCGTGTACGACTCCGCCACCGGCCTGCCCAAGTCGATCGACACCGTGGTGCTGTCCACCCAGCACAGCCCGGACATCGACCACAAGACGCTGACCGAAGCGATCATCGAGGACGTGATCAAGCCGGTGCTGCCGCCGGAGATGATCACCGCCGCCACCAAGTACCTGGTCAACCCGACCGGCCGCTTCGTCATCGGCGGCCCGCACGGCGACTGCGGCCTGACCGGCCGCAAGATCATCGTCGACACCTACGGCGGCGCAGCCCCGCACGGTGGTGGTGCGTTCTCCGGCAAGGACCCGTCCAAGGTTGACCGCTCGGCCGCCTACGCCGGCCGTTACGTGGCGAAGAACATCGTCGCCGCCGGCCTCGCGCGCCAGTGCCAGATCCAGGTCTCGTACGCGATCGGCGTCGCCCAGCCGACCTCGATCTCGGTCGATACCTTCGGCACCAATGCGATCCCGAACGAGAAGATCGTTGAACTGGTGAAGCGCCACTTCGACCTGCGCCCGAAGGGCATCGTGCAGATGCTCGACCTGTTGCGCCCGATCTACACCAAGACCGCCGCCTACGGCCACTTCGGCCGCGAAGAGCCCGAGTTCAGCTGGGAGCGTACCGACAAGGTCGAGGCGCTGCGCGCTGACGCCGGGCTGTAACGCCAGCCCTCACCCCCGGCCTCTCTCCCGCAATCGGGAGAGGGGTGTTCGACCGGCCTCTGCCTTATTCCTTCTCCCGCACGCGGGAGAAGGTGGCGCGCAGCGCCGGATGAGGGCTCAGGCAGCAACTCCCGAAAACGGGCCGCCTCGTGCGGCCCGTTTTTCATGTCAGTCTCTTGAGAGTAATGCCAAAAAGGTATCCGTAGGTTATAATCCGGCGCATTCCGGGGAGTGCTGCAAGGCTTGCGCCCCAGGCCCGGATCGCTTCAACCGCACTCGCCCATGCAACCCGTGCCGGACACGGGATGACGGGTGAGCCGCATCCCGCCCGGCCTTCGTGAAGGACTACACGATGGCTGAATTCAACGATTTCCTGGTCGCCGACATCAACCTCGCCCAGTGGGGCCGCAAGGAACTGGCGATCGCCGAGACCGAGATGCCGGGCCTGATGGCGCTGCGCGAGGAGTACAAGCACAGCCAGCCCCTGCGTGGCGCGCGTATCGCCGGCTCGCTGCACATGACCATCCAGACCGGCGTGCTGATCGAGACGCTGGTTGCGCTGGGCGCCGACGTACGCTGGGCTTCGTGCAACATCTTCTCGACGCAGGACCACGCGGCCGCGGCGATCGCCGCGGCCGGCATCCCGGTATTCGCGTTCAAGGGCGAGAGCCTGGACGAGTACTGGGAATACTCGCACCGCATCTTCGAATGGCCGGAAGGTGAGCCGGCCAACATGATCCTGGACGACGGCGGTGACGCGACGCTGCTGTTGATGCTGGGCAGCAAGGCCGAGCAGGACATCGGCGTGATCGGCCACCCGGGCAACGACGAAGAAACCGCGTTGTTCGCGTCGATCAAGCGCCATCTGGCGCTCGACCCGCACTGGTACTCCAAGCGCCTCGCGCACATCAAGGGCGTGACCGAAGAGACCACCACCGGCGTGCACCGCCTCTACCAGCTGCAGAAGGACGGCCAGCTGCCGTTTCCGGCGTTCAACGTCAACGACTCGGTGACCAAGTCCAAGTTCGACAACCTGTACGGCTGCCGCGAATCGCTGGTCGACGGCATCAAGCGCGCGACCGACGTGATGGTCGCCGGCAAGGTGGCGGTGGTGCTGGGTTACGGCGACGTGGGTAAGGGCTGCGCGCAATCCCTGCGCGGGCTGGGTGCGACGGTGTGGGTGACCGAGATCGATCCGATCTGCGCGCTACAGGCGGCGATGGAAGGCTACCGAGTGGTGCGCATGGACGAGGTGGCCGGTGAAGCCGACATCTTCGTCACCACCACCGGCAACGTCGGCGTGATCACGCACGATCACATGAAGGCGATGCGCAACAACGCGATCGTCTGCAACATCGGCCACTTCGACTCCGAGATCGAAGTCGCCAGCCTGCGCCAGTACCAGTGGGAAAACATCAAGCCGCAGGTCGACCACATCATCTTCCCGGACGGCAAGCGCATCATCCTGCTGGCCGAGGGTCGCCTGGTGAACCTCGGCTGCGCGACCGGCCACCCGTCGTTCGTGATGTCGAACAGCTTCACCAACCAGGTGCTCGCGCAGATCGAGATCTTCTGCAACGGCGCGAAGTACGGCCGCGAAGTGTATGTGCTGCCCAAGCACCTGGACGAGAAGGTGGCCCGCCTGCACCTCAAGCGCATCGGCGCGCGCCTGACCGAACTGTCCGACGAGCAGGCCGCCTACATCAGCGTGCCCAAGGAAGGCCCGTACAAGCCGGCGCACTACCGCTACTGATCCACCGCGGCAGGGCCGGCGCCACCCGCGCCAGACGGGGCCGGCCTGTCTGCGACCAGGGGGAAACCATGAAGCACACCTACAGTTTCGAATTCTTCCCGCCCAAGTCGGAAGAGGGGATGGCCAAGCTGCGCACCACGCGCGCGCAGCTTGCGCAGTTCAAGCCCGAGTTCTTCTCGGTGACCTTCGGCGCCGGCGGCACCACTCGCGAGGGCACGCTCGCGGCGGTGCTCGACATCCGCGCCGACGGCCTGGCCGCCGCGCCGCACCTGTCGTGCATCGGCTCGACGCGCGAGAGCATCCGCGCGATCCTCGACGAGTACCGCGAGCACGGCATCCGCCATATCGTCGCGCTGCGCGGCGACATGCCCTCGGGCATGGTCGAGGCCGGCGAATTCCGCTACGCCAACGAACTGGTTGCCTTCATCCGCGAGACGCACGGCGACCATTTCCATATCGAGGTCGCGGCCTATCCGGAATTCCACCCGCAGGCGCGCTCGGCCGACGAGGACATCGACAACTTCGTGCGCAAGGTGCGCTCCGGCGCTAACTCGGCGATTACCCAGTACTTCTTCAACGCCGACGCCTACTTCCGCTTCGTCGACGAGGCGCAGGCGCGCGGCGTCGACGTGCCGGTGGTGCCGGGCATCATGCCGATCAACAACTTCGGCCAGCTGGTGCGCTTCTCCGATATGTGCGGCGCCGAAGTGCCGCGCTGGCTGCGCCTGCGCATGCAGTCCTACCTCGACGACACCGCGTCGATCCGAGCGCTGGGGCTCGATGTGGTGACTGAACTTTGCGACCGCCTGATGTCGAACGGTGCACCCGGGTTGCATTTTTACACGCTGAACCAGGCTGGGCTGGTGTCGACGATCTGTCAGCGCCTGGGTTTGTGAGCCAAAGCGGATTAGGGGGAGGAGTGATGCAAGCAGGTGAAGCGGTACTGCGACACGAGGAGCGGCCGGCGATGAAGTCGCGGCTCGGCCAGCTGATTTTCTGGAGCCGCTGGCTTCAGTTGCCGATCTATCTGGGGCTGATCGTCGTGCAGGGCGTCTATGCGTGGAAGTTCCTGTCCTCGCTGTGGACGCTATTGTCGGACCTGACGGTGCTGACCGAGACCGAGATCATGCTGTCGGTGCTCGCGCTGATCGACGTGGTGATGATCGCCAACCTGCTGCTGATGGTGACCGTCGGCGGTTACGAGACCTTCGTGTCGCGGCTGCGCATCGACAACCACCCGGATCAGCCCGAGTGGCTCGACCATGTGAACGCGTCGGTGCTCAAGGTCAAGCTGTCGATGGCGATCATCAGCATCTCGTCCATCCACCTGCTGCAGACCTTCATCAACGCAAGCAAGCTGTCCGAGCACACCATCAAGTGGCAGCTGTTGCTGCACCTGGCCTTCCTGCTGTCGGCGGCGGCCATCGCCTACACCGACAAGCTGCTCAACTCGACGCTCAAGCACTGAGCGCAGCGCGTGCGCATACTGCAAGGGGGCTGACGCCCCCTTTTTTGCATGGGCGGGAGGAAAGATGCGGGCGCTGACGGCGGGCGAGCGGGCGGTGGCGCGGCGGCTGTTCGGCACGTCGCTCGACGCGGACCGGGTGCGCGTGCACGCGCGCGGCTACCTGCCGTGGCTGCGCCGCGTCGCGATGGCGCCGGCGGGTGAGCTCTACTTCCCACCTGCGCTCTATCGCGCCGATTTCTCGCGGGCCGGCCCGCGCTCGCAGTGCCTGTTCGTGCACGAGCTCACCCATGTCTGGCAGTACCAGCAAGGTGTGCCGGTGAGGCTTGCCGGCGTCTGCCTGTGCTTGCAGGGGGCTTACTGGCTGCGCGACGCGTACCGTTACCCGGCAGGCGATGCGCGGCCGTTTCGTGCGTACAACTTCGAGCAGCAGGCCGAGCTCGTCGCCCGCTACTGGGGCGCGAGGCTGGGCCTTGCCGAGTGTGCGGCAGAGGAGGCGTGGCTCGGTGAGGTGCTGGCCGGGTTCTTCGCCGACCCGGCGGCGCCGGCCTTGCTGCCGGCGCGTTGGTGGCGGCTGTAGCGCCGTTTACTGCTGCTCGTCCTTGGGCGCGGCTTTCTCGCCTATCCTGCTTTCCTGCCCGGTCAAGAGGTTGATCAGGTTGGACTTGTGGCGGTGGATCACCAGGATCGCGATGATGATGCAGGTGCCGAAGTAGGGGCTTTGCGGGCCGAGGATGAAGTAGGCGTACACCGGCGCGAGCACGCACGCGGTCAGCGCGGACAGCGACGAGATCCTCACCACGAAGGCCATGAACAGCCAGGTGGCCACGGCCGCCAGCGCCAGCGGCAGGCTGAAGCCGAACAGCACGCCGACGGCGGTGGCGACGCCCTTGCCGCCCTTGAAGCCGAAGAACACCGGCCACATGTGGCCGGCGAGCACGGCGATGGCGACCATCGCCACCTCGCGCGAGCCGAGGCCGTAGCGCGGGGCGAGCCAGCTGGCGAGCGCGACGGCGACCCAGCCCTTGGCGCCGTCGCCCAGCAGCGTCAGCGCGGCGGCGACCTTCTTGCCCGAGCGCAGCACGTTGGTCGCGCCGGGGTTGCCCGAGCCGTAGCTGCGCGGGTCGGCCATGCCCATTGCCTTGGAGACGATGACGGCGAACGAGAGCGAGCCGATCAGGTAGGCCGCGGCGATAAAGGCAAAGGCTGTCGTGGTCATGGTGAATACACTAGAATGCGGGGTTTGGATTCTACGGTATCGGGCGGCATTTCCCAACGCCGCCACCCAAGATGGACATCATTTTCCTGCGAGAAGTGCGCGCCGCCACCCTGATCGGCGTTTACGACTGGGAGCGCCACGCACCCCAGACCCTGGAGATCGACCTCGATATCGGCATCCCGAGCGAGACGCCGTGCCACAGCGACGACATCAGCGACACCATCCACTACGGGGAAGTCGTCGAGCGGGTGCGTGCTTCGCTGTCCGAGCAGCACTTCCTGCTGATCGAGGCGCTGGCCGAGCATATCGCGCACCTGATCCGCGACGAGTTCGGCGCGGCGTGGGTGCGGGTGTCGGTGACCAAGCCGGGCATCCTGCCTGACGTCGCCAAGGTCGGCGTGACCATCGAACGCGGGCAGCGCAGCCGTTAAGCGGCGGAACAGGCAAAAAAGGCCCGGGCGCCGTACTGGCGGCCCGGGCCTTTGCATGCGTCGCGTCCGCTTACTCGGGCTGGTTGCGCATGAAGTCGGCGGTGTTGTGGAAGGCGTCGATCAGCTTGGCCTTCAGTTCGTCCTCGACGATCAGCTCGTTCACTGCGAGACGCATGCAGTACATCCACTCGTCGCGCATCTGGCGGTCGACCGCGAACGGCAGGTGGCGCATCCTCAGGCGCGGGTGGCCGAACGCTTCCATATAGAGCGCGGGGCCGCCCAGCCAGCCGGACAGGAACATGTAGAGCTTCTCGCGGGAGCCTTCGAGCTTGTCCGGGTGCATCTGCCTCAGCTTCACCACCGCAGGGTCGCTGTCCATGATGTCGTAGAAGCGGTCGGTCAGGTAGCGCACCACGCCGGCGCCGCCCAAGAGCTCGTACGGGGTCATTTCGGCCATCTTCAGTTTCCCTTGACCGGGCGCACCGCAGACGCCGCAGCCTGCGCGCGTTCGCGCGCCTGATTGGTGTCGTCGCCGCTGGCGACCGCCACCCCCATGCGCCGGCGCAGGAAGCTCTCCGGCTTGCCGAAGAGGCGCAGGTCGGCGCCGGGCACCGATAGCGCTTCGGCAATGCCCTCGAAGGCGATGCCGGTGTCGTCCATGCCGCCGTAAACAACTGCCGAGGCGCCGGGTTCGCGCTGCGTGGTGTCGACCGGCAAGCCGAGCAGCGCACGTGCGTGCAGTTCGAACTCCGAGTAGCGCTGGGTGGCGAGCGTCACCAGGCCGGTGTCGTGCGGGCGCGGGCTCACTTCGGAGAACCACACCTCGTCGCCCTTGACGAAGAGCTCGACGCCGAACAGGCCCCAGCCGCCGAGTGCGGCGGTGACCTTGCCGGCGATCTCGCGCGCGCGTTCGAGCGCGACGGGCGACATCGCCTGCGGCTGCCAGCTCTCGACGTAGTCGCCGTTTTGCTGGCGGTGGCCGATCGGCTGGCAGAAGTGCGTCGTGGTGCCGCCCTCGCCGTCGCTCGCGCGAACCGTCAACAGGGTGATCTCGTAGTCGAAGTCGACCAGGCCCTCGACGATGACCCGGCCCTTGGCGACGCGGCCGGCGCTCGCCGCGTAGTCCCACGCGGCGTCGACGTCGGCGGCGGACTTGAGAAAGGACTGGCCCTTGCCGCTGGATGACATCACCGGCTTGATGAAGCAGGGGAAGCCGATGGCGCCGGTCGCCGCGCGCATCTCATCCAGCGAGCCGGCGAAGGCGTAGCGCGAGGTCGGCAGGCCCAGTTCCTCGGCGGCTAACGTGCGGATGCCCTCGCGGTTCATGGTCAGGTTGACCGCACGCGCGGTCGGCACCACGGTGGTGTGCCCTTCGGCCTCGAGCGCGACGAGCGCCTCGGTCGCGATCGCCTCGATCTCGGGGACGATGTAGTGCGGGCGCACTTCAGCCACCAGTGCGCGCAAGGCGGCCGCGTCGGTCATGTCGATGACTCGGCTACCGTGGGCGACTTGCATTGCCGGCGCGTTCGGGTAACGGTCGACCGCGAAGGTTTCCACGCCCAGCCTTTGCAGGGCGATCACGACTTCCTTGCCGAGTTCGCCGCTGCCCAAGAGCATGACGCGGGTGGCGGAGGGGGACAACGGGGTACCGATGCGCACGGACGGGCTCCTTAACTAAGAAATCGGCCGCATCTTAACACGCATGGCATGACCGGTCAGCCGCGCGCCGCAGCGCGCGCGGCGTGCTCGTAGACGGTCTTGCCGCGCAGGTGAAAGAGGTCGGACGCGAAGTAGAAATTTTCCGAGTGGCCGACGAACAGCAGGCCGTCCGGCTTGAGCATGGGCACAAAGCGCCTGAGTACGCCGGCCTGGGTATCTCGGTCGAAGTAGATCATCACGTTGCGGCAGAAGATCGCGTCGAACGGCTTGCGCGCGGGCCACACGCTGTCGGCCAGGTTGAGGCGCTCGAAACGGATTAGGTTGCGCAATTGCGCGCGCGCCTGATAGTTGCCGTCCGGCAGCTTGTCGAAGTAGCGCGCGGCCATGCCGGCGGGCAGGCGGGCGATCTTGTCCGCGCCGTAGACGCCGCGCCGCCCGGTCTCGAGCACGCTGGTGTCGAGGTCGGTCGCGAGGATGCTGACGCGGGCGTTGGCGCCGAGCGCCTCGAGCGCCGTGATCGCGATCGAGTAGGGTTCCTCGCCGGTCGACGAGGCTGCGCACCAGATCGACACTTCCTGGCCGGCCTTCTGTTTGAGGTGCTCGGCCAACAGCGGGAAGTGGTGGTCTTCGCGGAAGAAGAAGGTCAGGTTGGTGGTCAGCGCGTTGACGAACTGTTCGAACTCGCCGCGGCCGGCCGGGGATTCCAGCAGGTCGACGTAGGCGGTGAAGCCGGCGAGCTTGAGCTCGCGGATGCGGCGCACCAGGCGGCCGTACACCATGTCCTTCTTGCTTGGCCCCAGCGCGATGCCCGCCGTGCGGTGGATCAGCCGGCGCACGCGCTCGTAGTCGGCGTCGCTGAAGGTGAACTCGCGGGCAAAGTCGATTTTGGGCAGCTGGATCGGCGGTAGCAGGGTCATGGTCTGGCGGCAGGCAAGAAAAAAGCCCGGACGCATCCGGGCTTTCGATGATAACGCGGCGCGCTTAAACCGAGAAGGAGGAACCGCAGCCGCAGGTGGTGGTCGCGTTCGGGTTGCGGATCACGAACTGCGAGCCTTCCAGGCTGTCCTGGTAGTCGATCTCGGCGCCGACCAGGTACTGGTAGCTCATCGGGTCGACCAGGAAGGTCACGCCGGCGCGCTCGATCGCGGTGTCGTCGTCGTTGACGATCTCGTCGAAGGTGAAGCCGTACTGGAAGCCCGAGCAGCCGCCGCCGGTGACGAAGACGCGCAGTTTCAGCTCCGGGTTGCCTTCTTCGGCAACCAGTTCGCGCACCTTGTCGCAGGCGCTGTCGGTGAAGTTGATCGGGGACGGCATTTCGGTGGTGGCGGTCATGTTCAGGGAACCTCTGTCAAACGGGTAGCCAAAAGCGGCATCAACCCAAGGATTTTACTCGGGATTGGGGCGCGCTGGCGAGTTTTCAAGTGCTTAGGGCAACAGCGGCACCTGCGCGAGGCCTGCCTGCTCGTCGCAGCCGAACATCAGGTTCATGTTCTGCACGGCCTGGCCGGCGGCGCCCTTGACCAGGTTGTCGATCACCGACAGCACCACCACGGTGTCGCCGCCTTGCGGGCGGTGCACGGCGATGCGGCAGGTGTTCGCGCCGCGTACCGAGCGGGTTTCCGGGTGGCTGCCGGCCGGCAGTACGTCGACGAAGCGCTCGTTCGCGTAGCGCGACTCGAACAGGGCCTGCAAGTCGGTGTCCTGGGTGAGGCGCGCGTACAGCGTCGCGTGGATGCCGCGGATCATCGGCGTCAGGTGCGGCACGAAGGTCAGGCCGACCGGCGTGCCGGCAGCGCGCGCGAGGCCCTGGCGGATTTCCGGCAGGTGGCGGTGGCCGGCTACGCCGTAGGCCTTGAAGTTGTCGCCGGCCTCGGCCAAGAGCGCGTGCACCTCGGCCTTGCGCCCGGCACCGGAGACGCCCGACTTGCAGTCGGCGATTAGGCTGGCAGTGTCGACGACGCCGGCCTCGATCAGCGGCAGGAAACCCAGTTGCACCGCGGTCGGGTAGCAGCCGGGGTTGGCAACCAGTCGCGCGCCGCGGATGGTCTCGCGGTTGACTTCGGGCAGGCCGTACACGGCGTCTTCCAGCAGCTGCGGCGCACCGTGTGCCATGCCGTACCACTTTTCCCACTCGGCCTGGTCGCGGATGCGGAAGTCGGCAGCAAGGTCGATCACGCGCACGCCGGCGGCCAACAGCTGGGCGGCCTCGTTCATCGCGATGCCGTTGGGGGTGGCGAAGAACACCACGTCGCATTCGGCCAGACGCGCGTCTTCCGGCGTGCTGAACGCGAGGTCGACATGGCCGCGCAGGCTGGGGAACATCGCCGAGACCTGGGTGCCGGCGTCCTTGCGCGAAGTGACGGCGGTGACGCGCGCCTGCGGGTGGGTCGCCAACAGGCGCAGCAATTCGACTCCGGTGTAGCCAGTGGCCCCGACAATCCCGACCTTGATCATGTTCGACTCCCGCGTATAGAAATTGGAAGCGAAAATCTTAGGCGGGCATCCCCTTGCAATGCAACATGAATATTAAGGGCGCAAAAAAGCGCGCCTGCGCGCGCCTTGTCCGGCTCGGGGTGTGGCCGGTTTACAGGCCGCTGAACGAGCAGATGGTGAACAAGGGCAGTCCGTCCTCGCGCACCAGCTTGCCGCCGCCAAGCTCGGGCAGCTCGATGATCGCCGCGGCTTCGATCACGTCGGCGCCGAGCTTCTGCAGCAGGTGGTAGCCCGCCATCATGGTGCCGCCGGTAGCGACCAGGTCGTCGACCAGGATCACGCGGTCACCCGGCTTGCAGGCGTCGGTGTGCATCTCGACCGTCGCGTTGCCGTACTCGAGCTCGTATTCCTCGGCGATCGTCGTGTACGGCAGCTTGCCCTTCTTGCGGATCGGCACGAAGCCGACGTTCAGCTCGTAGGCGAGCACCGAGCCGATGATGAAGCCGCGTGCGTCCAGCCCCGCGATCAGGTCGATGTCCTGGTCCATGTAGCGGTGGACGAACACGTCGATCAGCATGCGGAACGTCTTCGGGTTCTGCAAAAGCGGCGTGATGTCGCGGAACATCACCCCCTTGTGCGGCCAGTCGGGTACGGCGCGGATCCAGCCCTTGAGGTAGCTCGCGTAGTCGATATTGCTGAGGTTATCCATGGTTTCAGCCTTGTTTTCTTGTGTCGCGGCGTATTGTACAGGCTGCCGCGCCCGCATGGGCAAGGGGCGGCCGGCCCCTTGCAGCTTAGGTCAGCGCGGATGCGCTCAGTGGAAGAACGCGAGCTTGAACACCCACATGCCGGTGATGGCCAGTACGGCGATGCTCAGGTCCTTGAAGCGGCCGGACAGGATCTTGACCGCGGTGAAGCTGATGAAACCGAACGCGATGCCGTCGGCGATCGAGAAGGTGAACGGCATCGCCATCGCGGTCATCACCGCCGGCGCGGCCTCGGTCAGGTCGTCCCACTTGATCTCGGCGAGGCCGCGGGTCATCAGCACCGCGACGTAGCACAGTGCGGGCGCGGTCGCGTAGGCCGGCACGGTCTTGGCCAGCGGGGAGAGCCACAGGCAGGCCAGGAAGAGCAGGGCGACGGTCAGCGAGGTGAGGCCGGTACGTCCGCCCACCGCGGTGCCGGCGGCGGATTCGACGTAGGCGGTGGTCGACGAGGTGCCCATCACCGCGCCGGCGGTGATCGCGACCGAGTCGGCCAGTAGCGCGCGCTTGAGGCGCGGCAGCTTGCCGTCCTTGTCTAGCAGGCCTGCGCGGTGCGACACGCCGACCAGGGTGCCGGTGGTGTCGAACAGGTCGACGAAGAAGAACACGAAGATCACGCCCAACAGGCCCGCGTTCAGGGCGCCTGCGATGTCCATCTGCATCAGCGTTGGCTCGAGGCTGGGCACCGGCGCGAACACGCCTTCGAAGGTCGACAGGCCCAGCGTGATCGACAGCACGGTGACCGCGATGATGCTGAGGATGATCGCGCCGGGCACCTTGCGGTACTCGAGCGCGACGATCAGGAAGAAGCCGAGGATGGCGAGCAGGGTGGTCGGGCTGTGCACGTCGCCCAGGGTGATCAGCGTGGCCGGGTGGGCGGCGATCACGCCGGCGTTCTTCAGGCCGATGATGGCGAGGAACATGCCGACGCCGGCGGAGATGCCGAACTTCAGCGACTGCGGGATCGCGTTGACGATGGCCTCGCGCACCTTGAACAGGCTGACCGCGAGGAAGACGATGCCCGACAGGAACACCGCGCCCAGCGCGGTCTGCCAGGGCACGCCCATGCCCTGCACCACGGTGAAGGTGAAGTAGGCGTTCAGACCCATGCCCGGCGCCAGCGCGATCGGGTAGTTGGCGACTAGCGCCATGATGCCGGTGCCCAAGGCGGCGGCGAGGCAGGTCGCGACGAAGACCGCGTTCAGGTCCATGCCGGTGGCCGACAGGATGGCCGGGTTGACCAGCACGATATACGCCATGGTCAGGAAGGTCGTGATCCCGGCGATCACTTCCGTCTTGACCGAAGTGCCGTGCTCCTTGAGCCGGAACAGGTTTTCAAGCAGTTGCATGGTGCGCACACTCCCCGTGGTGCTTTGGTTTTATGGACAAGGCAAGCGCGTGATTTTATATGATGTGACTTAGGAAGTGTGAGGTATCTGCCCCGGGGTGCTGTTTTCGCAAGGCTGCTTTGTGGTAACCTGAAATATTAGTTCAGGATTGTGAAGGGATTGGGCATGAGTGGCGCGGCTGGCAGCATCTTCATCGTGGTAGCGCCTTCCGGCGCGGGCAAGACCTCGCTGGTGGCCGCCCTGCTGAAGGCCGAGCCCGGCGTCGAACTGTCCGTTTCCTTCACTACCCGCGCGCCGCGCCAGGGCGAGGTCGACGGCCAGCACTACCACTTCGTCAGCCGCGAGCTGTTCGAGCGCATGATCGCCGACGGCGACTTTCTCGAGCACGCCGAAGTCTACGGCAACTACTACGGCACCAGCCGTCGCTGGATCGCCGAGCGGGTTGCCGCCGGGCACGACCTCCTGCTCGAGATCGACTGGCAGGGTGCGCGCCAGGTGCGCGCGGCGTTCCCCGAGGCGGTCGCCGTGTTCATCCTGCCGCCCAGCCTGCCCGAACTCGAGAAGCGCCTGCGCGGGCGCGGCACCGACAGCGAAGAGGTGGTTGCCCGCCGCCTGTCCGAGGCGCGTGCCGAGATCGCGCTGGCGCCCGAGTATGATTACCTGGTCGTTAACGACGACTTCGAGCGTGCGCTCGGCGACCTGCGCGCGCTGGTGCGTACCGCCCGCCTGCGCGCGGCTCAGCAGCAAAGCCCCGTCGACGCGATCCTCGCCGAAGGCGTTTCCGCCTGAAGCGAAAGCGATTGCCCGGCGCATTAAAATCGCATAGTGTTTGTTACCTAACCCAAAGGTTGAATTTCCATGGCCCGCATTACCGTTGACGATTGTCTTGACCGCATCCAGAACCGCTTCGACCTGACCCTGGCCGCCGCTTACCGCGCGCGCCAGCTCGCTTCCGGCGGCACCCCCTTCGTCGACAGCGGCCGCAACAAGCCGACCGTCGTTGCGCTGCGCGAAATTGCCGCTGGCCATGTCGGCCGCGAAGTGCTGACCCGCCACCAGGGTTGAACGTTCCGGAGCATCACGGCGCATGCCGCAGTCTGATACAGACAGCGCGGTCGACTACCGACCGCTGATCGAAGCCGATTCGTCTTCACTGTTCGAGCTAGCGTCCCGCTACCTCAAGCCGGAAGACGTGCAGCTGCTGCGCCAGGCGTTCGAAGTCAGCCGCGACGCGCACGAGGGGCAGACCCGCAAGAGCGGCGAGCCCTACATCACCCATCCGCTGGCGGTCGCCGCGATGCTGGTCGACTGGCGGATGGACGCGCAGGGGGTCGCGGCGGCCCTGCTGCACGACGTGCTCGAGGATACCGGCGTCAGCAAGGCGACGCTCGCCGAGCACTTCGGCAAGACCATCGCCGACCTGGTCGACGGGCTCTCCAAGCTCGAGCGGCTCGAGTACCAGACCAAGGAAACCGCGCAGGCGGAGAACTTCCGCAAAATGGTGCTGGCGATGGCACGCGACGTGCGCGTGATCATCGTCAAGCTGGCCGACCGCCTGCACAATATGCGCACCCTCGACTCGATGCGCGAGGACAAGCGCAAGCGCATCGCGCTGGAAACGCTGGAAATCTACGCGCCGATCGCCAACCGTATCGGCCTGAACAAGGTCTACCGCGAGCTGCAGGACCTGTCGTTCCGCCACCTCTACCCGAACCGCTACCAGGTGCTGGCCAAGGCCGTGCGCGCCGCGCGCGGCAACCGGCGCGAGGTGGTGAACAAGATCCTGCAGGCGGTCAGCCAGCGCCTCGTCGAGAACAATATCGAGGCGACCATCAAGGGCCGCGAGAAGAACCTCTACAGCATCTACAAGAAGATGCAGGAGAAGCACCTGTCCTTCTCCGAGGTGCTCGACATCTACGGCTTCAGGGTGATCGTCAACGACACGCCCGCCTGCTACCTGGCGCTGGGCGCGCTGCACAGCCTGTACAAGCCCTTGCCCGGCAAGTTCAAGGACTACATCGCGATCCCCAAGGGCAACGGCTACCAGAGCCTGCACACCACCTTGTTCGGACCGTACGGCACGCCGGTCGAGATGCAGATCCGCACCCGCGAGATGAACGCGGTCGCCGAGGCTGGCATCGCCTCGCACTGGATGTACAAGAGCGGCGACGCGACGCTCGACGCCGCGCACCAGCGCACCCACCAGTGGCTGCAGAGCATCCTCGACATCCAGGCCGAGAGCGACGACGCGATCGAGTTCCTCGAGCACATCAAGATCGACCTGTTCCCCGACGAGGTGTACGTGTTCACCCCGAAGGGCAAGATCCTGGTGCTGCCGCAGGGGTCGACACCAGTCGACTTCGCGTACGCCGTGCATACCGACGTCGGCCACCGCTGCATCGCCGCCCGCGTCAACCACGCGCTGGTGCCCCTGCGCACCGTGCTGCGCAACGGCGACAGCGTCGAGATCATCACCGCGACGCAGGCCAAGCCCAACCCTTCGTGGCTGAACTTCGTCGCCAGCGGACGGGCGCGCTCGTGCATCCGCGCCTACCTGAAGAGCCTGCAGAGCACCGAGGCGTCGCTGCTGGGCGACCGCCTGCTGCGCCAGGCGCTGGGGGCGCTGTTGACGCAGCCGCTCGAGATCGACGGCGCGCTGCAGGCCGAGTACCTGAGCCGTTTCGGCGACCGCCAGGGGGCGTTCGGCGAGGTGCTGGCCGAGGTCGGTGTCGGCAAGCTGCTGCCCATCGTCGTCGCCCGCCGCCTGGTCGAGCTGGCAGGGCGCAAGCTGGGTGAGGCGGTGCGCATGGCGCCTATCGCGATCCGCGGCAATGAGAGCGGTGCGATCGCGCTGGCTTCGTGCTGCAACCCCATCCATGGCGACGAGATCGTCGGGGTGATCGCCAAGGGGCAGGGCCTGCTGATCCACCGCAGCCACTGCGCGAACCTGCGCCGGGTCGAGGCGGACAAGCTGCTCGACGTGACCTGGGACGCGCAGCGCGACCGCGTGTTCACGGTGACGGTCGGCGTCACCGCGCACAACGAGCGGGGGGCGCTGGCCGAGATCGCCGCTGCGATCTCCAACGCGGCGGCCAACGTCGAGCGTGTCGACACGCAGGACAGCCCCTCGTCCGAGGGCGTGATCGAGATCCACTTCCGGCTGCAGGTCAGCGACGTCGCCCACCTCGAGCGCGTGCTGTTCGCCGTGCTGCAGGTCGGCAGCGTGATGCGCGCCGAGCGGCGCTGACTGCCCATTTTCCGCTCGACGCCACCGGCGTTTTCCGGTATAAACAACCCCTTTCGCGAAGCCCGCACTCAGCAGAGTACGTGCTGCCGATGGCCGAGGCCCTTCTGGCGTCCGCGCCGGCCGCGGTTTCGTCCACAAGCAACATCAGATTCTCCGAGTGAGGGGGTGATTTCCTTAAGAGGGTTTGGCGGCCATTGCCGTGAAGAACCCACAGCGGATTCAGGACTTTATCTATCGCCTGCCCGTTGCTAAAATCGACGCCTTTCAAGCGTCAAGCTTACTGAACAATCTCAAGGATCATTAGTCGATGCCGAACATTCGCGTTAAAGAGAACGAACCCTTCGAAGTAGCTATGCGCCGTTTCAAGCGTGCCGTGGAAAAGACCGGTCTGCTGACCGAACTGCGTGCCCGCGAGTTCTACGAAAAGCCGACCGCCGAGCGCAAGCGCAAGGCCGCTGCTGCCGTGAAGCGCCACTACAAGCGTATCCGCAGCCAGCAACTGCCGCCCAAGCTGTACTAAGCTTCTCCGGCAGCTTCAGTCAAGACCGCAGCTTTGCCTGCGGTTTTGCCATTTGTACTCCCGATTTTTCGCCGGCGGCCAGGCCTCCGGCGTTTCCTTCCCGTGGCAGGTGTGCGATGACGCTCAAGCAACAGATCAACGACGACATGAAACAGGCGATGAAGGCGCGCGACAGCGTGCGTCTGGGCGCCATCCGCCTGCTGATGGCCGCGATCAAGCAAAAGGAAGTCGACGAGCAGGTCGAACTGGACGACACGGCGGTGACCGCGGTCATCGACAAGATGATCAAGCAGCGCCGCGACTCGGTCGCCCAGTACAAGGCCGGCGGCCGTGAAGACCTGGTCGAGGCCGAGAGCGCCGAGATCGACGTGCTGTCCGGCTACATGCCGCAGCCGCTGAGTGAGGCCGAAATTGCCGCGCTGATCGAGCAGGCGGTCGCCGACAGCGGCGCCGCCGGCATGCAGGACATGGGCAAGGTGATGGCCCTGCTGCGTCCCAAACTTGCCGGCCGCGCCGACATGGCGGCGGTTTCCGCGCTGATCAAGGCCCGGCTGGCCCGCTGACCCGCCGGGATGATCCCGCAGGACTTCATCGACCAGCTACTCTCCCGCGTCGACATCGTCGACGTGGTGGACCGTTACGTCCCGCTGAAGAAGGCCGGGCAGAACTATCTGGCGTGCTGCCCCTTCCACAAGGAGAAGTCGCCGTCGTTCACCGTCAGCCCGTCCAAGCAGTTCTACCACTGCTTTGGCTGCGGTGCGCACGGCTCGGCGATCGGCTTCGTGATGGAGTATCAGGGGCTGAATTTTGTCGACGCGGTGCGCCTGCTCGCCGACAGCCTCGGCATGCCGGTGCCCGAAGAGCGGCGCGGCGACCCCGTGCGCGAGCGCGCCGCCCGCGAGAGGCGCCTGTCGCTCGAGGAAATGCTGGCTTCGGCCGCGGCGTTTTACAAGCAGCAGTTGAAATCGTCGGCGCTTGCCGTCAGTTACCTTAAGGGGCGAGGTGTTACCGGCGAGATCGCCGCCCGCTACGCGCTGGGCTTCGCGCCCGACGCGCGGATCGATGCGGTGCAGCCGCTCGCGACCCTGTTTGACGACTATCAGGACGAGCGGCTGGTCGAAGCGGGTCTGGTGATCGCCGGCGACGACGGCAAGCGTTACGACCGTTTCCGCGCCCGCGTGATGTTTCCGATCCGCAACCAGCGCGGCGGCATCATCGGTTTTGGTGGACGCATCCTGTCGAAGGAGAAGAGCGCGCACGCGCCGAAGTACCTGAACTCGCCGGAGACGCCGTTGTTCGAGAAGGGGCGCGAATTGTACGGCCTCTACGAGGCGCGGCAGGCGATCCGCGAGCAAAACCGGGTGCTGGTGGTCGAGGGTTATATGGACGTGGTCGCGCTGGCCCAGTTCGGCGTCGGCTACGCGGTGGCCACGCTGGGTACGGCGACCACCGGCGAGCATGTGCGCAAGCTGCTGCGCCACGCCGACCAGGTCTACTTCTGTTTCGACGGGGACGCGGCCGGGCGCAAGGCGGCGTGGCGGGCGCTGGAAAACAGCCTGCCACAGTTGGTCGACGGCAAGGCGCTGCACTTCCTGTTCCTGCCGCAGGAGCACGACCCCGACTCGTACATCCGCGCGCACGGGGCCGAAGCGTTCGAGCGGCTACTGCTCGAGGAGAGCCTGCCGCTGTCTGCGTACTTCGTGCGCGAGATGACCGCGCGGGTCGACATGTCGACCCCGGAAGGGCACGCCGACCTGATTCGCCAGGCGACGCCCATGCTCGGGCAGATCGCCGCGCCGGCGCTGGGTTTCTTGATCCGCAAGCGGCTGGCCGAGCTGACCGGTATCGACCTGTCCGAGTTCGAGCGCCTGACCGGCGTCGAGAAGCCGGTCGCGCAAGGCCGGCGCGAATACAGGCTACCCAGGCAGGCGAGCCGGGTGCTGGCGACGTCGTCGGTGCGGCAACTGGTCAAGTGGCTGCTGATGAATCCGGAATGGGCGATGCAGGTAGCCGTGCCGGACAGCCTGCCGTTTGCCGGCGACATGGCGTGTCTGGTCGCGCTGATCGACAGGGTGCAGGCGAGCGAGCAGGTACCGACCAGCGCGAGGCTGGAAGAGGCATTCCGCGGCACGCCTTATGAAACGCAGATCGACGCGGTGCTGCAGCAGGCGCTGCGCGACCCGGCCGAGATGGCCAACCCGGACGAGCTCGACCTCGACATGTTCCGCGATGGTGTGCGCCGTCTGCTCGAATCCTGCGACGACGAGCTGTTCAGACAGTTGTCGCAGCGCGGACTAGAACACCTGAGCGACGAAGAAAAAAGATTGATGCAGGAACTGATGCGCCGGATGGCGGCGCGCACGGTGCATAGGCCGTCCGAGTGACGGTCCGTGATATACTTAACTGTTTTTTTCGGCTTTTATCCGAGCAGGAAACGAAATGGCGGCTTCCCCCAAGACTGACAAGGACGTGCAGGACAGCCAGGACAACCCGCAGTTGAGCCTGGAAGAGCAGCGCAAGCGTTTGCGCCAGCTGATCGCGCTGGGCAAGGAACGCGGCTACCTGACGTTCGCAGAAATCAACGACCATCTGCCCGAAGACGTCTCGGACGCCGAGCAGATCGAGAACATTATCGGCATGATCACCGGCCTCGGCATCCAGGTGACCGAAGAGGCACCGAACGCCGAAGACCTGCTGATGTCGGACACCACGCCGACCGTCGCCGACGAGGACGCCGTGGAGGAAGCCGAAGCCGCGCTCTCCTCGGTCGACTCCGAGTTCGGCCGCACCACCGACCCGGTGCGCATGTACATGCGCGAAATGGGCACGGTCGAGCTCTTGACCCGCGAGGGCGAGATCGAGATCGCCAAGCGGATCGAGGACGGCCTCAAGCACATGATCCAGTCGATCTCCGCCTGCCCCGGCACCATCGCCGAAGTGCTCGCGCTGATGGACAAGGTTGAGCGCGAAGAGATGCGCATCGACGAGGTTGTCGACGGCTTCATCGACCCGAACGCCAGCGAGGAAGAGGACGCCAAGTTCTCCGGCGAGCCGTCCGACGACGACGACAGCCTGACCGAAGCCGAGGAAGAGGAGGAAGAAGAGGACGAGGAGGGGGGCGACCCCGACGCGGCCAACTCGGCCAACCTGCTCGCGCTCAAGCTGCAGTCGATCGAGTACTTTGCGGGCGTGCGCGAACAGTACGCCAAGATGCTCGCCGCGATCGAGAAGCATGGCTCGGGTTCGTCCGAGGCGCTGGTCTTCCAGCAGGCGATCACCGACGAATTCATGAAGGTACGCTTCGCGACCCGCCAGATCGAGAACCTGTGCGACTCGCTGCGCACGCTGGTCGCCGAGGTGCGCGGCCACGAACGCGAGATCCAGACCATCTGCGTGCAGCGCGTGCGCATGGACCGCAACCACTTCATCAAGGTGTTCCCGGGCAACGAAACCAACGTCGCCTGGGTCGAAGACGAGATCTCTGCCGGCAAGGCGTGGTCGGAGACGCTCGAGCGCTTCAAGCACGCGGTGATCGAACACCAGAGCAAGCTGGGCGAGCTGCAGCAGCGCACCATGCTCACCATCGGCGCGCTCAAGGAGATCAACCGCCAGATGGCAGCCGGCGAGAAGAAGGCACGCCTGGCCAAGCGCGAGATGATCGAGGCGAACCTGCGCCTGGTGATTTCGATCGCCAAGAAGTACACCAACCGCGGCCTGCAGTTCCTCGACCTGATCCAGGAAGGCAACATCGGCCTGATGAAGGCGGTCGACAAGTTCGAATACCGCCGCGGCTACAAGTTCTCGACCTACGCGACGTGGTGGATCCGCCAGGCGATCACCCGCTCGATCGCCGACCAGGCGCGCACTATCCGCATCCCGGTGCACATGATCGAGACCATCAACAAGATGAACCGCATCAGCCGGCAGATCCTGCAGGAAACCGGCCGCGAGCCGGACCCGGCGGAGCTGGCCGAAAAGATGGACATGCCCGAGGAGAAGATCCGCAAGATCATGAAGATCTCCAAGGAGCCGATCTCGATGGAAACGCCGATCGGCGACGACGACGATTCGCACCTGGGCGACTTCATCGAGGACGCGGTGACCATCACCCCGTCCGACGCGGCGATGTACTCGAGCCTGCGCGAGGCGACCAAGGAAGTGCTCGAGTCGCTGACCCCGCGCGAAGCGAAGGTGCTGCGCATGCGTTTCGGCATCGACATGAATACCGACCACACGCTGGAAGAGGTCGGCAAGCAGTTCGACGTCACCCGCGAGCGCATCCGCCAGATCGAGGCGAAGGCGCTGCGCAAGCTGCGTCACCCGACGCGTTCCGAGCGGCTGAAGAGCTTCCTCGACAGCGAGCCGAACGGGCAGTAAGCGGCTTGACCGCGCATTGCGACACGATATTCTGTTACAATGCGCGGCTACGGGCCTTTAGCTCAGTCGGTTAGAGCAGAGGACTCATAATCCTTTGGTCCCGGGTTCGAGCCCCGGAGGGCCCACCAAATATCGAAGGCCACCCCATGCGGGGTGGCCTTCGTGCATTTGGGGCCAATGCCGCTTCAGGCTTCAGGCTTCAGGCGCTCGATTGTCCGCTCGGCGAGCTCGGCCGGCGGCGTCAACTGGTCGAGCCGCTGCAACGCGATGGCGGCGAATTCCTCGCATAGCGGATGGCCGCAGCAGTGGATGTCGTGCCGGACAAGGCGTGAGCGGTAGCGCAGCAGCACGGTCGCCTGCCTGGCGCAGAAATCGCAACGGATGGAGGGGGAGGCGGCGGGCACAAGGGTTCCAGATGGTCGTAGTCGGTAGTACTGGATTGGATAGTGAACCGATTTCGTGCGGGTAGGGTGGACTGATTGGTAAGCTCCGCTTGCGATTCATGCAAATATCAATTAAATGACATTGAATTTTGCAATGATAATACAAGCAAACTGGACGTGCTGTAAGCTAGGTAATAATATTAGGAAAATATTATTTAGGAAGCAATATGTCCACTGTCGAACTTACTCCGGAGTTGCTGGCTTTCGTCACGCTCCGCCTGCGCCACGCCGTCTCCAACGGCCGCTACCTGACTCCCGAGCTGCTCAGCCAGTCGATCGAGGAATACACCGAACGCGCAGAAGTGCCGGACGCCACACTCCCGCAGGCGTCCGGCCAGTAGGTCGCCATCCGCCCTAGAGCCGGAAGCGCTTGATCCGGCCGTCGAGTTCGCCGGCGAGAGAGGCCAGCGACGAGGTGGCTGTGCGGGAGGCCGCCAGTGCTTGGTCGCTTTGCTGCAGCATGCCGTGGATCTGCTCGACGTGACGGGTGATGTCCAGGCTGGCGCTGGTCTGTTCGGCCGTGGCGGCCGCGATATCGTCCATCATGCCGCGGATTTCCCGGGTGTTGTTTTCGATGTCGCGCAGCGAGCCGGCCGACCGGTCGGACTGCGTGCGGCCTTCCTCGACAAGTGCGAGCGCGTCGTCCATGTTCTGTGCCGCCTTGCCGGTCTCCTGCTGCATGGCGGCGATCGTCGAGCGGATCTCGACGGTGGCGGACGCCGAGCGCTCGGCCAGTTTGCGGACCTCGTCGGCGACGACGGCGAAGCCCCGGCCCTGTTCGCCCGCCCGCGCGGCTTCGATCGCCGCGTTCAGCGCGAGCAGGTTGGTCTGGTCGGCGATCTCGTGGATGGTCTCGACGATGCCGCCGATGCGGGTCGACTGTGCCTCCAGTGAACGGATGACTGCAGCGACTTCGCCGACGCTGTGCGCGATGTTGCCGATGCCGGCATGGGTGACCGCGACTTCGCGGGCGGCCCGCTTGGCCAGTTCGCCCGCTGCGTGAACCTGAGTACGGGCAGTGCCGGAGGCATCGGCGATCTGCGCGATGCTAGACGAGAGCTGTTCGATGCTGCTGGCGGTAGCGGTCGCCGCACGGCTCTGTTCGCTGCCGCTGCGCGCAAGCTCGCCGACCCGCTCGCTCAGTGCGCCGCTGTCGCGGCTCAGCGTCAGTCCGTTGTCCCGCACGTCCAGCATCATCTGCTGCAGGCCACCGAGAAAAGCGTTGAGCGATGCGCTCGCCTGCGCGACTTCATCCCGCCCCCTGACCGGCAGGCGGAAGGTGAGGTCTCCCTGGCCGCCGGCCAGATTGGCAAGGGTTTGGTTGAGCGCGGCCAGCGGCGTGAGCTGGCGGTTCAGCAGCCAGGCGTAGACCAGTAGCAGCAGTACGGTCAGTGCGGCGCCGGTCGCCAGGTCGCGTGCCAGTGCCGCGCGCGCCGGCGCGGTTGCCGCGTCGAGCGGGGTAGACACGCGAACAGCCCACTGCTTGCCGGTCTCGCCGACGCTGACGGGATAAATGTCGTGCATGAAGCCGGCGTCGTCTTCGTAATGCCAGGGCTTGCCGGCGGCGATGGCGTCCCGTGCTGCGGCCGGCAGCGTCGGGTCTGCCTTGCCCCTTTGCCCAGCGTCGGCGCCGGTCAGTTGCAGGCCGCCGTTCGAGTAGATGGTCATGTAGCCGTCTCCATGCGGCCTGACCTGGCCTGCAATCGCCTGCAGGGTGTCCAGCGCGATATCAACGCCGGAAACACCCGCGAAGCGGCCGGCCACGAAGATGGGAGAGGAGACCGTGGCCATCAGCACCTTGGCGTCGGGGTCGATGTAAGGCTCGCTCATCTGGCTCTTGCCGCTGGCCTTGGGGGCAGTGTAATAGCCGTCCTTGTAGCTTTCCCCTACGCCCCACTCGACGGCTGGCTGCCCTTTGTCGCGGTACCAGTAGACGCCGAACTGGCCGCCAGCCTGTCCTTGTTCGCTACCCGCCAGTTCGGCATCGCGCCCGTCCAGCCCGTCAGGCTCGGCGACGATGAAAACGCCGACCGCGTCCTGCTGCGCGTCGAGCGCGCGGCGGGTCGCGTCGGACAGCAGTGCGCGAACGTCGGTGCCTGGTGTGGCCTGGGCCGCTGCCGCGCCTTGCGCGAGGGTGGTGCTCACGGTGTACGCCGGTTGTAGCCGCTGCTGCAGCGCCATCGCCTCGCGCTCGGCGAGCAGCTTCGCCGAATCCGCTACGTTCTGCCGTGCCTCCCGCCAGCGTTCGTAGCTGCTCAGGCCGATCAGTGTGGCAAAGCCGGCGACGATCAGCGCGCCGACCCACACCAGCAGACGGCTGCGGATGGTATTGAACATGATGACTCCCCCTTGCTTGACTTCATTTGATATCTGCCCGTTTCGACGGGTCTCGCGAAGCAGTGTAAAGGCGAGGCGGAGGGGGCGGGAGTGGCAGGCAAGAAAAAACCGCCATCCGGTGGCCGGTGGCGGTCTGTATGTTGAAAATTTTCAACAGGTTCAGCTGAGGCGTTCGATATGCGCGCCGACCGCGCCCAGCTTCTTCTCGATATGCTCGTAGCCGCGGTCGAGGTGATAGATGCGCTCGACGGTGGTTTCGCCGTCGGCGACCAGGCCGGCGATCACCAGGCTGGCGGACGCGCGCAGGTCGGTCGCCATCACGGTCGCGCCGGACAGGCGCTCGACGCCGCGGATCACCGCGGTGTTGCCTTCGGTCTCGATATGCGCGCCCATGCGGTTCAGTTCCGGCACGTGCATGAAGCGGTTCTCGAAGATGGTCTCGGTCACCACGGCGGCACCGTCGGCGATCGCGTTGAGCGCCATGAACTGTGCCTGCATGTCGGTCGGGAACGCCGGGTAGGGCAGGGTGCGGATATTGACCGACTTCGGGCGGCGCTTCATGTCGAGCGAGATCCAGTCGTCGCCGCATTCGATCACGGCACCGGCCTCTACCAGCTTGTCGAGCACCGCTTCCATGCTCTTGGGCGCCGCGCCGCGCAGCACGATATGGCCCTGCGTCATCGCGCCGGCGACGAGGAAGGTGCCCGCCTCGATGCGGTCCGGCATGATCGCGTGTTCGCAACCGTGCAGCGCCTCGACGCCCTCGACCACCAGACGGTCGGTGCCGATGCCGGAGATCTTGGCGCCCATCTTGTTCAGGCACAGCGCAAGGTCGGTGACCTCAGGCTCGCGCGCGGCGTTTTCCAGCACGCTGGTGCCGTCGGCCAGCACGGCGGCCATCAGCAGGTTTTCGGTGCCGGTGACGGTGACCATGTCCATCACGATGCGGGCGCCGCGCAGGCGCTTGGCGCGTGCCTTCACGTAGCCGTGTTCGATGCTGACTTCGGCGCCCATCGCGACCAGGCCCTTGATGTGCTGGTCGACCGGACGCGAGCCGATCGCGCAGCCGCCGGGCAGGCTGACCGAAGCTTCGCCGAAGCGGGCCAGCGTCGGGCCCAGCACCAGGATCGACGCGCGCATGGTCTTCACCAGCTCGTACGGCGCGACCAGAGTGTCGATCTGGTTGGCGGTGATCTCGAACTCGTGCACATTGTCGGTCATCACGCGCACGCCCATGCCCTGCAGCAGCTTCTGGGTGGTCGCGATGTCGCGCAGCATCGGCACGTTGGTGTAGCGCATGGTGTCGCCCGTCAGCAGGCTCGCGCACAGGATGGGCAGTGCCGCGTTCTTGGCGCCGGAGACGGGAATTTCACCGTTGAGCGGGCCATTGCCGCGGATGATCAGTTTTTCCATTTGTTCAGCCTTGTTGGGCAGCCCACTCTTCGGGGCTGTAGGTTTTCATCGACAGCGCGTGGATCTCGTCGCGCATGCGCTCGCCCAGCGCCTTGTACACGAGCTGGTGCTGCTGCACGCGGCCGCGTCCGGAGAAGGCGGGACTGACGATCAGCGCGCTGAAGTGGGTACCGTCGTCGCCTTCGACCTGGAGGACGTTGCACTCGAGCGACGCGCTGATCAATTGTTTGATGTAGTCGGGGGAGACCATTTTTGAAACACCTTGGGGAAACATCCTAGTGGCGAAGCTTGTAGCCGACTTTGATCAACCACAAGGCCAGGGCGGACAGAATGATGAAACTGGCGGCCACCACCGACAGCGCAAGCCAGGGGCTGACGTCGGCGTGGCCGAAAAAGCCGTAGCGGAACCCGTCGATCATGTAGAACACCGGGTTCAGGTGCGACAGCGCGCGCCATACCGGCGGCAGGCTGTCGATCGAATAGAACACGCCGGACAGGAAGGTCAGCGGCAGGATGATGAAGTTCTGGAACGCCGCCAGCTGGTCGAACTTCTCCGCCCAGATGCCGGCGATCAGCCCGAGCGTGCCGAGCACGCCGCAGCCGAGCAAAGCAAAGGCGAAAATCCACGGCAGCGAAACCGGCAGCGGCAGGCCGAAGCCTATGGTCACCGCGATGACGCCTGCGCCGACCACCAAGCCGCGCACCACGGCGGCGGCAAGATAAGCGGCAAACAGCTGCAGCGGGCCCAGCGGCGAGAGCAGCAGGAACACGATATTGCCGGTGATCTTCGACTGGATCAGGCTGGACGACGCATTGGCGAACGCGTTCTGCGTCATTGACATCATGGCGAGGCCGGGGATCAGGAAGGCGGTGTAGCTGACGCCGGGGTAGACGTCGGCGTGGCGCGCCATCACGTGCGAGAAGATCAGCTGGTACATCAGCGCGGTCAGTACAGGCGCGGCCACCGTCTGGAAGGCGACCTTCCAGAAGCGCAGCACCTCCTTGCGCAACAGCGTGAGGAATCCCTGCATCAGGCCGCCCCTCCTTGCATCATGCGCATGAATACGCTCTCCAGGTCGGTCTCGATCACCGTCATTTCGCGCACCTCGACGCCGGCGGTGCGCAAGGTGGCGAGCAGGGATTCGATTGCCGCGATATCGGGCAGCCTGAGCACCACCCGTTCGCCCTCGTCGCGTACATGCAGCGCTTGCAGGGACGCCGGCAGCGGCGCGGACAGCTTGAGCGAGATGTCGCGCTTGTTGCTGTGCGCGAGCAGTTTGGCCTTGTCCTCCAGCGCGATCAGCCGCCCTTTCTTCAGCATCGCGATGCGGCTGCACAGCGCTTCGGCCTCTTCCAGGTAATGCGTGGTCAGCACGATGGTGTGGCCCGCCGCGTTCAGTTCGCGCACGAAGGCCCACAGGCTCTGCCGCAGTTCGACGTCGACGCCGGCAGTCGGCTCGTCCAGCACGATGACCGGCGGCTTGTGCACCAGCGCCTGCGCGACCATCACCCGCCGCTTCATGCCGCCGGAGAGCGCGCGCAGGTTGCTGCCCGCCTTGTCGGCGAGGCCGAGCTTGGCGAGCAACTCGTCGATCCAGTCGTCGTTGCGGGCGATGCCGAAGTAGCCTGACTGGAAGCGTAGCGTCTCGCGCACGCTCAGGAAAGGGTCGAACACCAGTTCCTGCGGGACGACGCCGAGCTTCATGCGCGCCTGGTAGGCGTCGCTGACGGTATCGTGGCCGAGGATGCGGATGCTGCCGGCGCTCTGGCGGGTAAGGCCGGCCATGCTCGAGATCAGCGTGGTCTTGCCCGCGCCGTTCGGCCCGAGCAGGGCGAAGAACTCGCCCTGCTCAACCTGGAAGCTGACGTCATCGAGTGCGGTGAAAGAACCGTACTGCTTGCTGACCGATGAAATGACAATGGCGGGAGGCATGCGGCCGCTGACCGGGCAAAAGCGGCATTATAGCGTTAAACCGCCGCCCGCATGCGCCTCCGCAATCCAGCTGCGGTCGCGGAAGATGCCGCAAAAGAGCGGAGAGAGCAAGGTGGCGGCCTGGGCGTCCAGCGGCACGATGTCGGGGGCGGCCAGCCACAATTGCACGAGGCCGCGGCGCAGCGCCTGCAGGCTCAGCGCGGCTTGCTGGGCGGTCACGCCTGCCTGTAGCTGCCCCTGCGTCGCCGCGCATTCGAGCATGGCCAGCGTGCGCTGGTGCTGCTCGGAGATCCAGCTGCGGCTGTCTGCCTGCAGCGAACCCGTCTCGTCGACGTATTCGCAGCGCAGGTAGATGATGCCGAGCACCTTCGCCACGTCGTCGTGACGGGTGATGATCGAGAAGCTCTCCAGGCAGTGCCGCCACAGGCTGGCCGCGGCATTGAGTTTGGCGCTTTCGAGCATGCGCTGGTAGCTTGGCTCGAATTGGGGCGCGATCCGGTTGCACATCGCGTTGAAGATCTCGTCCTTGCCAGCGAAGTGCCAGTAGATGGCGCCACGGGTGACGCCGGCCGCGCTGGCGATATCCGACAGGGTGGCGCGGTTGACCCCCTTCGCCCAGAACACCCCGGTGGCGGCATCCAGGATGCTTTGCCGGGTTTGTTCCGCTTCTTCCTTGGTCTTTCTGGCCATGCTCTGTCCGTATTGATTCCATGTAAAAGGCGACTGAATGGAACCTGTATTAAATTAGTAATTAGGATTTCATTTTACATCCATGCGTGTATGTATGTAAAATTAGCGGTTTGTTATACGACCATGTCAGATCAGGGGCGCGTACTGGCGCGGCCAAATCGAGGGTGACCAGATGTCTTTGTTAAAGAACACGATGAATACACATGGCAAGTGGCTGCTGCTGACCGCGCTGGCTGCGAGCCTGTCCGCGTGCGGCGGCAAGGAGGGCGGTGCCGGGCAGCAGGCCATGCAGGCGATGCCGGTGTCGGTGGTGGCGATCCAGCCGCACGACGTGCCGATGACTTTCGAGTACGCAGGCCAGGCGGCCGGCTTCCGCGAAGTGCAGGTGCGCTCGCGCGTCGAGGGCATCCTGCTGCACCGCAACTTCGTCGAGGGGCGCCGCGTCAAGCAGGGCGAGACGCTGTTCGAGATCGAGCCGGCGACCTACGTCGCGGCGGTCGACCAGGCCAAGGCGACGCTGGCGGTACGCGAGGCCGACTTCAACCAGGCCAAGCGCACCTACGACCGCGTGCTGCCGTTGTTCAAGGAAAACGCAGTCAGCCAGCAGGACCGCGACAACGCGCTGGGCGCGTACGAAGCGGCCAAGGCCGCGGTGGAAGCCGCGCGCGCGCAGCTCAAGCAGGCGCAGATCAACCTGGGCTACACCAAGGTGTCGGCGCCGATCTCCGGGCTGACCAGCCTCGACATCGTGTCCGAAGGCTCGCTGGTGTCGCCCAACAGCATGCTGACCCGCATCTCCCAGCTCGACCCGATCTACGTGAACTTCTCGTTCTCGGACAACGAGGCGCAGAAGCTGCGCAAGGACATTGACGCCGGCCGCATCCGCATCCCGGCCAACAACGGCTACCAGGTCGAAGTGAAGATGGCCGACGGCTCGATGTTCAGCCAGGTCGGCAAGATCAACTTCTCGGACAACGTGGTGAACCCGGACACCGGCACCATCAGCAACCGCGCGCAGTTCGCCAACCCGCAGGCGATGCTGCTACCCGGCCAGTTCGTGCGCGTGATCCTCAAGGGCGCCGAGCGCGTCAACGCGATCACCGTGCCGCAGGTGGCGGTGCTGACCACCCAGCAGGGCAAGATGGTGTGGACCGTCAATAAGGACGGCAAGGCCGAGCCGCGCCCGGTCGAGGTGATCGACACGCTGGACAAGGACTTCGTGATCGGCGCCGGCCTTGCCGCCGGGGATCGCGTGATCGTCGACAACATCCTCAAGCTGCGCCCGGGCGTGCCGCTCGCACCGAAAGCGGCCGCGGCCAAGCCGTCGGCGTCGCAGCCGGCCGCGCAGGGCTGAGGGAGGACGTAGCCGATGTTTTCAGCCTTCTTTATCCGGCGCCCGATCTTCGCCACGGTGATCTCGCTGGTCATCATGCTGGCGGGTCTGGCCGCGATCCGCGCGCTGCCGGTCGAGCAGTACCCCGACATCGTCCCGCCGGTGGTGCAGGTCGAGGCGAACTACCCGGGCGCGTCCGCCCAGGTGATCGCCGACACCGTCGCCTCGCCGCTCGAGCAGTCGGTCAACGGCGTCGAGGACATGATCTACATGCAGTCGTCGAGCTCGAGCAACGGCCGGCTCACGCTGAATGTCAGCTTCAAGATCGGTACCGACCCCGACCAGGCGACCATCAACGTCAACAACCGCGTGCAGTCGGCGCTGACCCAGCTGCCGCAGGAAGTGCGCCGCCAGGGCGTGACGGTGACCAAGCAGTCGACCGCGATGCTGCAGGTGATCGCGCTGTACTCGCCGGACCGCCGCTTCGACACGCTGTACACCAGTAACTACGCGACGCTCAATATCGTCGACGAGCTCAAGCGCATTCCGGGTGTCGGCAACGTGGTCAACTTCGCGTCGCAGGACTACTCGATGCGGGTGTGGCTCAAGCCCGACCAGCTGGCCAAGCTCAAGCTGACGCCGTCGGACGTGTCCGCCGCGATCAACCAGCAGAACGCGCAGTACGCGGCGGGCAAGGTCGGCGCCGAGCCGATGCCCAAGGCCAGCGAGTTCACCTACACGGTGACCACCCAGGGCCGTCTGACCGACGTCAAGGAATTCGAGAACATCATCATCCGTTCCAACCCGGACGGCTCGAACCTGCGCCTGAAGGACGTCGCCCGTGTCGAGCTGGGCGCGCTCAACTACGACTTCAAGGGCACCTACAACGGCGTGCCGACGGTGCCGATCGGCATCTACCTGTCGCCGGGCGCCAACCAGCTGGCGGTCGCCGACCAGGTGAAGTCGACCATGGCGAAGCTCGGCGAGAGCTTCCCGTCCGGCCTCAGCTACTCGATCCCGTACGACACCACCGACTTCGTGAAGGTGTCGATCGACGAGGTCTACAAGACCTTCCTCGAGGCGATGGTGCTGGTGTTCGCGGTGGTCTACCTGTTCTTGCAGAACTGGCGCGCGACGCTGATCCCGTGTCTGGCGGTGCCAGTGTCCATCATCGGTACCTTCGCCGGCATGTACGCGCTGGGCTTCTCGATCAACACGCTGACGCTGTTCGGCATGGTGCTGGCCATCGGTATCGTGGTCGACGACGCGATCGTCGTGCTCGAGAACGTCGAGCGCATCATGAGCGAGGAGAAACTGCCGCCGCGCGAGGCGTCGATCAAGGCGATGGAAGAGGTCGCAGGCCCGGTGGTCGCGATCGTGCTGGTGCTGGTGTCGGTGTTCCTGCCGGTGGCGTTCCTCGGCGGTATCGCCGGCCAGATGTACAAGCAGTTCGCGATCACCATCGCCGTGTCGGTGACCATTTCCGGCATCGTCGCGCTGACGCTGACCCCGGCCTTGTGCGCGCTGCTCTTGAAGGAAGGCCACCAGAAACCGGCCGGCTTCTTCGTCAAGTTCAACGAGTTCTTCGACAAGGTCACCCACCGCTACACCGAGGGCGTGCGCTTCCTGCTCAAGCGGGTGCTGCTCGCGTTCGTGGTGTTCGGCGCGATGCTGGCGATCACCGCCGGCCTGTTCCGCATGGTGCCAGGTTCGCTGGCCCCCGAAGAGGACCAGGGCTACGTGATCGGCGCGGCGATCCTGCCGGACGGCGCGTCGCTGTCGCGCACCGCCGAGGCGATGGACAAGTTCGGTGCCGAGCTGCAGAAGAACCCGGCGGTCGCGGTGGTGATGAACTTCGCCGGCTTCGACATCCTCTCCGGCGGCAACAAGACCAACGCCGGCGTGAGCTTCGTGACGCTCAAGCCGTGGAGCGAGCGCAAGGGCGAGGACCAGTCTGCCTTCGCGGTGGTGAAGGACATCTTCCGCATCGGCGGCAGCATCAGCGAAGGCGTCGTGCTGGGCTTCAACCCGCCGCCGATCTCGGGCATGTCGTCGACCGGCGGCTTCGAGGCCTTCATCCAGAACCGCAGCGGCGCGTCGCCGGAAGAAATCGGCGTGCAGGTGAAGAAGCTGGTGGCCGCGGCGGCCAAGCGGCCCGAGCTGGCCGGCGTCTCGACCACCTTCTCGGCGGACGTGCCGCAGATCAACGTCAAGCTCGACCGCGAGAAGACGGTCGCCTACGGCGTGCAGATCAACCAGGTGTTCGACACCATGCAGAGCACCTTCGGCTCGCTGTACGTCAACGACTTCAACAAGTTCGGCCGCATCTACAAGGTGCAGCTGCAGTCGGAGGCGGACTTCCGCTCGAAGATCGACGACCTGCGCAACGTCTACGTGCGCTCGGCCAGCGGCAACATGATCCCGATCACCTCGCTGGTGACCGTCGAGATGACCACCGGCCCGCAGACGCTGGAGCGCTTCAACGCCTTCCCGTCGGCCAAGGTGGTCGGCGGCCCGGCACCGGGCTACAGCTCGGGCGAGTCGCTCAAGGCGATGCAGGAAGTCGCGAAGGAAGTGCTGCCGTCCGACTACACGCTGTCGTGGAGCGGTAGCGCGTACCAGGAGCAGTCGACCAGCGGATCCTCGTTCATGGTGTTCGGCTTCGGCATGATCATGGTGTTCCTGATCCTGGCCGCCCAGTACGAACGCTGGACGCTGCCGCTGGCGGTGCTGACCGCGGTGCCGTTCGCGCTGTTCGGCGCGATCATGGCGACCTGGCTGCGCGGCCTGCAGAACGACATCTACTTCCAGGTGGCGCTGGTCGCGCTGATTGGCCTGGCCGCGAAGAACGCGATCCTGATCGTCGAATTCGCGGTGATGAAGTACGAGGAGGGCATGAACCTGTTCGACGCCTCGCTGGAGGCGGCCAAGCTGCGTTTCCGTCCGATCGTGATGACGTCGCTGGCGTTCATCCTCGGCGTGGTCCCGCTGGCGATCTCCAGCGGTGCAGGCTCCGCCAGCCGTCACGCGATCGGTACCGGCGTGATCGGCGGCATGCTGGCCGCGACCTTCATCGCGGTGTTCTTCATCCCGCTCTTCTTCATGCTGATCATGAAGATTTCCAACCGCGGCAAGCCGGCAGCGCCGGCAGCCGAAGCTGAAGACAAGGAGGCCGGCCATGCTTAAGAAGTGCCTGCCGATCGCCGTCGCCCTCGCGCTGAGCGCGTGTGCGGTCGGCCCCGACTACCAGCGCCCCGCCGTCGAGCTGCCGCAAGGCTGGCAGGCCGGCGCGGTGGCGGCGACCACGCCGGAGGTGTCGCCGACCTGGTGGCGCGCGTACGGCGACCCGGTGCTCGACCAGCTGGTCGACGAGGCGCTGGCGAACAACCGCAACCTGGCCTCCGCCGCGGCCAAGGTCGATGAGGCGCGCGCGCAGGCGGGGATCGCCCGCAGCAACCTGCTGCCGCAGCTAAGCGCGACGGCCGGCTACCAGAAGGGGCGCTCGGCGACCGAGCTGCGCACCCCGGGCGCGCCGGCGGTCACCGACGTGCGCAGCGCGAACGGCCTCTTGAGCTGGGAGCTGGACCTGTGGGGCAAGCTGCGCCGCGCCAACGAGGCGGCGTACGCGGGTTACCTGTCCAGCCAGTACGCCGAGGAAGCCGCCCGGCTGTCGATCTCGGCGACCGTCGCGCAGACCTATTTCCAGCTCAGGGCGTTCGACGCCCAGCTGGAAATCACCCGGCAGACGCTGGTGTCGCGCGAGGAATCGCTGCGCCTGAACCAGCGCCGTTTCCAGGGCGGGGTGACTTCCGAGCTCGACTACCGCCAGGCGGAAGCCGAGGCGGCCAGCGCCCGCGCGCAGGTGCCGCTGCTCGAGCAGTCGGTGCGGCAGACCGAGAACGCGCTGGGCGTGCTGCTCGGCCGCTCGCCGCGCGCGCTGGTCGACGCCAAGGTGGTACGCGGCAAGGCGCTGGAGAATCTGGCGCTGCCGCCGGCAGTCCCGACCGGCTTGCCGTCCGACCTGTTGACCCGTCGTCCGGACCTGCGCGCGGCCGAGCAGCAGCTCAAGGCTGCCAACGCCAATATCGGCGTCGCGCGCGCGGCCTACTTCCCGAGCATCGGGCTGACCGGCGCGCTCGGCTCGCAGAGCCTGGCGCTCGACACGCTGTTCAACGGCCCGAACCGGACCTGGAACTTCGCCGCCAATCTCGCGATGCCGATCTTCGACTGGGGCAAGACCGGTTACGGCGTCGACGCGGCCAATGCCCGCCAGAAGCTGGCGCTGGCCGGCTACGAGCTGGCGATCCAGAACGCGTTCGGCGAGACGCTGAACGCGCTGAGCCTGACCGGTACCTCGGCGGCCCGCCAAGCGGCGCAGCTCACGCAGTACAAGGCGCTGCAGGAAGCGCTGCGCCTGGCGCGCCTGCGCTACGACAACGGCTATTCGAGCTACCTCGAGGTGCTCGACGCCGAGCGCGGCTTCTACCAGGCCGAACTGCAACTGGTCGACGCCCGGCTGTCGCAGCTGCAGGCGTCGATCGACCTCTTCAAGGCGGTCGGCGGCGGCTGGCAGGCATCTCCGGCGAGCTGAATGCAGTACGAGGCAAGACAAAGCCCCGCGTGCGAACGCGGGGCTTTTTTCGCTTCAGGCGGGCGGGGTTCAGCCGCGCGCGTCGTGGTGGTGGCGCGGCACTCGCGGCGCGACGGCGCACATCAGCTCGTAGCCGATGGTGCCGGCGGCGGCGGCGATGCGTTCGATCGGCAGGCCTGCGCCCCACAGCGTGACTTGGCTACCGACGCCGGCCGAGGGCAGGGCGGTCAGGTCGACCACCAGCATGTCCATCGAGACGCGGCCGACGGTGCCGGAAGCCTGGCCGTCGACCAGCACCGGCGTGCCGGAGGGGACGATGCGCGGGTAGCCGTCGGCGTAGCCGCAGGCGACCACCCCGATGCGCATGGCCTGGGAGGCGGTGAAGGTCGCGCCGTAGCCGACGGTCTCCCCTGCGGCCAGCGTCTGCGTCGCGATCACGTCGGCCGACAGCGTCATCCCCGGGCGCAGGCCGAGCACCTCGCCTTCAACTTCGGCGAACGGCGAGCAGCCGTACAGCGTGATGCCGGGACGCACCGCGTCGCCGTGGGTGTGCGGATGGCGGAAGGTCGCCGCCGAGTTGGCCGCGCTGACGGCCAGGCCACTGCGTTCGGCCAGCGGCTGGAAGCGCGCCCATTGCTGGCCGACGCCGCGTTCGTCGTCGGCGGTCGCGAAGTGGGTCATCACCGTGCTCACCCTGACCGAAGGCAGGGCCTGCAGCCGCGCGAGCGCGCCGTCGAATTCGCCGGGCTGGAAGCCCAGCCGGTTCATCCCGCTGTTGACCTTGAGCCACGCCTCGACGGGGCGCTCGCTGTCCAGGCGGGCAAGCCAGTCGATCTGCTGCGGGCTGTGCACGGCGCCGGCGATGCCGTGCTCGGCCATCAGCACGGTTTCCTCGAGGTCGAACGCGCCTTCGAGCATGGTCATCGGGTGCCTGATGCCCGCGCGGCGCAGGCGGATGGCGTCCTCGATGTTGAGCAGCGCGAAGCCGTCGGCGACATCGGCGAGCGCACGGGCGACTTCCAGGCTGCCGTGGCCGTAGGCATCGGCCTTGATCACCGCGTAGGTACGGCCAGCGCTGGTTTGCGCGCGGGAGACGAGATAGTTGTGACGGATGGCCGACAGATCGATGTCGAGCCGGATAGGGCGTGTCATGGGAAGGATTCGGTGTGTAAGGGCTGTGGTATTATAAGCGCCGATTCATAGACGGGGGCAACGCGACCGCGTACCGGCTCCCGGTTCCGCCTCCTTGCCGCGCGAGCGCCTTTTCCGATGGATATCCTGCACTTCCTGCTCGACCTGTTTGCCAGCTACGGTTACCTGGCGGTCTTTCTGGTGCTGTTGCTGTGCGGCTTCGGCCTGCCCATTCCCGAGGACGTGACGCTGGTCGCCGGCGGCATCATCTCGGGCCTTGGCTACACCGACGTGCACATCATGTTCGCGGTCGGCATGGCCGGCGTGCTGATCGGCGACGGCACCATGTTCACCCTGGGCCGGGTATTCGGTGACCGCGTGCTCAGGTTCCGGCTGGTGTCGCGGGTGCTGACCCGCGAACGCTTCGAGGCGGTGCAGGAGAAGTTCGCCAAATACGGCAACTGGGTGTTGTTCGTCGCGCGCTTCCTGCCCGGCCTGCGCTCGCCGATCTTCCTGACCGCGGGCATGACCCGCCAGATCCCGTACTGGCGCTTCCTGCTGCTCGACGGCTTTGCCGCGCTGATCTCGGTGCCGGTGTGGGTCTACCTCGGCTATTTCGGCGCATCCAATATCGACCAGCTGATGGTATGGGTGCACCGCGGCCAGTACGGCATCTTCGCCGTGCTGGGGGTGCTCGGCGCCGTGCTGGGGCTCATCTGGTGGCGACGCCGGCGTCGCGCAAGAAAAGCCGGCTGAGCGCCGAAAGAGACAACACAAGACACAAAAAAGGCCATCCGCGCGCGGATGGCCTTTCTCATGGTGCCTGCCGGCTTAGCCGACCGACAGCAGTTCGACGTCGAACACCAGGGTCGCGTTCGGCGGGATCACGCCGCCGGCGCCGCGCGCGCCGTAGCCGAGGTGCGGCGGGATGGTCAGCTTGCGCTTGCCGCCGACCTTCATGCCGGCGACGCCCAGGTCCCAGCCCTTGATCACATGGCCCGCGCCCAGCGGGAAGCTGAACGGCTGGTAGCGGTCGCGGCTGGAGTCGAACTTGCTGCCGTCGGTCAGGTAGCCGCTGTAATGGACGGTGACTTCCTGGCCGCTGGTCGCCTCGGCGCCGGTGCCTACCTCGATGTCTTCGATGATCAGTTCGCTCATGGTGCATGTCCTAGTCTGTTGACCGGCGCATTGTAGCGCAGCTTGGCGCGCACCTCCCGCAATCGAGCATGGACTCTAAAAACAACAGCATTTCCGGCGGGCTCGAATATAAAGGGAAGAAGGGGGCCGACCTGAACTTGAACCAAGGGGATATCTTTATGGATACCGTGCATCTGCCCAGCCACGACCATCCCGTCGTGCGCCATGTTTCTCCCGCCGACACGCTCAACTGGCTCAAGGCCGGCTGGCGCGACCTCAAGAAGGCGCCCGCCGACGCCGGGTTTTACGGCGCAGCCTTCGTTCTGATGGGCTTCTTTCTGGTGTTCTACTTCGAAGAAGCGCCGCAGGTGGTGATCACGCTGATGGCGCTGTTCCTGTTGGTCGGGCCTTTCCTCGCGATCGGCCTCTACGACATCGCGCGGCAGATCGAGATCTTCCACGGCAACCGGGTCAACCTCGCGCAAAGCCTGGTCGCCTGGCGCGCCAACATCCCGAGCTTCACGCTGTATGCCGCCTTGCTCGCGGTGTTGGTGTTCGGCTGGTTCCGTGTCTCCTTGCTGATCTTCGCGCTCTTTTACGAGACCAGCGCGCCGACCCTGTCGATACTGGTCAGCGAGGCGTTCTCGCCCGAGCACCTGGCCTTCCTGATCGCCTACTTCGGCGTCGGCCTCTTGTTCGCGCTGCTGGTGTTCGCGGTGAGCGCGGTGTCGATCCCGATGATGCTGGACAAGGAGATCGACGCGATCTCGGCGATGGTGTTCAGCGTACAGGCGGTCTACAAGAACCTGATGACGATGTTGTGCTGGGCGGCTATCATCGTCGCGCTGACTGCGGTCGGTTTCGCCAGCTACTTCGTCGGCCTGCTGCTTGTGGTGCCGCTGATCGGCCTGTCAACCTGGCATGCCTACCGCGCCATGATCACTTACGAGCGCTAGACAAGGGCCTGATGCAGACCAAGATCGTGTTTCTCGACCGGGACAGCCTGGCTGTCCCGGTGCCGTCCTTCCCGTTTCCCCATCGCTATACCGAATACCCCGCGACTAGCCGCGACGAGATCGTCGCGCGCGCCGCCGGCGCGCAGGTCATCATCACCAACAAGGTGGCTATCGGCGAGGCCGAGCTGGCCGCCTTGCCCGAGTTGCGGCTGATCGCGGTAGCCGCGACCGGGGTCAACCATATCGACCTTGCAGCCTGCCGCGCACGCGGCGTCGCGGTGGCCAATATCCGCCACTACGGCGACGAGGCGGTCGCCGAGCACGCGTTCATGCTGATGCTCGCGCTGATGCGCAACCTGCCGGCCTACCAGCGCGACGTCGCCGCCGGCCTGTGGGCCAGTTCGCCCAACTTTTGCCTGTTCGGCGCGCCGATCCGCGACCTCAAGGGGCGTTTGCTTGGCATCTTCGGCCGCGGCGGGATCGGGGAGGCGCTGGCAGTGCGCGCGCGCGCGTTCGGCATGCAGGTGATGTTTGTCGAGCGGCGCGGCGCGGAGGGCGTGCGTGACGGTTATCTGGGCTTTGACGACGCACTGTCTCGCTGTGACGTGCTCTCCCTGCATTGCCCGCTGAACGACGCGACGCGCGGCATGATAGGCGAGCAGGAGCTCAAGGCGATGAAGCCGGGCGCCGTGCTGGTCAATACCGCGCGCGGGGGGCTGGTCGACGAGTTCGCGCTGGTCGCCGCGCTCAAGTACGGGCAACTTGGCGGTGCGGGCTTTGACGTGCTGGCCGAGGAGCCGCCGGTGAATGGCAGCCCCTTGCTCAAGGCGAGGCTGCCCAACCTGATCGTCACCCCGCATGTGGCCTGGAGCAGCCGCGAGGCGATGAGCGCGCTGGCCGGGCAGCTGGTCGACAACATCGCCGCCTTCGTTGCGGGCGAGGCGCGCAACCGGGCGGTGTAGGGCTAGCCGGTTTCGCCGGGATTGAGCCGGCGTTCGTCCTCTTCGCCCATGCCCAGCCGCTTGCGGATGCCGGTGATGTAGCGGTTGACGTCGGGGCCGCCGCCGTAGCGCTGGGCGTGCCAGATCATCTCGGCCAGGCACTCCATGATCTCGTGCTGCGCGCGGTGCTCGTCGCCGTGGCGCAGCGCAAGCTGCGCGTACAGCGAGCGGATGCCGAACGGCTGGTCGATCGAACGCTGCTCCTCGATCGCCAGGTGCAGCCCCAGGTGCAGGAAGGGATTGCTCTGCCCCATTTCCGGTGTCCAATCGCTGTCGAGGTAGTCCTGCGGATTGTCTACGATGTGATGGTATTCGGGGTGGGCGAGCAGGAGGGTGAGGGCGATCTTTTCAAGGTCGCTCAGCTCGGCCCCCCGGCCGTGCTTGGCCCAGGTGTCGAAGAAGAAGCGCCGTGCATCCTGTCGGCTGGGGTTGAACATCGTCGGCTCCGCGCAGATGGGGGGCCGATTATACGCGAAGGAGAACGCAGGATGCATACACTGGCCGACTTCAGCGCCCGCCTGATCGACGGGCGGCCGCTTGACCTGTCGCAGTTCGTCGGCAAGGTCGTGCTGGTCGTCAATACCGCCAGCGAGTGTGGCTACACCCGCCAGTACGCGGCGCTCGAGGACCTGTACCGCCAGTACGGGCCGCAGGGCTTCGAGGTGCTGGCGTTTCCCTGCAACCAGTTCGGCGGCCAGGAGCCGGACGCCGACGCGGTGATCGCCACCTTCTGTGCCAACCGCTTCGGCGTGTCCTTCCCGCTGTTCGCCAAGGTCGACGTGAACGGGGCGGCTGCCCACCCGCTGTGGCGCTGGCTGACCCAGGCCGATTCGGCGCACCCGCACCCGATCAAGTGGAACTTCACCAAGTTCCTGCTCGACGTTGAGGGGCGGGTGGTAATGCGCTGCGAGCCGGCGCTCGAGCCGGCCGAGATGGTGCCGGACATCGAGGCCCTGCTCAGGCCCAAGCCCTGATTCAGCCGGCCTTGCGGCGGAAGATGATGTCCCACACGCCGTGGCCGAGACGGATGCCGCGCGCCTCGAACTTGGTCAGCGGGCGGTAGTCCGGGCGCGGCGCGTAACCCTCGCAGCTGTTTTCTAGCCGCGGGTTGCCGGCAAACACTTCCATGATCTGTACAGCGTATTCTTCCCAGTCGGTCGCCGCGTGCAGGTAGCCGCCGGGCTTGAGCTTGGAAACCAGCTTGTCCACCAGCGGCGGCTGGATCAGGCGGCGCTTGTGGTGGCGCTTCTTGTGCCACGGGTCGGGGAAGAAGATGTGCACGCCGTCGAGCGACGCGTCGGCGATCATCTCGTCGAGCACTTCGACCGCGTCGTGGCGGATCACGCGGATGTTGCCGATTTCCTGTTCGGCGATCAGCTTGAGCAGGTTGCCGACGCCGGGCGAGTGCACCTCGATGCCCAGGTAGTCTTGCGCCGGGTTCTCGGCGGCGATCTGCGCGGTCGCGGTGCCCATGCCGAAGCCGATTTCGAGGATCTTCGGCGCAGTGCGGCCGAACGCCGCGTCCAGGTCGAGCGGCGCGGCCCGGTACTCGATCCCCCAGCGCGGCATGCCTTCGTCCATCGCGCGCTGCTGCGCGGCGGTCAGGTGGCCCTGGCGCAGCACGAAGCTGCGGATGTGGCGCTTGTAAGCCGGGTTGTCCATGGTTTGCTCACCCCCATTCAGGCAAAGCCTGCGATGTTACCGAATCCGTCCGACGCTGGCGAGGAAGGTGCGGCCATCCGGCCACGCCAGGCGCACGGCCAGTTCCTGCTTGATGCGGCGGTTGCAGAGCCTGCGCGAGTCGGCCATGAACGAGAAACGCTGCGCGCCGAGCAGAGCGGCGGCCTCGTCGCGCGGCAGCGCCGGCGGCGGCGGTAGGCCGATTGCATCGGCGACTAGGCCCAGCCATTCCCCATGCTTCAGCGCGCTGTCGTCGCTCGCGTTGTAGACACGGATGCCGCCTTGCCGCTCCAGTGCGGCCACGCACAGCGCGGCCAGGTCGTCGGCGTGGATGCGGTTGCTCCAGCCGTCTTCCTCTGCCCGGACGACGGGCAGGCCATCGCGCAGGCGCTGGATGGGCAGGCGGTCGGCCGCGTAGATGCCGGGCGCGCGCAGGATGGCCAGCGACGCGCCGTGGCAGCATGCGTAGGCGCGCAGCGTCCGTTCCGCGTCCAACCGCCGGCGCGCGCGCGCATGGGCAGGGCAGGGCGGTCGCGTCTCGTCGGTCAGCCCGTGCGGCGCGTTGCCGTAGACGGCGCTGGTACTGATATAGACCAGCCGGCGTGGTATGCTGTTGGCCTTTCCCAGCGCGGCAAGCAGGCGCCGCACCCTCGGGTCGGTTTGCCCCGTGCCCGGCGGCGGCGCGCAATACAGCACGGCGTCGACGGCGCCAACCAGGCGCTCGAGGCTGCACTGGTCGTCCAGGTCCGCACATAGCGGCCGCACGCCGAGCGCGCGGGCACGCGAGGCCGATGCCTCCGTCCGCACCAGCGCGCTTACCTGATAGCGGCGGGTCAGCTGGCGGCTGGCGCGTGCCGCGATATCGCCAAAGCCCACGATCAGAAGTCTGCGCATCGGGATCCATTACCAAGTCGGGGATTACATTATGAGTCGGGTGAAGGTACTGCCATCGGGCAAGACGTTCAATGTCGGGTCGCACGAGACCATCCTGGAAGCCGCTTTGCGCGAAAACATCGCCTTGCCCTACGGCTGCCGCGACGGTGCCTGCGGCGCGTGCAAGGGCAGGGTAGTCGAGGGCGACGTCGAGCAGGACGGGTTCCAGGAGCGGGCACTGCCTGCCGCCGAGCGTGCGCAGGGCATGGCGCTGTTCTGCTGTGCGCGCGCCTGCGGCGACGTGACGATCGAAGTGCGCGAGGTGGCCGGCGCCGGCGATATCCAGGTCAAGACGCTGCCGTGCCGGGTCGAAAAGATAGACCGGGTACACGACGTCGCGATCCTGCGCCTGAAACTGCCGGTGTCCGAGCGGCTGCAGTTCAAGGCCGGCCAGTATATCGACATCCTGATGCGCGACGGCAAGGCGCGCAGTTTCTCGATCGCCAACCCGCCGCATGAAGAGGGCTTTATCGAACTGCATATCCGTCACCAGCCGGGCGGCTCGTTCTCCGAATATGTGTTCGGCCGCATGCAGGAAAAGGAGATCCTGCGATTCAAGGGGCCGCTCGGTTCGTTCTTTCTGCGGGACGAATCGGATAAGCCGCTGATTCTATTGGCTTCCGGTACCGGTTTCGCACCGATCAAAGCCATGGTCGAGCACGCGTTCCATCATGGCGCTAACCGCCCGATGATTCTCTACTGGGGTGCGCGCACGCTGGCGGACCTTTATATGGCGGAGGTCGCGGCCAGCTGGCAGGCGAGCCGGCCTGACTTCACCTTCATCCCGGTGCTGTCCGAGCCGCTGGCCGAAGACCGCTGGATCGGCCGGACCGGTTTTGTCCACCAGGCCGTGCTCGACGACTTTGACGACCTCTCCGGCTACGAGGTCTACGCCTGCGGCGCGCCGGTGATGGTCGAGGCCGCGCACGCGAGCTTTACCGGCACGCGCAAGCTGCCTGCCGACGCTTTCTTCTCGGATGCATTTTTCCTGTCCAAGGACGCCACGCCGCTCACCGTCTGAGCGGCGCCTGTCGCCCGGCAAGGCCGCCGCAAGGCGGCCTTTGTCATATGCGGGTGCGGCGTGCGGCAACCCTTCGGCTACGACAGTGCCCAGTTCGCGGCGTGCCGTCCGTACACAGATGCGCAAGCGGCCTGTCGTGGAAGAAGGGGCGGTGCATGGGCCCGGACTTTTGCCTGGATGCGACACGGGATTTAGGCAAGTAGACGTTTGTTTTTAAATGGAAAATATTCGGTCAGCGCTGGTTTATATTGATATCGCTGGTGAAAGAAGTGCTGCCGCGTGCATGCCCGGCGCGGATCCCTTCTCCCGCTGCCTAGCGCGCCGAAAGATGATCTAAGTCAAACAACTTCGACCTCGAGAGTAGACGCTCGTAACGGGCAGGGTTATGATTCGGGCAATCAGAATTTAATAATATAACAAAAGTTTTAGTTGCTTTATTCATCACAAATCACGGAGAACAGAAATGTCCGATAATGACAGCTCCAAGCTCAAACTTGGCGCGCTGACCGCACTGGTGGTCGGTTCCATGATTGGCGGCGGTATCTTCTCGCTGCCGCAGAACATGGCTGCAGGTGCCGGTGCCGGCGCCATCCTCATCGGCTGGGTGATCACCTTCATCGGTATGATCTGCCTGGCATTCGCGTTCCAGCAGCTGGCCAACCGCAAGCCGGAAGTGACCGGTGGTGTGTACGGCTACGCCCGTGCTGCTTTCGGTAACTACATTGGCTTCAACTCGGCCTGGGGTTACTGGATCTCGGCGTGGATCGGTAACGTCGCCTACTTCGTGGTGATGTTCTCCGCGCTGTCCTTCTGGATTCCGGCCTTCGGCGAAGGCAACACCGGCGCTGCCATCATCACCGCTTCGATCCTGCTGTGGGTGCTGCACTTCCTGGTGCTGCGCGGCGTGCACGGCGCGGCGATGATCAACACCATCACCACCATCGCCAAGCTGGTTCCGCTGGCGCTGTTCATCGTGATCCTGGTGTTCGCGTTCAAGATCGACACCTTCAACATCGACTTCTGGGGCACTGCCGAACTGGGTTCCGTGGTTGACCAGGTCAAGAGCACCATGCTGGTGACCGTGTGGGTGTTCATCGGCATCGAAGGCGCTTCGATGTTCTCCGGCCGTGCGCAGAACATGGCTGACGTGGGCAAGGCAACCGTGATCGGCTTCCTGCTGACCATCGCCCTCCTGATCGCCGTATCCGTCCTGTCGCTGGGCGTGCTGTCCCAGCCTGAACTGGCCGCGCTGAAGAACCCGTCCACCGCTTACGTGCTGGAAGCCGCTGTCGGCTCCTGGGGTGCCAACCTGATGAACGCCGGTCTGGTGATCTCGGTCGGTGGCGCACTGCTGGCATGGACCCTGCTGTCCGGCGAAACCCCGTACCTGGCTGCCCAGGACGGCATGATGCCGAAAGTGTTCGGCCAGCTGAACGCCAACGGTTCCCCGGCAGCTTCGCTGTGGCTGACCAACGGCCTGATCCAGCTGTTCCTGGTCATCACCTACTTCAACGGTTCCGTATACCTGAGCCTGGTATACCTGGCGACCTCGATGATCCTGCTGCCGTACCTGTTCTGCGCGCTGTACTCGCTGATGGTCGCCCAGAAGCGCGAAGGCTACCAGGCTGGCGAATCCACCGCCAAGGACGTGGCTGTCGGCGTGATCGCATCGATCTACGGCGTATGGCTGGTTTACGCGGCTGGCCTGCAGTACCTGCTGCTGTCGATGGTGCTGTACGCACCGGGCCTGCTGTTCTACGTGTGGGCTCGTAAAGAGCGTGGCGAGAAGCCGTTCACCGGCGCGGAAGCCATCATCGCCGCAGTGATCGTGGTACTGGGCATCTACGCGGCTTACGGCCTGTCCGTCGGCACGCTGAGCCTGTAACAGCAATATTTCCACGCAGCCGCCGGGCGGCGGCTGCAAAACTACTTGAATCCTCTAGGAGTTCAATATGACCAAGTTTGGTGTTCATTCCGAGTGCGGTAAGCTGCACAGCGTAATGGTTTGCCGTCCGGGCCTCGCGCACAAGCGTCTGACCCCGGATAACTGCCATGGCCTGCTGTTCGACGACGTGATCTGGGTCGAGCGCGCTCAGAAAGACCATGACTACATGGTTGAGCAGATGCGTGCCCGCAACATCCACGTGATCGAAGCGCACGAAGCGCTGGCCAAGGTGCTGGACGACAAAGCTGGCCGTAACTGGATCCTGGACCGCAAAGTCAAGGCCGACAACGTCGGTATCGGCATGCTGGGCGACCTGCGCGCTTGGCTGGACGAAATGCCGTCCACCCAACTGGCTGACCACCTGATCGGCGGTATCGCCAAGTTCGAACTGCCGTTCGACGCGAAAGGCCTGTTCGGCGGCTACCTGGACAGCTCCGACTTCGTGCTGCCCCCGATCCCGAACAGCCTGTTCCAGCGCGACCCGTCCTGCTGGATCTACGAAGGCGTGACCCTGAACCCGATGTACTGGCCGGCTCGCCGCCAGGAAACCCTGATCCTGCAATCGATCTACCAGTTCCACCCGTACTTCGCGGGCAAAGTGAACGTATGGTGGGGCGACTGCGACAAGGACCACGGTCCGGCAACCCTGGAAGGTGGCGACGTGATGCCGATCGGCAACGGCGTTGTCCTGATCGGTATGGGCGAGCGCACCAGCCCGCAGGCTGTGGTACAGACCGCTAAGGCCGTGCTGGGCAAAGAAGGCGGCGCTACCCGCGTCATCGCTTGCCAGATGCCGAAGTCGCGCGCTGCGATGCACCTGGACACCGTGTTCTCCTTCCTCGATATCGACCTGCTGTCGTCCTTCCCGGACGTCGTCGACGAAATCGTCTGCACCAGCATTTACGCTGGCGACAAAGAAGGTGAAGTCCGCTTCGAGCGCCACGACGGCGTGCACCTGACCGAAGTGGTCCGCGAAGCCCTGGGCCTCAAGGACATCCAGGTCATCAAGACCGGCGGCGACGCATTCCAGCGCGAACGCGAGCAGTGGGACGACGGCAACAACGTCGTGGCCCTGGACCGTCGCGTGGTCGTGGCTTACGACCGCAACACCTACACCAACAAGCTGATGCGCGATGCTGGTGTTGAAGTGATCGAGATCCCGGCATCCGAACTCGGCCGTGGCCGTGGCGGTGGTCACTGCATGACCTGCCCGATCATCCGCGACGAAGTGAAGATCTAATTCTGAACTGAATCGATCGACAGGGGCGACGGCAACGCCGCCGTCCCTCGTCTGAATGCTGTACGTGTGCGGGCTTGACCCGCGTGCAACAAACTACCTGATAAGGGGTAATAAAATGGCTTTCAATCTGCGCAACCGCCACTACCTGCGTCTGCTGGACTTCACCCCGCGTGAAATCCGCTACCTGCTCGACCTGTCCCGTGACCTGAAGCGTGCCAAGTACGCCGGTTGCGAACAGCAGCGCCTGAAGGGCAAGAACATCGCCCTGATCTTCGAAAAGACCTCGACCCGTACCCGTTGCGCGTTCGAAGTGGCAGCCTACGACCAGGGCGCCCACGTGACCTACCTCGGCCCGTCCGGCTCGCAGATCGGTCACAAGGAATCGATGAAAGACACCGCCCGCGTGCTGGGTCGCATGTACGACGCGATCGAATACCGCGGCTTCAAGCAGGACGTGGTTCAGGAACTGGCAGACTACGCTGGCGTGCCGGTGTACAACGGCCTGACCGACGAATGGCACCCGACCCAGATGCTGGCCGACGTGCTGACCATGATCGAGAACAGCGAGAAGCCGCTGTCCCAGATCGCTTACGCTTACGTGGGCGACGCTCGCAACAACATGGGTAACTCCCTGATGGTTGTTGGCTGCAAACTGGGTATGGACGTTCGCATCGGCGGCCCGAAGAACCTGTGGCCGGAAGAGTGGCTGGTTGAAGAATGCCGCAAGATCGCCGAAGAGACCGGCGCTCGCCTGACCCTGACCGACGACGCAGCTGTCGCGGTCAAGGGCGTTGACTTCATCCACACCGACGTGTGGGTGTCGATGGGCGAACCGAAAGAAGTTTGGGACGAGCGTATCTCCCTGCTGTCGCCGTTCCAGGTCAACAAGGCACTGATGGCTGCTGCTGGCGCACAAGCCAAGTTCATGCACTGCCTGCCGGCTTTCCACAACAGCGAAACCGCTGTTGGCGCCGACATCGCCAAGCAGTACCCGCAGTTCGCCAACGGTATCGAAGTGACCGAAGAAGTGTTCGAAAGCGCTGCTAACGTGGCATTCGAGCAGGCGGAAAACCGCATGCACACCATCAAGGCCATCATGGTCGCCACCCTGGGCGACCAGTAAGGTGGGCGGCGAAGGCATCGCCTTCGCCTGCTGATGGCGGCGGGCTTTCGCCTGCCGACCGGCCAGGGTTTCGTCAGAAGTCCTGGCCGTCTTTTGTATGGCCATTGAAGGATGGCGGCGTTGCGCTTGCGCAGACCGTCTGCCTGTGCTTCAATTGCATTAGCAATACCTAATATAACCATTGGGCGAAACGCCCGGTGAAAGGACTCGAAATGCGCGTAGTAGTAGCTCTGGGTGGTAACGCCCTGCAGCGTCGCGGCGAAGCGATGACTGCTGAAAACCAGCGTAACAACGTCAAGATCGCCGCCAAGCAGCTGGCCGAAGTGACCAAGCTGGGCCACAACCTGGTGATGTGCCACGGTAACGGTCCGCAGGTTGGCCTGCTGGGTCTGCAGAACGACGCCTACGCTCGCCACGTTGACGGTTCGGTGACCCCGTACCCGCTGGACGTGCTCGGCGCGCAGACCGAAGGCATGATCGGCTACATGGTCGAGCAGGAAATGGGCAACGAACTGCCGTTCGAAGTGCCGTTCGCGACTATCCTGACCCAGACCGAAGTCGACCCGAAAGACCCGGCGTTCGCCAACCCGACCAAGTTTGTCGGCCCGGTGTACACCAAGGAAGAAGCCGAAAAGCTGGCCGCTGACAAGGGCTGGACGGTGAAGGCTGACGGCGAATACTACCGCCGCGTGGTGCCGAGCCCGAAGCCGAAGCGCATCTTCGAAATGCGCCCGATCAAGTGGATGATCGAAAAAGGCGCGGTGGTGATCGCTGCCGGCGGCGGCGGCATCCCGACCATGTACGACGGCGACAAGCTGGTCGGCGTGGAAGCGGTGATCGACAAGGACCTGGCGTCCAGCCTGCTGGCGCGTGAAATCGACGCCGACTACTTCGTGATCGCGACCGACGTGAAGACCGTGTTCGTTGGCTGGGGTACCCCGGAAGCCAAGGCGATCCGTCACGCTCACCCGGACGAAATGGACAAGCTGGGCTTCGCTGCCGGCTCCATGGGCCCGAAAGTGGAAGCGGCTTGCGAATTCGCCCGCCTGACCGGCAAGAAGGCCGTGATCGGCGCGCTGGAAGACATCGCCAAGATCGTTGCTGGCGAAGCCGGTACCGTGATCTCGACCGAAAAAGAAGGTATCGAGTGGTACTAAGCGACTGACGTCCCGCGCCGCCGGCGTGCGGCGCGAGATGCAGCAGATGAAAAGGCCTCCGCATGATGCGGAGGCCTTTTTCATTGCAGCGCGGCAAGGCCTGCCTTTGCAAAAGCGGGATTGCTGGACTAAGCCGGAGAGGCAGCGGCCGCGATTCGCATTTTGAATATCGTCGCGGCAAGCCGGCGAAGCGTGCCGGTTCAATCCAACAATCTCGTTTCAAATATGGGGAGGGCTCATGTCAGACGCTAGCGCTGGGCAAAGCAACAAACTCAAACTGGGCGCGTTGACTGCGCTCGTGGTCGGCTCGATGATCGGCGGCGGCATCTTCTCGCTGCCGCAGAACATGGCCGCCGGGGCCGGTGCCGGCGCCATCATCATCGGTTGGGTGATCACCTTCATCGGCATGCTGACGCTGGCCTTCGTGTTCCAGAACCTGGCCGGGCGCAGGCCGGACGTCAAGGGGGGGGTGTACGGTTACGCACGTGCAGGCTTCGGGCCGTATATCGGCTTCAACTCCGCGTGGGGCTACTGGATCTCGGCCTGGATCGGCAATGTCTCTTACTTCGTGGTGATGTTCTCGGCGTTCGGCTCGTTCGAGACGTTGAGCTTCTTCGGCGAGGGCAATACGACGGCCGCGATCGTCTGCGCGTCCATCCTGCTGTGGGCGCTGACCTGGCTGATTTTCCAGGGGGTGCAGGGAGCGGCCTTCATCAACACGCTGACCACCATCGCCAAGCTGGTGCCGCTGGCGATCTTCTTGCTGGTGGTGATCTACGGCTTCCAGGTCAAGACCTTCTCCGGTGACTTCTGGGGAACGCCAGCGCTGGGTTCGGTGCTCGACCAGGTCAAGAGCACCATGCTGGTGACGGTGTGGGTGTTCATCGGCATCGAGGGTGCGTCGGTCTTCTCCGAGCGCGCGCAGAGCATGGCCGACGTCGGCAAGGCGACGGTGATCGGCTTCCTGTTCACCATCGCCTTGCTGGTGGCCGTGTCCGTGCTGTCGCTGGGCATCCTGCCGCAGGAAGAGCTGGCCAAGCTGCAGAACCCGTCGACCGCCAGCGTATTGCGCGCGGTGGTCGGCGAGTGGGGCTTCGCACTGATGAACATCGGCCTGATCATCTCGGTGGCCGGTGCGCTGCTGGCGTGGACCCTGCTAGCCGCCGAAATCGTCTTCCTTGCCGGCAAGGACGGCACGATGCCGAAGATCTTCGCGCACGTGAACGAAAAGGGCGCGCCGACCTACGCGCTGCTGGTGACCAACGGCCTGATCCAGCTGTTCCTGATCTGGACGCTATTCAGCTCGGCGGGGTATCTGGCACTGCTGTCGCTGGCGACGTCGATGATCCTGATCCCCTACCTCTTGTGCTCGCTCTACGCATGGATGATCACCGTGCGCGGCGACGCTTACGCCAGCGACGCAGCGGCCAAGGGGCGCGACCTGCTGATCGCGGTGGTGTCGTCGATCTACGGCGTTTGGCTGATCTACGCGGCGGGGCCGAAGTATTTGTTCCTGTCCATGGTGCTCTACGCGCCGGGCCTGCTGTTCTACATCTGGGCGCGCCGCGAACAGAACGAGAAACCGTTCAATACCGCCGAGGCGGTCATCGCGGCGATCGTGCTGGTGCTCGGCCTCTACGCGTTCTATCAGCTGGCGACGGGCCATCTGACGCTGTAGTGCCGGCAAGCTTGCCTGCGTGCGAGACCCGCGGCGTGCCGCGGGTCTTTTTGTTGCGATGGTGCGCCTAGGCGTGAGAGGGGCAGGCAACAAAAAAGCCACCGCGTGGGTGGCTTTTCCGGTAAGCGCAGAAGGATTAGCGCTTGGAGAACTGCTTGGCACGACGTGCCTTGCGCAGACCGACTTTCTTACGCTCGACTTCACGAGCGTCGCGGGTCACGAAGCCTGCGCTCGACAGAGCCGGCTTCAGTGCAGCGTCGAAGTCGATCAGGGCGCGAGTGATGCCGTGACGGATCGCGCCGGCCTGGCCGGTTTCGCCGCCACCAACAACGTTCACCTTGATGTCGAACGACTCGAGGTTCTCGGTCAGAGCCAGCGGCTGACGGATCACCATGCGGCCGGTTTCGCGGGCAAAGTATTCGTCGACCGGCTTGCCGTTGACGATGATCTGACCGGTGCCTTTCTGCAGGAACACGCGAGCGACCGAGCTCTTGCGACGGCCGGTGCCGTAGTAGTATTTACCGTTCATCTTGTTGCCTCAAAAATCAGATTTCCAGCGCCTTGGGCAGCTGTGCGGCGTGCGGGTGCTCGTTGCCAGCGTACACCTTGAGCTTCTTGATCATGGCGTAGCCCAGCGGGCCCTTCGGCAGCATGCCTTTGACGGCTTTTTCCAGAACGCGCTCGGGGAACTGCTGCTGCAGTTCGGTGAAGTTGCGTTCACGGATGCCGCCCGGGTAGCCGGTGTGACGGTAGTATTTCTTGTCCAGGGACTTGGAACCGGTGACGCGCAGCTTGTCGACGTTGACGACGACGATGTAGTCGCCGGTGTCAACGTGCGGGGTGTATTCCGGCTTGTGCTTGCCGCGCAGACGGTGAGCGATTGCAGCCGCTACACGACCCAGCACCTTGTCGGAGGCGTCGACCACGTACCACTCGCGCTTTACTTCATGCGGCTTGGCAGAAAAGGTCTTCATGGAGCTCTTCCATCGTAAATTCTTGAAAGTTCCGGATTGTATTGCAGGGGCGGGTTGCTGTCAAACCATTGTGCAGCAAGCACAATTCGGCGGTCCGAACGGGCGCGCACCTGCATGAAACCCGCCGCCACAAGCGGCGGCGGGTCCGGATGCGGTTTGCTTAGCCGCGCAGGCGGCGCAGCACCTCTTCGCGGCCGATCAGCGCGAGGACCGCATCGACCGACGGCGTCTGCGTGGTGCCGCAGACGATCACGCGCAGCGGCATGCCCAGCTGGCCCATCTTGATGCCTTCGTCGGCGCAGAATGGCTTGAACAGGCCGTGGATGGACTCGGCGTTCCACTCGGGCAGCGCCTCGAGGCGCCCGGCAAAGCGCGCCATGCGTGCGAGCGCGTCGCCGGCCAGATGCTTGTCGATATCGGCCTGGGGGGCAGCGAGCTTCTGGTAGAAGTAGTGGCACTCGTCGGCCAGTACGTTCAGGTCCTGCGCGCGGTCCTTCACCAGCGCGATCACGTCTTCCAGTGCCGGGCCGTTCGCGGTGTCGAGGCCGGAGGCGGCCAGGCGCGGCGCGATAAGGCCGGCCAGACGGGCGTTGTCGGCAGCCTTGATGTGCTGCGCGTTCAGCCACAGGAACTTCTCGTGGTTGAAGCGGCTGGCGGACGGGCTGACCGCCTCCAGCGTGAACCATTCGACGAACTGCTCCATCGAGAAGAACTCGTCGTCGCCGTGGCCCCAGCCCAGGCGGGCCAGGTAGTTGAGCAGCGCCTCGGGCAGGATGCCGCGATCGGCGTAGTCGACCACGCTGACCGCGTCGCGGCGCTTGGACATCTTCTGGCCGTTCTCGTTGAGGATCATCGGCAGATGGCCGTACGCCGGCAGCGGCGCGCCCAGCGCCTTGAGGATGTTGATCTGGCGCGGGGTGTTGTTCACATGGTCGTCACCGCGGATCACGTGGGTGATGTTCATGTCCCAGTCGTCGATCACCACGCAGAAGTTGTAGGTCGGGCTGCCGTCGGCGCGGGCGATGATCAGGTCATCCAGTTCGGCGTTGGCAAACTCGATGCGGCCCTTGACCGCGTCGTCCCAGCCGGTGATACCGTCCAGCGGCGTCCTGAAGCGCACCACCGGCTGTACGTCGGCAGGTGGCGGGGGCAGGGTCTTGCCGGCTTCCGGGCGCCAGCGGCGGTCGTAACGGGGCTTCTCGCCACGTGCTTCCTGTGCTTCGCGCAGCGCGTCCAGCTCCTCGCGGCTCATGTAGCAGTAGTAGGCGTGGCCCGAGTCGAGCAGCTGCTGGATCGCTTCCTTGTAACGGTCGAAGCGCTGCGTCTGGTAGAACGGGCCCTCGTCGTAGTCGAGGCCGACCCAGTGCATGCCGTCGAGGATGGCCTTGACCGACTCGGGGGTCGAACGCTCGAGGTCGGTGTCTTCGATGCGCAGCACGAAGCTGCCCTTGTTCTTGCGGGCGAAGGCCCACGAGAACAGCGCGGTGCGGACACCGCCGATATGCAGGTAGCCGGTCGGGCTCGGGGCAAAGCGGGTACGGATCATGGTCGGTTTCTGGAGAGGCGGTAAAGTCCTCCATTTTACGCCTGCCATAAAAAAGCCCGCAAACGCGTGGCGTTTGCGGGCACAAACCTGCTTGGCCGGCAGGCAAGGGGATGAAATCGTTTGGGGGCTCAGACCATGGCGGCGATGCTGCCTGCCTCGGCTGGCAGCATTTCCACCAGAAGCCAGGTCGCGGTGGCGGCCAGCATCAGCGCCATGCTGCAGTTGAAGACGTGCAGCCGGCGCGGCGTGCCCAGGTAGCGGCGGATGAACTCGCCGCCCCAGGCCCAGATGGCGATGCACGGCAGGGTGATCGCGAAGGTGATCACGAAAAAGAGCGCGCCGGCGGCCAGCGGGTGCATGTGTTCGGGCAGGAAGACGACGGCGACGTTGAAGCCCATCAGCCACACCTTGGGGTTCAGCCAGTTGAAGAGCACGCCGCCGGCAAAACCCATCGGTTTGGCGCGGGGTTGCTTGCCGTCCTCGCCCGGTTCGCCCGCGTGCGCCATATGCCACGACAGGTAGAGCAGGTAGGCGCAACCGGCGATGGCCAGGTAGAGCTTGAGGCTCTGCATCAGCGCCATCATGCTGCCCAGCGCGACGGCGAGCAGCGCGACCTGTACCGACAGGCCGAGCGCCATGCCCATCAGCGCGGGCAGGGTGCGCTTGAGGCCGAAGTTCACGCCGCTGGAGGCCAGCGCCAGATTGTTCGGGCCGGGGGTGATGGCCATGATGGTGAGGTAGCTGACCAGCGCGACGAAGTTCATGATGGGCTCGGTGTCGGGGTGTTCGGATTGGCCGAAATATTAGTCTTCGGCGATTGATAATTACAGACTCAGAAAATTAGAATTGAGACCGTAACAGTTTTGTATTGTTAGAACTGTACCGGTGACTGCGCGGGAAAACTGTACCGCCCGCGTAAGGAGGGGGGATGAGCGAAGAGACGCTGTACATGCAACTGGTGCGCGAGTGGACCGAGCTGATCGGCGCAGGCACCGTGCGGCCGGGGGAGCGGCTGCCGTCGGTGCGCAAGGCGTGCGCGCTGCACAAGGTCAGCCCGTCGACGGTGCTGGCGACCTACCGCACGCTAGAAGAGCGCGGGCTGATCGAGGCGAGGCCGCAGTCGGGGTTCTACGTGCGCGCCAAGGCGGCGCTGCCGCTGCCGAGGATGGGGCGGCGCAGCGAGGCGCTGAACATGGAAGACGCGGCGACGGACCAGCTCGAGCAGGTGATGGCCGCGCAGTCGCGTCCGGACGTGATCGACCTGTCGCTGGCGAGTCCGCGCGGCAGCGACTTCTACCCGACGACCCGCCTGAAGGCGATCATGGGGCAGTTGTTGCGCCGCCATCCCGAGCTGACCACCGACTACCCGTTCCCGCCGGGCTCCGAACGCCTGCGCCGGCAAATCGCCCAGCGCGGACTTAGCCGCGGCTGCGTGATGGCGCCCGGGGACATCATCGTCACCAACGGCTGCTCCGAGGCGCTGCAACTGGCGCTGCGCGCGGTATGCAAGCCGGGCGACACCGTCGCGCTCGAGTCGCCGACTTACTTCGCGCTGATCCCGCTCGCGCAAAGCCTGGGGCTGACCGTGATCGAGGTGCCGACGCACCCGAGCAACGGGGTGTCGGTCGACGCGATCGAGCTCCTGCTGTCCGAGCAGCGGCTTGCCGCCATCGTCGTGCAGCCGGTGGTACAAAACCCGCTGGGTGCGACCATGCCGCTGGAGGCGCGGCAGAGGCTCGCCCGTCTCGCGTCGGAGTACAAAGTGGCGGTGATCGAGGACGCGCCGCACGCCGAACTTTACTACGACGGCGTGTCGCTGCCCGAGGCGGTGCGCGCATTCGACGAGGACGGCTGGGTGCTGTTGTGTTCGAGCTTCAGCAAGACGCTGGCGCCGGGGTTCCGGATAGGCTGGATCGCGCCGGGGCGCTTCCTGCACCGGGTGTTGCAGCTGAAGATCGCCGGTTCGCTCGGCCAGCCCGGTCTGCTCGAGGAGACGCTGGCGAGCTACCTGGAAGGCGGCAGCTACGAGCCGCACCTGCGCTTTATCCGCCGCCAGTTCATGGGGCAGATGACGAGATTGCGCGGCGAGGTGGCGGCGCGCTTCCCGGAAGGGACGCGGGCGAGCTCGCCATCCGGCGGCTGCCTGCTATGGGTCGAGCTGCCCAAAGGCATCGACACGCTGGCGCTGTTCCGGCAGGGGCTGGCGGAAGGAATCACGGTAGCGCCGGGCGCGCTCTATTCGGCGCGCGGCCGTTACAGCCACTGCGTGCGCCTGTCCTGCTGCTATCCGTGGAGTGACGCCTACGAGCGTGCGCTAAATCGCTTCGCCGAGCTGGCGCGGCAGGCTGTGCCCTGAGCTCAGGCCGGTTGGCGGGTGGCGGCGCGGGTGGCCGAGTGTGGGGCTTCCGGCGATGGCACCGCCGTGTTCAGCGGCGCCTCGGACTGCGGTTCCATCACCGGCTCGGCAGGCTCGGCTGTGAATTCCTGTGCGGCAGGCGCGGCGTTCCGTAGCCACTGCACGGCGGTGAGCGTTCCGGCCGGCCGTGCGTCGGCAGGGGCTTGGCAGCTCAGGCAGACCGGTTTGCCGCTGCGCGCCTTCAGCGCGGAGTCGACCCGCTTGCCGAACAGCGGTGTCTGCTTCTCCTGCTGCCAGGAGAGCAGGGTGTCGGCGAGCTTGGGCAGCGCGTCGTCCTTGTGCTGGTAGCGGTCGCGCAGCGCGCTCAGCCACAGCTCTCCCTTCGCGTCCTCACCCAGCAGTACCGTCTGGTAGGTGACCGTCACCGGCGTGCCCAGCGGCACGCGGTACGACAGCGGCAGGACCTGGTCGCTTTTCATGCGCACGCAACCGTGGCTGCGAAAGCCCGGCACGCTGGAGGGCGCGTTGGTGCCGTGGATGCCGAGGCCGAGCCTAGCCTCGCCGAAACGGATGAAGACCGGCCCCAGCGGGTTGTCCGGCCCCGGCGGCACGACGGTCTGCACCGGCTTGCCGGCGCGGCGCTGCTCTTCCTGGATCGACTTGGGTACATGCCAGGCCGGGTTGCGGTAGATGCCGGTGACCGTGTACTCGCCGACCGGGGTGCGGGTCAGCATCTTGCCGACGGCGACCGGAAAGTCCCCGCTGAGCACGCCGTCTTCGTAAACGAACAGCCGGGTCTGCGGCAGGTTGATCACGATGTGCATGCCGGTGGGCGAGATGGCGACGTCCGGCGGCATGGGTGTGGCGTAGGCGCCAAGGCTGGTGAAGACAAGGCAAATGGCGAACAGTCGCGCAGGAAACATGGTCGGGCGATCAAAAAAACGGGTCAGCAGGTGCAACGATTCTAGCAGCCTTGCCGCCGCAAGGCCGGCCGTAGGCTAGGGCGTCCCCAAAAAAAGGTAGACGGCATTGCGCCCGCCGCCACCGTAGCCGTAGCCCAGGTAGGCCGCGCCCAGCGGCGTTTCGCCGCCCAGGTAGAGCGCGGCCGAGCGCTGCCAGCCCTCCAGGGCTGTTTCGCTGTAGCGTTGGCCGAAGGTGGCGCCTTCCAGTGCAAGCCCCACCCGCATGTCGCCGCGCAAGCCCAGCGGGAGCCGGCCGACGATGCGCTCGAGGCGCAACTGAGCGAAGCGCATGTCTTCACCGACCAGTTGCTGTGGCGCGAAGCCGGTCAGGTTCAGGAAGCCGCCCAGCGCCGGCGCCTCGTAAAAGGGGGTACGGCCGCGCAGGGTCTGGCTCGCACTCAGTCGGGCATGGCCGATGACCGGGCCTAGCGTGCGGCTTGCCGATACGCTGGCCAAAAGCTGGCCGAAGCCCTCCTTGTCGCTGTCGAAGTAGTGGGCGCGCGCTGCCCAGCCGTTGGTCGGCAGGTACAGCCGGTTGATCTGGTCGAGGTCCAGCGAGGCAAACCAGCCGCCGTAGTGTCGGCTGTTCTCTGGCAGCTCCGGACGGCCGGTTTCAAGTTCGGCGCTCCGCCACTTCTCCTGCCAGCCCAGCTTGGCCTGACCGAGCAGGCCTACGCGCAGGCCGAAGCCGGCCGAGACGAGGCCGGTGCGGGTCAGGTATTCGGCGAGCTTCTGGTCGTCCTGGTAGAAGTAGCGGTTGCGGCTAAGGAAGCTTGCGTGCGTTTCGGCAAAAATGTTCTGGGCCGTATCCAGCGGTTGGTAGAACTCTGCGCTGACGCCGGTTTCCGAACCGACCTGCGCACCGACGAGCATCTCGCCGCCCAGTGCGTTGAGCCAGGTCTTGTGCAGTGCGGCCCTGAGCGCGTAGCTCGCACGCGCGTCGAGGTTGCTTTCCAGGTTGATGCCGAAGCGCAGGTAGTCCGGTCCCCAGCTTTTTTCCAGCGGGGTGACGCGCAGGATATGTTTGTCGCGTTCGCCAAGCAGCGCGTAGTCGACGCTCTCGTAGTAGCCGTCGCCAAAGACGCGCAGCAGGTCGCGCCCGGTGGTCTTGGCCAAAGGCGCGTCCGTTTCCTGTTCTAGGTGGCGGGTGACCGCGGCCGGGTTGACATGCGCAAGTTGGGCCACCTCGACGCGGTCGACCGGGAGCGGCTGGCGCTTGCTCGCCTGGCTGCGCGCCTGTTGCCAGGCCTGGTAGCGCTCAGGCGGCGCGCCCAGCGCGGTGAGCCTGGGCAGCGCGGCGAGCGCAGCTTCACGGCCGCGTTCGGTGATCTCGCTGTGGCGCGGGAAGTCCGCCGCGCTCAGCCCTTCGAGGTCGGGCTTGATGTAGACGTCTCGCGGGGTCAGGCTGGCGAGCGAACGGCTGACGTTTTGCTCGGTCAGGATGTTGATCATCTGTGCCGAGACGCTGAGCAGCGAGGTGACCTCCTCGGGCTTGAGCAGCGGCGAGCCGACGTTGACCGCGATGACGAGGTCGGGCTGGCACAGTTCGCGAACCACGTCGATCGGCACGTTGTCGACCAGTCCGCCGTCGACCAGACGGCGGCCCCCTTCGTTTAGCGGCGACATCAGCCCGGGTACCGACATGCTCGCGCGCATCGCCCGGGTCAGGCTGCCTTGCTTGAGTACCACCCGTTCGCCGCTGCCGATGTCGGTCGCGATGATGGCCAGCGGCATGGCGAGCGACTCGATCTGCGGCTCGCCGTTTTCGGCGCCGACCAGTTCGTTGAAGAACAGCTTGATGCGCTGCCCGGTAACGGCGCCGCTCTGGTATTGCAGCCCGTCCGCTTTCAGGCCGGTTTCCAGCCCGGGCAGGTAGCGCTGGGAGATGCGCTTGTTGCGGTAGCCCATCTCGTCGTAGGTCGGGCTGTCCTGGAACATGCTTGCCCAGTCGGCCGCGTCCATCTTGGCGCGCATCTGCGCCGGGCTGAGGCCGGCGGCGTAAGCGCCGGCCACCAGCGCGCCCATGCTGGTGCCAGCCACGCAGGCGATCGGGACGCGCTGCTGTTCGAGTACTTCGAGCACGCCGATATGCGCGGCACCACGGGCGCCGCCGCCGCCGAGGACGAGGCCGACCCGCACGGGGGACGCCAGGGCAAGAGAGGTGCAGCAGCACAGCAAGGGCAGGGCAAGGCGGGTGAGCATAGGGACTCCGGCGGCGGGCGGGCCGCACAATTCAGATTCTCTCTTGGTATATATGCGCCGGCGGGCGATGCCAATGTCAGATGTGACGGAGGGCCACACGTCAGGGCGGTCTGCCCGTGCTGCGCAGGCGGCTTGGGGCGGAGCGTGGTTTTGTGAGAAAATCCGCGCTTTCGCTTTGATTCGTCTGGAAAAAATGTCAGAGAACACCCTGCTTGCCTACGTGGAATCGCTCGACCATGAAGGCCATGGCGTCGCGCGCGTGGACGGCAAGACCCTGTTCATCGACGGTGCCTTGCCCTACGAGACCGTCGAGTACCGCGCCTGGCGCAGCAAGAAGAATTACGAGAACGCCGAAGTCGTGCGCGTGGTGAAGGAAAGCTTCATGCGCGCGACACCGCGCTGCCCGCACTTTGGCGTGTGCGGCGGCTGCTCGATGCAGCATGTCGAATTCTCCGCGCAGGTCGCGATCAAGCAGCGCGTGCTCGAGGACAACCTCGCGCGCATCGGCAAGGTCACCCCCGAGCGCGTGATGACGCCGATCGCCGGCCAGAGCTGGGGCTACCGCCACCGCGCCCGCTTGTCGGCGCGCATGGTGCCGAAGAAGGGCGGTGCGTTGCTGGGCTTCCGCGAGAAGCGCTCGACCTATATCGCCGAGATGGCCGAATGCCACGTGCTGCCCCCGCATATCTCCGCGCTGATCGTCCCGCTGCGCGAGCTGATCGCAAGCCTGTCGATCAACGACCGCATCCCGCAGGTCGAGTACGCCGGCGGCGCCGACGTCGACGTGCTGGTGTTGCGCAATATGGACGCGATCAGCAAGGAAGACGAAGCGCGGATCCGCGTGTTCGCCGACAAGTACGGCAAGGCGCGTCCCTTGCAGATGTGGCTGCAGCCCAAGGGACCGGATACCTGCTACCCGTTCTACCCGCTGGACGCGCCGCGGCTGAGCTACCGGCTGCCCGACTTTGGCATCGAGATGCCGTACTACCCGACCGAGTTCACCCAGGTCAACCCTGACCTCAACAGCGTGATGGTCAGCCGTGCGCTGCGCCTGCTCGACGCGCAGCCGGGCGAGCGCATCGCCGACATGTTCTGCGGCATCGGCAACTTCACGCTGCCGATCGCCCGTTCCGGCGCGACCGTGCACGGCATGGAAGGCAGCGAGGCGCTGGTGCGCCGCGCGGTGGAAAACGCGACGCACAACGGCCTGCAGGACAAGGTCAGCTACGAGATGGCCAACCTGTTCGACGTCACCGCCGAGAGCTTTGCCGCGCTCGGCCGCTTCGACAAGATGCTGATCGACCCGCCGCGCGACGGCGCGATCGAGCTTTGCAAGTCGCTGACCGAAGAGACCGCGCCCAAGCGCATCGTCTACGTGTCGTGCAACCCGGCGACGCTGGCGCGCGACGCCAACGTGCTGGTCAACCTGAAAGGCTACACGCTGAAGGCGGCCGGCATCCTCAACATGTTCCCGCACACCGCGCACGTCGAGTCGGTCGCCTGGTTCGAGAAGACCCACCCGGCCAAGAGCCAGGCCGAGATGGAGGCGCTGGACGCGGCCGAAAAGGCCGCGGTCGAAGCGGCCAAGGCGGCGAAGAAGGCGCGCCAGGCCGAAGAGGCCAAGCGCAAGGCGGCGGAAGAGGCCGAACGTGTGGCGAAGAAGGAAGCGCGCTACCAGCACTATCTTGCCAACAAGGACTACTACGACAACCGCAACCGCGTCGAACGCGGCTAAGCGGCCCTGTCCGGCCAACGCTCCCTGACTAGGGAGCGTTTTTTTGCGCCTGGCCCCGGCGCGGCGGTGCTTCCAGGTCAGCCAGCAGGATGTTCAGCGCGTCGGACGAGAGCTTGAGCTCGATCAGCGAGAGCGCGAGCGAGAGCATCATCAGCGCGAGGCTGGCGCCGAAGCTGTAGTAGGCGAGCGTCTGCAGGCCCAGGTAGATCTTCAGCATCGCGAGCACGCACAGGAACAGGCTGCCGACGCCGGCGACCTGCATCTGCTGGATCAGCTGCACGCGGCGGCGCAGGCTGCTGATCTGCTGTGCGATCTGCGGGTCCGGCGTGCGCCGGTAGTCGTTGTACAGGTTGCGGATGGTCGCGGCGAGGCCGAGGAAACGGTTGGTGTACGCGAGCAGCAACAGCGAGATGGCCGGGAACAGCAGGCCGGGCGTGGTCAGATTCAGCGTCATGTCAGGCGTTCTCGTCGATCAGCACTTCGGTGCCCAGCGGTACGGTGTCAAACAGTTCGATCACGTCGGCGCTCTTCATGCGCACGCAGCCGCGCGAGGTCGGCGTGCCCCAGCGCACATGGCCGCCGGCGCCGTGGATGTAGATCGCGCGCGCGTAGCTGTCGACGTCGCCGCCGGCGTTGCGGCCGGGCTCGAGCCCGCACAGCCACAGGATGCGGGTCAGGATCCAGTCCTTATCCGGATACTCGGCGTGCAGCGCCGGCGTGTAGCGCCAGGGCGTGATCTCGCGCCGGTAGATGATGGTGTCGGGTGCCACGCCGTCGCCGATCTTGTCGCACACGCGGTGCCAGCCGCGCGGCGTCTGCAGGCTGCCGTTCTGCTCGCCGACGCCGCGGCTGGCGGTCGACACCGTGTAGCTCGCCCTGTCTTGCCCGTCGGCGCCGACCAGCGTCAACTGCTGGCTTTTGACGCCGACGCGGATCCATGGCTGGCCGGGGGAAGGGCGTGCTTGTAGCGGTGCGACTTGCGCAACGGGCACAGCTGGCGCGAGCGCTGCGGGTTTGGGCGGTTGGGCGCACGCGGCAAGCAGTGCGCAAGCGAAGAGCAGGAGGCGTCTCATCCAGTGCGCCTCAGGCCGGCGAAGAAGGCGGAGAGTTGCGACGCACAGGCGTCAGCGTCGACGCCGGAAAACACCGCGGTGTGCGCGTTGAGCGCCTTGAGCGAGAAGAGGTCGGTCACGCTGCCGGCAGCGCCGGTCTTGGCGTCGGCCGCACCGTAGATCACGCGCGCGACGCGCGCGTGCAGGATGGCGCCCGCGCACATCGGGCAGGGCTCGAGCGTGACGTAGAGGTCGCAGCCGTCGAGCCGGTAGTTGCCGAGCGTGGCTGCCGCCTCGCGCAGCGCGAGGACCTCGGCGTGCGCGCACGGGTCGCTCAGGCCGATCGGCGCGTTGCGCCCGCGGCCGATCACCCGCCCGTCCTTGACCACCAGCGCGCCGACCGGCACCTCGCCGCTGGCGGCCGCCTCGGCGGCCAACGCCCGCGCGTCGGCCATATGTTGCCGGGCCTCGTCGGCAGCGGGCGGCACGCGCACCGGCAAGGCGGCGGTGAGCGCCGCGTCTAGGGCGCTACGCTCGTCGTCGCTCAATGCCTGCCAGTGCACGCCGCGCGCGGCGGCGCCCAGCGCGTACAACAAGCGGCGGCCGGCCGGCTGGCCCGCGGCGCGCAGCAGCAGGCAGGCGCGCGCGGGGCCGAAGGCGGAGAGCGCCTCCTGGCTTGCGAGGCCGAGGCGGTGGAGGGCCGCGATGGTGGTCGGCGGCAGCGGAGGCGTGGTCAGCGGCGTCAAGGCGGGCACCCATGAAAACAGGCTGCCATTATACGGCAGCCTGTTGCAGGGTCTCAGCTCGCGTCAGCGTTTGAGCCAGCGGCGCAAGGCGAGCACCGCCAGCGCGACGCCAAGCCCCTTGCGGAACAGGCCCTTTTGCGCGAGCCGCGGAAAGAACAGCGCGGCGGCGGCGACGCCGGCCTTCATGCCGTAGCGGCTCTGCGCGGCGGTGGCGAGCGCCGAGCGGGCCAGTTGCAGCGGGTTCTTCCACTCGGTGACCTCGAGCTCGACGCGGGTACGCAGCGCCTCGCCCTTGATCAGCAGCAGCTGCTTCTTCAGTTCCCGTTCGTGCCGGTTCATGAGACGTCCTTGCCGGAGACCGCCTGCCAGTCCTTTTTAAGCTCGCCCAGCGTCAGCGCCAGCGGCTTGGGCGCGGTCTCGATCCTGCGCTTGAGGATGACGAGCAGGATGCCGGAGGTAGCCAGGAAGGACGCGGCGAACAGCCCCATCGCCAGCGCGCGGTGCTGCGGCGGCAGCACCAGAAGCACGAACAGCAACAGCGCGATGATCGCCGCGAATAGCAGGATCAGCGCGCTGGCAACCAGGATGACGTTGCCGACCAGCCTCTCCTGCTGTTCCTCCAGCTCGATATGCAGCAGTTCGGCGCGGGTGAACAGCAGCGCGACCACGCCCTCGAACAGCGAGCGCAGCGTGCCGGGACGGACGGGACTAGACGCCATCGCTTAGCGGCGCGAGACCAAGAGGCCGAGCAGGAAGGCGATGGCGGAGGCGATGCCGATCGCTTTCCACGGATTTTCGTGGACGTAGTGGTCGGTCGCCTTGGCCGCTTCCTTGGCACGGCCGAGCGCGGCCTTTTCGGCGTCGAGCAGGCGGGCCTTGGCCAGCTTCAGGTTGGTCTGCAGCTTCTGGTGCAGTTCGCGCGCCTTCTCGCTGCCGTTGTCGCCGGCGGAGGCGAGCAGTTCTTCGGTGTTGTTGAGGACGCTGCGCACGTCGTCGAGCAGTTTTGCTTTTTCGGTCTGGGCTGCGGTATCAGTCATCAATCTCTCCTGGAACGGCGGTTGGGAAACGCAGGACGGAAGCTGCGCGCTGCGCAGCACAACTTCCATGCTAATGCCTATGTGTCCCTTTTACCGCCAAAATGTTCCCGTTGTTTTGATTTGCGGCAGCTTGGGCGCGAAAAAGCCCGCGCCAGGCGCGGGCTTTGGACATATACGGGCGGCTCAGTAAGCTTACGCCGCCTCCGAGGGCATCACTCCCACTCGATCGTTGCCGGCGGCTTGCCGGAGACGTCGTAGCAGACGCGGTTGATGCCGCGCACTTCGTTGATGATGCGGTTGGAGACGCGGCCGAGCAGGCTATACGGCAGTTCGGCCCAGTGCGCGGTCATGAAGTCGCTGGTGACCACCGCGCGCAGCGCGACGACGTAGTCGTAGGTGCGGCCGTCGCCCATCACGCCGACCGATTTGACCGGCAGGAACACGGCGAAGGCCTGGCTGGTCAGCTCGTACCAGTTCTTGCCGGTCTTCTCGTCGACGGTGTTACGCAGCTCTTCGATGAAGATCGCGTCGGCGCGGCGCAGCAGGTCGGCGTATTCCATCTTCACTTCGCCGAGGATGCGCACGCCCAGGCCCGGGCCCGGGAACGGGTGGCGGTACACCATGTCGTGCGGCAGGCCGAGGGCGACGCCCAACTGGCGCACTTCGTCCTTGAACAGGTCGCGCAGCGGCTCCAGCAGCTTGAGGTGCATGTCTTCCGGCAGGCCGCCGACGTTGTGGTGGCTCTTGATGCTGTGCGCCTTCTTGGTCTTGGCGCCGGCCGACTCGATCACGTCCGGGTAGATGGTGCCCTGCGCCAGCCACTTGGCGTTGACGAGCTTGCCCGACTCGCGCTGGAACACTTCGACGAACTCGGCGCCGATGATCTTGCGCTTCTTCTCCGGGTCGGATTCGCCGGCGAGCTTGCCCATGAACTGTTCGGTCGCGTCGACGTGGATGACCTTCACGCCGAGGTTCTGCGCGAACATCTCCATCACCATCTTGCCTTCGTTCAGGCGCAGCAGGCCGTGGTCGACGAACACGCAGGTGAGCTGGTCGCCGATGGCGCGGTGGATCAGCGCGGCTGCCACCGACGAGTCGACGCCGCCGGACAGGCCGAGGATCACTTCCTCGTCACCGACCTGTTCGCGGATCTTCTGCACCGCCTCGTCGATGTAGTTGGGCATGGTCCACGACGGCTTGGCACCGGCGACCATCAGCACGAAGCGCTGGATCATCTCGGTGCCGCGCTTGGTGTGGGTCACTTCCGGGTGGAACTGCACGCCGTAGAAGCCGCGGTCCTCGTCGGCCATCGCCGCGATCGGGCAGGCCGGGGTCTCGGCGATCATGTGGAAGCCTTGCGGCAGCAGCGATACCTTGTCGCCGTGGCTCATCCACACGTCGAGGTAACCGTTGCCGGCGTCGTCGACGCGATCCTGCAGGCCTTCGAAGATCTTCGAGTGGTGGCGCGCCTTGATCTCGGCGTAGCCGAATTCGCGGGTGACGCCCGGCTCGACCTTGCCGCCCAAGGTCTGCGCCATCCACTGCATGCCGTAGCAGATGCCGAGGACGGGGATGCCCATCTCGAAGATGGCCGGGTCGGCCTGGTAGTCGGATTCGTAGACCGAGTTCGGGCCGCCGGAGAGGATGATCGCCTTCGGCGCGAAGGCGCGGATCTCGTCGATCGGCATGTCGTACGGATGCAGTTCGCAGTAGACGTGCGCTTCGCGCACGCGGCGGGCGATCAGCTGGGAGACTTGGGAGCCGAAGTCGAGAATGAGGATCTTGTCCATGTCAGTCCTTGGTAGATGGGAGGCTCAGCGCTCGTGGGCGTCCGCGCCTCGGCCTTTGTCGGGAATACGGTCGCTGCGGGCGATGAGCATCAGCAAGCCGGCCAGCACCATGCCCAGCGACAGCAGGTGCGAGAGCTGCAACCCCCAGTGCCGGTATAGCCAGACGGCGGCACCGGCGTAGACCATCAGCGGGGAGGCGACCAGCGTCGACTTGTTGACGCCGTCGATGGCGATCAGCGCGACGCCGGCGCCGGCGAGCATCAGCGCGAGCAGGGTGGTGGTGTCGGGCAACAGGGCAGTCGAGTGCAGGAACCACAGCGTGCCCAGCACGATCAAGAGCAGCGGGAAGGTCGCGCCGGGCCGCATTTAGCGGTTGTCCTTCATGATGCGCTGCTTCTCGCGCTGCCACTCGCGCTCTTTCTCGCTCTCGCGCTTGTCGTGCTGCTTCTTGCCCTTGGCGAGGCCGACCTGAACCTTGATGCGGCCCTTGGTGTAGTGCAGGTCGAGCGCGACCATGGTGTAGCCTGCGCGTTCGACCTTGCCGATGAAGCGGTTGATCTCGGCCTGCGACAACAGCAGCTTGCGGGAGCGTACCGGATCCGGCCGCACATGCGTCGACGCGGATTGCAGCGCGGTGATGTGGCAGCCGATCAGCCAGAAGGCGCCCCTTTGCCATACGACATAGCTTTCCTTCAGCTGCACGCGGCCGGCGCGGATGGCCTTGACTTCCCAGCCTTCCAGCACCAGCCCGGCCTCGACCTGCTCCTCGATGAAGTAATCGTGGAAGGCTTTCCGATTCTGGATGATGCTCATGCTTGTCCGCCTCAAGTAATCCGCCATTCTAACAGAAGGGCGGCGCCTGCCAAAGCGTGCGCCCCGCGCCGCCTTGTCGCCGGGCCGGCGCTTCGTGTATCGTGGCGCTTTCGCCTTTTCCCTCCGTTGGCATGCAGGTCGTCGAGAAGAAAGTCCTGGTCGCGCACACGCCCGAGCAGATGTACGCGCTGGTATCCGATTTTGCCCATTACCCCCGTTTTTTGCCGTGGTGCAGCCACGCCGAGGTGGTCGAGCAGGGCGACCAGGCGCTGGTCGCCAGCCTGCATATCGACTACCTGAAGGTGCGCCAGCACTTCACCACGCGCAACGTCAACCGTCCGCCCGAGTCGATCTCGATGCAGCTGGTCGACGGCCCGTTCCGTTCGCTCGAGGGCGGCTGGCAGTTCACGCCGCTGGGCGACTTCGGCTGCCGGGTCGAGTTCAGGCTCAGCTACGAGTTCTCCAGCCACCTCCTGGAGAAGGTGATCGGCCCGGTGTTCGGGCATATCTCGGGCTCGCTGGTCGACGCCTTTATCCGCGAAGCCGACAGGAAATACGGTGATGACTGAGCAGCAGATCGAAGTCGAGGTGGTGTTCGCGCGGCCAGAGCGGCAGAAGCTGGTCCGCCTTAAGGTGCCCGCGGGGACGACCGCCCGCGACGCGGTGCTGCGCTCGGGCCTGCAAGCCGAGTTTCCGGAAGAGCTCGCCGACGTCGACGCGCTCAAGCTCGGCATCTTCGGCAAGGCGGTGCGTGCCGAGACGGTGCTGCGCGAGAAAGACCGCGTCGAGATCTACCGCCCGTTGATCGCCGACCCGAAGGCGGTGCGCCGCCAGCGTGCCGAAGCCGGCAAGGCCATGAAAAAGGGCGGCTAAGCCGCCCCCTGGGTTCAGCAGGTTAACTGCGCGTCCGGTTCGGCCGAGCAGGTCCGGTTCTTGCCGGCGAGCTTGGCCTGGTACATCGCGCGGTCGGCGCGGTCGATCACGTCGGCTTCCTTCTCGCCGAGGTGCCACAGTGCGACACCGGCGCTGAAGGTGATCACCAGACGCTCGTTGTTGGTCAGGAAGAAGGTGCGGGTCAGCTCGCGCTGCAGCCTGTGCATCACGCTTTGGGCTTCGGCTATCGGCGTGTCCGGCAGCAGGACCACGAACTCCTCGCCGCCGAAGCGCGCGCAGATGTCCGAAGGCCGCAGGTTGTGGCGGATCGCGTCTGCCAGGAAACGCAGCGCGCGGTCGCCGGCCAGGTGGCCGAAGCGGTCGTTCAGCTGCTTGAAGTTGTCGACATCGATCAGCGCGACCGACAGCGGCGAGCCGGTGCGCTCGGCGCGGCCGAGCTCGCGGGCGAAGTGCTCGTCCAGCCCGCGCCGGTTGTAGGTGCCGGTCAGCTGGTCTTCCTGCACCTTGGCGCTGGCATTCTCCAGCGCGCGCTCGAGCTCCGAGATGCGCTGCTGGGCGGCCTCGACCTTGTCCTGCGCCAGGCGCAGCCCCTCGCGCGAGTGGCTGAGCAATTGCTGCATGGTCTCGGTGTCGCCCAGCAGGGCGCCGGCAATGCGGCGGATCTCGGTCGGCGCGTCGCTCTGGCGCAACGCATCCTGGTATTCGGAAACCTTGTGGTGGAACTGCTCGGTGTCGTCGCTCATCTTCGCCAGCTGCGCGAGGAAGGTGTCGAGCAGGCCCCTGAGCGAGCTGGCGGCTTCGTCAAGCGAGCTCTTGAGTTCGCCCTGTTTGCGGATGACCTCCTTGAGGCTGACTTCCAGCTGGTAAACCTGCTGCATCGACAGTTCGGGCGAGGCGAGGATGGCCTGCAGGCTCTCGATCTGCCCGAGCAGGTAGGCGTCCGAGCGGTTGAGCTCGGCGATGTTCTGCAGCAGCAGCTGCAGCAGGTTGGTCAGGCCGCTGGCGACGCGTTCGTCCTGCTGGCGGTGCAGCTCGAGCTGGATCAGGAAGGCGCGCAAGGCGTCGTGCCAGCCGGAGACGGCCTCGGCGTCGTCGGCCAGTTGCGACAGGTTCGCGAGCAAGGCCTGGTAGGGCTCGACCAGCGCCGGCGCGTGCAGCAGACGGGGCTCGATGCCGTGGTGCAGGACCAGCGAGAGCAGGGTGCACCACCGGGCATGGCTGCCGTTGCCGGTTGCGGCGGGCAGCGCGGCGGGCAGCGTTTCGTCGACGCTGTCGTCACGCACGCCGCGGCCCCAGTCGGCAATCAGGCGGGAGAGCTTCTCGTTGAGGAGCTCGGGCTGGTGGCCGAAGGTGATCATCAGACGCTCGAGCGCGGCTTGCTTGTACGCCTGCGAGAGTTCGGGCAGGCGCAGGTCCCACAGTTTCAGCAGCCCGAGGATCAGGTTGCCCCAGCTGTCGGTCAGCGTGCGCTCGCGATAGTGCAGCACGGCGAGGTCGATCAGCTGTTGCGGTACCTGCTCCCAGTTTTCCTCTTCCAGCGCGCGCAGCAAGCGGGCGAGGTTGATCCGGTAGCTTTGTGTCTGCGGGGTCAGCGTGCCGTAGGCCTGCCCGATCAATTCGGCCAGGCGGTGGGGTTTTTCCGGGCGGTCCCCCTCAGGCCCGGCCACTTGCGCGTAAATGCGGCTGTAGTTTTCCGGCGTGGGCAGCAACTGGCGCAGGCTCAGTTGTTTCAGCGTTTCTCGGGCAAGGTCGGTCGGATTGTTCGGTGGCATCGCCAGGCTCGGATGGAAGGAGAGGGCAGGCCGGAGTGCGGGCGCTCAGGCTCAGGGCTTGCCCGGCGTGGCGGCGTGTTCCAGCAGCTGGAAAAATACCTCACCGCCACGAATCATGCCAAGTTCATTTCTTGCGCGCTCCTCGATCGCCGCGGTGCCCTGCTTGAGGTCGCGCACTTCAGCGTCGAGGGCGGCGTTGCGGGCGGCCAACTTGAGGTTGACCGCCTGCTGTTCCGTCACCTGCTTGTCGAGCTGCCAGACCCTGAGCCAGCTGCCCTTGCCGAACCAGAGCGGCCATTGCAGGGCAAGGATCAGGGCAACCAGCACCAGGGTCAGCGCTCGCATGGCAGCTTACTTCAGGTGGTAGAACGCGGCACGGCCCGGGTACCAGGCGGCGTCACCCAGCTCTTCCTCGATGCGCAGGAGCTGGTTGTACTTGGCCATGCGGTCGGAGCGGGACAGCGAACCGGTCTTGATCTGCATGCAGTTGGTCGCGACGGCGAGGTCGGCGATGGTGCTGTCCTCGGTCTCGCCCGAGCGGTGGCTCATCACGCTGGTGTAGCGCGAGCGCTTGGCCAGGTCGACCGCCTTCAGCGTCTCGGACAGGGTGCCGATCTGGTTGACCTTGACCAGCAGCGCGTTGGCGACGCCACCCTTGATGCCTTCGGCGAGGATAGCCGGGTTGGTGACGAAGACATCGTCGCCAACCAGCTGCACGCGTTCGCCCAGGCGTTCGGTCAGGATCTTCCAGCCGTCCCAGTCGTGCTCGCTCATGCCGTCCTCGATCGAGATGATCGGGTACTTGTCGACCAGCGTCGCCAGGTAGTCGGCGAACTCGGCCGAGGTGAGCGACAGCTTTTCCGCGGTCAGGTGGTACTTGCCGTCGCGGTAGAACTCGCTGGACGCGCAGTCGAGCGCGAGCAGCACGTCCTGGCCTGCGACGTAGCCGGCGGCGTCGATCGCCTCGAGGATCAGGCGGATCGCGTCTTCGTGGCTTTCCAGGTTCGGCGCGAAGCCGCCTTCGTCGCCGACGGTGGTCGCGTAGCCCTTGCCGTCGCAGATCTTCTTCAGCGCGTGGAAGATCTCGGCGCCGCAGCGCAGCGCCTCGCGGAAGGTCGGTGCGCCGACCGGCATGATCATGAATTCCTGGATGTCGAGCGTGTTGTTGGCGTGCGCGCCGCCGTTGATCACGTTCATCATCGGTACCGGCAGCGCCATCGGGCCGGCGCCGCCCAGGTAGCGGTACAGCGGCAGGCCGGAGTCTTCGGCGGCAGCGCGGGCGACAGCCATCGACACGGCCAGCAGCGCGTTGGCGCCCAGGCGGCCCTTGTTGTCGGTGCCGTCCAGTTCGATCAGCGTCTTGTCGATGAACGCCTGGTCAGCGGCGTCCAGGCCGATGATCGCTTCGCACACTTCGGTGTTGATATGCTCGACGGCCTTGAGCACGCCCTTGCCCAGGTAGCGCGACTTGTCGCCGTCGCGCAGCTCGAGCGCTTCCTTTTCGCCGGTCGACGCGCCGGACGGCACTGCCGCGCGGCCCATCACGCCCGACTCGAGCAGCACATCGCATTCAACGGTCGGGTTGCCGCGCGAATCCAGGATTTCGCGGGCGACGACGTCGATGATCGAACTCATTGTTTTCCCCTATTTCAAGCTTGGTTGGTGTGCAAAGCTTCGGCCAGGCGATGGGCCTGGCCGTCAATCAGTTTGCGTGTCAGAGCGTGGACTCGGCCAGCGGTGCCGACTTGACCAGCCGGTCGATCTCCGACAGTGTCGCGAGCAGTTCCTTCATGCGCCCCAACGGCCACGCGTTCGGGCCGTCGGACAGCGCCTCGCACGGGTTCGGGTGCGTTTCCATGAAGATGCCGGCGACGCCGGCCGCGACTGCCGCTCGGGCGAGCACCGGCACGAATTCGCGCTGGCCGCCGGACGCGGTGCCCTGGCCGCCGGGCAACTGCACCGAGTGGGTCGCGTCGTAGACGACCGGGCAGCCTGTCTCGCGCATGATCGCCAGCGAGCGCATGTCGGACACCAGATTGTTGTAGCCGAACGAGGCGCCGCGCTCGCACGCCATGAAGCGGTCCGGGTCTAGCCCGGCTTCGATGGCCGCGTCGCGCGCCTTGTCGATCACGTTCTTCATGTCGCCCGGCGCCATGAACTGGCCCTTCTTGATGTTGACCGGTTTGCCGCACACGGCGACGGCGCGGATGAAGTCGGTCTGGCGGGCGAGGAAGGCCGGGGTCTGCAGCACATCGACGACGGCGGCCACATGCGGCACTTGCTCTTCGGTGTGCACGTCGGTGAGCACTGGCACGCCGATCTGGCTGCGCACCTCGGCGAGGATCTTCAGGCCTTCTTCCATGCCGAAGCCGCGGAACGACTTGCCCGACGAACGGTTGGCCTTGTCGAAGCTCGACTTGTAGATGAACGGGATGCCGAGCTCGTCGGTGATCTCCTTGAGCGCGCCTGCGGTGTCGAGCGCCATCTGCAGGCTTTCGATCACGCAGGGACCGGCGATCAGGAACAGCGGCTTGTCGAGGCCGACGTCAAATCCGGTGAGTTTCATCTGTTGTCTCCTGTGCAGCCGGGCGGCGTGCCGCCCGGCGGGTCACCCTCAGGCCTTGCGGTCGGCCTGGTAGGCGAGCGCGGCTTTCACGTAAGCAGAGAACAGCGGGTGGCCGTCGCGCGGGGTGGAGGTGAATTCCGGGTGGAACTGGCAGGCGAAGAACCAGCGGTGTTCCGGCAGCTCGATGGTCTCGACCAGCTTCTCGTGGCCGGCCGAGCGGCCCGAGATCACGAGGCCGGCGTCCTGCAGGCGCGGCACGTAGTGGTTGTTGACTTCGTAGCGGTGGCGGTGGCGCTCGGTGATGGTCTCGGCGCCGTACACGCGTGCCGCCAGCGAGCCCGGTGCGAGTTCGCACGCCTGGCCGCCCAGGCGCATGGTGCCGCCCAGGTTGGAGTTCTCGTCGCGGGTCTCGACCTTGCCGTCGTGGTTCACCCACTCGTCGATCAGCGCGACCACCGGGTATTCGGTGTTGCCGTCGAACTCGGTCGAGTTGGCGCCGGCCATGCCGGCGACGTCACGCGCGTATTCGATCAGCGCGATCTGCATGCCAAGGCAAATGCCCAGGTAAGGAATGTTGTTCTCGCGGGCGAACTTGACCGCCTTGATCTTGCCCTCGACGCCGCGCTTGCCGAAGCCGCCCGGCACCAGGATCGCGTCCATGCCGGCGAGCGAGCCGGCGCCTTCGCGCTCGATCTCTTCAGAGTCGACGTAGACGATGTCGACCTTGGTGCGGTTGTGGATGCCGGCGTGCTTGAGCGCCTCGGACAGCGACTTGTACGACTCGGTCAGGTCGACGTACTTGCCGACCATCGCGATCTTGATCTCGTGCTCGGGGTGCTCGATCGAGTCGATGATGGCGTTCCACGCGGCGAGGTCGGCCTTGGGCAGGTCGAGCTGCAGGTGTTCGCAGATGATGTCGTCGATGCCCTGCGCGTGCAGCATGCCCGGCACCTTGTAGATGGAGTCGGCGTCGTAGCAGCCGATCACCGCGTTCTCTTCGACGTTGCAGAAGAGGGCGATCTTGCGCTTCTCGTCTTCCGGCAGTTCGCGGTCCATCCGGCACAAGAGGATGTCCGGCTGGATGCCGATCTCGCGCAATTCTTTTACCGAGTGCTGGGTCGGCTTGGTCTTGATCTCGCCGGCGGTGGCGATGAACGGCACGTAGGAGAGGTGCACGTACAGCGTGTTCTTGCGGCCGAGGTTGGAGCGCATCTGGCGGATCGCTTCCAGGAAGGGCAGCGATTCGATATCGCCGACGGTGCCGCCGATCTCGACGATGGCGACGTCGACGTCGCCGGCGCCTTCACGCACCTTGAGCTTGATCTCGTCGGTGATGTGCGGGATCACCTGCACGGTGCCGCCCAGGTAGTCGCCGCGGCGCTCCTTGGCGATCACCGATTCGTAGACCTGGCCGGTGGTGAAGTTGTTGCTCTTCTTCATCTTCGCGCGGATGAAGCGCTCGTAGTGGCCGAGGTCAAGGTCGGTCTCGGCGCCGTCTTCGGTTACGAAGACTTCGCCGTGCTGGAACGGGCTCATGGTGCCCGGGTCGACGTTGATGTACGGATCGAGCTTCAGCATGGTGACTTTCAGCCCGCGGGATTCGAGGATAGCGGCGATGGACGCGGCGGCAATGCCCTTGCCCAGGGAGGATACGACGCCACCGGTCACGAAGATGTACTTGGTCATGGGAGTGCGACTCTGTGGGAATCCGGGATTCTAACCCGATTTCCCGGACAAATGAAGCCGACGGCGCAGCCTGTGCCCGGCCGTGCCGGCGGCGGCTCTGCTGTCGAAGCACCTGTTTTTTACGGAAAAAACGCTGGCGCATGCCGGCAAATCCGTTACAATGCACACCGGTTTGCGCGTGCCGGGGCCTTTGTTTCCGTGCGCGCCTGATGGCTTGTTTATCTGCCTGTTTTTGTGATATAAAGCCGGTTTTTACCGGTTTTGGGAGTGATTAACCATGGCGCGTGTATGCAAAGTCACCGGCAAGCGTCCGATGACCGGGAACAATGTTTCCCACGCCAACAACAAAACGAAACGCCGTTTCCTGCCGAACCTGCAATACCGCAAGTTCTGGGTAGAGAGCGAGAACCGTTGGGTGCGCCTGCGCGTCTCCAACGCAGCCCTGCGCACCATCGACAAGAACGGCATCGAGTCCGTCCTCGCCGACCTGCGTGCTCGCGGCGAAATCTGATCAAGCCGACACTAGCGAAGGAATATCATGCGCGACAAGATCAAACTCGAATCGACCGCTGGCACCGGCCACTTCTACACCACGACCAAGAACAAGCGCACCATGCCCGAAAAGATGGAGATCAAGAAGTACGATCCCGTCGCTCGCAAGCATGTGGCGTACAAGGAAACCAAGCTCAAGTAAGCTGTTTTCCCTTGGCTGGATAAAAACCCTTCGCGGATACGCGAAGGGTTTTTTGTTGTCTGCGTTCCGGGGACTCAGCCGAGCAGGCGGCAGGCGAGTAGCAGGTCCTGCCAGGCGCGGGCCTTCTCGGACGGGCTGCGCAGCAGGTAGGCCGGGTGGAAGGTGGCAACCAGCGGAATGTCGCCGAGCCGGTGTTCCCTGCCGCGCAGGCGGCCGATCGTCTCATTGCTGCCCAGTAGCGTCTGCGCGGCGAAGCGGCCGAGCGCAAGGATGATGTCGGGCTTCACGTGCGCGATCTGCGCGTCAAGATAGCCGCGGCAGGTGGCGATCTCGGCCGGCTCCGGGTTGCGGTTGCCGGGCGGGCGGCACTTGATCACGTTGGCGATGTAGACGTCGCGCTCGCGGTCCAGCCCCAGCGCGGCGAGCATATTGTCGAGCAGTTGTCCGGCGCGGCCGACGAAGGGCTCACCCTGACGGTCCTCCTGCTCTCCGGGGGCCTCGCCGACCAGCATCCAGCGCGCCTCGGGGTTGCCGCGGCCGAACACCGTCTGCCTTCTGGTCGCCGCCAGCGGGCAGGCCTGGCAGGCGGCGACCGTCTGCGCGAGCGCGGCCCAGCCCAGTTGCGGGGTGGGTTGTGCAGCAACGCCCGGGGCAACTGCTGCCGGTTCGCTCTGCGCGGGGGGGGCCGGCGTTGGCACAGCCGGCTTGTTCTCTTGCGGGGGGAGTAGCGTTGCGCTCTCGCCATAGACGGGCTGCGCGGCAGCTGTGGCGAGGGGCGCTTCTGCCTCTGCCTGCGGGTAGGTGCCGCGCGGGTACCAGGCCGGGCCCAGGCCCATCGCGTCGACGAGGGTCAGGCGCCGGCTCATAGGGGCTTCTCCATCAGGACCGCGTGTTCGCGGCCGCCGGCGCTGCGGTAGTAGTGCTTGCGTACGCCGCTTTCGGTAAACCCCGCGCCCGTGTACAGCCGGCGGGCGCGGCTGTTGCTGTCGCGCACCTCCAGCCTCAATAGATGGCAACCTTGCGCGGCCAGACCGGTGCACAGCGCGTCAAGCAGGGCGCGGGCAAGCCCGCGGCCCTGCCGGTTGGCGGCGGTAGCGATATTCAGGAGCTCTGCTTCGTCCAGCACGCTCAAGGTGACCGCCCACGCGACAATTTCACCCTGTTCTTCGCCGATCCAGAAACGGTGGCCGGCCGAGAGCGAACCCGCGTACTGCGCGGCGCTCCACGGGTGCGACGTGACTTCGGCTTCCAGGCGGGCGAGCTGTGGGCAGTCTTCGGGCCGGGCGTCGCGGATGTTCATGCGCGGCGCGCCTGCTGCTCGCTGACGGTCAGCGCGACCTTGTTGCGCACATAGAGGATTTCGGCGTCGCGGGCGTCGACCGCGGGGTAGGTGCCCGAGCTTGCCATCTCGAGCAGGGCGCGTGCGTGCGGCTGCACGGTGTCGTCGATCGCGGCAAGCTGCGTGCCGAGCGCGGCGTGCAGCGCGTCCGGGTAGCGGGCAAAGCCGTCGCCGGCACCCAGCCAGTTGCCGGGCAAGCGTTCGATCGCCTGCGGGTCAGCGACGCGGATGGCGGTCAGCGGGCGTGCCTGTTCGTCGTAGTAGGCGTAGTAGACCTGGTTCATGCGCGCGTCGAGGCAGGCGAGGGTGCGGCTGCCGCGGCACTGCCACGCCAGGGTGTCCAGTGTCGGGATCGGGTAGAGCGGGACGGAGAGCGCGTAGCCCAGCCCCTGGGCGGCGGAGCAGGCAATGCGCACGCCGGTGAACGAGCCCGGCCCGCAGGAAAAGGCGATGCCGCCGATCGCCGACAGCCCGCAACCGGCTTGTTGCAGCTGGGCGGCGACGGTCGGCAACAGCAGTTCGGCGTGCTTCTGGCCGACACGCTCGTGGTGTTCGACGACGGTATCCCCGCAGTTCAGGGCAAGCGACAGGAAGTCGGTCGTGGTGTCGATGGCAAGCAGGTTCATGTGGGGCAAGGCACGGGCGGCAAAGAGCCGATTATAACCCTAGTGTCTCGACCCAGCCGATGGCTTCGCACTGGCAGTCGTTCACTGCCTGTGCGTCCAGACCCTGCAACTGGGCCAGATGGGCGGTGGCGCTGGCGCCGTCCGCGTACTCCAGGCTGCAGACGAGGGCCAGCAGGTCGGTCGCGCGGCCAGCTCGCCGCTCCAGTGTCGCCACCACTTCGAAGGGAAGGGCGACCTGCTGCAGGATGGTCTGCATCGGCACGTCGAGAATGGTGTCGAGTAGCGAGAACAGGCCGCAGATGAACAGGATGTCGCGCTGCTCCTGGGCAAGGCCCAGCCGGTGCGCCAGGTTCTCAAGCGTGCGCGCGCGGACGGTGGCGGTGCGCAGCAGGACCGAGTGCGGCCGTGCGGCGGTTTCGCTGGTGATCAGCAGCAGGGTCAGCCAGCGGTAGAGGCGGCGGTAGCCGAGCACGGTCACCGCGTGGCTGAACGACTGGATGCGGACGGGTTGCCCTGCCGCGGCCGAGTTGACGAAACGCAGCAGCTTGACGGCCAGCGGCAGGTCGGTCTTGAGGACCGTCTCGATGTCGTCCAGCGGGGCGTCCGCGCGGACCAGGCTGAGCAGGCGCAGAATGTTGATCAGCCCGGGCGGCAGGCTTTGTCCGGCCAGTGTTTCTGGACGGGCGAAATGGTAGCCCTGGAAGGCTTCAAGTCCGAGTTCCAGGCACAGCCGGTGCTGGGATGGCGCCTCGACGCGTTCGGCGATGCGCAGCAGCGGGTAGTGGCGCAGCTTGTCTGCCGCCGCGGACAGTGTGGCCGGTGCCAGTCGCTGCACGTCGAGCTTGACGGCGCTGACCTGGTCGAGGAAAGGCTCGATGGCGGGCGACAGCTCGAAATGGTCTAGCGAGAAGGTGTAGCCCAGCTGGCGCAGTGCGTGCATCCTGCCTAGCAGCTCGCGCGTGGGCGCGAGGCGGGCGGAGAGCTCCAGCCGGACGCGGTTGGCCGGCAGCAGCTCGACCATCTCGCTCATCAGCATCGCCTCGCCGATATTGAGGTAGACCAGCTTGTCCTCGAGCAGGCCTGAAGTCTGCTGGACGCTGCCCAGCAGGTTGGTCAGCAGGGCCGTATCCGCTTCGAGCGTGCCGCCCAGCGCGTTGTGCAGGCTGTCCTGGCTGTTGCGGAACAACAGCTCGTAACCGACGAGCTGTTGCCTGTCGTCGGTGATCGGCTGGCGGGCGAGGTAGTGTTGGGCTGGCTTCAAGGTTGTGCTTACAGGGCGAGCAGTTCGAGGTTGCGCGAGGCTTGAGCGCTGGCTTCCTGCGGCTTGAGCAGGTCTTCCATGTCGAGCACCAGCACCACCGCGCCGTCGCCGGACAGCGTCGCGCCGGCCACGCCGCGCGGGCGGATGTTTTCCAGCGGCTTGATCACCACGTCGTCACGGCCGACGAAGGAGTCGACGGCCAGGATGAACGACTTTTCGGCCGACTGCATCAGCACGCCGAACGCCGGCTTCTGTGTCGGCTCCCAGCCCAGCAGGCCGGACAGTGTCTTCAGGGGCAGGATCTCGTCGCGCACGACGATGGTCGGCTTGCCGGAGACTTCCTGCATCGAAGCCTGTTCGATCGGGATGATCTCGCGGACCATGGCCAGCGGGACGGCGAACGGCTGGTTGCACACGCGCACCACCAGTACCGGCAGGATCGCCAGCGTCAGCGGCAGCGAGATGCTGATGCGGGTGCCCTGACCCGGGATCGAGTTGATGTCGATGCGGCCGTTCAGCTTCTGGATGTTGGTGCGGACCACGTCCATGCCGACGCCGCGGCCGGACACGCTGGAGATCTGGTCCTTGGTCGAGAAGCCGGGCAGGAAGATCAGCTGCAGCGACTGCTTCTCGTCGAGCGAGTTGGCGGTTTCGGCGTCGATCAGGCCCTTCTCGATGGCCTTGCGGCGCAGCGCCTCGGCATTCATGCCGCGGCCATCGTCGGTGATCGAGATCACGATGTGGTCGCCGACCTGTTCTGCCGACAGGTGTACCTGCGACTGCGCTTCCTTGCCGGCGGCAATCCGCTCCTCGGTCGACTCGACACCGTGGTCGACCGCGTTGCGGACCAGGTGAACCAGCGGGTCGTTCAGGTCCTCGATCATCGTCTTGTCGAGTTCGGTTTCCTCGCCGGTGATCACCAGTTCGACTTCCTTGCCCAACTGGCGGGCAAGGTCGCGCGCCAGGCGCGGGTATTTCTGGAACAGGCGGCCGATCGGCTGCATGCGGGTCTTCATCACCGCGTTCTGCAGGTCGCCGACCAAGAGGTCGAGCTGGCTGATCGCCTCGTCCAGCGAGCGCAGCGTATGCGCTTCGGCGTTGCCCTGCAGGATCTCGGTCCTGAGCGTGGTCAGCCGGTTCTTGGTCAGGCCGATCTCGCCGGACAGGTTGAGGACCTGGTCAAGCCGGTGCGTGTCGATGCGGATCGTGTTCTCGGCCTGTGCCGGTGCGCTGGCGACCGCCTGCTTGGCGGGCGAGGGGCGTTGTGTTGCGGCAGGCTGGACCGCTGCGGCGGCAGCCGCCACGACCGCCGGCTGTGCGGCAGTCTCGGCAGGCTGCACGGCAGGCGCCATCTGGGGCTGGGCTGCGGGTAGCGTCTGCCCGGTGACCGCGCTGTGCAGCTGTTGCCAGTCAGGGCCCTGGGACACCGCCGGCTGCGCGGCCGGTGCGGCGACGGGGGCTGCCGGCGCAGGGTTCACAGCCGGTGCAGCCGCTGCGCCTCCTGCCAGCGCGTTGTCGAGGGCGGAGAGCAGCGCTTGCGGTGCACTGGCTGGCATCAGGCCCTGACCCATGCGGCCGAACATTTCGCGCACTTCGCCGGTGGCGTCGAGGATGGCGTCCATCAGGCCCGGGCTGAGCTGAAGCTCGCCGTTGCGGAGCATGTCGAACAGGTTTTCGGTACGGTGGCACAGGGTGACCATCGGCGCGGCGTTCAAGAAGCCGGCGCCACCCTTGATGGTATGGAAGCCACGGAAAATGTCGTTCAGGAGCGCCTTGTCGTTGGGGCGCTTCTCCAGTTCGACGAGCTTGTTGTCGACGTCGGAGAGCAGTTCGGACGACTCGAGCAGGAAATCCTGCAGCAGTTCTTCCATTCCGGCAAATTCGCTCATGGCTTCTGTTCCAGTTCGGCGTTATTCAGGGTGATGCGTGCTCAAAAGCCGAGGCTCTCGAGCAGGTCGTCAACTTGCTGCTGGTTGGTGACGACGTCGGCCCGGCCTGCCGGGTTGACGACCGGACCGTTGAGCAGCGAGGTCTCGAGGTCGGCCTTTTTTTCCACGGGCGAGTGCGCGATCAGCACGGACAGCAATTCGTTCTCGAGGATCGCGACCATTTCCATGACCTTCTTGATCACTTGGCCGGTCAGGTCCTGGAAGTCCTGCGCCATTACGATGTCGAGCAGTTGGGTGTTGGTCTGGCCGGTGTGTCGGGGCACCTCGGCAAGATAGCGACGCGTCGCGTCGGCCAGTTGCTTGAACTCTTCGACCGAAAGCTCGTTCGCGTACAGCTTGTTCCAGCGTACGGACAGCGCGGAGGCGTCGCGCTCGAGCTGGTCCTGGATCGGACGGGCAATGTCGGTCGCGTTGAGTACGCGCTCGGCGGCGCTTTCGGTCAGGTCGGCGATGTAGTTCAGGCGGCCCTTGGCGTCCGGGATGGCCTCGGCGACCTTGCTCAGCGACTTGTCGAAGCCCAGTTCGCGTAAAGTGTCGTGCATCTTGCGGGTGATCTGGCCGATTTGCGCGTAAAGCTCCATCTGGCCGGACAGGGTGGCGGCGACACTGGCAACGGCCGACTCGGCCGCCGCGGCTTCCTCGGGACTCCAGCTGGGATTTTGCAGCGCGATGCTGTCGAACAGCGCCTCAAGCTCCGGCGAGTCCCCACTATCCAGGAAATTATCCGACACTTTAACTGTCTCCTCGTGAAAACGAAGGGCTTACTTGCCCAGCACCTGGAAAATCTTGTTGAGTTTCTCTTCCAGGGTCGCCGCGGTGAACGGCTTGACGATGTAGCCGCTGGCGCCGGCGGTCGCCGCGGCGATGATGTTCTCGCGCTTGGCTTCGGCAGTAATCATCAGGAAGGGCAGGTGGCGCAGCTGCGGGTCGGCGCGCACGGCCTTCAAGAGTTCGATGCCCGTCATATTGGGCATGTTCCAGTCCGAGACGATGAAGTCGAACGGCTGGTTCTTCAGCTTGTGCAAGGCGACCTGTCCGTCTTCGGCCTCGTCCACGTTGGTGAAGCCGAGTTCTTTGAGCAGGTTGCGGACGATGCGGCGCATCGTGGAAAAGTCGTCCACGACGAGGAAGCGCGTGTTCTTGTCTGCCATGTCTTATGCCAAATCCTATGGTGTCGATGCGGCGATTATTCTACGAAGCCTGCAGATAGGGAAGCAGGGTGTCGGCCAGGATCTTGGGGTCGAACTTGGCGACGTAGGCGTCCACCCCCACGCTTGCACCCATCGCACGGTTCGCGTTGGACGACAGCGAAGAGTGCATGACGACGGGGATGCCGTTGAAGCGGCGGTCGCCCTTGATCAGGCGGGTCAGCACGTAGCCGTCCATTTCCGGCATTTCGGCGTCGACCAGGATCAGCTTGAGCGTGTCGGCGAGCGATTCGTCTTCGCCGAAACGGCGCGACGCGAAGGTTTGCAGCCGATCCCAGGCCTCGCGGCCGTTGGTCGCCTGATGGTACTTGGCGCGCATCTTGTCGAGCACGCTGGTGATCTCGCGGCGCGCGACCATCGAGTCGTCGACGAAGAAGACGAACTGCTCATTGCTCAGTTGCGCCTGCGGCACGTCCGGCACCCGCGTCTCGCCCAGCGTGCTGGCCAGGATCTGTTCGACGTCGAGGATGGAGACGAGCTTGCCGTCCTCCAGCTCGGTGACGGCGGTGATCAGCGTCTGGCTGTTGGCGCTGAACATGTTCTCGGGCGCGCGCACCTTGTCCCAGTCGACGCGGATGATGCGGTCGACCGAGTCGACCAGGAACGCCTGCGTGCTGCGGTTGAACTCGGTGACGATCATCGTATCGAAGCTGCGCTTGGGGTCACTGTCGCCGACGAAGCGGGCGAGCGAGATCACCGGGATGATGTTGCCGCGCAGCGAGATCACGCCTTCGACGCCTTGCGGCATATTGGGGGTGCGCGTGATGTGCGGGGTCTGCGAGACCTCCCTCACCTTGAACACGTTGATCCCGAAAGTTTCGCGCGAGCCCAGCGAGAACAGCAGGATCTCCATCTTGTTCGAGCCGGCCAGCTTGGTGCGGGCGTCGACCGTGGCGAGCAAGGATGCATCGGATGCGGACAGTGGCACGATATATTCCTTCAATACGAGTCTGGTGACGGCGCGCTCAGAGCTTGAGCATTTCCCGGATCTTCATCGACAGCTTCTGCGGCTCGAACTTCGAGACGTAGGCGTCCACGCCGACCGACTCGCCCAGCTTCTGGTTCGAGTTGCCGGACAGCGACGAGTGCATCAGGACCGGAATGCCGGCAAAGCGCGGGTCGGACTTGATCATCCGGGTCAGCATGTAGCCGTCCATCGCCGGCATTTCGACGTCGGTCAGCACGAGATGCAGGAGGTTTGCGACCTTCTGGCCGGCCAGCTCGGCCTGGGTCGCGATCTTCTGCAATTCGTCCCAGGCTTGCATGCCGTTCGGCGCCATCGCGTAGCGGACATTCATCGCGCCCAGCGTGCGTTCGATCTGGCGGCGGGCGACGGCGGAGTCGTCGGCGAAGAAGACCATGCGCTCTTCCTTGAGCGGCTCGATGTTCATGAAGTGGTGGGCGTCGTTGTCTTCCGACATCGCGGTCTCGGCCAGCACTTTCTCGACGTCCATCATCATCACCAGCGTGCCGGTGTCCAGTTCGGTGACGGCGGTAACCAGCCCCCCCATGCGGTTGGTGATCATGTCCGGCGGTACGCGCATCGCCGTCCAGTCAAGGCGCAGGATGGTGTCGACTGCCTCGACCAGGAAACCCTGAGTGTGGCCGTTGTATTCGGTCACGATCATGATTTCGGGCTTCTTGTCGTTGACGACGCCGGTGTACTTGGCGAGATCGATCACCGGTACCAGCGTGCCGCGCAGGCTGACCATGCCCTCGACAGACGCCGGCATTTCGGGTGCGGTCGTGATTTCCGGGGTGCGCATCACTTCGCGGACCTTGAAGACGTTGATGCCGAAGGTTTCCTTGCGGCCGGTGCGCTGGTCGATACCCAGCGAGAACAGCAGGATTTCCAGCTTGTTGGTGCCTGCCAGCTTGGTGCGGGCGTCGATTTTCTTGAGCAGCTCAGACACAACAACCTCCGTCATTCGGGTCCGGAAAGTCACCTGGCCAGACCGCGAAAAGCAATGCGGACAAGCTACCGGTCTTGACTTGGGCGACTATCTATCAATAGTTGAGACATTATCATACGGATTAACTGTAATTTACAAACCAGTCGGTTGATTTTGATGCCAAAAATTACAACCCAGTCGGACTCCGTCCGGCTCGAACAGGCTTTCGAGCAGTTCAACGAGCTCTCTTCCCGCCTGATCGGCGCCTACCAGCAACTCGAAGAGCAGGTGGCTGTGCTGGGGGGGAAGCTTGCCGCCGCCAACGAGGCCTTGCGTGCCGAGGCTACTCGCAACGAAGCGCTGGCCGCCCGCCTCTCCTTGTTGCTGGAGGCGTTGCCCGCCGGCGTGCTTGAGCTTGACCGTGCAGGGTGTGTCGTTTCGGCCAACCCCGCCGCGCAGGCCCTGTTGCCGGCGCTCGAGCCGGGCAAGCGTTGGCCGCAGGAGATCTTGGCCTTTATGCCTGGCGATGACGCGCCGTTGCTGCGCCTGCCTGCGGATGACGGGCAGACCCGCTTTTTGCAGATGCAGACTTGCCCCTTGCGCGACGACGGTGCGGTGCTGGTGCTGTTGCACGACGTCACGCCGCTGAACCGGCTGCACGAGCAACTCGCCCAGCAGCAAAGGCTCGCGTCGATGGGGCAGATGGCCGCGTCGCTCGCGCACCAGTTGCGCACACCCTTGTCGACCGCGCTGCTCTACGCAGCCAACCTGCAAAGGGACGACTTGCCGCCGGCCGAGCGCGCCCGCTTTGCCGGCAAGGTCGTCGACCGGGTGCGGGCGCTGGAGAGCCTGGTGCAGAACATGCTCGGCTTCGTGCGCAGCGAGGACGAGGGGGGCGTGGTGGCCGTGCTGCCGTTGTTCGAGGAGCTGGTCGCGATGATCCAGCCGCAATGTGAGCGAGCGGGGATCGCGCTGTCGACCAGCATGTCCCTGAGTGCCGGGCTGTCCGTGCGCGGGGAGCGCAAGGCGCTGCTCTCGGCCTGGGTGGCCCTGGCCGAGAATGCGCTCTCGTTTGCCCCGCGCGGCGGGCAGGTGACGCTGGAGGTGGCGGAGGAGGGGGGATGCCTCGAGTTCTCGGTCGAGGACGACGGGCCGGGGGTTGACCCGGCGCTACAGGCGCGCATCTTCGAGCCTTTCTTTTCAGGTCGGGTCGGCGGGACGGGGCTGGGCCTTGCCATCGCCAAGAAGCAGGCCGAGCGCGCGGGCGGCGAGATCCGGGTGGGGCTCAGCATGAAGCTAGGTGGCGCCGCGTTCGTGATGGCCTTGCCGGTGCTCGCTACGACTTGACGATGGGGTAAATCGACGGCGCACGGTTTACGCCGGTGGGGCAATCGGTTAAAACGTGCCCTTTTGTCCGGAGCCAGCGCCTTGAACCGAAGCACGGATAGCCACCCGCCAGGGGCGGCCGGCACGCCATACCGCGGCCGTTTCGCACCCAGCCCGACCGGGCGTTTGCACGCCGGCTCGCTGATGACGGCACTGGGCAGCTATCTGGACGCGCGTGCGCATGGCGGCCAGTGGCTGCTGCGGATCGAGGACCTCGATACGCCGCGCATGGTGCCGGGCGCGGTCGACGCGATCCTGCATACATTGGAGGCGTACGGCTTCGAGTGGGACGGCGAAGTCGTCTACCAGAGCCGGCGCCTCGATCTGTACCGCGACGCGCTGGACGCGCTGCTGGTTCGCGGCGATGCCTACCCTTGCGCGTGTACGCGCGCGCAGATTGCCGCACACGCGCGCCGAGGCGTCGACGGCTACGTCTATCCCGGCACCTGCGCGCAGGGCCTGCCCGCCGGGGCGAGCGCCCGTGCCTGGCGCTTGCGTGTCGGCGATGGCTACACCGGTTTTCTCGACCGCCTGCAAGGCGAATACGGCCAGGACCTGCAGCGGGACGTCGGTGACTTTGTGTTGCTGCGTGCCGACGGCGTGTGGGCGTACCAGCTGGCGGTCGTCGTCGACGACGCGGCGCAGGGCGTCACCGACGTCGTTCGCGGCGCGGACCTTCTGGTGTCTACGCCGCGCCAGCTCAAGCTGATCGAAAGGCTTGGCCTGGACGTCCCGGCGTATTGCCACTTGCCGGTGCTGGTCAACGTGCAAGGCGAAAAACTCTCCAAACAGACGCTCGCGCCCGAGCTGGACCCGGACGGCGCAGCCGCCGAGCTTTCGCTCGCGCTGTCCCGGCTGGGGTTCCCCCCGCCGCCGCGGCTGCCCTTGACCGAGCTCTGGCGCTGGGCGCACGAGCACTGGTTGCTGTCCGGGGTGCCCGCCGGCCCGGTCAACATCGGCGCGGTGCCCTGACAACCCGATTACTATTCCTTTAGGGGATCTTGATGGCTGCATTCTTTCATCCGACTCGCACAGGGAGCGTACCCGATGGCCAATAACCCACCCAAGCGCGCCCTCGGCGTATGGATGTGCACGGCGCTGGTCGTCGGCAACATGATTGGCTCCGGCGTCTTCCTGCTGCCGGCTTCGCTCGCCCCTTACGGCGGGCTCTCGCTGATCGGCTGGGTGCTGACGTCGATCGGTGCGATCGCGCTGGCGCTGATCTTTGCCCGCCTCTCCAGGATGATCCCGAAGGAGGGCGGTCCTTACGCGTATATCCACGCGGGTTTCGGTGACTTTGCCGGCTTCTGGATCGCCTGGGGCTACTGGATCGCGCTGTGGTGCGGCAACGCCGCGCTCGCCGTCGCGTTCGCCAGCTACATGGAGGTGTTCCTGCCGGCGCTGGGCGGCAACAACCTGTTTGCCGGCGCAGTGGCGATCTCCCTGGTGTGGCTGGTGACGACGATCAACAATTCCGGCGCCAAGAGCACCGGCGTGGTCGCTGTGGTCACCACCATCATCAAGCTGCTGCCGCTGGCGGCGGTCACCTTCATCGGCTTCTTCCACGTCAACCCGGACAACCTCGTGTTCAACCCCGAGAACCGTCCTGTGATGGACTCGGTCGCGGCGACCATGGCGTTGACGCTGTGGGCCTTCCTCGGCCTCGAGTCGGCGTCGGTGCCGGCTGGCGACGTGATCAACCCGGAGAAGACGATCGCCCGCGCGACGGTCGCCGGCACGCTGATCGCGTCGGCGCTTTACGTGCTCTCGACCATCTCGCTGCTCGGCCTGATGCCGGCCGCGGAACTTGCCGCTTCGCCGGCGCCGTTCGCCGACGCCGCGCGCATGATGTGGGGTGAGTGGGCGTACTACGCGGTCGGTCTGGGGGCGATGGTCGCCTCGTTCGGCGCGCTAAACGGCTGGTGCCTGATGCAGGGCCATATCCCGGCCGCCGCGGCGGGCGACGGGCTGTTCCCGCGCCGCTTTGCCCAGCACAACAAGAAGGGGGTGCCCAGCTTCGCGCTGATCCTCTCCAGCCTGCTGGTGACCATCCTGCTGGTGTTCAAGTACGCAGGCGGCGAAGGCGGCGTGAAGATCTTCGAATTCATCATCCTGCTCGCGTCGGCAACCACGGTGCTGCCCTACGCGTTCTGCGCGATGGCGCTGCTCGCGGTGATGCTGCAGCGAAGAAGCGAGTTCACCCGCAAGGACTGGGTCGCGCCGATTGCGATGGTGACGGTCGGCTTCGTGTACTCGCTGTGGGCGATCTACGGCGCCGGCGCCGAAGTCGTGATGTGGGGCATGGTGCTGTTGTTGCTGGGCCTGCCGGTCTACATCTGGCAGCTGAAGGAGCGCACCGAAACGGCTCAGTAAATTCAACTGGCAACGGCAACCGCTTTGCTATAACCAAGGCGGTAGCCGGCAAAGACGGTCGATCTTTCCGGTCTCCACCCATATTGATGAAAGGGAAGATCATGACCCAATTCGGTGTTCACTCCGAGTGCGGCAAACTGCGGACCGTAATGGTTTGCCGCCCCGGCTTGCCCCACAAGCGTCTCACTCCCGGCAACTGCCACGACCTGTTGTTTGACGACGTGATCTGGGTCGAGCGTGCCCAGCAGGATCACGACTATTTCACCGCGCAGATGCGCGGCCGTGGCGTCGAAGTGCTCGAGGTCCATGATCTGCTGGCGACGGTGCTGGACGACAAGCTGGGCCGCGAGTGGATCCTTGACCGCAAGATCCGCCCGAACACGGTCGGCGTCGGCATGCTCACCGACCTGCGCGCATGGCTCGACGAGATGCCGTCCAAGCAACTGGCCGAGCACCTGTTGGGCGGGATCGCCAAGTTCGAACTGCCGTTCGACGCCAAGGGCCTGTTCGGCGGCTACCTCGACACTTCCGACTTCGTGACCCTGCCGGTGCCGAACATCCTGTTCCAGCGCGACCCGTCGTGCTGGATCTACGGCGGTGTCACCTACAACCCGATGTACTGGCCGGCGCGTCGGCAGGAAACCCTGCTGATGGAGGCCATCTACAACTACCACCCGTTCTTTGCCGGCAAGGTGCGCTCGTGGTGGGGCAACAGCGACGTCGATCACGGCCCGGCGACGCTGGAAGGCGGCGACGTGATGCCGATCGGCAACGGCGCCGTGCTGATCGGCATGGGCGAGCGCACCACACCGCAATCGGTGGTGCAGGTGGCCCTGCACGCGCTGAACGAGCCTGACGGCCCGACCAGCGTCATCGCCTGCCAGATGGCGAAGAGCCGCGGCGCGATGCACCTCGACACCGTATTCTCCTTCCTCGACTACGACTTCGTCTCCGTCTTCCCCGACGTAGTCGACGAGATCGTGTGCACGACGATCACCAAGGGCGACGACGGCAAGCTGCGCTTCGAACGCCACGACCAGCCCTTCCTGCAGGTCGTCGCGCACGCGCTGGGCCTGCCCAAGCTGCGCGTGCTCGAAACCGGCGGCGACGCGTTCCAGCGCGAGCGCGAACAGTGGGACGACGGCAACAACGTCGTCGCGCTCGACCGCAGCGTGGTGGTCGCCTACGACCGCAATACCTACACCAACAAGCTGATGCGCGACGCCGGTGTCGACGTCATCGAGATCCCGGCCGGTGAGCTTGGCCGCGGCCGCGGCGGCGGCCACTGTATGACCTGCCCGATCATCCGCGACCCGATCAATCCGTAATTTCCTGTCCTTTCCCCTGCATGGAAGTCCTGCCCGCAGCCGCGGGCAGGACATGTGGTTGTACCCTTACCGATGGAGCAAACAACATGGCTTTCAATCTCAAAGGTCGTCACTTCCTGAAAGAACTCGATTTCACCCCGCGCGAACTGCGTTACCTGCTCGACCTGTCGCGTGACCTCAAGCGCGCCAAATACGGCGGCAACGAGGTGCAGCGGATGAAGGGCAAGAACATCGCGCTGATCTTCGAGAAGACCTCGACGCGTACCCGCTGCTCGTTCGAGGTCGCCGCGCACGACCAGGGCGCGCACGTCACCTATATCGACCCGTCCAGCTCGCAGCTGGGCCACAAGGAGAGCATCGCCGACACCGCGCGCGTGCTCAGCCGCTTCTACGACGGCATCGAGTTCCGCGGCTTCGCGCAGGAGGACGTCGAGGAACTGGCCAAGTACTCGAGCGTGCCGGTCTACAACGGTCTGACCGACGCCTGGCACCCGACGCAGATGCTGTGCGACGTGTTGACCATGACCGAGAACTGCGACAAGCCGATGAGCCAGATCGCCTACGCCTACGTCGGTGATGCCCGCAACAATATGGGCCACTCGCTGATGGTGATCGGCTGCCTGTTGGGGATGGACGTACGCATCGGCGGGCCGGCCGGCTTGTCGCCGGACCCCGAACTGGTCAAGCATTGCCAGGAAATCTGCAAGAGCACCGGTGCACGCCTGACGGTGACCGAAGATCCGGCAGTCGCGGTCAAGGGGGTCGACTTCATCCACACCGACGTGTGGGTGTCGATGGGCGAGCCGATCGAAAGCTGGGGCGAGCGCATCAAGTTGCTGACCCCGTTCCGCGTAGACGCCAAACTGATGGCCGCGTCCGGCAACCCGAACGTGAAGTTCATGCACTGCCTGCCGGCGTTCCACAACTCGAAGACCAAGGTCGGCAAGCAGATCGCCGCGCAGTACCCGCAGTTCGCCGACGGCATCGAGGTCAGCGACGAGGTGTTCGAAGGCTCGGCGTGTATCGCTTTCGAGCAGGCGGAAAACCGCATGCATACGATCAAGGCCATCATGGTGGCGACGATCGGCGACTGAGCGGGCGTCCGTTTAATCCTGTGTATAGGTGTGGAGCCGGCCCGTGGACGGGCCGGCTTTGTTCCATGGGCGCCGTCACCGGCGGCGCAAGGAAAGGAAGCATCATGCGAGTAGTCGTCGCTTTGGGCGGCAACGCCCTGCAACGTCGTGGCGAGGCCATGACCGCGGAAAACCAGCGCAACAACGTGAAGATCGCCGCCAAGCAACTGGCCGCGGTGACCCGCCTCGGGCACAACCTGGTGATGTGCCACGGCAACGGCCCGCAAGTCGGCCTGCTTGGGCTGCAGAACGACGCGTACGCGCGCCACGTCGACAAGTCGGTGACGCCTTATCCGCTCGACGTGCTCGGCGCGCAGACCGAGGGCATGATCGGCTATATGGTCGAGCAGGAGCTCGGCAACGAACTGCCGTTCGAGGTGCCGATCGCGACCATCCTGACCCAGACCGAGGTCGATCCGAAAGACCCGGCCTTTGCCAACCCGACCAAGTTCGTCGGCCCGGTGTACTCGAAGGAAGAAGCCGAGGGCATGGCCAAGCAGATGGGGTGGACGGTCAAGGCCGACGGCGAGTACTACCGCCGCGTGGTGCCCAGCCCGAAGCCGAAGCGCATCTTCGAGATGCGCCCGATCAAGTGGCTGATCGAGAAGGGCGTGGTGGTGATCGCCGCCGGCGGCGGCGGCATCCCGACCATGTACGACGAGAGCGGCAAGACGCTGGTCGGCGTCGAGGCGGTGATCGACAAGGACCTCGCCTCCTGCCTGCTCGCCCGCGAGATCGACGCCGACTACTTCGTGATCGCGACCGACGTGCCGACCGTGTTCGTCGGCTGGGGCACGCCGGACGCCAAGGCGATCAAGCGCGCACACCCGGACGAGATGGACAAGCTCGGTTTTGCGGCCGGCTCGATGGGGCCGAAAGTCGAGGCCGCGTGCGAGTTCGCCCGCATGACCGGCAAGCGCGCGGTGATCGGCGCGCTCGAGGACATCGAGAAGATCGTCAAGGGCGAGGCCGGCACGGTGGTGACCACCGAGGTCAACGGCATCGAGTGGTACTGAGCCTTTGACGGGACGCCCGCGCGGGGATCACGATGCCTGCGCGGGCGTCCTTGCCTTTTTACCCGATCTGCAACGATAATCCGCGCATCATGCAGGAGAGAGCGGCGCCAGGCGCCGCCGCCGAAGGCGCAAGCGCACCCGCACAATCGCTCAGGCAAAAGGACTGCATCATCGGGCCGGCAACGGCCCGCCAACTCTGGAGAGCGGTGCCCGTACGCGGCACCCACCGAAGGGGCTAACGGCGAGACACGCTTCGCCGGAAAATCTCAGGTGACCGGACAGAGGGGTGTCTATGGACGCTATTTCCCCTTTGCAAGGACGCCTCATGAGTGCAGCCCGCCGTACCCCCCTCTACGAAGAACATCTGGCCGCCGGCGCGAAGATGGTCGATTTCGCCGGTTGGGAGATGCCCATCCATTACGGCTCCCAGCTGAAGGAACACAACACCGTGCGTACCGGCGCCGGCGTGTTCGACGTCTCGCACATGACCGTGGTCGACATCACCGGTGCCGACGCCAAGGCCTGGCTGCAGAAGCTGATCGCTAACGACGTCGCCAAGCTCGGTTTCACCGGCAAGGCGCTGTACTCCGGCATGCTCAACGAGGATGGCGGCGTGGTCGACGACCTGATCGTCTACCTGGCGGACGACGGCTACCGCATGGTCGTCAACGCCGGCACCACCGACAAGGATCTCGCATGGATGACTAGGCAGGCCGAAGGCTTTGCCGTGACGCTGACCCCGCGCAAGGACCTGGCGATGCTCGCCGTGCAGGGGCCGGCCGCCGTCGAGCGGGTGTGCGCCGCGCGTCCGCAGTGGGCCGACGCCATCCGTTCGCTCAAGGTGTTCCAGGGGCTGCCGTTCGACGCGTGGTTCGTCGCGCGTACCGGTTACACCGGCGAAGACGGCGTCGAGATCATGCTGCCGGCAGGCGATGCCGCAGCCTTCTTCCGTGAACTGTTGGCGCTGGGCGTCGAGCCGATCGGCCTGGGCGCGCGCGACACGCTGCGCCTCGAAGCCGGCATGAATCTGTACGGCCACGACATGGACGAGACGGTCAGCCCGCTCGAAGCCGGCATGGGCTGGACGCTGGCGATGAAGGACGGGCGCGACTTTATCGGCCGCCAGGCGCTGGAAGCCAAGCTCGCTGCCGGCGTCGCCATGCGGCAGGTCGGGCTGGTGCTCGAGGGGCGCGGCGTGCTGCGCGAAGGCCAGCGCGTCGTCGTCGAGGGTGTCGGCGAAGGCGTGATTACCAGCGGGACCTTCTCGCCGACCCTCGGCCATTCGATCGCGATCGCACGCGTGCCCTTTGCGACCGGCGAGAGCGCCACGGTCGACCTGCGCGGCACGCTGACTCCGGTGCGCGTCGTCAAGCTGCCGTTCGTGCGCGGCGGCAAGAAAGTATTCGAGTAAGGGCACGGGCCTGAGACCCGCGGCTTCAATCTGTCTACATGGAGAAATGAAATGAGCAATATCCCCGCCGAACTGAAGTATGTCACCAGCCACGAGTGGCTGCGCCTGGAAGCCGACGGTAGCGTGACGGTCGGCATCACCGAGCACGCGCAGGAACTGCTGGGCGACATCGTGTTTGTCGAACTGCCGAAAGTCGGCGCGCAACTGGCGGCCGAAGAGCAGGCCGGCGTGGTCGAGTCGGTCAAGGCCGCTTCCGACGTGTACGCGCCGATCGCGGGCGAAGTGCTGGCGGTGAACGAGGCGCTGGAAGGCACGCCGGAACTTGCCAACAGCGAGCCGTACGGCGAAGGCTGGTTCTTCCGCATCCGCCCGGCCAACGCTGCCGACCTGGACAGCCTGCTCGACGCCGCGGCCTACGCCGCCGAGATCGGCGCCTGATCCGCGCAAGCCCCGGCCTTTGGGCCGGGGCATTTTTTTGCCGTCCCATCCGATTCTTGCCGGAGCCACGCCAGATGTCGCTCGAACAACTCTATAACCACGAAGAATTCATCGGCCGCCATATCGGGCCGGACGACGCCGACCGCGCCGCCATGTGTGCGCAACTGGGCGTTGCGAGCCTCGATGAACTGATCAGCCAGACCGTCCCCGCCGCGATCCGCCTGAACGGCCCGCTCGCGCTGCCCGGCGCGGTAAGCGAAGTCGAGGCGCTGACCGCCCTCAAGAAGGTGGCCACCAAGAATACCGTCGCCAAGTCCTTTATCGGACTGGGCTACCATCCGACCCTGCTGCCCAACGTGATCCTGCGCAACGTGCTGGAAAATCCGGGCTGGTACACCGCGTACACGCCGTATCAGGCGGAGATCGCGCAGGGCCGCCTCGAGGCGCTGCTCAATTACCAGCAGATGGTGATCGACCTGACCGGGCTGCCGATGGCCAACGCGTCCCTGCTCGACGAGGCGACCGCCGCCGCCGAGGCGATGGCGATGGCGCGCCGGGTGTCGAAGTCCAAGTCGAACACCTTCTTCGTCGACTGCCGCGTGCTGCCGCAGACGCTGGACGTGATGCGCACCCGTGCCGAGTACTTTGGCTTCGAGCTGGTGGTCGGCCAGCCGGAGGCGGCGGGTGTGGCCGAACACTTCGGCGCACTGTTCCAGTACCCGGGTGAAGAGGGCGACCTGATCGATCTGGCTTCGCCGATCGCCGCGGCCAAGGCCAAGGGCGCGGTGGTTGCGGTGGCCGCCGACATCATGGCGCTGGTGTTGCTCAAGTCGCCGGGCGAGCTGGGCGCCGACGTCGCGGTGGGTTCGACCCAGCGCTTTGGCGTGCCGATGGGCTTCGGCGGCCCGCACGCGGCCTATTTCGCGTTCCGCGAGAACATGAAGCGCGCGGCGCCGGGCCGCATCATCGGCGTGTCGGTCGACGCGCGCGGCAAGACCGCGCTGCGCATGGCGCTGCAGACCCGCGAGCAGCATATCCGCCGCGAGAAGGCGAACTCGAATATCTGCACCTCGCAAGTGCTGCTGGCCAACATCGCCGGCATGTACGCCGTCTACCACGGACCGGCAGGCCTCGCGCGCATCGCCCGCCGTATCCACCGGCTGGCGGCGATGTTCGCCCACGCGGTGAAGGCCGCGGGCGGCAAGCTCGTGCACGAGCGTTTCTTCGATACCGTCCACGTTGCGATGGACGGCCATGCCGACGCCGTCTACGCGCGGGCGCTGGCCGCGGGCTACAACCTGCGCCGCATCGGGCAGGACGCGCTCGCGGTCGCCTTCCACGAGCAGGCGAGCGCGGATGACCTCGCCTTCCTGATCGAGTGCTTCACCGGCGTACGCCCCGACCTTGCCGTGCTCGACGCCGAGGCGGCCGACGCGCTGCCGGCGGCTCTCACGCGCGAGTCGGCCATCCTTGCGCATCCGGTGTTCAAGCAGTACCACACCGAGCACGGCATGCTGCGCTACCTGAAGCGCCTGGAAAACCGCGACCTCGCGCTCAACCACTCGATGATCTCGCTGGGCAGCTGCACGATGAAGCTGAACGCGGTCGCCGAGATGATCCCGGTCACCTGGCCCGAGTTTGCCGAACTGCACCCGTTCTGCCCGCGCGAGCAGGCGGCGGGCTACCTCGAGATGATCGAGGGCCTGGCTGACCAGCTCAAGGCGATCACCGGCTTTGACGCGATCTCGATGCAGCCGAACTCCGGCGCGTCCGGCGAATACGCGGGCCTGTTGGCGATCCGCCGCTACCACGCGAGCCGGGGCGACGCGCACCGCGACGTGTGCCTGATCCCGCAGTCTGCCCACGGCACCAACCCGGCGACCGCGCAGATGCTCGGCATGCAGGTGGTGGTGGTGAAGTGTGACGAGCTGGGCAACGTCGACCTGTCCGACCTGCGCGCGAAGGCTGAGCAGCACGCCGACAAGCTGGGCGCGCTGATGATCACCTATCCGTCGACCCACGGCGTGTACGAAGAGGCGATCATCGACATCTGCGCGCTTATCCACGGCTTCGGCGGCCAGGTCTATATGGACGGCGCGAACATGAACGCACAGGTCGGCCTGATGCGCCCGGCCGACATCGGCGCCGACGTGCTGCACATGAACCTGCACAAGACCTTCTGCATCCCGCACGGCGGCGGCGGCCCGGGCATGGGGCCGATCGGCATGAAGACGCACCTGGCCCCCTTCATGGCGGACCATGTGGTCAGCGCCGTGCCCGGCGCGGTGCCGGGGCAGGGCGCGGTGTCGGCCGCTCCGTTCGGCTCGGCGTCCATCCTGCCGATCTCGTGGATGTACATCACGATGATGGGCGGCCACGGCCTGCGCCTGGCGACCGAACACGCGCTCCTGAACGCGAACTACGTCGCCGACCGCCTCTCGGCGCATTACCCGGTGCTCTACACCGGCAAGAACGGCCGCGTCGCGCACGAGTGCATCATCGACCTGCGCCCCCTGAAGGCGGCCTCCGGCGTGACCGAGGTCGACATCGCCAAGCGCCTGATGGACTACGGCTTCCACGCGCCGACGATGAGCTTCCCGGTGGCGGGCACGCTGATGATCGAGCCGACCGAGAGCGAGAACAGGGCCGAGCTCGACCGCTTCATCGACGCGATGATCGCCATCCGCGCCGAGGTGCAGGCAGTGGAGGACGGCGTATGGCCGGCGGACAACAACCCGCTGGTCAACGCGCCGCACGGCAAGGCCGATATCGCCGCCGACTGGCAGCGCCCGTACAGCCGCGAACAGGCATTCTTCCCGCTGGCCTACGTGCTGGACAACAAGTTCTGGCCGGCGGTCAACCGCATCGACGACGTGTACGGCGACCGCAATCTGGTGTGCAGTTGCCCGTCGACGGATAGTTACGCCTAAGCGGCATGCATTTAATTTGTAGCGAGTACCCGCAAGCTAATGCTTGCGGGTTTTTTTTGTGCCGCGTACTCTTGGCGCATGCGGCTGGCACCGCATGCGGTAGCGCTGGCCGGCGAGCTTGACGACAGGCAGTCTGGTGCATATTAGAGAGAATGCCTTTGCCTTTTTGCAACAGGCGGCAGGGGGTGGAAAGCATCGCCTGAATTGCTAACCTGATGTTTTTATTGATGTTTGTTTTTTTGTGGTGTGCATCGCGTACGCGGAAAACGCCCGGGTGGTCGATAGCGAGAGCATGTGCTCGTTGCCTGTTGATACCTAAATGGAATTTTCTGCTATGATCGCCGCCGCGATCCCGCTCACGCAGAGTGAAGACCATGACCCAAACCAGAAGAACCCAACAAATGCGCCGCGAGGGCACCATCGGCAAGCTCGTCGCGTCGGCTATCGACTGCATCAACGAACTGGGCTACCAGGGCGCCAGCGTGCAGATCATCTGCCAGCGTGCAGAAATGTCGCAGGGCGCGCTGTTCCGCCATTTCGCGACCAAGAACGAGCTGATGAAGCTGGTGCACAGCCGCACGGTCGACCTGTTGTTCGACCGTGCCGCCGCCGACCTCGCCGCGCTGCCCGCACAGACGTCCGACGAAGACAAGCTGTTGTGCATGCTGCGGGCGATGGTCGCCGAGCGCTACTACGTGGTGCTGATGGAGCTGATGATGGCCGCGCGTACCCAGCCCGAGCTCGCGAACTTGCTCGCTGAGGACGCCTTGCACCAGCGCGACCGCTTCATCGCCTTGCTGGGGACCTACTTCCCGGCTTACGCGGGCAACAGCGAATTCGTCGCGATGACGCTGACGATGGCGACCACCTACCACGGCATGTCGCTGTACGGTGCGCTTGCCAACAGCGCCGGCGGTATCGACCCGATGCCGCTGCGCGAGCAGTGGCTGCAGTCCATCCTGCACCAGGAGCTCGCGCGCATCGCGCGCAAGGGCGCGGACACCGCCAACCCGGTGTACGAGGTGCCGATCGCGGCGCCCCTGGCTTGACCGGCTGTGCTTGCCATGAAAAAGACCGCGCCTTGCGCGGTCTTTTTTCGTCTGGCGGGGCGCCGTTCACCCGGCGCGGCGGCAGGCGATCAGGTAGTTGACGTCGGTGTCATCCGACAGCGTGCAGGCGCCGGTGAGCGGGTTGTATTGCATCCCCCTCACGTCAAGGGTCTGCAAGCGGCAGTCGCGCGCCATGCGCGACAGTTCGGACGGCTTCAAAAAGCGCGCGTAGTCGTGCGTGCCGCGCCCGAGCAGTCCCAGCACATATTCGGCACCGACCACGGCGAGCAGGTAGGACTTGAGGTTGCGGTTGAGCGTCGAGAACACCACCAGGCCACCCGGTTTGACCAGCGCCGCGCAGCTTTGCACGATGCTGTGCGGGCTCGGGACGTGTTCGAGCATTTCCATGCAGGTGACCACGTCGAACGAGGCGGGCGCCTCCGCCGCGAGTGCCTCGGCCGAGATGCAGCGGTAGTCGACGGCGACGCCGCTGTCCAGGCTGTGCAACTGGGCGACCTTCAGCGACTTCTTGGCCAGGTCAATGCCGGTGACGGTAGCACCGGCGGATGCCATGCTCTCGGCAAGGATGCCGCCGCCGCAGCCGACGTCAAGCACCTGCTTGCCGGCAAGGCCGCCGCACAGCCGCTCGACGAAGGCGAGCCTGGCCGGGTTGATCGCGTGCAGCGGCTTGAATTCGCTGTCCTTGTCCCACCATTTGTGCGCGAGCTGGCTGAATTTCTCCAGTTCCTGCGCGTCGACGTTGTCGGTCATGCCGTTTTCCCCTTGCCAAGTATCCGTTCGCGCCAGCGCGCCGCATTTTCGAGCAGCGCACCGGTATCCAGCGTGGTGAGGGTGCGTGCCCGCATCAACGGTCGTCCCTTGACCCAGACATGGCTGACCTGTTCGCGGCCGGCCGCGTAGACCACGTGCGAGATCGGGTCGAATGCCGGCGAGGTTTCGACTGCTTCGAGGTCGATCGCGATCAGGTCGGCATCCTTGCCCGCGCGGATGCTGCCGACCTTGTCGCCGATGCCCAGCGCGCGCGCGCCGCCCAGCGTCGCCATCTTCAGCGCGGTCGCCGCCGGCACCGCGGTCGGGTCCAGCGTGCCGACCTTGGCCAGCAGCGCGGCCTGGCGCAGTTCGGCGAGCATGTCAAGCTTGTTGTTCGACGCGGCGCCGTCGGTGCCGATGCCGACGTTGACGCCGGCGGCCAGCAGGGCCGGTACCGGCGCGATGCCGGAGGCGAGCTTCATGTTCGAGGTCGGGTTGTGCGCGACCGACACCCCGTGGCGGGCGGCCAGTTCGATCTCGTCCTTATCCAGGTGCACCATGTGCGCGGCGATCAGGCGCGGCGACAGCAGGCCGAGCGCCTTGAGGCGGGCGAGCGGGCGCTGGTGCTGCTCGCGCCGGGCGTCTTCGACTTCGCCGGCCGTCTCGTGGATATGGCAGTGGATCAGCATGTCCTGCTCTTCGGCCAGCGTCACCACCTTGCGGAAGGTGTCGTCGGACACCGTGTACGGGGCGTGCGGCGCCAGCGTGAAGGTCACCAGCTCCTCGCCGAGGAATTCGCGCCGCTCTTCCAGTGCGCGGCTCAGGTACTCGTCGGCGTTCTGCGCGTAGTTGGTCGGGAACTCGAGGACGGTCGCACCGACGAAGGTACGCATGCCCGAGGCGAGGCCCGCGCGTGCCATGGCGCCGTGGTAGAAGTACATGTCGTTGATGGTGGTCGTGCCGCCACGGATCATTTCCGCCATGGCGAGCAGCGCACCGTCGAACACGAAATCGTCGGCGACATGCGCGGCCTCGGCCGGCCAGATATGGTTCTGCAGCCAGTCCATCAGCGCCTTGTCGTCGGCGAGGCCGCGCAGCAGGGTCATCGCGCTGTGGCCGTGCAGGTTGACGAGGCCCGGCATCAGCACATGGTGGTCCAGGCGGACCCTTTTTTCAGCGTTTACCGCGGCTGACTCGGTGGGATTTAATAAGGAAATAATTTCACCGTTATTGATGGCGACGGAATAATCCTCCAGAATCTCTCCGTCGTTCTCGACGGGGATCATCCAGCGGGCCGAGATCAGCAGGTCGAAGCCGTGGTCAGCCATGATGTTCACCTAATTTGCAAAGTTGGGGCGATTGTAGGAGGGGGGGCGCGCTTCGGCAACCCGAGGCGCCGGATTCCCCGTCGGCGGTGCCGCGTGCGCCGCGCGCGCATTGATGACCCGTTGAGGCTTGAACGTTTGCCACTTCCCGTGCCGTCCACCGAGAATTCCATCCTGTCGCGGTTGAGCCTGCGCCAGCTGTTTTTGCTGGCTGTCGTCGTCGGCCTGCTGATCCCCGCGCTGCTCGCCAGCGTGTTCGGCTACCGCGTGCAGCGCGACCAGTTGGTCGAGCGCTTCGGCCACGAGCAGCAGCGCATGCTGGAAATCGTGTCGTTTGGCATGCAGGAGCCGCTGTGGAACCTGAACCGCCAGTCGGGCTCCCCCTTGCTCGAGTCGGTGATGGACGACAAGCGGGTGCTGTCGGTGCAGGTCTACGACACGCTCAGCGGTGCCCCTTTCCTGTCCTCTCAGCGTGAAACCCCGCAGGCGCACCCGGGCGCGGTATTCGAGCGGCCCGTCGTGCACCGCGGCGAGACCATCGGCGTGGTACGCATCGCCTTTGACACCCGCCACCTGGACGAGACGCTGGAGCGGCAGCTGGTGTCGCTGCTGCTGATCGTGCTTGCGCAGCTCGTACTTTCCATCGTGCTGATCATGGCCATCCTTAACTCGCGCTTCCTGCGGCCGATGCAGCAGCTCTCGGCGCAGGCAGGCGAACTGGCCGCGCTGCGTCTGGAGCAGGCCTTCGAGTGGCGCAGGCCGGACGAACTGGGTGCGGTCGGCCGCCACCTGGAATGGGCACGCAGCGAGTTGCGCAGGCTTCTGGCCGAACTGGGCGACAAGACCCGCGCCCTGCAGGAGGATATCCGCCACCGGCGCGAGGTCGAGGAGGCCTTGCGCCGCTCCGAGGGCAAATACCGCGAGTTATTCCATTCCAGCCTCGACGGCATCCTGATCTGCGACGCGAACGCCCAGGTGATCGACGCGAACCCGGCGTTCCTCGCGATGACCGGCTATTCGGCCGAGCAGTTGCGCCGGCTCGGGTTCTGGCCGCTGCTGGCCGAGGGCGCGAGGACGGATGAGGAGCGGCGACTGCACGAAGAAGTGTGGACGCGCGGTTACTGCGACGAATACGAGACCGAGTACGTCGACCGCCTGGGCCGGCACTTCCCGGTCAGCGTGAAGGCGGTCGCGACCAGGGACGACAGCAGCGGGACGACAGGCGTGTGGCGGATGGTGCGCGACATCTCCAGCCAGCGCGAAGCGAAGGCCCGCCTGCAACTGGCGGGCAAGGTGTTCGACAATACCGCCGAAGGCATCCTGATTACCGACGCTGCCGGGGTGATCCGCAGCGCCAACCGGGCGCTCACCCGCATCAGCGGCTACAGCGAGCAGGAAATGGTCGGCCGCACGCCGGCGATGTTCTCATCCGGCTTGCAGGACGCCGCCTTCTACCGGCAGATGTGGCAGCAATTGCTGAGCGAAGGCCAGTGGCAGGGCGAACTGAGCAACCGCCGGCGTAGCGGAGAGATCTATCCGCAATGGCTGGTGATCAACGCCGTGCACGACGAGGGCGGCGAGCTCAGCCATTTTGTCGCCGTCTGCAGCGACGAGAGCGAGCGGCGCGCCGCCGACGAGCGCATCGATTACCTCGCGCATTTCGACGCGCTGACCGGCCTGCCCAACCGTACCCAGTTGCAGGAGCGCTCTTCGCTCGTCATCCAGCAGGAGGGCGCGGGTTGCGCGGCGCTGCTGCTGCTCGACCTGGACCGCTTCAAGACGGTCAACGAGTCGCTGGGGCATCAGGCTGGCGACATGCTGCTTCGTGTCGCCGCCGACCGTCTGGCCGCCGTGCTCGACGCCGGCCAGATTGTCGGGCGGCAGGGCGGCGACGAATTCATCGTGCTGCTGCCTAGGCTCGCCTCTGCCGACGACGCGCTGGGCGCCGCCTGCCGGATCCAGCAGGCGCTGGCGTCCCCGGTCGAGATCGACGGCCATCCGGTGCAGGCGTCGGCCAGTATCGGCATCAGCCTGTACCCGCAGGACGGACAGGATTTTGACACGCTGGTGCGCAACGCCGATGCGGCCATGTACCACGCCAAGGGCAGCGGCCGCGGTCAGGTCCGTTTCTACACTGCCGACCTGAACGCGCGTGCACGCGAGAGGCTGCAGGTGGAGGCGCAGTTGCGGCATGCGCTCGCATCCGGCGAGTTCGTGCTGCACTACCAGCCGCAGGTCGACATGAAGAGCGGGCGCATCGTCGGCGTCGAGGCCCTCGTGCGCTGGCAGCACCCGGAACGCGGCCTGCTCGGCCCGCTGCAGTTCATCGACGTCGCCGAGGACAGCGGGCTGATCGTCGGGATCGGCGGCTGGGTGCTGGACGAGGCGTGCGCGCAACTGGCGCGCTGGCGCGATGAGGGGCTGCCGTTGGTGCGGGTCGGCGTCAACCTGTCCGCGCTGCAGTTCAGGCAGCCCGATCTGGTCGACTCCATCGCCGAAGTGCTGGAGCGTTACCGACTGGACGCCGAGTGGCTGGACCTCGAGGTGACCGAGAGCCTGATCATGGAAGACGTGCCGCAGACGACGGCGCTGCTCGAGGCGATCCATGCGCTGGGCGTGAGCCTGTCGATCGACGACTTCGGTACCGGTTACTCCAGTTTGGCCTACCTCAAGCGGCTGAAGGCCGGCACGCTGAAGATCGACCGATCCTTCATCAAGGACTTGCCGCACGACGCCGACGACGCGGCGATTACCCGCACCGTCATCAGCATGGCGGCCAGCCTCAATATGCGGGTCGTCGCCGAGGGCGTGGAGACGCGCGCGCAATGGGCGCTGCTGGCTGCCGAAGGCTGCGACACGGTCCAGGGCTATTTCTGCTCGAAACCGCTGCCGGCCGAGGACTGCGCCCGGCTGCTGTGCTCGGGGAGCCGGGTGCTGGCCCCTGTGCCGTAAAGCCCGCGTTCCTTGCGCAAACCCGGCTTCCCGAGCCGGGTTTTTTTCCGCCTACCGGTCGCCAGATATATGCACGTCATTAATTTTTTTGAATATCCGGAGGTTTTCTCCTATCAATTGAAGACATGCCACCCGCTTGCCCAGGCAGGCCAGCCGCTTTCGCAAGGAGGAAGAATGAGTCTTTCCGACCTGACAGCAGACGCCCAGTCTGACGACGGCTACGAGTTCGAGGCGGCCGAGGCGCTGCGCGAGGAGGAGGGAACCGAGGCCGCCGCGGCAGAAACGGTCGAGCCACCGGAAGAGTCGACCGACATCACCCAGGTCTATCTCAACGACATCGGCCGGCAGAGCCTGCTCAAGCCGGCCGAGGAGCGGGCGCTGGCGGAGCGTGCGGTGGCCGGCGACTTCGACGCCCGCCAGGAAATGGTGTCGCGCAACCTGAGGCTGGTCGTCAATATCGCCAAGCGCTACGTCAACCGCGGCCTGCCCATGCTCGACCTGATCGAGGAGGGCAACCTGGGCTTGATGCACGCGCTCGACAAGTTCGACCCCGGCCGCGGCTTCCGTTTCTCGACCTACGCGACCTGGTGGATCCGCCAGAACATCGAGCGCGCGATCATGAACCAGTCGCGCACTATCCGCCTGCCGGTGCATGTGATCAAGCAGCTGAACGTCTACCTGCGGATCCGCCGCCGGCTCGAGGCACTGCATGGCTGCGAGCCTACGGCCGACGAGATCGCCGCAGAAGCGGGGGCGCCGGTCGCCGAGGTGCGCGAACTCTTGCAGTTGAACGAGCGGGCGGCGTCACTCGACGCGCCGCTGGCGGAAGACCCTATGTTGACGGTCGGCGACGCGATCGCCGACGAGCGGCAGGTGATGCCCGAGACGGCGCTGCACCTGAAGCGGATGGAGATCCACCTGGAGGGCTGGCTCTCAGAGCTTTCGCCCAAGCAGCGGCTGATCATCGAGCACCGCTACGGCCTGAACGACCGCGAGGTCCGTACGCTGGAAGACTTGGCCGGCGAACTGGGCCTGACCCGCGAACGGGTCAGGCAGATCCAGCTAGAATCCCTCGACCTGCTGCGCAGGGTGCTGCGCAGGCACGGGGTCGGTGCCGAAGTGCTTTCGCACGAGTAGCCGCTCAGACGGTTGCGCGGCCCGGCTGGCCGGAGGCGGGCACCGGCTCGAAGACGCGGCCGATCGCCGCGGTCACGTCGGCGCTCGCGTGCTCGGCCTCGCGCATATGGCCGACCACCTCCTCCAGCACCGTCCTGTCGCGCAGCCAGTCTCCCTTGACCGCCCGCATCGCCGCGCGCACATGGTCGTGGACCCGGGCATGCGGTTTCTCCAGTTCGGCGAAGCCCGGCCGCTGCGCGTAGCGGGCACGTCCTTCCCCTCCGTGGTACCAGCGCCCGAGCCTGCATTCGTCGTGCGGGACGTCGGTCTCGTCCGCCTGGGCGCCGGTGCCGCCCTGCTCGAGTCCGATATAGCTGTTCTGCATGTAGATGATATGGTCGAGCTTGACCAGCGACGAGAACGCGGTGTCTTTCGCGCGCGACAGGCTGTCGATGGTCGATTGCGCGGCTGCGGCCACCTCGTCGAATTCGGCCCTGAAACCGGCGACCCGCTGGCTGGCCGACGCGCTCTGGCTGACCGTCGCCTGCGTCTGTTCGACCATCGCCTCGACACGCTGGCTCAGGCGCTCGACGATGGAACCGATCTCGCGGGTCGCGCTGTGTGTGCGGTCGGCCAGCTTGCGCACTTCGTCGGCCACCACCGCGAAGCCGCGGCCGACTTCGCCGGCGCGCGCCGCCTCGATCGCGGCGTTCAGCGCGAGCAGGTTGGTCTGTTCGGTGATTTCGGTGATCAGGCGCACCGCGCCGACGATGCTGCCGCTGGCGTCGCCCAGTTCGCGCGCGCTTTGCGAGAGCTGCTGCATCCGGCGGTTGATCTCGTCGAACTCGCCGTCCAGATCCTCGACGGCTTGCCGGCTTGCCTGCGCACCGTCGCGGTTGCCTTCTGCGACCGACAGTACGCTGTTCATCTCGGCGCTGGCGCGCAACAGGTCCTGCTGGTTGCCCTTGAGGTTGCGCAACAGGTTGCCGGTGTTGAGCGTGTGCAACTGGCTGGACAGGCGGTTCTTCGCGTCGAATTCGGCCGCTTCCTGCATCGCCTTCATCGCGACGTTGACGCTGTGCATCGACAGCGCGAATTCGCCGGGCATGCCGTCGGTGAGCGCGCGCCGGCTGTAGTCGCCCTGGCTTGCCCGTTCGAAACAGGTGGCGATCTCCTTCGAGTGCGCTTCGAGCACGTCGAGCAACTCGTTCAGGCTCCACGCGACCTTGCCGATTTCGCCGAGGCCCTTGGTATTCGTGATGCGGACGTGGGTTTCGCCGTGAGCGGCCTTTTGCAGGACGCGGTCGATCTCGGCGAGCACCGCGAGCGGGCGTTGCTGCTGGCGCCAGGCATACACGGCGAAGACGACCGCCAGCAGTGGCACCAGGATGTTGGCAATGCCGACGCCGCGCTGAATGATGCTGTGTACGGCCAGTACCAGCACCATCGTCACGAAGACCACGCAGGCCGCCGAGAACTTGTGCTCGAGAAAGGGGGTGCGCCGGCTTACCTGGCTGGTCGAGCGCAGCAATTGTTCGGTCTGCGGGCGGCTCATCGGTAGCTTCCCTGTGCGTGGTTATGGCGGTTGTAGAGGTCGAGCACAAAGGTCTCGTAGTTGACGCCAAGCCCGGCAAGCTGCCCTTCGAGCCAGGCAAGCGACGCGGCGGGCGCGTCGGCGGCGGATGTGGCGCGCTCGATATCCAGCATTTGCCGGTAGAGTGGCTCGACAACCGTAATCGCCTGCGCCGGCGCCTGCCGCCGCACCGAGAAATAGCCGACCGGCTGGCCTTGCCTGCGGTCGATGGTGACGTTGGCGAACACCCAGTAGTGGTGTCCGTCGGCGGTCATGTTCTTGACGATGCCGAAGAACTCGCGGCCGCCCTTCAGTGCGTCCCACATCAGCCGGAACGCGCCGCGCGGCATGTCCGGGTGGCGGACGATATTGTGCTGTACGCCGAGCAACGCTTCTTCAGGGTAATTGCAGACCCGCATGAACACGCGGTTGACGTAGGTGATGCGGCCGGAGAGGTCGGTCTTGCTGACGATCAATTCGTCGGCGGGGAAGCTGACTTCCTGGCCGGTAGGCGTGAGGCGGGGTTTCATGGCTAGCGCTGGGTCATTGAGTGCTATTGTTTATGGCTAGGATTTTATAGTTATGCCCATGTCAATGATAGTGGTTTTTGTGCATGGCGCTGGGCGTACCGAGTCGGCTGCCGGATAATGCGCGGGATACCGACCGATGGAGTGTGCGATGAACGAAACCGCGATGAGCGACGCCGATTACCAAAAGTTGGGCCAGACGCTTTCGGGCCTGGCCGGGCAGGGGGCGATGAAGCTGGAGACGCTGGACGGCTTTTTTGCCGCGCTGGTGGCCGGCCCCGAGGTGATCCGCGCGGCCGAGTGCCTGCCGCAGATCCTGGGGCGAGCCTGGGACGACGACACGGCCTTCCCCGGCCCCAAGGCATTTGACGAATTCATGCGCCTCGTCAACGGGCACTGGCACGAAGTTTCGGCGACCCTGCTCGCCGGCGAGGATTACTACCCGTGGCTGGACGCGGATGACGCGGGACGCGTGTCCGGCAACGACTGGGCCGAAGGTTTCGAGCGGGGGATGGCCTTGCAGCCGGCCGACTGGCAACTGGCCTTCGATAACGCGGACGCGGGCGCCGCACTCGCGCCGATCATGACGCTGGCGATGGAGCGCGAGGCCGACCCGGCGCTGCGCACCACCGTCAGCGATGCGCAAAGGGAAGAGTTGCTCGGCCAGCTCTCGCCGGCCGTCGCCCGCCTGCACGACTTCTTCCGCGCGCTGCGCGAGAAGATGGCCGCCGACCTGGCCGCCGCCGAGCAGGAGAAGACCAGCTTCTGAATGCCCGCTACGCTGGCCCCCTGTGGGGGGCCACAGTAGCCTTGCGGCGCCCGTTCAGGCGCGGCCGGGAAAGAGTTTCTGCAGCAGGAGGCCGCCCAGGATCAGCGCGAGGCCGGCCAGCGTCGAGGCGAGGATGGGTTCGCCGACGATCAGGTGGATCAGCCACAGCGACACGATGGGCGACAGGAAGATCAGGTTGGCGATGCGCGCGGTGCTGGCGGTCAGCTTCATCGCGCTGAGCCACAGCACGAAGGTGAAACCCATCTCGACCGCGCCGACGTAGGCCGCGCCGGCGAGCCCCTGCCAGGCGATCGGGGTCAGCTCGCCTTGCAGCGCGCACCACAGCAGCGCGAGCGGCAGCGCGAGCGTGAAGTTCAGCGCGAGCCCCAGCACCGGTTCGCGCGCGTCGCGCGTGCTGAAAATCCAGTAGCTCGCCCACAACAGCGTCGACGCCAGCGCCCATAGCACTCCCTCCGCGTTGGAGAACGACAGCGACAGCAACTCGCCCCGCGTGCCGATCACCAGCACGCCCAGATAGCAGGTCAGCGCGGCGGCCAGGTCCTGCCGTCTCAGCGTTTGCCCCAACAGCGGTACCGACAACAGCGTCATCGTCAGCGCCCAGGTGTAGTTGATCGCCTGCGCCTCCTGCGCGGGCAACAGCGCGTACGCCTGGAACAGGATCAGGTAGTAGGCGAAGGGGTTGACCGCACCTAGCAATAGCGAGCGGCGCCACTGCAGGCGCAAGGCCGGCAGGAATTCCCCCAGCCTTTTCTGCCAGGCGAGAATGGCCATCAGCGAGGCAAGGCTGGCCGCGCTGGCGTACAGCACGAGTTGCGCCGGGCTCAGATGTTCGAGGCTCAGCTTGAAGGCGGAGGCGACGGTCGACCAGGCGAGGACGGCGCAAAGCCCCAGCAAGGTGGCACGGGTCTGGCGGGTCAAACGGTATTCCTTTCGTGGATCAGGAGCAGGGCGTTGGCGATGTCGGTAAGATCCGCGGCGCTTTGCGAGGCGGCGAGTCCCAGCATGTAGCCCTGGCGGGCGCGGTACAGGTCGCCGGTCAGTCCGTGCAGGTAAACCCCGAGGCAGGCGGCGTCAAACGGCGGCAGGTGCTGCGCGATCAGCGCGGCGATCGCGCCCGACAGTACGTCGCCTTGGCCGGCGGCGGCAAGCGCGGCATTGCCGCTGGCGTTGACGCGGTAAAAGCCGTCGGCGCGCGCGATCAGCGTGCCGGCGCCCTTGAGCACCACGGTCTGCCCGAAACGGCGGGCAAGCGCGCGCGCGGCGCCGACGCGGTCGGCCTGCACCTCGGCGGTGGAGAGGCCCAGCAGGCGGGCGGCCTCGGCCGGGTGCGGGGTCAGCACCGCCGGCGCCTGCCGTCTGGCCAGCCGTTCAGCAAGCACGGGGTCGGCGGCGACCAGGTTCAGCGCGTCGGCGTCGACGACGAGCGACACGTCACCCGCGAGCGCCGCGGCGAGCGCGGCGCGCGCGTCTCCGCTCTGGCCCAGCCCCGGCCCGATGGCGCACACCTCGTGGGTGGGCAGCGTTGGCGTATGCGGTGCGATCATCAGCTCGGGGTGGCAAGGATCGACGGCGAGGCGGGCGTCCAGCGTGGCCAGATGCACCTTGCCTGCGCCCAACGACAACGCGGCACGTCCGGCGAGCAGCGCCGCGCCCAGCATGCCCGGCGAGCCGCCGACCACGCAGACGGTACCATAGCTGCCCTTGTGGCTGTTGGCCTTGCGCGCGAGCGGCGCGAGCAGCGGGCGGTTGAGTTCGCCCTCGGCCTCGGGCCACATCGCCGGCGGCACATCGAGCGGCGCGACCTCCAGTGCGCCGGTGAGCCCCGGCCCGTCGCCGGTGAGAAGGCCTGCCTTGAGACACAGGAAGGTGAGCGTATGCCTGGCGCGGATCGCCTCGCCCGGCGCGGTACCGCGCGTCGCATCCAGCCCGCTCGGGGCGTCGAGCGCGAGCACCGGCACGTCACTTGCGTTGACCGCGCGGATCAGCGCGTCCCACGGCGCTGATGGCGCGCGCGCAAGGCCGATGCCGAACAGCCCGTCGACGACCAGCGCGCCGGCGGCGGCAGGAAGTTCGCGGTCGGTGTGGCCGGAGATCTCGTCCCAGCGCGCGCGCGCGGCGACGGCCTCGTCGCCCTGTTGCGGCGCAGGGCTGACCACGGTGACCGGGTAGCCCGCACGGACAAGCTCGCACGCCAGGTGCAGCGCGTCGCCGCCGTTGTTGCCGGGGCCGGCGAGCACGGTGACGGGCGCAGGCTCAGGGAGCAGGGCGCGCACCTTGTCGGCCGCCGCGCACGCGGCGCGGCGCATCAGGCCCATGCCCTGGGCGGCGGCGGCCGCTTCCAGCGCCCGCTGCGCGGCGAGGGACTGGATCGCCGGGTTCATCGCGTCTCGCCCCAGCGCGGCACCAGCGTGTTCGGCACGCCGATCTGGTCGAGGATGCGCGCGACGACGAAGTCGACCATGTCGTCGACGCTTTGCGGACGCGTGTAAAAACCGGGCGCGGGCGGCAGGATCACCACGCCCAGCCGGGCAAGCTTGAGCATGTTCTCGAGATGAATGGCCGAGAGCGGCGTCTCGCGCGGCACCAGCACCAGCTTCTTCTGCTCCTTGATCGCGACGTCGGCGGCGCGTTCGATCAGGTTGTCGCTCATGCCCTGCGCGATCGCGGCGAGCGTCCCCATCGAGCACGGGCAGACCACCATCGCGTCGGCCGGGTTGGAGCCGGAGGCGACCGGTGCGTGCCAGGCCTCGCGCCCGAACGCGCGCAGCTGGCCTTCTTCGGCGCCGCTCATCTCTGTGAGGTATCGGGTCAGCGCGTCGGGCGCGGCGGGCAGCGCGAAGTCGGTCTCCTCGCGCGCGACCACCTGAGCGGCCTGCGAGGCAAGTACCCAGACGCGCACGCGCGCGGCGACGAGCGCGCGGATCAGCGCGAGGCCGTACGGCAGGCCGGAGGCGCCGGTCAGCGCGACAGTGACGGTGTGTGGGGTGGGCATGACAAAACCTCAGTGCTTGGAGGACGGCCAGCGCCGCAGCAGGCGGGCGGCCAAGAGTCCGTTGACGGTGCCGGTGATGAGCGCGGCGAGCGCGAACGCCGGCACGAAGTAGAGTATGCCATCGGACGGGATCAGCCACAGCCGGGCGAGCAGCAACTGGCCGCCGATATGGCCGTAGGCGGCGATCAGGCTGAGGCTGACGGGGCCGAACAGCCGGCGCGACAGGCGGCTCGCCGGTGCGAGGAGCATGAGGCTCGAGAGCGCGCCGGCGAGGCTCAGGAAGAAGCCCGGCGTCAGCATGCTGCCCATCAGCAAGGCGGCGCCGAGCACCCTGAGCAGGCTGACCCAGACTGCGGCGGCAAAGCCCAGCCGGTACAGTGCGAGCAGGGTGACGATATTGGCGAGCCCGGGTTTGACACCGGGCAGCGGGGTGGGCAGTGCGGCGTCGACGAGCGCGAGCACGATGGCGAGGGCGGACAGCGACGCGACCTGCCTGTCCAGCGGGCGGGCCACCAGCGTCAGCCGTTCAGAAGCTGAGGCTGTCATACGCGCGCGCGCCCTCCAGCGTGATGCTGGTCGCGTTGGGCAGGCAGATGGCGCTTTGCCCGGCGTGCTCGAGCCAGCCCTGGCCCACGCAGTACTGGCGCGGGCTGGGGTCGGATTCGATGCGGGCACGGCCGTCCTCGACGCGCACCACGGTGTCGCCCAGCGGGCCTGCGACATGGTAGCGAGCGTTGTGCAGCAGGCTGACTTCGCGCCACAGCGCGCCGCCCTGGCGGATCGACAGCGTGCGCGCCGGCGATTGCGTCCAGCATGCCCACACGACAAGGCCGCACGTCAGTGCGGCCAGCGTGAAGACGGCGACATCCCCCGGCCGGATCAGTCGCATGTCGTCCTTTGCAACTGGCGGTGGCGCAGCAGCACCTGCTGCTCGGCCCCGAAGTCGCGTGCGAGATGCTCCGCGATGTAGACCGAACGGTGCTGGCCGCCGGTGCAGCCGATGGCGACGCTCAGGTAGCTGCGGTTCTCGCGGACGAATTCGGGCAGCCACTTTTCGATAAAGGCGCGGATGTCGGCGATCATGGCGGCGACCTGCGCTTCATGCGCGAAGAAGTCGATCACCGGCTGGTCGCGGCCGGTCAGCGGCCTCAGTTCCGCCACGTAGTGCGGGTTGGGCAGGCAGCGCACGTCGAACACGAAGTCGGCGTCCAGCGGCACGCCGTGCTTGAAGCCGAACGACTCGAACATCAGCGTCAGCTGTCCGCCGTCGCAGCCAGCGAGCTGGCGTACCCATTGCCTGAGGTTGCTCGCGGCCATGTCGGAGGTGTCGATGCGCAGCCCCAGCTCTCCGATGGCGGCCAACAGCTCGCGTTCGAGCTCGATGCATTCGGCCAGCGTCAGGCCCAGCCCGGAGAGCGGGTGCGCGCGGCGGGTCTCCGAGAAACGTTTGACCAGTGTTTCCTGCTTGGCCTCGAAGAAGAACAGCCGCACGTCGAGCCCGGCCGAGCGCAGGCGGCCGATCTCGGCGGGCAGCCGATCCAGCGTCGCGCGGCTGCGGGTGTCGACGCTGATGGCGACCTTCTGGTAGCCGTCGGCCTGGTAGATGGTCAGCGCGTCAGCGAGCATGGTCGCCGGCAGGTTGTCGACGCAGAAGAAGCCGGCGTCTTCCAGGCTCCTGAGCGCGACCGACTTGCCCGAGCCGGATAGCCCGCTAATCAAGATCAGCTGCATTTTCCTGTTCCCGCAGGAAGTTGGTGTGCCGTTCGACGAACTCGCGCGTGCTGTCGATGCCGCGCAGTTGCAGGATGTAGTTGCGCACCGCGGCCTCGACCAGTACCGCCAGGTTGCGGCCGGCGGCGACCGGCAGGATGACCTTGCGCACGGTGACGCCGAGGATGTCCTGCGTCTCGGACTGGATGTTCAGCCGGTCGAGCGCCTGCATCGCCTGGTCGTTTGCCTTGATGAGATGAATGATCAGCTTGAGCACCTTCTTCGGGCGCACCGCGGTTTCGCCGAACACCGTGCGCACGTTGAGGATGCCCAGGCCCCGCACCTCGAGGAAGTCGCGCAACAGCGGCGGGCAACGCCCTTCCAGCGTGTCCGGACCGATGCGGTAGAGCTCGACCGCGTCGTCGGCGACGAGGCCGTGCCCGCGCGAGATCAGTTCGAGCGCGAGTTCGCTCTTGCCCATCGCCGAGTCGCCCATGATCAGCACGCCGATCTCGAGCACGTCGAGGAACACGCCGTGCAGCACTGTCGACACCGCGAGCGCGCGCGCAAGGTAGATGCGCAGCACGTCCATCAGGTACGGGCTCTCCAGCGGCGTGGTCATCAGCGGGACGTTGTGCGTGTGGCAGTAGTCGCGCAGCAGCGCCGGCACGGCCTGGCCGTTGGCAACGATGACCACCGACATCGTCTTGTGAAAGAGCTGGTCGAGCGCGGTGCGCGCGGCCGAGCGCTCGAGCCGGTTCAGGTAGTCGACCTCGGCGAGACCCAGCACCTGCACGCGGTTGGGGTGGATGAAGTTCAGGTGACCGACCAGCGACAGCGTCGGGCGCTGGTCGTCGTTGCCGATCAGGTTGTCCGAGCCGCCGCGGCCGGCGACCCAGGTCAGGCTGAGTTTCTGCTGGTTGTCCTGGTAGAGCTTGCGGACGCTGACGCTAGGCATGCTCGCACCGCTCGGTCAAGAGCCGGTAGATCTCGTCGGCGTCGGCGGCCGTTTCCAGCGCGTCGCGTAGCGCGCGGCTGGAGAAGAGCTGTGCAAGCTCGGAGAGTACCTGCAGGTGCAGGTCGGTCGCCTGCTCGGGCACCAGCAGCGCGAACAAGAGGCGCACCGGCTTGCCGTCGGGCGCGTCGAACGGGATGGCTTGCTTGAGGCGGATGAAGACGCCCATCGCCTCCTTCAGCCCGCGCGCGCGCCCGTGCGGGATGGCGACGCCCTGACCGAGCCCGGTCGAGCCCAGTTTCTCGCGGGCGAACAGGCTGTCGAAAACTTCGCTGCGGGCGACGTTGCAGGTGTTCTCGGCGATCAGGCCGACCTGCTCGAAGATCCGTTTCTTGCTGGCAACGTCGAGGTCGACCAGTACATGCTCACGGGTCAGAATCTTGCCGATCAGGGACATAGGTATTCGGGCTGGTTGTTGTGCACGCGTATTCTACGCTGGCACCGTCTTTATCAATAGTCCATTCGCGTGCATGAAAAACGGGAACCCGCGGGTTCCCGTTGTCTTGGCGCGGCAGGCGCTTATTCTTCGGCGGCCGGCTGCGGCGCTGCGGCGCGGTGTTCGGACAGCTTTTCCTTGTGCTTGAGCACCTGGCGGTCGAGCTTGTCGATCAGCGCGTCGATCGCGGCGTACATGTCGGAGGCGGTCGCTTCGACGTGGATGTCCTTGCCGGCGAGGTGTACGTTGACTTCGGCTTTCTGGACCAGCTTGTCGACGGACAGGGTGACAGAAGTGTCAATCACGTTGTCCACATGGCGTACCACGCGGCCGAGTTTTTCTTCGACGTAGTCGCGCAGGGCAGGGGTGACTTCGAGGTGGAGACCGGTGATCTTGAGGTTCATAACCCAACTCCTTCTGTGGTTGGCCGGGCGCGGGCCCGACCGGTAAAAATTCCGTATGGCAATCCGGCTACAGCGTCTTGCGCTGGCTGGCCGGAGCGACCTGCATCGCTTCGCGGTACTTGGCGACGGTGCGGCGTGCGACCTGGATGCCGAGCCCGGAAAGCGCCTCGGCCAGCGCGCTGTCGGACAGCGGTTTCTTCGGGTCTTCACCGTCGATCAGGCGTTTCATGTGCGCCTTGATCGAGGTGGCCGAGCATTCGCCGCCGTCGCCGGTTTCCAGCGAGCTGCCGAAGAAGTACTTCAGCTCGAACAGCCCGCGGCTGCACAAGAGGTACTTCTGCGTGGTCACCCGCGAGATGGTCGACTCGTGCAGTCCGAGCTCGTCGGCGATATCCCTGAGGATCAGGGGCCGCATCGCTACTTCACCGTGTTCAAAGAACTTTTGTTGCCTGTCGACGATAGCTTCTGACACTTTCAGGATGGTGTCAAACCTCTGCTGGAGGTTTTTGACCAGCCAGCGCGCCTCCTGCAATTGGCCGCCGAGCGCGCCCGCGCTATCCCTTTGTTGCTGCAAGAGATTCGCGTACACGCTGTTTACGCGCAGTTTAGGCTGCACTTGTGCGTTCAGCCGCGCGAGCCAGCGGCCGCGCACCTTGCTCACCAGCACGTCGGGCGCGACATAGCGGGTATCGTCGTCGTCGAAGCCGCCGGCCGGGCGCGGGCGCAGCCGGCCGATCAGCGCCTGCGCGTCGCGGATCTGCGCCTCGTCCACGGCAAGCAGCCGCTTGAGCTTGCCGTAGTCGCGGTTGCCCAGGAGGGCGAGGTGGCCGCCGACGATGCGCGCGGCGAGCGAGGCGGCGGGGGATGCGGGCAGCGCCGACAGCTGCAGTTGCAGGAAGTCTTCCAGCGAGCGGCAGCCGATGCCGGCCGGTTCCAGCTGCTGCAGCAGGCGGCGCAGGTAGCCGATCTCGTCGGCGTCGACCTCGAGTTCGGCGGGCAGGGAGGCGGCGATCGCCTCGTTGTCGTCCGCCAGGTAGCCGTCGTCGTCGGTCTCCTCGATCAGCACGATCAGCAGCGCGCGCTCGCGCGCGCTCAGCGAGAGCTCGCCCAGTTGCGCGGCAAGGTGGGCGCGCAGCGACGGCTTCTCGGCGATATTGAGCAGCGGGTCGAATTCGTCGCCGTCGGCGCGCGCGCTGCCGCTGCCCCAGCTCTCGGCGGCCTCTTGCGCACGCTCGCCCTCGTCGGCGCGGGAGGCACCTTCCTCTTCGCGCGCGGCGGCTTCCTGCGGCGCCTCGAAGGGCTCGGCGTCGTCCTGCCGCTCGAGCAGCGGGTTTTCGGCGAGGTAGCGCTCGATTTCGGTGCCCAGCTCGAGCGTAGACATCTGCAAGAGCTTGATCGACTGCTGTAGTTGCGGGGTCAGCGTCAGCTGCTGGCTGACCTTCAGTTGCAGGGACTGTTTCATCGCGGCCCTGCTCTTTAGAGGTGGAAGTGTTCGCCCAGATAGACGCGGCGGACCTGCTCGTTGCCGACCAGCTCGTCCGGCAGGCCGGACGCGAGCACCTTGCCGTCGCTGATGATGTAGGCGCGGTCGCAGATGCGCAGCGTCTCGCGCACGTTGTGGTCGGTGATCAGCACGCCGATGCCGCGTTCCTTGAGGAAGGCGATGATCTTCTGGATGTCGATCACCGCGATCGGGTCGACGCCGGCAAACGGCTCGTCGAGCAGCACGAAGCGCGGCCGGCTGGCCAGCGCGCGCGCGATCTCGGCACGGCGCCGCTCGCCGCCGGAGAGCGCCATCGCGTTGGTGTCCGCCAGGTGCGCGATATTGAGGTCGTCCATCAGGAGCGCGAGTTCGCCCTCCATCTCCTCACCCTTGAGGCCGGAGATCTCGAGCACGGCACGGATGTTCTCGGCGACCGTCATCTTGCGGAAGATCGACGCTTCCTGCGGCAGGTAGCCCAGCCCCATGCGCGCGCGCTTGTGGATGGGCAGGTGGGTGATCTCGGTGCCGTCCAGCTCGATGCGGCCGGCCTCGGCGGCGATCAGCCCGACGATCATGTAGAAGCTGGTGGTCTTGCCCGCGCCGTTGGGGCCGAGCAGGCCGATCACCTCGCCGCTGGCGATCTCTAGCGACACGTCCTTGACGACGGTGCGCTTCTTGAAGGTCTTCTTCAGGTTGCGGACGGTCAGGCGGCTGTCGCTCATTTCTTGTCCTCGGTCTTGGGCTGCAGGATGACCGTTACCCGGCCGCCGGCGCCGCCGGTGACCTTGGGGTTGCCGCCGGAGACCTGGTAGAGCTCGGTCTCGGTGTTGTAGGTGATCACCGCGCCGGCGACCGAGTCCTGGCCGCGCTCGACGAAGGCGTTGCCGGTGAGCACGGCGACGCCGGTCTTGCTGTCGTAGTCGATGCGGTTGCCGCGGCCCTTGATGTATTCGTTCTTGCCCTCGACCTTCTGGCGGAAGGTCGCCGGCTTGCCGGTCGCGAGAAGTGTCTGCTCGCCGGCCGCGTTGCGGGTGACGACCACATGGTCGGCCTTCAGCTGCAAGGTGCCCTGGTTGACGACGACGTTGCCGTCCCAGGTGGTGACGCCGCTGTTCTGGTCGAGCGTGCCGCGGTCGGCGGACAGCTCGATCGGCTTCGTGCTGTCCGCCTTCTCGGCGTGGACGGCGCCCGCGAGCGCGACGAGCAGGGCGGTGGCGGCGAAAGATTTAAGGTTGCACATAGTGGATCCTGACGTTCGACAGCAGGGAGACGACGCCCTTGGGCTGTTCGTACACAAAGCCGGTGGCGCGCAGCACGGAGTCGCCCTGCCAGACGGTGACCGGTGCCGGCCCGCGCGCGACCGAGGTGGCCAGGTCGACGGTCATTGCCCGGGTCTCCAGCCGGACGGGCTGCGCACCCGCGCGGCCCGGGTCGTTCATTTCGACGCGGCGGTCGAACCAGACCTTCCGGCTGGCGCTGTTGTAGCGGCCGACCTCGCCGTCGACGGTGTAGTTGACCTGCCCGTTCTTGTAGCTGGTGAGCCTGGGCGCGTCAAAGTCGATCTCCTTCGACTTCGGGTATTGCCACATCTTCTTCGCGGTCAGCCTGTCCTGCAGCAGGCCCGCTTCGTTGAAGCGGGTCGCGGTGAAGTTCTCCACCGTGTACTCGGGCTGGCTCGCGTCGACTTCGGTCGCGGTGTTCTTCTCGCGGGTGACGCGGTCGAGCACGATGGTCAGCAGCGAGAGCAGCAGTACCAGCAATAGCGGGAACAGGCGGGGAAAGCGCTTCATGCGAGGTACTTCCCGATCGCCGCGTCCCAGCTGCCCTGCGCCTGCATGATCAGCTCGCACACTTCGCGCAGGGCGCCGGCGCCGCCGGGCGCACCGGTGACGTAGCGCACATGCTGCTGGACGAGCGGGCTTGCCGCCGGCACCGCGATCGGCAGGCCGACCCGCCTGAGCGCGGGCAGGTCGATCAGGTCGTCGCCGACGAAGGCGCACGCCGAGGGCGCGATGCCGCTTTGCTCGGCGAGCGCGGCGAGCGCGTCAGCCTTGTCCTTGATCCCGGCGAAGTAGTAGTCGATGCCCAGCGCGCGGGCACGGTGTTCGACGCAGCGGTCGGCGCGGCCGGAAATGATCGCGAGCCTGACGCCAGTGCCCTGCAGCAGCTTGAGGCCGAGGCCGTCCTGCACGTAGAACGCCTTGGTTTCCTCGCCGTGCGCGTTGTAGTAGAGCTTGCCGTCGGTGAGCACGCCGTCGACGTCCATCACCAGCATGCGGACCTGGCGGGCCAGTTCGTGGATGGTCTGCATTGTCGCCTCCCTTACACCACGCCTGCGCGCATCAGGTCGTGCATATTGAGCGCGCCTTGTGGGCGGCCGTCCGCGTCCACGACGATCAGGCCGTTGATCTTGTGCCTTTGCATCAGCTGGACCGCTTCGGCCGCCAGTTTGTCGGGGCCGATGGTGCGCGGCGCGCGGGTCATCACGTCGTCGATCAGCATGCCGGCGAGCGAGTCGGTGCCGTCCAGCGTGCGCCGAAGGTCGCCGTCGGTATAGAGGCCGGCCAGGCGGCCGTCGGCTCCGACCACCGCGGTCATGCCCAAGCCCTTTTGCGAAATCTCGAGCAGCGCGCCCTTGAGCGGGGTGCCGCAGGCGACCTGCGGCAGCGCCTCGCCGGTGTGCATCACGTCGCGCACGTGCACCAAGAGGCGGCGGCCGAGGCTGCCGCCGGGGTGGGACAGCGCGAAGTCTTCCTTGCCGAAGCCGCGCGCGTCGAGCAGGGTGACCGCCAGCGCGTCGCCTAGCGCCAGCGCGGTGGTGGTGCTCGCCGTCGGGGCCAGGCCCAGCGGGCAGGCCTCGCGCTCGACGCTGGCGTCCAGGTGGATGTCGGCCTCGCGCGCGAGCGTCGAGTCCACGCGGCCGGTCATCGCGATCAGGCGGATGCCCTTGCGCTTGAGCGCGGGCAGCAGCGCGATCACCTCGTCGCTCTCGCCGGAATTCGACAGCGCGATCAGCACGTCGCTCTCGGCGATCATGCCCAGGTCGCCGTGGGCGGCTTCGGCGGGGTGGACGAAGAAGGCGGGCGTGCCGGTGCTGGCCATGGTCGCGGCGATCTTGCGCGCGATATGGCCGCTCTTGCCGATGCCGGTGACCACGACGCGGCCGCGGCATGCAAGAAGGGTATCGATGGCGGCGACGAAGGCCGAACCCAGGCGGGAGGCGAGGCGTCCGATGGCGTCGGCTTCGACCTTCAGCACTTCGCGTGCGAGGTCCAGCCGGTGTTGGGCGATCTGTTGTTCCATGGAGGGCGAGTATATCAGTTAAAATCCTGCTCTCTAGCATGCGGTGAACGCGGTGGGCGGCTGTCCGTCGCACGCGTGACGCCGGCTGCCGCCTTATCGACCTACAACGTGGGAATTCCGACAACCGTGCATTCGCTGGCTCCTATCGTCCTCGTCCTGTTGTGCGCCGTCCTCTCCGTCACCCTGTGCCGCACCTTGCGCGTGCCGCCGATGCTGGGCTACCTGGTGGTCGGCTTCATCGCCGGCCCCAGCGTGCTCTCGCTGGTTCCCGAAGGCGAACAGACGCATTTCCTCGGCGAGATCGGCATCGTGTTCATGATGTTCTCGATCGGCCTCGAATTCTCCCTGCCCAAACTGAGGGCGATGCGCAGCCTGGTGTTCGGCGTCGGCTTCGCGCAGGTCGCGCTCACCTTGCTGCTGATCATGGCCGGCGTATGGGCGTTGTCCGGCAACGCGCTGGCCGGCTTCGCGATCGGCGGCGCGCTGGCGCTCTCGTCGACCGCGATCGTCAGCAAGCTGTTGACCGAGCGTCTGGAACTGGCCAAGCCGCACGGCCAGCTGGCGATCGGCGTGCTGCTGTTCCAGGACCTGGCCGTGGTGCCGCTGTTGATCCTGTTGCCGGCGTTCGCCGGCGACTCGGCGTCGCTGGTGACCGACCTTGCGCTCGCCGGCGTCAAGGTCGTCGTGGTGATGGCGGTGCTCTTCTTCGTCGGCCAGCGCCTGGTGCGCCCGTGGTTCCACCTGGTCGCACGCCAGCGCTCGAGCGAGCTTTTCATGATCAACGTGCTGCTGGTGACGCTGGGCATCGCCTGGCTCACCGAGCTCTCCGGCCTGTCGCTGGCGCTGGGCGCGTTTGTCGCCGGCATGCTGATCTCCGAGACCGAGTACCGCTTCCAGGTCGAGGAGGATATCCGCCCGTTCCGCGACATCCTGCTCGGCTTCTTCTTCGTCACCGTCGGCATGAAGCTCGAGATCAGCGTGCTCACCGAACGCTGGGGCGACGTGCTGGCGATGCTCGCCTTGCTGGTGCCCCTGAAGCTTGCGGTGGTGTTCGGCATCGCGCGCGCGTTCGGCCACCGCCCGGGCGACTCGCTCAAGGGGGCGCTCGCGCTGGCGCAGGGTGGCGAATTCGGCTTCGTGCTGTTGACGCTGGCCGCCAACCTCGCGCTGGTGCCGCTCGCGTCGGTGCAGGCGGCGCTGGCGGCGATCATCCTGTCCATGCTGCTCGCGCCCTTCCTGATCCAGTACGCCGACGCGATCACCCGTCGCCTGATCCGCAACGACTGGATGATGGCGTCGCTCGACCTGCACCAGATTTTGGTGCAGAGCATGAGCAAGTCCGAGCATGTGCTGGTGTGCGGCTACGGGCGCAGCGGCCAAGCGCTTGCCCGCCTGTTTGACGCCGAGGAGGTGCCGTTCTTCGCGCTCGACCTCGACCCCGAGCGGGTGCGCGAGGCGAGCGAGGCCGGCGACCCGGTGGTGTTCGGTGACGCGTCGAAGAAGGAAGTGCTGAACGCGGCGGGCATCCAGCGCGCGCGGGTGGTGGTGATCACCTTCGCCGACACCCACGTTGCCGAGCGCATCATCGAGACCGTGCAGCAGCTCAAGCCCAACCTGCCGGTGATCGTGCGTACCTCGGACGACAGCGATATCGAGCGCCTGCGCGAGGCGGGCGCCGACGAGGTGGTGTCCGAGGTGATGGAGGGCAGCCTGATGCTGGCTTCGCAGGCGCTGATGGTGATGGGCCTGCCGATGAGCCGCGTGCTGCGCCGCATCCGCACCGCGCGCGAGGCGCGCTACAGCCTGTTCCGCGGTTTCTTCCGCGGCCTGGGCGACGAGCCCGCCGGCGAGGAGGGCATGCGGCTGGAGAGCGTGCGTCTGACGGCGGACGCGTACGCGGTGGGCAAGCGCATCGGCGAAACCGGGCTGGCCGGGCTGGGGGTCGAGGTCAAGACCGTACGCCGGCGGCAGTTCAAGCGGCACGACCTTAGCGAGGACTTCGTGCTCGAGGAAAACGACGTGATCGTGCTGCTCGGCCGGAACGAGCAGCTGGCGCTGGCCGAGCAGCGCCTGCTGCAGGGCGACTGAGCCGGTTCAGGGCAGGATGGTGGTGATCTGCCGGGTCAGTTCCTGCTTGAGTGCCTGCTGCTTCTCGCCCGGCGTCGTCTTGCCCTTGACCATCTCGTTGAAGTCGAGCGCGTAGGTCGGCGCGTTGATCTGCCCGGTGATCTTCAGCGGGACGTTGACCTTGGAGAGGCGCTCGAAGGAGCGCGGGTTCGCCTTCACGTTCAGCGCGTAGTCGATGATGCTCTCCTTGAGGTCGACCTTGCCGCTGCCGGCGACGTTCACCAGTTGCGAGTGCAGCCTGAGGTCCTGGTTGCGCGCGACCCCTTCTTCGAGGTCGAAGCTGGCCGACAGCGACTGGAAGGTCGTCTTTTGCTGGCTGTTTCCCTCGAACGGGGTCTGCCCCCAGTCCTTCAGCTCGGCCGGCAGGTTCTTCAGGGCGGCGACCAGGTCGATGCCGGTCAGCGCGCCTTGCGAGAGGCGGACGCGGCTATGCCCGGTCAGCGACTCGCGCAGGGCGGCCAGCGAGTTGCCGCGCGCGACGATATCGACTTCGGCGCTGCCTTGGCCGTCGACGCGGCTGAAGCTGAAGAGGTCGGTCAGAAGCGGGCGGATATGCATGCCGTCGAGCTTCTGGCGCACCGTCAGCCGCACGACCTTGTCGCGGACCAGCTCGGCGCTGCCGCTGAGCGAGCCTTGGTAGATGCGGGCGGACAGGTTGTCGACGGCGAAGCGTTTGCCATCGGCGCTGACGTCGGCGTGCACGTCGCGCACCCGGAAGCGCCCCATGTTGAGTTCGCCGATGTCGACCTTGCTGCGCAGGTGCAGGAAGTCCATCCAGTCGAGCTTGAGCGGGGTCTTGTCCTGCAGGAGGGCAACCGCCTGCTCGGGCTTGGGCTCGGGCAGGTAGCGGTTGAGGTCGAGCTTGTCGAGCGCCAGCGTCGCCTTGTGCTGCGGCGGGAACAGGCCGGTCTGCTCGACCGTCAGCGTCAGCGGCGTGCCGTCCAGGCGGCCGGCCGCGCGCAGGTTGAAGCGCCCTTCGCTGACCGAGCCGTCGAGCGCGCCTTGCAGGCGGGCAGCCAGTTGGCCGCGCGGCAGAACCGGTGTCGTCAGCCGGGTCTCCAGCATTAGCGGCGCCATCTGCAGACGCTCCAGCGCAACCAGCTGCACGGGGGCGCTGACCGTCGCGGTGACGGTGTGTTCGCCACGGCGGGTGACGAGTTCCACGCGGCTATGGTCGGCGTATAGGCCGGCTTCGGTCAGCTTGAGGGCTTCGAGGCTGCCCTTGAAGCGGTGTTCGGCCTGCGCCAGTTGCAGCGACCCTTCAACGGCGAGGGTCGGTACCGTCATCTGGGCGAGGCTCAGCGTCGCGTGCGGGATGCTCGCGTCCACCTGAAGCTTGGGTTGCTTGAGCTGGTAGCCCAGGCGCACCCTGTCGGCGCTGACGACGCCCTGTTCGAGGTCGACGTCTAGGTCGCCGCGCACGGTCAGCAGGCCGGCATCCTGTCGCCGGTTGGCGAATTGCGCGTCCAGCGACAGGGCCCTGACGCGCAGGTGCCGGCCGTCCAGCCGGTAAGGGACGTCCAGCCTGAGGGTGAGGGTGCGCTTGCCGTCGTTGAGGCGCCCGCCCAGTTGCAGCTTGGCGTCCCCGCGCATGTCGCTCAGCGAGAGTTCCGCGTTGTCGAGGGTGTAGGCCCGGGCGTCGCCGGCGTCGCGGTAGCTGATGCTGGCATCCTGTATCGAAACGCTGTCCAGGCCGTTTTTTAGCGGCGAGTCTGCTTGCGGCTGCAGCAGCCCCTCCAGGTTGAGCCGGCCGTCGGCGTCACGCTCGAGGCGGGTATTCAAACCGGTCAGCGCAAGGCGGGTGAGTTCGTGTTCGCCGGCCAAGAGCGGCAGCCAGGCAAGGTCGGCCCTGAGCGATGCGAGCGTCAGCGCCGGGGTGGCGGCCCCTGGGGTGTAGACGCGCAGGTCGCTGATTTCGACACCGGGACGCCCCCACAGCTGCGGGCGGATGCTGCCGGAGACTTGTGCGCGCAGGCCGCGCGCGGCGAAAGAGTGTTCGACGGCGTGCCTGACTGCGGCCGCGTCGAAGCGCACGAAATAGAGCGCGGCCAGGGCGAGCAGCAGGGTGGCGGCGCCGAGCAGGGTAAATACGGAGGTCTTGAGCCAGAACCGGCCAGAATTCAACTTCATGCTGAGTCGGTCAGGAATGGTGCGAAGGTGCTGGAGCGGGTGAAGGGAATCGAACCCTCGTCGTAAGCTTGGGAAGCTTCTGCTCTACCATTGAGCTACACCCGCGGTGAGAGCTGGCCATTATATGCAAGCTACCGCCTGATGGCAACCGGATGGGTAAGTTGCCTCGATCGGCGTCTCAATTGGCATTAAATAATACACAAGTTGCTGACGATGGCATTTGCAAGCAATTAACCACTCATAATGGATTATTTGTGCCAAATACTATTGACGATGCCCGGGTGAATGGATAATTTGTTGTTAAAGCATATTGTATGCAATCGGCAGCGCCGGCCACCACCCCTCGGCCGTGCGCCGAGACCGGCTCCAACCTGCCGCCGGTCTTTCCGATCCGGACGCCGCTTGGCGACCATTTCAAGTAGTGACCCGTTTTGAGGCGTGATCCGTCTGTTGGTGGGCACTTTCTGCTGTAGGCCGCGTGTTTCGGCCTGCGCGGCGTGTTGCCGCGTGCTGTCGCATCAATGGAATCAGGATAACAACATGGCAAGATCTCAATGGGGTTCCCGTCTCGGGTTCATTCTCGCCGCCGCCGGCTCGGCCGTCGGCCTTGGCGCCATCTGGAAGTTTCCCTACGTCGCGTCGCAAAACGGCGGCGGCGCATTTTTGCTGATCTTTATTGGCTTCGTGTTCACCCTCGGCATCGCGATGATGATGGCCGAAATGGCGCTGGGACGTGCCGCTCAGAGCGGGGCGGTCGGCGCCTACCGCAAGATGGGTGGCAAGAGATGGGTATGGGTCGGCTATATGGGCGTACTGGTCGGTTTCCTGATCATGTCCTTCTATAGCGTGGTCGGCGGCTGGACGATCGCCTACATCATCAAGTCGGTGACCGGCGAGGTGATCTCGGCGGACGCCAAGCACCTGGGCAGCGTGTTCGGCAGCTTCGTGTCCGACCCGGTGCAGCCCCTGGTCTACCACGCGCTCTTCATGGCGCTGACCGTGGGCGTGGTGTTGGGCGGCGTGCAAAAGGGTATCGAGAACCTGTCCAAGTTCCTGATGCCGGCGCTGTTCGTGATGATGCTGGTGCTGATCGTGCGCGGCCTGTTCCTGCCCGGCGCGCTCGACGGTGTTGCCTACTTCCTGAACCCCGATTTTTCCAAGGTGACCGGCAAGACGGTGATCGACGCGCTGGGGCTGGCCTTCTTCTCGCTGTCGCTGGGCATGGGCGCGATGGTCGCCTACGGCTCCTACGTCAGCAAGGACACCTCCATTCCTTCTTCGGCGCTGTGGGTGGTGTCGCTGACCACCGGCGTGTGCATCCTGGCGGGCCTGATGGTGCTGCCGGCGGTGTTCGCCTTCGGCTTCGACCCGGCCGCCGGCCCGGGCCTGACCTTCATCACCATGCCGGCGGTGTTTGCCAAGATGGTCGGCGGCCAGCTGTTCGCGGTGGTGTTCTTCATCCTCTTGATGGTCGCCGCGCTGACCTCGGCCGTCTCGCTGATGGAGGTGGTGACCAGCTTCATGATCGACGAATTCCACATGAAGCGGGTGCCGGCCGCGCTGTCGATGGCGTCGCTGATGTTCGTGCTCGGCGTGCCAGCGTCCTTGTCGCTGGGCGAGTGGAGCGGCTACACCCTGTTCGGCAAGGGCGTGTTCGACCTGCTCGACTACACGACGTCCAACATCCTGATGCCGCTGGGCGGTGTGCTGCTGGCGATCCTGGCCGGCTGGAAGATCTGGCCGGAGATCCACGCGCAACTGGGCGGCGACCGTGGCGAGCGCATCGTGTGGATGCCGGCGATGAAGGCGATCAGCTGCTTCGTCGCCCCGGCGCTGGTCGGCGTGATCCTCGTCTACAACAACCTGTAAGGCTGGCGGCCAAGGCCTACGCTTTGGCACGCAAGGACAAGGGGCGTCCCGCATGGGGCGTCCCTTTTGTCTTAACATCGACGGCGTGAATTCCTGGAGACAACAAGCATGCAAAAACGTCTGCTCGTGCTGTACACCGGTGGCACCATCGGCATGGACGAGACCCCGGATGGCCTCGCGCCGGTGCCCGGGTTGCTGCCCCGCCTGCTCGAGCGCTTCCGCGGCCCGGCTCTCGACTTCGAACTGCGCGAGTACGCGCCGCTGATCGACTCGTCGGCGATCACGCTTGCCGACATGCGCACGCTGTGCGCAGACATCGCCGCCGAATACGAACATTTCGACGGCTTCGTGGTGATCCACGGTACCGACACCATGGCGTACACCGCGAGCATGCTCGCCTTCGCGCTGCGGGGCCTCGCCAAGCCGGTGGTGGTCACCGGCTCGCAACTACCGCTGGTCCATCCGCGCAGCGACGGCTGGAGCAACCTGGCCGACGCGTTCGAGGCGGCGTGCCAGGGCGACCTGCACGAGGTCGCACTCGCGTTTGACCGCCTGCTGCTGCGCGGCTGCCGCGCACGCAAGGTCGACGCGGCGTCGTTCGCCGGTTTCGACAGCCCGAACGCGCCGCACCTGGCGCGTTTCGGCATCAATGTCGACTGGCGGCGCGAACACTGGCGCCGGGCGACACAACCGTTCGCGCCGGCCTTGCCCGACCCCGCGCGGCGAGTGCTGCCGATGCTGCTGATGCCCGGTGCGTCGGCCGCGCTGTTCGGGCGCATGCTGCACGAAGATGACGTCGACGCCGCCGTCCTGCTCTCCTACGGCAACGGCAACGCGCCGGCCGACCCGGCCTTGCTCGATGGTGTCGCCGCCGCGACCGCGCGCGGGGTGCCGGTGCTCAACCTGACCCAGGTCGTGCGCGGCGCGGTCGAGGTCGGCGCGTACGCGGCCAGCCAGCCACTGGCGCGGGCCGGCGCCTTGCCCGGTGCCGACATGACGCCGGAGGCGGCGTTGGCCAAGCTGACCTTGCTGGGTGCGCTGGGCCTGGATGCGACAGAGGCGCGCGCCTACCTGACCGCCAATATCGCCGGCGAGCTTACCGTTGCCTAATTAACGGGCAGTTCCGGCTTTTCCCTGCCGGAACAGGTGCTTGGCGCGCCTGTCCACAGCGTGCCCACACCGCTGTCCAGTCCCGTTGTGGGCAAAATTACCGGCTGCCTGTTTTTTGGGCGGCCGGTTTTTGCTTTTTGATTTCAGTGGCTTGTCGTTCTTGTCCACAGCCTCTCAACAACGATCTCCCCGGCGTTTGTGAGAAACACGCCGGCTGCCGTATATAATGGGCGATTACCGTTTGTGCCCGCCGCACGATGTCTGCTGTCTATCCCCTGAAGATCGCCATCGTCGGCCCGGAGTCTTGCGGCAAGAGCACGCTGGCCGCGGCGCTGGCCGTGCGCCTGCGTGGAATCGGGCTGCAGGTTGCGCTGGTCGACGAGTACGCGCGCGAGTATTACGCGCAGCGCGCCTACCGGCCGACCCTGGCCGATGTGATGGCGATCGCCGAAGGGCAGATGGCGCGCGAGGCGGCGGCGTCGGGCGACGTGGTGTTGTGCGACAGCACGGCGCTCACTTGCCGGATCTGGGCCGAGGTCGGTTTCGGCCAGGTGCCCGCGCCGTTGGCCGAGCTCGACCATCGCGGCTACGCGCTGACCCTGCTTGCGAGGCCCGACATTCCGTGGCAACACGACCCGCTGCGCTCGCACCCCTACGCGCGGGACGCGCTGTTCGGGCGCTACCGGCAGGCGCTCGCCGCGATGGAGGGCTGTCCGGTGGCCGAGGTAGTGGGAGACGGCGAGGCGCGCGTCGCGTGCGCGTGGGATGCGCTGGCACCGCTGTTGCCTGTTTCTTGTGCAGCTGGCTGAAAGCTTCGCCGGAACAGCGGCTTGCGTCGCTTGTGCACAGGTGGTGCACAGCGCTGTCCAGCCGGTGTGGGGATAAGCGGGTGAGGCCTGCCTAAAAAACGGGCAACGAACAAAACCTGTGTGCCGTGAAGTACTTGCCGCTGTTTTCCACAGCCTGTACACACGGCCGTCCAGCAAGGATGTGAAGAATGAACGAAACCGTAGCCATCGAGCGCGAATTCATCGCGCTGTGCGACCTGTTGAAGGTCGCCGGCGTCGCCGACTCGGGCGGCATGGGCAAGCAGATGGTCGCCGAGGGGCTGGTTTGCGTCGACGGCGCAGTCGAGCTGCGCAAGACCTGCAAGATCCGCCCGGGGCAGACCGTCAGCGGTGAGGGCTTCGAGATCCGCGTGGTCGCCGCCGATGACTGAGCCCTGGTCGCCCTTGGCCGCCGCCGAGCCGCCCGTCGCGCCCGAGCCGCCGGCGGAGGGCGCGTGCTGCGGTAGCGGCTGCGAGCCTTGCGTGTGGGACGTCTACCAGGGCGAGCTTGCCGAGTACCGGCGGGCGCTGGCGCTATGGCAGGCTGAACAGGAGCTGCTAGGTGGCTGAAATCGACCTGCACTTTCACTCGACCGCGTCGGACGGTGCCTTGCCACCAGCCGAGGTCATCGCGCGCGCTGCCGCGCGCGGCGCGCGACTGCTCGCGCTGACCGACCACGACACCACGGCCGGCTTTGCCGAGGCGGCCCGTGCCGCACGCGAGGCGGGCGTCGCGCTGGTCGGCGGCGTCGAGGTATCGGTGACCTGGTCGCGGCGCACCGTGCATATCGTCGGGTTGGGGGTAGACCCGGACCATCCGCTGCTGCTCGCCGGGCTCAAGTCGGTGCGCGACGGGCGTATCGACCGCGCGCGCGCGATGGGCGACGAGCTGGCGCGCGCCGGCATCGAAGGCGCGTTCGAGGGGGCGCTCGCGCTGGCGGACAACCCGGAGATGGTCGGCCGCACCCATTTCGCCCGCTATATGGTCAATGCCGGCTATATAAAAGATGTGCGTACCGTATTCCGGAAGTATCTGGCGGAGGGCAAGACCGGCTACGTGCCGCACGAGTGGGCGACTCTGGCCGACGCGGTCGGCTGGATCCGCGCCGCCGGCGGCACCGCGGTGATCGCACACCCGGGGCGTTACGATTTCGGCCGCACGCTGACCGAGCGGCTGGTGGGTGACTTCATCGAGGCCGGCGGCGAGGCGATCGAGGTCGGCAGCGGCAGCCACAGCCTCGACGACATGCACAAATACGCGCTGCTGGCCGACCGCTTCGGCCTCTACGCGAGTAGCGGCAGCGATTTTCACGCGCCGGGCGAGGGCGGACGCGACGTTGGCCTGACCGCCGACTTGCCGCCGCTGGCCCGCCCGCTCTGGCTCGCGCGCGGCTGGCTTACGGCGGCGCAAGGAGCTTGATATGGCACAGTTTTTCGTGATTCACCCGGACAACCCGCAGGCGAGGCTGATCCGCGAGGCGGTCAAGATCATCCAGGGCGGCGGCGTGGTCGTCTACCCGACCGACTCCTGCTACGCGCTGGGCTGCCAGCTGGGCAATAAGAAGGCGATGGAGCGCATCCTCGAGATCCGCCGCATCGACCTCAAGCACCACCTGACGCTGGTGTGTGCCGACCTGTCCGAACTCGCCAACTACGCGCGGGTCGACAACGCGCAGTACCGCCAGCTCAAGAGCGCGACGCCGGGCAGCTACACCTTCATCCTGGAGGCGACGCGCGAGGTGCCGCGCCGGCTGCTGCACCCGAAGCGTTCGACCATCGGCCTGCGCGTGCCCGACCACAAGGTCGCGCTCGCGCTGCTCGAGGAACTGCACGAGCCCATCCTGTCGTGCACGCTGATGCTGCCGGGCGACGACGAGCCCTTGTACGACCCGTACGAGATCCGCGAACGGCTGGAGAACGCGGTCGACCTGGTGATCGACGGCGGCTGGTGCGGCACCGAGCCGACCACGGTGATCGACATGACCGACGGCATCTCGCTGGTGCGCGCCGGCAAGGGCGACCCGGTGCTGTTCGGCTTCGCGCGCGACTGAACACAAGGGCGGACCACCGCCCATCTCGAGACACTCGAAACAAGGGGTAAGGAATGGACGAACTGATCCAGAAGATCGCGATCTACGCGCTGCCGGTGATCCTGGCGATCACGCTGCACGAGGCCGCGCACGCCTACGTCGCCAAGCGCTTTGGTGATGCCACCGCCTACATGCTGGGGCGGATGACGCTCAACCCGATCAAGCACATCGACCCCTTGGGTACGATCGCGCTGCCCTTGCTCGGCATGATCTTGGGCGGCTTCATCTTCGGCTGGGCCAAGCCGGTGCCGGTCAACTTCGGCAACCTCAAGCCGGTCAGGCGCGGCATGCGCTGGGTGGCCGCGGCAGGGCCTCTGTCCAACTTCGCGCAGGCGGTGCTGTGGGTGCTGCTCTTCAAGCTGGCGATCAGTACCGACACCGCGTACAGCGAGCCGCTGCTGCTGATGAGCCAGGCCGGCATCAACATCAACGTGGTGCTGATGGTGCTCAACCTGATGCCGCTGCTGCCGCTGGACGGCGGGCGCATCGTCGAGAGCTTCCTGCCGCCCGGCATGGCGTACAAGTACTCGCGCATCGAACCCTACGGGATGTGGATCCTGCTCGCGCTGGTGTTCACCGGCCTGCTCAGCCCCATCCTCAGGCCCTTCATGAATATCGTGTATGATTTGCTTCGACTGATTCTGTAATTTCACTAGCTGGGAAAATCATGTTTGCAGACCGCATCCTTTCGGGCATGCGCCCGACCGGAAAGCTTCACCTCGGCCACTACCATGGCGTGATCAAGAACTGGGTCCAGTTGCAGAGCGAGCACGAGTGCTTGTTCATGGTCGCCGACTGGCACGCGCTGACCACCAACTACGACGACGTCGCGGTGATCGAGCAGAGTCTGTGGGACATGGTGATCGACTGGCTGGCTGCCGGCGTCGACCCGGCGCAGGCGACCATCTTCATCCAGTCCAAGGTACCCGAGCACGCCGAGCTGCACCTTGCGCTGTCGATGGTCTGCCCGCTGGGCTGGCTCGAGCGGGTGCCGACCTACAAGGACCAGATCGAGAAGCTCAGCCACAAGGATTTGACCACCTACGGCTTCCTCGGCTACCCGCTGTTGCAGGCGGCCGACATCCTCGTCTACAAGGCCAACCAGGTGCCGGTCGGCGAGGACCAGGTGCCGCATATCGAGCTGACCCGCGAGATGGCGCGCCGCTTCAACCACCTGTACGGCCGTGAGCCCGGCTTCGAGGAGAAGGCGCTCGCCGCGGTGAAGAAGCTCGGCGGCAAGAAGGGCAAGCTCTACACCGAGCTGAAGACGCGCTTCCAGCAGGAGGGCGACGAGGCGGCGGTCGAGGCGGCGCATGCCCTGCTGCAGGACGCGCAGAACCTGTCGATCGGCGACCGCGAGCGCCTGTTCGCCTTCCTCGAGAACAAGGGCCGGGTGATCCTGCCCGAGCCGGACGCGCTCTTGACCGCTGCGAGCCGCATGCCCGGGCTCGACGGCAACAAGATGTCCAAGTCCTACGGCAACACCATCGCGCTCAGGGAGGCGCCGGAGTCGGTGGCCAAGAAGGTGCGCGCGATGCCGACCGATCCTGCGCGCGTGCGCCGTACCGACGCGGGCGACCCGGCCAAGTGCCCGGTATGGCAGCTGCACCAGGTGTACTCGGACGAGCCGACCCGCGAGTGGGTGGTCAAGGGTTGCACCAGCGCCGGCATCGGCTGCCTCGACTGCAAGCAGCCGGTGATCGACGGCGTGCTGCGCGAACAGCAGCCGATGTTCGAGCGCGCGCAGAAGTACCTGGACGACCCGACCCTGGTCAAGGCGATCGTCGCCGACGGCTGCGAGCGCGCGCGCAAGATCGCGAACGACACCATGAAGGACGTGCGCGAGGCGATGGGCCTCGGCTATTGAGCCGCGTCCCCGTCTCCGTACCCACGCCCCGCCGCACGGCGGGGTTTTGTTTGTGAATGAAAGCGATGGCCGAACCCGACTTCACCCTCGAACCCGACACCTTGCCCGGCGGCGTGCCGCTGGCGCACGTGTTCGGCCAGCCGCTCCTGGAGGCGCCGCAGGACCTGTTCATCCCGCCGGACGCGCTGAGGGTGATTCTCGAGAGCTTCGAGGGGCCGCTCGACTTGCTGCTCTACCTGATCCGCCGGCAGAACCTCGACGTGCTGAACATCCCGATGGCCGAGATCACCGCGCAGTACATGGGGTACATCGACAGCATGCGGCGCGAGCGGCTCGAACTGGCGGCCGAATACCTGCTGATGGCGGCCTTGCTGATCGAGATCAAGTCGCGCCTGCTGCTGCCGCGCCAGGTTGAGGGCGAGGACGGCGAGCCGGAAGACCCGCGCGCCGAGCTCGCGCGCCGTCTCATCGAGTACGAGCAGATGAAGCTCGCCGCGCTGGCGCTGGACAAGCTGCCGCAGGCCGACCGCGACTTCGCGTGGCTGGCGGTGCTGATCGAGCAGGGCGCCGAGGAACGCTTGCCCGAGGTCGTCGCGGCCGACTTGCGCCAGGCGTGGCTGGCCATCCTCTCGCGGGCGCGCAACCAGCGCCACCACCAGGTCGAGCGGGAAGAGCTGTCGGTGCGCGCGCAGATGTCCTACCTTTTGCGCCAGCTCGAAGGGCGCGACTTCGTCGCGTTCGAGACGCTGTTCGACCCGCTCGAGGGCGTCGCCTACCTGGTCGTCAACTTCATCGCGCTTCTGGAGCTCGCCAAGGAGGGGATGGTCAAGATCACCCAAGACGCGCCCTACGCGACGATCTACGTGCGCATCGCCCTGTTGCCTACCAGCGGTGGCGCAGGCGCAGCCTGACGCCGACCTCGCCGCCCTTGGTGTTCATGCTCAGCGACAAGCGGGTCGACTTGTCTTGATAGAGGTTGAGGCGCGGGCGCACCCTGCCGTCTTCCAGCGCGAACCACTGCCGTTCTGTCTCGTCGCCCTGAAGCTTGTCCGCCTGCAGGCTCGCCAGTGGCGCCGCGAGCACGGGGGTGCTGCCGGAGGCGGGGGCCGACAATGCGAGCGCACGTGCCGGGTCGGTCAGCGGGTTGTCGCCGTCGGCGATCACGGCCGAGCTCATGAAGTGCTCGGCACTGGGCGGGGCAAACGGGGATGCTTCCTGCGCGTAAGCGTGCGCGGCCAGCAGCAGGGAGCCAGTCAGGACGGGGTGAAGGCGCATGGTCGTATCCCAGCTTGAAGCGCGCGCGGCAATGCGTTCACCTTAGCCGACGGCGCCTGCCGCGCAAGGAGCGCGTGCGGGCCGGTTTACATAGGGGCATCCCCGTATAATCGGCGCGACTTCCGGTAAAAAGACGTGTAAAATCCGCTGCTTCCCGCGCTTCTCCCCGACCCGATGTCCACCGTCCTCGACCTCGACTACCTGCAGACCGTGCTCGAGACAGCCTTGCTGACCGCGCACGAGCCGCTGTCGGTCGGCGCGCTCAAGCGCCTGTTCGGCGACGAGGTGGGGGCGGCCCAGATCAACGAGATGCTGGACGAGCTGCAAGGGGCATGGCGCGGACGCGGCGTCGAGCTGGTGCGGCTGTCTTCCGGCTGGCGCTTTCGCGCGCGTGCCGAATTCACGCCTTACCTTGCCCGGCTCAACCCGGAGAAGCCGCCGCGCTACTCGCGCGCGGTGATGGAAACGCTGGCGATCATCGCCTACAAACAACCGGTGACCCGCGGCGACATCGAAGCGATCCGCGGGGTTTCGGTATCGACCGGCGTGATGCAGACCCTGCTCGAGCGGGGCTGGATCGAAGTGATCGGGCACAAGGACGTGCCCGGAAGGCCCGGTCTTTACGCCACGACGCGCAAGTTTCTCGACGATCTGGGCTTCCAGTCGTTGCGCGACCTGCCGCCGCTGGCCGAGCTGGGCAGCCTGGTGATCGCCGAAGATGGCGACACCGGTGCGCTCCCCCTCGCTGATGAGGCGGAAAACCTGACTGATTAGGAAAAAGCATGTCTAAAGGACAACGCAACCATTCGCGCCAGCCGCTGGCGCAAAGCCGTGGCCGCCAGACGGCCTCGCAGAACCACAAGGGCGATTTCATCCAGCCCCGTAACCCAGCGGGCGACGGCGACCGCCGCTTCGCCGGCAACAAGCCGCATGGCCGTGACGACAACCGCCGTTTCGGCGAGAACAAACCCTACGGCCGCAGCGAAGGCGCTCGTAGCGACAAGCCGCGCTTTGGCGAGAACAAGCCGTACGGCCGCAGCGAAGGCGGACGTGACGACAACCGCCGTTTCGGCGAGAACAAGCCCTACGGCCGCAGCGAAGGTGCTCGTAGCGACAAGCCGCGTTTCGGCGAGAACAAGCCGTACGGCCGCAGCGAAGGCGGACGTGACGACAACCGCCGTTTCGGCGAGAACAAACCCTACGGCCGCAGCGAAGGTGCTCGTAGCGACAAGCCGCGTTTCGGCGAGAACAAGCCGTACGGCCGCAGCGAAGGCGGACGTGACGACAAGCCGCGTTTCGGCGAGAACAAGCCCTACGGCCGCAGCGAAGGCGCTCGTAGCGACAAGCCGCGCTTTGGCGAGAACAAGCCGTACGGCCGCAGCGAAGGCGGACGTGACGACAACCGCCGCTTCGGCGAGAACAAACCCTACGGCCGCAGCGAAGGTGCTCGTAGCGACAAGCCGCGTTTCGGCGAGAACAAGCCGTACGGCCGTAGCGAAGGCGGCCGTGGCGAGCAGCCGCGCTTCGGCGAGGGCAAGACCTACGCCAACCGCGACGAGCGCCGCCAGGGCGGCTCGCCCAAGGTCATCAAGGCCAAGAAGCTGCAGGTGCGCGCGCCCAGCAGCAAGATCCTCGACAAGTCGCAGCGCCTGCGCGAGACCCGCGTCGACCTCGACCAGCTCGAACCGGTCCGCCTGCAAAAGGCGCTGGCAGCGTCGGGCGCCGGCAGCCGCCGCGAAGTCGAAGAACTGATCGAGGCCGGCCTGATCACCGTCAACGGCAAGGTCGCCGAACTGGGCGACCGCGTCGGCCCGCAGGACCGCGTGATGGTCAAGGGGCACCCGGTCAAGCTCAAGTGGGCCGACCGCCTGCCGCGTATCATCATGTACCACAAGCAGGAAGGCGAGATCGTTTCGCGCGCCGACCCGGAAGGCCGCGTGACGGTATTTGACCGTCTGCCGCAGGCCAAGAGCAGCCGCTGGGTGGCGATCGGCCGTCTGGACATCAACACCTCGGGCCTCTTGCTGATGACCACCAGCGGCGAGCTGGCCAACCGCATGATGCACCCGAGCTTCGAGATGGAGCGCGAGTACTCGGTGCGCGTGCTGGGCGAGCTGACACCGGAGATCATGAAGGAGATGGTCGCCGGGGTTCAACTCGAGGACGGTCCGGCGCAGTTCCTGCGCGTCTACCAGAGCGGCGGCGTCGACGACGACAAGGCCAACAAGTGGGTCAACGTGGTGATCAAGGAAGGCCGTAACCGCGAAGTGCGCCGCATGTTCGAGCACTTCGGGCTGACCGTCAGCCGCCTGATCCGCATCCGCTTCGGCAATATCGGCCTGCCCGGCCGCCTCAAGCGCGGCCAGTTCTACGAACTGAACGAGGCCGAAGTGGCCGCCGTGATGAAGTGGGCGGGTCTGACTTCGACCGGCCAGGTCCGCCGCGGCTGAACCTGAATTGCCATACGGCCCGCCGGCATCCGCCGGCGGGCTTTTTTACGGGAGCAGTGCATGAACAAGGCATTTACCCGCGAGCAGGACGACGAGCAGGAAGATGACCTGCCCGCCGAGCAGCGCTTGCCGTCTTCCGGCAAGAACTACATCACGCCGCAGGGCTGGCAGCGGCTGAAGGACGAGCTCTACCAGCTGGTGAACCGCGAGCGGCCGGAGGTGGTGCAGGTGGTGAACTGGGCGGCCAGCAACGGTGACCGTTCGGAGAACGGCGACTACCTGTACGGCAAGCGCCGCCTGCGCGAGATCGACCGCCGCATCCGCTTCCTGACCCGGCGCTTGGAAGCGGCCGAGGTGGTTGACCCCGAATTGCGCGAGGCGACCGACCAGATCTTCTTCTCGGCGACCGTCGAGATCCTGCGCGGCGACGGCGCCGAGCAGACCCTGTCCATCGTCGGCGTCGACGAGATCGACCTGACTCGCGGGCGGATCAGCTGGATCTCGCCGATCGCGCGCACGCTGATCAAGGCCCGCGAGGGCGACACCGTGTATTTTCGCGGGCCGGACGGCGACGAGGAGATCGAGGTGCTCGCCGTGCGCTACGAGCGGCTGGACTGAGTCAGTTTTCGCGTGCGCCGGCGAGCGCGCGGTTGAACGCCTGCCAGCGCCGGGCGTCGTCCTCGCCCATGCTGGCGGCGGCCGCGCCCAGCAGGCGCTGCTGCTCGGCGCACAGCGCGGCCTCCAGCGCGCGACCTGCGTCGGTCAGCTGCAGCGACTTCACCCTCCTGTCGTGCGTGGCCGGCGTCGCCTCGACAAGCCCGGCCTGGGTGAGCTGGCGCAGCGGCAGGTTGAGCGCCTGCTTGCTGACGCCGAGCAGGGCGAGCAGGGCGCCGACGCTTAAGCCCGGCTGGTAGGCGACGAAGAACAGGATGCGGTGGTGCACGCGGGCGAGCCCGCGTTCGGCGAGCATGCGGTCGGCGCCGGCGGTGAAGGCCTGGTAGGCGTGGAAGAAGCCTGCCATCGCGGGGCGCAGCGCGGACAGCGGGTCGGGGTTTTCCATATTGACGTTGTCTTGCTGGCTCGGTAAATTGGTCAAAAATATTGACATTAATGACCGCAACCAGCAAGAGGCCCGCATGTTTTCCGAGCGCATCCAACGCCTGTCCGGTTCGCTGATCCGCGAGATCCTCGCCGCCGCCCAGCGTCCCGAAGTCATCTCCTTTGCCGGCGGCCTGCCGGCGTCGCAGTGCCTGCCCGAGCTCGACCTGGGCAGTGTGCCGCAGTCGCTCGCGCAGTACGGCACCACCGAGGGCGAACCCGAACTGCGCGAGGCGATCGCGCGCGAGGCAAACCGGATGGGGATCGCGTGCAGCGCCGACCAGGTGCTGGTGCTCTCCGGCTCGCAGCAGGCGCTCGACCTGGCCGCCAAGCTGTTCGTCGACCCGGGTACGCCGGTGCTGACCGAGGGGCCGACCTACCTTGCCGCGCTGCAGGTGCTCAAGCTGTTTGGCGCCGAGATCCATGCGGTGCCGCAGCACGCCGACGGCTCGCTGGACGCGGGTGAGTTCGGCGCGGCGATCGACCGTGTGCGCCCGGCGTTCAGCTACCTGATCCCCAGTTTCCAGAACCCGTCCGGCGCCTGCTACGACGAGGCCAACCGCAAGCGCCTGGCCGAGGTGCTCGACACCGCCGGCGTGCCGGTGTTCGAGGACGACCCCTACCGTGCGCTCTCCTACGACGGCGAAGCGCCGGCGCCTTTGGTGTCCCACCTGAAGAAGGTGTCGTTCATCTACGCCGGCTCGTTCTCGAAGACGCTGGTGCCCGGCTTGCGCGAAGGCTACCTGATCGCGTCGCCCGACCTCTACCCTTACCTCGTCAAGCTCAAGCAGGCGGCCGACCTGCATACCAACCGCATCGGCCAGTGGTACGTCGCGCGCGCGCTGAACGATCCGGGTTACGCCGCGCATATCGACAAGCTGCGCGCGACCTACCGTGCCGGCCGCGACGCGATGCAGGACGCGCTCGCGCGCCACTTTGCCGACCTGGCCGACTGGCAGCTGCCCAAGGGCGGCCTCTTTTTCTGGCTGACGCTGAAGACGCCGCAGGACACCCGCAAGCTGTTGCCGCGGGCGCTCGAGCACAACGTCGCCTTCATGCCGGGTGAGCCGTTCTACCCGAACCCGGAAGACGGCATCGGCCACTTGCGCCTGAACTTCAGCCACACCGCACCCGAACGAATCGAAGAGGGCATCGCGCGGCTCGCCGCGCTGGTCCGCGGCTAGACTGCCGCGAACCCGCGCGGGCGGGAGCCTTGCCTTAGCCGCCGACGGCCACCTCGCTGCTGCCGGCGCGCACGGTCACCGTCTTGCGGCTGGCGGTGGCCGGTTGCGCCGGGGCGACCCCACCCGATAGCGGCTTGACCTTGCGGAACTCGCAGCTGAGTTTGGCCGAGTCGAGGGTGACCAGCGCGTAGCCCTGCGCGTCGGTGTCCGCGTGGCGCAGCCAGGGGTTGAACTGCCTGAGCGTGCCGTTGAAGGTGTTGAGCGTCTGCCCGCTGCTGTCGGTCTGGTAGATCAGTGGCTTGAGCGAGGCGAACTGCGGGTCTTCATCGACGACCGCCTTGAAGTAGCTGAACAGCGAGTTGCTGGACACGCCGGCGGTGACCAGGTCGACCATCACCGGCGCCGGGTTCGCCGCGTCGTAGTCGGCCATGACCGGCCCCGCGAAGAAGGCGTGGATGTCGCCGGTCAGCGCGACCACGTTGCCGATGTTGTTCGCCTGCAAATGGGCGAGCAGCGCCTTGCGCTCGGCGTTGTAGCCATCCCACTGGTCGGCGTTGAGCAGGAAGGTCTGCAGGAACGCCTGGTACGGCGTGACGCCGGCCTGCAGGCTTCCGGTCAACTGGGCACGGGTGGCGGCGTCGGTGATGCCGAACCCTTGCAGGGCGGCATCGACCTTAGTAAGTGCCAGTGTGCCCTTGGGGCCGGCTGTCTTGAGGTCGGCGTAGAGTGCCGTTTGTAGCGCGGTCAGCGCGGCCTGGCTTTTGAGCGCGTCGGGCACCTGCGGGTTGGCGGCGAAGGCCTGCAAGGCGAGGCCGGTCACCACGGCGACGCCGTCGACCTGCATCCTCAGCAGCGACACTTCGTTGCCCCACAGCTTCCAGGTGGTGTCCGCCGCCTTCATCCTGTCCTGCCACCACGCGCGCTGGGCGTTGCCGAGCACGGAGACCGGTGTCAGCGGGTTCAGCCCTTGCCTTGCAGCTTCCTGCATCTTCAGCGCCTCGGCGCCGGCAAGCACCGTCTGCGGGACGAAATAGCGCGAGCCGACCTCGCCCTTGGCGGCCGCCTCGGGGATCACGTGGTCGGCGCGGTACAGGCGCTGGTCGGTCATCACCAGGCTTGCCAGCTTGCCGAAGCGGAAGTCGCGGTAGATGCGGATATTGTCGAAGGCGGGGCTGGCCGCGTCGAAGTTGACGTCGGCCGGCATGTATTCGAACCAGGCCTGATTCGCGTTGCGCCGCCTTTGCGTCTGGCGGCGGCCCTCGTCGGCCAGTGCGTAGGTCTGGCTGTCCTGCCAGCAGTCGTCAGAGAACTCGTGGTCGTCCCACACCGCGATCATCGGGCAGCGGGCGTGCAGGGCCTGGATGCGCGGATCCGAGCGGTAGGTCTGGTAGAGGGTGCGGTAGTCGGCGAGCGTGGTCGCGTAGCGGGCGCCGTCCTCGCGCTGCGTGCCGTCCGGCAGCGTGATCTTGCCGTGCGCGGCTTCGACCTTGCCCGTTTGAAAGCCGGCGCCGACCGTCTCGTAGATGTAGTCGCCCAGATGGACGATAAAGTCGAGCTCTTCCTTGGCCAGCTCTTCGAAGGCGGCCCAGTGGTTGACACTCCAGTCCTGGCAGGACAGGAAGGCAAACTTAAGCTGGGCGGGGGAGGCGTCTGCCGCCGGCGCGGTGCGGGTCCGCCCGGTCGGGCTGGTGCGGTTGCCCGCGACGAAGCGGTAGAAGTAGGTGGTGGCCGGCGCGAGGCCCTGCACCTTGTGGCGCACGGTGTAGTCCCACTGCGGCAGCGCGTCGATGGGGGTGGAAACCAGCAGCCTGGAAAAGTCCTCGCGGTCGGAGAACTGCAGGGTCAGCTTCGCCGGCAGCCCGTCGCGCCGGCTGGCGCGTGTCCACAGCATCACGCTGTCCGGCCGCGGGTCGCCTGAGGCGACGCCCTGCGCAAAATCGACCGGCTTGCCGTCATCCGCCGTGCCGCCGCCTCCCAGGCAGCCGCCCAACATCATGGAGGCGGTCGATACGCCGACAAAGCCGCCCAGCCTTAGAAAACCCCTGCGATCCATGTTCTATCCTCGTGGTGATTGTTGTTGTCACCCGATTAGCATAGAACATTCATGTTAAGTGAATTTTACCGGCGCCGTACCGCGCTAGGGGCTGGCTTCCAGCATGGTCACGCCGGGCAGGCCGCAGCGGAATACCGCCTGTTGCAGCACCGCGATCGCCTTCTTGCGGAAGAACTGGCGCCGTGCGACCAAGAGCACGCGGCGGGTCGGCGCAGGCGGCGTGAAGGGGATGATGGAGAGCAGGCCCTCGTCGGCGGGGGAGACCGAGGTGGCCGGCAACACGGTGACGCCCATGCCGCTGGCGACCATGTGACGGATCGTGTTGAGCGAGCTGCCCTGCAGCATGCCGGCGAGGCCGTTGCCCTGTCCCTGGCGGGCCGCCAGTTCGCTGCAGCTTTGCAGTACCTGGTCGCGGAAGCAGTTGCCCTGGGTGAGCAGCAGCACGCTTTCGTGCGACAGCGCGTCCGAGTCGATGCTGTCGCGCTTCTCCCAGAGGTGCCCCTTGGGGGTGGCGACCACGAAGGGTTCGTCGTACAGCGGCCACGCCTGCGTGCCGGGCTCGTCGAACGGGTCGGCAACGATGATGGCGTCGACCTCGCCGCGCTTGAGCATCTCGGACAGCCGCGCGGTGTAGTTCTCTTCGAGGATCAGCGGCATGTCGGGCGCGAGGATGCGCAGCGCCGGGATCAGCCGCGGCAAGAGGTAGGGGCTGATCGTGAAGATGACCCCGAGGCGCAAAGGCCCGGACAGCTCGTTCTGGTGCTCGCCGGCCAGGTGCTTGATGGTGTCGACCTCCTCGAGCACGCGACGCGCCTGGTCGACGATGCGCTCGCCGATCTCGGTGACGGCGACCTCGGGGCCGCCGCGCTCGAACAGGGTGACGGAGAGCTCGTCTTCGAGTTTCTTGATTGCGATCGACAGCGTGGGCTGGCTGACGAAGCAGGACTGGGCGGCTCGGCCGAAATGGCGCTCGCGCGCGACGGCCACGATATAGCGAAGTTCGGTCAGCGTCATGATGCGTAGCCGGCCCGTGGCGGGCCGGAAGGTCGGCCGCCGGCCATGGGGCCGGCGCCTGGGGCTAGCGGTTCTGCTCGGGCAGCACGATGTTCACTTCGAGGACCTCGAAGTTGTCCTGGCGCTCGAGCTGGACCTTGATGTCGTCCTGGTTGACGGCGACGTATTTGGAGATGACTTCCATCAGCTCGCGCTGCAGCGCGGGTAGGTAGTCGGGCGTGCCGTTACGGCCGCCGCGCTCGTGGGCGAGGATGATCTGCAGGCGTTCGCGGGCGATGGACGCCGACTTCTGGCGCTTGCCGAAAATCATATCGATCAGGGACATGTTCAGCTCCCGAACAGGCGTTTGAGCAGGCTGACCTTGGGAGCCTCCAGGAAACGCATCGGTTTGTCTTCGCCGAGGAAGCGGGCGACGATGTCCTCGTACGCCTCGGCCGCGTCGGAGCCCTTCATGTGGATCGCCGGCGTGCCGGAGTTGGACGCCTGCAGGATCGCCTGCGATTCCGGAACCACGCCGATCAGCTTGACGCGCAGGATCTCCTTGACGTCGTCGACCGACAGCATCTCGCCCTTGTCGACGCGGGCAGGCGAGTAGCGGGTGATCAGGAGGTGCTCCTTGACCGGCTCCTTGCCCTCGATGGCTCGGCGCGACTTGGACGACAGGATGCCGAGGATGCGGTCGGAGTCGCGCACCGAGGAGACTTCCGGGTTGGTGACGATCAGCGCCTCGTCGGCGAAGTAGAGCGCCATCAGCGCGCCGCGCTCGATGCCGGCCGGCGAGTCGCACACGATGTACTCGAAGCCCATGCCGTCCAGTTCGTTCAGCACGCGCTCGACGCCGTCTTCGGACAGCGCGTCCTTGTCGCGGGTCTGCGACGCCGGCAGCACGTACAGGTTATCGCAGTGCTTGTCCTTGATCAGCGCCTGGTTCAGCGTCGCCTCGTTGTTGACGACGTTGATCAGGTCGTACACGACCCGGCGCTCGCAGCCCATGATCAGGTCAAGGTTGCGCAGGCCGACGTCGAAGTCGATCACGGCGGTCTTGTGGCCGCGCAGTGCGAGGCCGGAAGCGAAACTGGCGCTGGTGGTGGTCTTGCCGACACCGCCTTTGCCCGAGGTCACCACGATAATCTTTGCCACGTTCGTATTCCTGTAGGAGGTTCGCGGTCAGCCGCCTAGCGCGGCGATGACCAGCTTGTCGTTTTCGAGATAAACCTGCGCGCGCTGCCCCTGGATCGCCGCGGGCAACGACTGTTCGATGGTGCGGTAGACGCCGGCGATCGAGACCAGCTCGGCCTCCATCGCCTGCACGAAGATGCGTGCATCCTGGTTGCCGCGCGCGCCGGCCAGCGCGCGGCCGCGCAGCGGCGCGTAAACGTGGATATTGCCGTCGGCGATCACCTCGGCGCCTGCGCTGACCATGGCCAGCACGACAAGGTCGGTGCCCCTGGCGTAGATCTGCTGGCCGGCGCGCACCGGCTTGTCGATGACCATGCCGACGCTGGGTGCCGCCGGCAGGGCGGGCGCGGCCAGCTCGGCGGGCGGCGCCTGTACGGCTGCGCGTGTCGTGGCGCTGCCGGCGCCGGCGAAACCGAGCCCGTGCGCGCGCGCAAGTTCGCCGTACGCGCCGTTGTCGTGGCGCAGGGCGACGACGCGCACGCCGCGCGCGCGGCTCTTGGCGAGCAGGGCGTCAAGGTCGAGTGCGGCGGGGTCGGGCAGGCCGTTCAGGTCGAGGACGAAGGCTTCGTCGCCGTCGGCGAAACGGTTGCCGAAGCGTTCGCCCAGCGCGCGTTCGAAGGCGTCAAGATCGCTGTTGTGCAGCATCAGCGCCAGCAGGTCGAGGCTGGCCGATTTGATTTCAAAAGGGGACGCCGCAGGGTTCATTCGGGGGGCCGCCGTATAGCGTAATTCAATTGACCGAGTGTAATTGTTTGCCGGGTGGCTTTCAATGCAGGAACGGCCAGCCCTACCGCATCTGGCACTGTTGGCAATAGTCGACTGTGGCGTAAATGCCGCGCGGCACGATGAATCTTTATGCTTATACATTAACGGGTTGACGCTAGGGGAACGTCTCACTAACATTTGGTTTGTGCAGTGCAGCAAAGAAGCGTTGGCTGCCGACACGCCCACATATCCGTACGTATCGCGCAGTTTTCGAAAAAGGAGTCTCCGATGTTCACCCAACAGCAAGATTTTGCCGCACTCGGCCAGGCCAACCTCGACAAGGCGCTGCGCCTGTCGACCATCGTGCTGGCCGGCGCCGAGCGCATGACCAACCTGCAGCTGGAACTGTCGCGCAAGCTGCTCGCCGACAACGCGCAGGCCGTGAAGTCCCTGTCCGAGATCAAGGACCCGAAGGCGCTGGCCGAATTCCAGGCCGCCCAGGCGCAGCCGTCGATCGATCAGGGCTTGGCCGCCGCGCGCAGCCTGTACGACGCGTGCGTCGAAACCCAGAACGAACTGGTGTCCTTCTTTGAAGAGCAGATGGCCGAGTCGAACAAGACGGTGATGGCGTCGCTGGACAAGCTGGGCAAGAACGCGCCGGCCGGCTCCGACGTCGCGGTCAACGCGTTGAAGACCCTGCTGTCGACCACCAACGCCGCGATCGACAACGTCTCCAAGACCGCCAAGAAAATGGGCTCCGAGTTCGCCGAGGCGAGCGTCAACGCCGCGACCAACGCCGCCAAGAACACCGGCGCCGCTGTGAGCCGTACCGCCAAGAAAGCGTCGCCGGCTGCCTGATCACAGCTCTGAACTGCACGCAAGGCGCCCCGCGGGGCGCCTTTTCTCATGGGGCAGGCTGTTCGAGCAGGTGCTGCCAGGCGCTGCGCAGCGCGAGCACATGGTTGAGCCATCGTGCCAGCGCCTGCGCGAAATGCGGGTGGCCGGCGGGGGGGAAGGCGGGTGTGGTGGTGGTCAGCGCCGGGTGGCAGGCGAGGTAGCGGCCGGCCAGCTCGTCCAGCCGAGCCAGCAGTTGCTGCTGACGGCGCAGCCATTCGGTTGTGTCGGGTAGCGCTTCGTGCAGCAAGCCCAGGTGTTGCGCGTAACGCAGCGCCTCCACGCACTGCCAGCTGAAGGTCGCGCTGCCTGCCGGGCCGCAGTCAAGCCAGGCACCGGGCAGGGGCGCGAGCGCGTCGGCGACGGCGCAGGCCTCGTCTGCTGCACCGCCGGCGTAGACGGCAAAGCCCAGCCGTTCGCCTGCGGGCAGCCAGTGTGCGGCGAGGTCTGCGTAGCGGCCGCCGTGAAAGGCGGCGAGCGCCTGCGCGGCTTGCGGCGTGGGCGCGGACAGGTCGAGCTGCCAGCGCCCGCAGACGAGTGCGTCTGGGCCGTCGCGGCGCGTCAGCGCGTGCCCCGCCGCCGCCAGTCTTGTGCAGACTGCCGTCAGGGTTGCGCCCGTACCGTATGCCTCGATGTCCACCTGTATCCCGTCTGTTGCGTGCCTCGTGCCTAGCCGATTGTTTCATGTGCGGCGCACGGGCGCACTAGGGGAAAGCCGCCCGCGCCCAACAAAAAGGCCGCCACAGCGGGCGGCCTTCCTGACGCGGCAGCGGGATCAGCCCTGCTGCTTGTGGCGCTCGATGCCGTCGACCAGTTCGGCCTTGGCGTCTTCCAGCGTGCCCCAGCCCTGCACCTTGACCCACTTGCCCTTTTCCAGGTCCTTGTAGTGTTCGAAGAAGTGCACCATCTGGTTGCGCAGCAGTTCCGGCAGGTCTTCCAGCTTCTGGATCGCGCTGTACATGGTGCACAGCTTCTCGACCGGCACGGCGACCAGCTTGGCGTCGATGCCCGACTCGTCTTCCATCTTGATCATGCCCAGCGCGCGGCAACGCACGACGACGCCCGGCGGCAGCGGGAACGGGGTAACCACCAGCACGTCCACCGGGTCTCCGTCCAGCGACAGGGTCTGCGGCACGAAGCCGTAGTTGGCCGGGTAGAACATCGAGGTGCCCATGAAGCGGTCGACGAAGATCGCGCCGGAGTCCTTGTCCAGTTCGTACTTGATCGGCGCGCCGTTGGCCGAGATCTCGATCACGACGTTGAAGTCGTTCGGCATGTCCTTGCCGGCGGAAATCGCATTGATGTTCATTGTGTGGTCCTTTTTATGGGTCAGGCACGGGTAAAAATCAGGTGAGCGATTATAGCGCAGCCTCTGGCGCAGGGTAGGTCGGGGTATAATCATGTCGTTACGATAATGCAACAGGGTTTCAGGATGCTCGACAAGCTGATCATCGAGTTCGACAAGGGCCTGCGCACGCTGGCCGCACCGGCCATGAGTGGTCGGCCGCACCCGGACGCGCATATCGAGGAGTGCGAGATGAGCGACGCCGAGCGCCGCCACGCGCTCGGCCTGATGCGGGTCAACCACTGCGGCGAGGTGTGCGCACAGGCGCTCTACCAGGGGCAGGCGCTGACCGCGAGGACCGTGGAGGCGCGCGAGGCGCTGAAGGGCGCGGCGCAGGAGGAGGTCGAGCACCTGGCGTGGACCGAGGCGCGCATCCGCGAACTGGGCGGCCGCCCCAGCGTGTTCAACCCGCTGTGGTACGCGGGCTCGCTGGCGATCGGCGTGGGGGCAGGTTTGCTCGGTGACAAGTGGAACCTCGGCTTCCTGGAGGAGACCGAGCACCAGGTCGGTGCGCACCTGGATAGTCACCTGACGAGCCTGCCGGAGCAGGATGCCAGAAGCCGGGCGATCGTCGAGCAGATGCGCGACGACGAACTGAAGCACGCCGACATGGCGCACGAGATGGGCGCCGCGCGCCTACCGCTGCCGGTGCGTGCACTGATGAAACTGTCGTCCAAGGTGATGACGGGTGCCAGCTACCGCGTCTGAGCTGCGTCGCCTCGCTGCGTGAAAAAGGCCGGCCCCGCGCAAGCGGGCCGGCCTTTCGTTTGCCTGACGGTGGCTTAGCGGCGGCTCTTCTCGACCATGATCTCGATGATCTGGCGGTCGGTCTCGCGCATCGACCCGCGCGCCAGCGCGCACAGGTTGGCGATCGACTCGTCGACGTCGTGGGCGACGATGCCTTCGTGGCCGGTCACCCGGCTGTCGTCCAGCGCCATCAGTACCGCCTTGTAGGCGGACGACGCCGAGGTCGACACCTTCATCGCGCAACTGTTGGACGCGCCGTCGCAGATCATGCCGGCGACGTCGCCGATCATGCTGCACACGGCCATGCCGACCTGCTCGAAACGGCCGCCGAGCAGCCATGCCATGCCGGCGGCGGCGCCCATCGACGCGGTGGTCACCGCGCACAGCGCGGAGAGCGGCGGCAGCTTGTCGTGGATGTAGATCGCGGTCAGGTGGGAGAGCATCAGCGCACGCGCGAGCTTCTCGTCGTTGGCGCCGACATGCTCGGCGACCACCATCACCGGCAGCGTCGCCGCGATGCCCTGGTTGCCAGAGCCGGAGTTGCTCATCGCCGGCAGCGTCGCGCCGCCCATGCGCGCGTCGGACGCCGCGCTGGTGCGCATCAGGATTTCGGTGAGCAGGCCGCGCGAGAGCAGACCCTGCGCGATCTGGCGCTGGATGGTCGCGCCGATGTGCAGCCCGTAGTCGCCGCTCATCCCCTCGACCGACAGCGCGCCGTTGAGCCGTGCCGCCTCGAGGATGAACGAGAGCTGTTCGGCAGGCGCGCCGGTCGCGAATTCGTACACCGCGAGCATGTCGGCGCTGTCAAGGCTGTACGGCGCGCTCGCCTCTCGGGTGTCCTCGTCTGCCGCGAACAGCACTTCGCCGTTCTTCTCGATGCGCACGACGCGGGTGTGCGCGTCGGCGATGGCGACGGTCACCTGATCACCCCCCGCGTGCAGCGTCGCCTCGCTGTAGAGCACGTTCGGCACGTCGGCGATGCCGACGCTCACCCGCCCCGCGTCAAGCATCGCGCGCGCGGCGGCGACGTCGGCGCTCTTCAGGTTCTTCAGCACCTCGAGGCCGGCTTCGGCGTCGCCGGCGATCGCGCCGGCCGCCGCGGCAACCGGCAGGCCCTGCATGCCGGTGCCCGGCACGGTGACGCCCATGCCGTTCTTCATCAGGTTGGCCGAGACGCGGCCTTCGATGCGCTCGGGTGCGCGGCCCAGTTCGCGGCGGGCGATCGCCGAGGCGAGTGCCAGCGAGATCGGCTCGGTGCAGCCGAGCGCGGGAATGACTTCGTGACGGACGGCCTTGATAAATTCAGGCCACAGCGGGGAGGGCGTGGTCATCTGGATACGGTATACGGAGAGGATGCGCGATGGTGCTACAAGCCCGTGCGCGGGTAAAGGGGCTGAAAACAGAAAAGCCACTTCGCATGAAGTGGCTGTATCCTGGCGTCCCCACGGGGAATCGAACCCCGGCCGCCGCCGTGAAAGGGCAGTGTTCTAACCGCTAAACTATAGGGACTTCAAACTGGTGCACCCGGAGCGATTCGAACGCCCGACCCTCTGGTTCGTAGCCAGATACTCTATCCAACTGAGCTACGGGTGCAAAACTTCTACTACTTGTAACCTGGCGTCCCCACGGGGAATCGAACCCCGGCCGCCGCCGTGAAAGGGCAGTGTTCTAACCGCTAAACTATAGGGACTTCAAACTGGTGCACCCGGAGCGATTCGAACGCCCGACCCTTTGGTTCGTAGCCAAATACTCTATCCAACTGAGCTACGGGTGCGGTTTTTGCTGCTTTATCCCTTCAGGCTTGCTGCCCGTCGAGAGCTGCGAACTATACGCAAGCCGAGTAGGGGCGTCAACCCCCCTTCCTGCGATTTTTTGGTTTTCGTTATAGAATGCCTGCGTTTGTTGCGCGTTCACCTGCCGGTGGACGCGCCTTTTTCATCTGATTTGGGCCGTAATCCATGCTGTCAGGACAAGCGCTGGCCATCGTCGACCTGGAGACGACCGGCGGACACCTCGTGCACGACAGGATCACCGAGGTCGGCGTCGTGCTGGTCGACGGCGACCGTGTCGAACGCTACCAGACGCTGGTCAACCCGGGGCGGCCGATCCCGCCGGCGATCGCCGAGTTGACCGGCATCCGCGACGAGATGGTCGCCGACGCGCCGCCTTTCGAGGCGATCGCGGCAGAGATCAAGCGGATGCTCGCCGGCCGGCTGCTCATCGCGCACAACGCGCGTTTCGACTACTGCGTGCTGAAGAACGCGCTGCGCCGCGCGGGGCTGCCGCTGCGCGCGGATACCCTGTGCACCGTCCAGCTCTCGCGCAAGCTCTACCCCGAACACTACAAGCACAACCTCGACGCGATCGTCGCGCGGCACGGCATCGCGATGGCCGAACGCCACCGCGCGCTGGCCGACGCCGAGGCTGTGTACCGTTTCCTCTGCTCGGCGCACGCCGAGCACGGCGACGCCTTCGACGAGGCCTCCCGCGCGCTGATCGCCGAGCCTGGCGCACCTGCGGGCCTGGCCGAGGCCACCGCCGACGCGCTGCCCGACCTGCCCGGGGTATACCTGTTGATGTCCAGCTCGGGCGAGCCGCTTTACGTTGCCCGCACCGACAACCTGCGGCGGCGGGTCTTCGCGCATTTCGAGCAGGCGGGGACCACCCGCGCGCAACCGCGCATCGGCGAGAAGCTGGGCGACGTGCGTTTCGAGGAAAGCGTCGGCGAATTCGGCGCGCAGCTGATGGAAAAGCTGTGGCTCGCGCGCTACCGCCCTCGCTACAACCCGGCGTCCCGCCTCGAGGAGACGCCGTGCACGCTCGCGCTCGACACGGATGGCGAGGATGGCCGGTGGCGGGTGCGGGTCGTGCCTTGTGCCGGCGCCTTGCCGGACAACGCCTTCGGCGTGTTCCGCGGCGCGCGCGAGGCGCAGCACGCCCTTGCGCAGCTGATCGCCAAGGAGCGGCTATGCCCGACCCTGCTGCTGCCGGCCAGGGGCGCGCGAGCCGCGGACAAGGGCTGCGGCAAGCGGCGCCACCGGCCGTGCCTGGGCGCCTGCGTCGGCGAGGAGAGCATGGCCGCGCACAACGCGCGCCTGCATGCGGCACTATCCGGCGTCGGGGTCGAGCGCTGGCCCTACGCCGGGCCGGTGTCGCTGGTGGAGCGGCACCCGATCAGCGGTGAGCAGCGCGTGCATGTGTTCGAGCGCTGGTGCTATCTGGGCAGCCACGCGGGGGACGGGCGTCTGGCGGGCGGCGCCGACTTCGAGATGGGCGTGTACCGGCTGCTGCGCAGTGCCTTGCGCAAGCTGCCGGACGGGGTGACGCTGCAGGAAGGCTAGTGGATGGCGAGGAAGCCGCGCAGGCGGGCCTCGACGATGCGCGGGTTCTCGCCGCCGGCGATCGCGCTGACACCCTCGATCACCAGTTCCTTGAGGGCGACCTCGGCGGCGATCAGATGCTTGAGCTTGCCGGCGACCGGCAGGAAAAACAGGTTGGCCGAGCCGACGCCGTAGATGGTCGCGACAAAGGCGACCGCGATGCCCGAACCGAGCTTGCTCGGGTCGGACAGGTTCTCCATCACGTGGATCAGGCCGAGCACCGCGCCCAGGATGCCGAGGGTCGGCGCGTAGCCGCCGGCCGACTCCCAGATGCGCGCGCATTGGCGCCGGGCGTGCTCGGCCATGTCGACCTCGACTTCGAGCACCGAGCGCAGCGTCTCCGGCGGCGCGCCGTCGATCAGCATCTGCAGCGCCTTGCGCGCGAACGGGTCGTGCTGCTGGGCGACGAAGGGTTCGAGCGCGAGCAGGCCGCCCTTGCGCGCGTGCTGGCTCCAGCGCACCACCTCGGCGATCATCTTCTCGTGGCCGAATTCGGGCGGGTTGAACACCCATTTCAGCAGGCGCAGCCCGCCGACGAACTGGCGCGGCGTGCTTTGCAGCATCACCGCGCTGGCGGTGCCGCCGATCACGATCAGGAATGCGGTCAGCTGCAACAGCGAGGCCAGATGCCCTCCCTCCAGCGCCTGCCCGGCCAGGATGGCGGTCAGGCCGCCGATGATCGCGATGATGCTCAGTTTGTCCACGTGTATCCCTTGTCTACAGCCAGCTGCGCAGGCGGCCTCGCAGGCGGCCGACCGCCTGCGAGTGCAGCTGGCTGACGCGCGACTCGGATACGCCGAGCACCGCGCCGATTTCCTTGAGGTTGAGTTCCTGCTCGTAGTAGAGGCTCATCATCAGCGCCTCGCGCTCCGGCAACTCGCCGATCGCGTGCACCAGCGCCTGCCTGAAGCGCGTATCGGCGAGCGTCGCGTGCGGGTCGGGCGTGTCCCGGTCAGGGACCGCCGCGACCGCGTCTTCGAGCGACTCGCCCTCCTGGTCGTGGAAGTCCTCGAAGTAGACGAGGCGCACGCCCCTGCAGTCGGTCAGCATCGCCTGGTAGTCGGCGAGGGAGACGCCCAGCTCTTCGGCGATTTCTGCCTCGGTCGGCTCGCGGGCAAGTTCCCGCGTCGCGCGCACGATCGCGTCCTCGATCAAGCGCGAGTTGCGGCGCAGCTGGCGCGGCATCCAGTCGATGCGGCGCAATTCGTCGAGCATCGCGCCCTTGACGCGGGTGCCGGCGAAAGTCTCGAATTGCGCGCCCTGCGTCGGGTCGTACTGCTGGGCCGCCTCGATCAGGCCGATCATGCCGACCTGGATCAAATCGTCGATGTCGACCGACGCGGGCAGCCGCGCCGCCAGCATGCCGGCGATGCGGCGCACCAGGTGCGCGTACTGCGTGACGTCCGGCTTGTCCCCGCGGGCTGCCTGCGCGTACGCGCGGTGAATGTTCGAAGCCGACACCATCTTATCGTTCCGTCGGGACGGCGAGTGCCTTGCCCGTCTCGTGCAATTGTTCCAGATAACTTGTCCGCGTGTGCCCGCTGTCCGGCGCGTGCCACAAGGGCAGCATCGCCGCGAGCTGGGCGAAGGCCTGTGCCGCCTCGCTGGCGGGAAAGGCCTCGACGACCGGCCGGCGCAGCGCCTCGCTCTTGCGTACCGCGGCGTCCTCCGGCACGAAGCCGACCCAGCGCATCGACACCCCGAGGTAGTCGCCTGCGACCGAGGAGAGGCGGCCGAACGCCGCGTGCGCCTCGTCCTGGCTCGCGACGCGGTTGACCAGCACGTTGAAGCGGCGCCGGCCAAAGTCAGTCGCCAGCCGTTTCATGCACGCGTAGCCGCGCATGATCGCTTCCGGCTGCGGGGTGATCACCAGCACCAGGTTGTCGGCGATCAAGAGCGGCACCGGGTCGAGCGCCGGGTCCGGCGCGTCGATCAGCGTGACGCCGCAGTCCTTTTCCAGCGCCGAGAATTCGCTGCCCAGCCGCTGCCAGATCCTTTCGGACAGACGCGAGCGCTCGTCTGGCGACGCGGCGAGGTTGACCAGCGTCACGTCGTGGCGCGAGGCGACCATCAGGTCGGTCAGCCCGCCACGGCTCACGCGCAGGCCGCCCAGCGTCGCCGACGCCGGCACCCCGGCCAGCCGCGACAGGGTCTGCCCGTTCTGGTGGTCGAGCAAGAGCGGGCGTTGCCCGGCAAGCGCGGCGGCGGCAGCCAGGCCCGCGCACAGCGAGGAGACGCCGCTGCGGCGGGCGCCTGTCAGTGCGAACATCGGCGGCAGCACGCCCGTGTCGGGGCGGGCGAGCTGGCGCAGGCTGGCGGCCTGGTCGGTCATCCGCGTTACCCCTGGCCGTAGCTCGCGCCTGCGATCGCGGCCTCTTCGGCGGTTGGCCGGAACGGGGTGGCCACGCTGGCCGAGGCGAGCGCGCGCTCGACCAGCACGTCGGCGCTCGCCACGTGCAGGTCTTCCGGCACGCGCTGGCCGTTGGTCACGTACTGCAGGGTCAGCCGGTTGCGGATGATCACGTCGAGGCCGGCCCCCAGTTGCACCGACTCGTCCATCTTGGAGAGTACGCAGCCGGCGAGATCATTGCTCTTGAAGTGGCGCACCACGTCTTCCAGCGTGCGCCCGTCGGCATTGGCGGCGAGCAGCAGCAGGCGGTGCACCGGCCGGTTGCTGGCGGCGAACATGCGGGTCTGCGCGAGCACGCGCTGGTCGCGCTGGCTCATGCCGACGGTGTCGATCAGCACCACGCGGCGGTCGGCGAGGTCGGCCAGCGTCAGCTGCAAATCGCCCTCGTTCTGCACCGAGAACACCGGCACGCCGAGGATCTTGCCGTAGATGCGCAACTGGTCCTGCGCGCCGATCCGGTAGCTGTCGGTGGTGATCAGCGCGACCTGCTGCGCGCCGTAGCGCAGCGTCGCGCGCGCGGCGAGCTTGGCGACGGTAGTGGTCTTGCCGACGCCGGTTGGGCCGACCAGCGCGAAGATGCCACCCTTGGCGACCAGGTCGTCGGCCGGGTCCATGCACTTGAGGTTGTGCCTGAGCGCGGACGCCGCCCATTTGAGCGCCGTCTCGCTGTCGTAGTGTGCCGGCAGCTTCTGCGTGAGCTGGCGGATCAGCGCCGGGCTGAACCCCGCGCCCAACAGGGTGCGGAACAGCTCGGCGCGGTTGGGCGTCTGCCCTTCCATTTCCGCCCACGCGAAGGTCGCCAGCTGGTTTTGCAGCAGGTGCTTGAGCGCGCGGATTTCTTCGCCGATATGGCGGATGTCCTCGGCGACCGCGCCGTCGACCTCGACGCTCGCCGGCGCGCGCGGCGCGGCGGCCGCCTGTGCTGCCGGTTTGGGGGCCGGGGCCGTCGGGGGCGCGGCTTCGGGCACTGCGGCGAACGCAGGTTCAGGCCGCGCCAGCGGCTCGAACGGCGCCGGCGTGGCCGGAGCGGCCGCGGCGGGCATCACGCGGGGGAGGGGGGGCGCCGGCGGCGGCTCCTGTAACGGCTCGACCGGCATCGCGTAGCTGCGCGCCAGCGCGCGCGCGGTGGCGCCGCCTGCGCCCGGCGGCGTGCTCGGCGTGGCCGGCACGTTGCGCGGGCGGTGGCGGCTGGAGGTGGGGGCGAGCGTATCGGACAGCGCGGCCACGTCGGCGTCGGCGACGGCCATGATCTCCACCCCGCCGCCCGCGGTCGGGCGGTTGGACAGGATCAGCGCGTCGGCGCCCAGCTCCTCGCGGACCTGGCGCAGCGCGTCGCGCGTGGTTTTGCCGTAAAACTTTCTCACCACCATCTGTCAGTTCGTCCTTATCCCTTGCCGCCGCCGATCACGGCAATTATACGGATGGTTTTGCTGTCGGGGATTTCGTTGTGCGAAATGACTCGAAGCTGGGGCAGCGCTCGGCGCATGAAGCGCGCGATCAGCGCGCGCAGCGCGGGCGGCGTCAGCAGCACCGGGTTGATGCCCTGCGCCTCGACGGCCTCGGTCTCGCGCACCGCGTTGGCCAGCAGGTTCTCGGCGAGGCCGGGTTCGAGGCCGCCGCCCGCCTTGGACTGCACCGCCTGCATCAGGATGCCCTCGAGCTGCGGGTCGAGCGTCATCAGCGGTAGTTCGTTCTCGCCCGGGAAGAGCTGCTGGACGATGGCGCGCGACAGCGCGGTGCGCACCGCCGAGGTCAGCTCGTCGATGTCCTGGGTGACCGGCACATGGTCGGCCAGCGTCTCGAGGATGGTGCGGAAGTCGCGGATGCCGACGCCGTCGACCAAGAGTTGCTGCAGCACCTTCTGCAAGGTGCCCACCGGCACCACCTTGGGCACCAGGTCCTCGATCAGCTTGGGCGACTCCTTCGCCTGGTGTTCGATCAGCGCCTGCACTTCCTCGCGGCCGAGCAGCTCGGCCGCGTGCGTCTGCAGCAGGTTGGAGATATGGGTGGCGACCACGGTGCTCGCGTCGACCACCGTGTAGCCCAGGCTCTGCGCCTCTTCGCGGCGGTCGGCGGCGATCCACAGTGCCGGCAGGCCGAAGGTCGGGTCGGTGGTCGGCGTGCCCGGCACCTCGCCGTCGACCTGGCCGGGGTTGATCGCCAGGAACTGCCCGGCGTACGCGTCGCCGTTGCCGATCTCGACGCCCTTGAGCAGGATGCGGTAGGCGTTGGGGCGGATCTCCAGGTTGTCGCGGATATGCACCGGTGGTACCAGGAAGCCAACTTCCTGCGCGATCTTCTTGCGGATGCCGCGGATGCGCCTGAGCAGCTCGCCGTCCTGGTCGCGGTCGACCAGCGGGATCAGCCGGTAGCCGACCTCCAGCCCCAGCATGTCGACCGACTGCACGTCGTTCCAGCTCACCTCGGCCGCCGGCTGCTCGGGCATGGGTGCGCCCGGCAGCACGCCGGCGCCTGCGCCCGCCAGTTCGGCCTGCGCCGTTTCGCGGCCGCGCTTCTCCTGCCACCAGGCGAGCGCGGCGAGCGACGCGGCGATGGTCAGGAAGGCGATATGCGGCATGTTGGGGATCAGCCCGATCAGCCCGATCACCGCGGCGGTGATGTAGAGCACCTGCGGGTTGGCGAACAGCTGGCCCAGGAACTGCTCGGACAGGTCCTTGTCGGTGCCGACGCGGGCAACCACGATGCCGGCGGCGGTCGAGATGATCAGCGCCGGGATCTGCGCGACCAGGCCGTCGCCGATGGTCAACAGGGTGTAGGTCCTGGCGGCCTCGCCCGCCGGCAGGTCGTGTTGTGCCATGCCGACGATCAGGCCGCCGACGATGTTGATCACGATGATCATGATGCCGGCCATCGCGTCGCCGCGCACGAACTTGGATGCACCGTCCATCGCGCCGAAGAAGTTGGCTTCCTCGGTGATCATCTGGCGGCGCTTGCGCGCCTCGTCCTCGCCGATCAGGCCGGCGTTGAGGTCGGCGTCGATCGCCATCTGCTTGCCGGGCATCGCGTCCAGCGTGAAGCGGGCCGACACCTCGGCGATGCGGCCGGCACCCTTGGTGATCACCATGAAGTTGATGATGGTGAGGATGATGAACACGATGATGCCGATGGCGACGTTCTCGCCGATCAAAAAGTGCGCGAACGATTCGATCACCTTGCCCGCCGCGTCCGGACCGGTGTGGCCTTCCATCAGGATCACCCGGCTGGAGGCGACGTTCAGCGACAGGCGCAACAGCGTCGTGACCAGCAGCACCGCCGGGAACGCCGAGAATTCCAGCGGATGGCGGGTGTTGATGCCGACCAAGAGCACGATGATCGACATCGCGATGTTGAAGGTGAAGAACGCGTCGAGCACCAGCGGCGGCAGCGGCAGCACCATCATCGCGAGGATCAGGATGATGAGCACCGGCCCGGCCAGTCCGGACAGGTTGAGCGTCTTGAGGATGCCTAGGATCTGCTTCATTCAGTGTTTCATTGGTTGCGGCCGGCGGCCGTCTTCTTCGATTGCGGGTCGAGCTCGGGCGGCACCTCGAGCGCGTCCGGGTAGACCGGGGCGAGGCCGCCGTTCTGTTCGTACACGCGCAGCTGGTAGATGTAGGCGAGCACCTGCGCTGCCGCGTCAAACAGCTTGGGCGGGATGTCTTCGCCCAGTTCCGCGTGGAAATACAAGGCGCGCGCGAAGGCCGGCGCGCGCATGCTGGCGACCTTGTGTTCGCGGCCGGCCTCGAGGATCCTTTCGGCAAGCTTGAGCGTGCCCTTGGCGACTACCTGCGGCGCGCGCATGCCGTCGCTGTACTTGAGCGCGACCGCGTAGTGGGTCGGGTTGGTGACGATCACGTTGGCGTGCGGCACCTCCTGCATCATCCGCTTGCGCGCGGCCTCGCGCTGCAGCTGGCGGATGCGGCCTTTCACCTCGGGCGAGCCCTGCTGCTCCTTGTGCTCCTGCTTGACCTCTTCCTTGGTCATCCTCAGCTTCTTGTGGTACTGCCACAGCTGCAGCGGCACGTCGACCGCGACCAAAAAGAGCAGGGCGCCGGCGACGATCAGCAGGGTGTGGCCGACCAGCTCCATCATCCGCGCGAGCCCTAGTTCCAGCGGCATCGTCGCGAGCGAGGTCAGCTCGGCGCGTTCGCTCCAGATCACCCAGGTGGCGACGCCGCCGATCAGCGCGCTCTTCATCACCGCCTTGCCGCCCTCGGCCAGCGCCTGCACCGACACCATGCGCTTGAGGCCGGAGGCCGGGTTGAGCTTGGAGAACTTGGGCTCGATCGCCTTGGCCGACAGGTTCCAGCCGCCGATCAGCAAGGGCGTGAACAGCGCGACGACGGCGAGCGCGCCCAAGAAAGGCAGCAGCATCCACAGGGTGTCGAGCGCCGCCGCGCGAAACGCCTCGACGGCGAGTTCGGGCGTCTTCAGCGACTGCGCATCGAAGCCGAGCAGCCGCTTGCTGATCGCCGAGACGTCGCGGTAGAAGCCCGGCCCCAGCGCGATCAGCAGGCCGACGCCGGTCATGGTCACCGCGAAGGTCGCCAGCTCCCGAGAGCGGGGGACGTTGCCTTCCTCGCGCGCCTGCGACAGTCGCCGCTCGGAGGCGGGCTCTGTGCGTTCGAGGTCGGAATCTTCAGCCATGGGCGCGCGGTTTCAGGGTGGTCGATTAACCCGCCATCTTACCAGTTAGGCGCAAGAACCCGGTATCAAAGCAGAGGTGTTTTGAGGCTTTTTTGTTGAAAAACAGGCCGCTGGGCGGAGCGTGCCGGCGACGGGGCCAACGCCCGGCGATTGGGCGTTTGCCTGTGCTGCGTTACACTTGCGCGATTAAACTTGGCTGCAAGAAGATGAAACAATACCTCGACCTGATGCGCCACGTGCTCGAGCACGGCGATATCAAGACCGACCGCACCGGTACCGGCACCCGCTCGGTGTTCGGCTACCAGATGCGCTTCAACCTCGAGGACGGCTTCCCGCTGGTGACCACCAAGAAGCTGCACCTCAAGTCCATCATCCACGAACTGTTGTGGTTCCTGTCCGGCGACACCAATATCCGTTACCTGAAGGAAAACGGCGTGCGCATCTGGGACGAATGGGCGGACGAAAACGGCGACCTGGGCCCGGTGTACGGCTACCAGTGGCGCTCGTGGCCGGCGCCAAACGGCGGCAAGGTCGACCAGATCGCCAACGTGATCGAGATGATCAAGCGCACGCCGGACTCGCGCCGGCTGATCGTCTCGGCGTGGAACCCGGCCTTGGTCGACGAGATGGCCTTGCCGCCGTGCCACAGCCTGTTCCAGTTCTACGTATCGAACGGGCGCCTCTCTTGCCAGCTCTACCAGCGCTCGGCCGACATCTTCCTGGGCGTACCGTTCAATATCGCCAGCTACGCCTTGCTTACCATGATGGTCGCGCAGGTGTGCGGCTTGAAGGCGGGCGACTTCGTGCACACGCTGGGCGACGCGCATCTTTACAGCAACCATCTGGAGCAGGCGCGCGAGCAGCTCGCGCGCGAGCCGTACCCGCTACCGACGATGAAACTCAACCCGGCGGTCACCGACATCTTCGGCTTCAAGTTCGAGGACTTCACGCTGGAAGGCTACCAGGCGCACCCGCATATCAAGGCGCAGGTGGCGGTATGAAGCCGGTGCTGACGCTGGTGGTGGCGATGGCCAGGGGGCGGGTGATCGGCAAGGACAACGCGCTGCCGTGGCATTTGCCGGAAGACCTCAAGCACTTCAAGGCGGTGACGCTGGGCAAGCCCATCATCATGGGGCGCAAGACCTGGGATTCGATCGGCCGCCCGCTGCCGGGCCGGCGCAATATCGTCGTCACCCGCAACCCTGCGTGGCAGGCGGACGGCGCCGAGGCCGTGCATTCGCTGGCAGACGCGCTCGCGCTGGTGGGGGATGTGGACGAGGTCTGCGTGATCGGCGGGGGCGAGCTGTTCGCGCAGGCCCTGCCGCTTGCCGACCGGCTGGAGCTGACCGAGATCGACCTTGAGGTTGCCGGCGACGCGCATTTCCCGGCGTGGGACGACGGCACCTGGCAGGAGACCGCGCGCGAGGCGCACCGTCGCGACGACGGCCTAACGTGGTGCTACCGCACGCTCACGCGCCGGTGCTAGGCGTCAAGCACGCAACGGCCGGGAAGGCCACGCGTACCGTAGGTGCACGGCTTTCCCGGCCGTTTTTTCTTGGCCGGCGCTTAAACCTTCTCGGCTGCCGACAGTGCGCGGGTCGCCTCGACGATCACCTGGCTGTAGGTGTCGTGCAGCGCGCGGCTGAGTGCGCCGATGCGTTCGCCGTCGCGGGCGACGATGGCAGAGACCGCGTCGGCGATGAAGGCTTGCGCGCGCGCGAGCTGCGGCTGGCCGGCGCGGAAGATCGCGTACAGGCAGCGGCGGGTCAGCGGCTGCATCTCTTCCAGCGTCGCCTGCAGGTAGCGGTTGCCGCAGCGTGCGTACAGTGCGCCGAGAAACTCGAAGCTGGTCGCGTAGAAGGCGGCGATATCGTCCTGCCGGCGGTCGATCGCCAGTTGCGCCTCGCATTCGAACAGCGGCGCCAGATCGTCGTGCTGCCAGCGCGCGGCTACGCTCTTCATCGCCTGCTCCAGCAGCAAAAACCACAGCTCGAGGAAGGCGCGCACGTCGTCGGCGTTCATGCTCTCGACCACCGCGCCGCGGCGCGGATAGATGCGGATCAGCTGGCGGCGCTCGAGAATTAGCAGCGCCTCGCGCACCGAGCTGCGGCTCACCGACAGTTCGGCGGCGATACGCAATTCCTGGATGCGGGCGTTCGGTGCGAGCGTGCCGCGGATGATGTGTTCGCCCAGGTGGGCGGCGATCTGTTCGGTCAGCGAGTCGTTGGCTTTGAAAGTCATGGCGGGAGAATGTCGGATTGTCCGGCAAGTACGGCGAGCGGCAATTTTAACACCGTGCGCGGGTGTGGCGTAAAACCGTCACCTTCTCTTGCAAAATGCATGGTTTGCTTGCCGTGGGCGTGCGCCGCGCCTAACATTCAAACGTCTGTTTGATTCGGGCCGCGCGAGGAAGACACCGAGGGGCTTTGCAAGGGCGCTCGTCAAGCTTCGCGTCGGACAGATCTGGTACCCTCAGCGTTCGGGACGCGACGGGGGGCCACGCTGCAGGGAAGCTTGCAGGTACGACACGGGTGTTGACCGCCCCGGCTACAGGCCGGGGCGTTTTTTTGCCTGCGGTTTTGGCAGGCATGAAAAAACCGGCGCGAGGCGCCGGTTTTTTCGTTCAGAAGCGCGAGGCTTAGAACTTGTGGACCACGTAGGCACCGAAAGCGTCGATCTTGTCGTCGCCGAATGCCTTGGCCAGGTTGTCGTCCAGCTTGATGTGGCCGTACTGGGCGCTCAGGACGGTGCGCTTGGACAGCGCGTAGTCGGTGCCGACCACGAACTGCTGGTAGCCGCTGTCGCTCAGCTTGCTGCCGCCTACCTTGACGTCGGTACCTTGCACGAAGGAAACCTTCGGCATGAAGTTGCCGATAGTGTAGGTCGCGGTCAGCGCGTACTCGCTGGATTCGAATTCGCCGGTCTTGGCAGTCAGGTCAGCTGCGTCGACGAAGCTTGCTGCGAAGGTCTGGTCGAAGTCACCCTTGTTCAGGCGGTAGCCGGCTGCCACGAACAGGTTGTTGGCTTCGTAGCCCACTTCCAGTTGGTGCTGTTTGCCGTCTTCGAACTTACCTTCAACCGAGCTGTTCAGCTTGGTACGGTAGGTGTACGCGTACTTGGCGAACATCGGGCCGTAGTTGTAGCCCAGACCCAGGTTGTAGGTTTCGCGGTCTTTGTTCTGACCTTCTTTGGCGATGCCGGTATCCGGATCAACAACGAAATCGGTCTTTTCGCGCTTGTCTTCTTCGGTGCCGTACAGGAAGGCGGCCTTGAAGCCTGCGTATTCCGGGCTGTCGTAGCGGACAGCGTTCTTCACGCGGGTGTTGCCGCGGGTGTAGATGCCCAGACCCAGCGCGTCGCTGTTGTACTCGTACGGGTCAACGGTGCCCATGTCGGAGTCGCCGAAGTTGGACAGGTTACCCAGACGCAGGGTGCCGAACTCGGAGGTGACGCCGACGAAGGACTGGCGGGAAGCCCAGTTGCCGCTGTTGGCGCTGTTGTCGATGGCAACGCCGGTCTCAACCTGCCAGATTGCCTTCAGGCCGTTGCCCAGGTCTTCAGCACCCTTGAAACCGATGCGGGAGCCCACGTCTTCGATGTTGGTCGCACGTTGGCCAGCGGTGTCGATCGATTCAACGCCGCCTTTGATGGCGCCGTAGATGGTCACGTCAGCAGCTGCAACAGCCGGGATACCGGCGATCAGCGCAGCGATCAGGGTCTTTTTCATGATGCTCTTCCTTGGTGTGTGAAGAAAAGTTTGTGAGCGAATGCTAAACGCGAAGTTGTGCGTGATGCAACACATCGAAAGCATACTGTTGCTTTTTTCCTACACATTGAGCGCGCCTGCTCGCCGTTTATGCGTGCGTCAAGATAAGTAAACCATTAAATTCACCGGTAAATCAGTGGTTTGCGCTGCGTGTGCGGGATTTGTGGTGGCGGGGCGAAAAACCGTGCCGGGCTGTTGTTTTTTGCGGCTTGTTTGCCAGTTGGCTGGCTGACTGGGCAGTTAAATGCCGATTTTCGGGCAAAAAAGAGCCCGTCCTGACGGGACGGGCCGCAAAAACCTAACCTCGAAACAACGGAAGGACGCACGCAGTACGTATCCGTTGCCAAGTATTCTAGGAGCATGTGCTGTCAATGTAAAACGACCGGGATTTGTTTTTGATGTTGATCAATCGCTGTCTACTTGTGGGCGGCTGCGGCAAGCGCAAAAAAACCGGCCGCACAGGCGGCCGGTGGCGGGCGGGGCAGGACGGACGCTTAGGCTGCGGCGAGCGCCTGCTCGATGTCGGTGAGGATGTCGTCGATATGCTCGATGCCGATCGACAGGCGCACCATCTCGGGGCGTACACCGGCCTTGCGCTGTTCCTGTTCGGAGAGCTGGCGGTGGGTGGTGCTCGCTGGGTGGCAGGCCAGGCTCTTGGCGTCGCCGATGTTGACGAGGCGGGTGACCAGGTTCAGTGCGTCGATAAAGCGCGCGCCGGCCTCGACGCCGCCCTTCACACCGAACGACAGGATGCCCGACGCGCGTCCGCCCATATAGCGGTCGATGAGCGCCTTCGACGGGTTGCCTTCCAGCGCCGCGTACTCGACCCAGTCGACCTTGGGGTGGCTGGCGAGGTGGCGGGCAACTTTGCCTGCGTTGTCGCAGATGCGGTCCATGCGCAGCGCCAGCGTCTCGATGCCGGTGAGGATCTCGCGCGCGTTGAACGGCGAGATCGCCGCGCCCATGTTCCTGAGCGGCACCACGCGCGCGCGGGCGATATAGGCGGCGGCGCCCAGCGCCTCGACGTAGTTGACGCCGTGGTAGCTGACGTCCGGCGTGTTCAGGCGCACGAAGCGCTCGGCATGCTCGCCCCACGGGAACTTGCCGGAGTCGACGATGATGCCGCCAATGCTGGTGCCGTGCCCGCCCAGGTATTTGGTGAGCGAGTGCACGACGATGTCGGCGCCGTGCTCGAACGGGCGGCACAGATATGGAGAGGGCACGGTGTTGTCGACGATCAGCGGCAGGCCGTGCCGGTGTGCTTCACCTGCAAACGCGGCGAAGTCGACCACGTTGCCCAGCGGGTTGCCGATGGATTCGCAGAACACCGCCTTGGTGCGCGCGTCGACCAGTGCGCCGATCGCGGCCGGGTCGCGGTAGTCGACGAAGCGCACCTCGATGCCCAGTTGCGGGAAGGTGTGCGCGAACAGGTTGTAGGTGCCGCCGTACAGCGTGCTGGTGGCGATGATGTTGTCGCCAGCCTCGGCGATGGTCTGGATCGCGTAGCTGATCGCCGCCATGCCCGAGGCGACCGCCAGCGCGCCGATGCCGCCTTCCAGCGCGGCGACGCGCTTTTCCAGCACGTCGGTGGTCGGGTTCATGATGCGGGTGTAGATATTGCCCTGCACCTTGAGGTCGAACAGGTCGGCGCCGTGCTGGGTGTCGTCGAACGCGTAGCTGACGGTCTGGTACAGCGGCACGGCGACGGCCTTGGTGGTCGGGTCCGGGCTGTAGCCGCCGTGGACGGCAATCGTTTCAATCTTCATGGTTTTCTCCGTCTGTAGAATTTTTTGTCATCATCGGCGATTGGCGCGCCGCATGCAAAGGCCAGGCGCTGCTGTGGCCGGCGTAAACCGTTATAAGGAAGCGCCGGCGAGCAGCGGCAGCGCCGCCAGCGTGGCGAGGCCCAGGCTCGCGTGCAGCCAGGCGAGGCGGCGGTAGCCGCGTGCGGCGTCTTGCGGGCTGAGTGCGGCGACGATGAACGGCCGGCCGTCGGCGGGGGCGGCCAGGTGCAGGCTGACCGGGATTGCCGCGAGTTCGCGGTGCTGGCGGTCGACGTCGCGGGCGACCGCGTCGCGCGCGGCGTCCCATTCGGTAAGGTCCAGCTCGCGGTTGCCGTCGGCGTCGAAACGCGCGAGTGCTGCCGGGTCGCGCTTGAGCGCCTCCAGCGCGGCCTTGAAGTCGGCGTCGCGCTCGGCGCGGGTCGGCGCGCCGCCGATGGCCGACACTTCGCCCAGTGCGTAGAGCGGGTCGCCGTCGGCGATCCAGGTCTCGTCGATGCGCCAGCCGTCTTCCACCCAGCTTCGCCGGTGGCGCGCGCGAACCTCGGCGCGCTCGGGCTCGATCACCACCTCGCCGCCGTCCTCGCCGACGAGCAAAAAACTCTCGGCCGAAGTGGTGCCTTGGTCTGCGTGGCCGGTCAGCGGGCGCCGGCCCGGCCCTTGCCAGACGCGCCGGTAGCCGAACCACAGGCAGGGGCGGCCGCTGATGGCCGAGGTCAGCGGCGCGCGCGGGTGGGCGCGCGCGGTGCCGTAGAGTTCGCAGTAGCCGAGCGCCACGCTCGCGGCGCGCGCGGTTGGCGTATCGGCGACGGCGCGGTAGCGGCGGTACGCCCATTGCCAATAAAAGAGGGCGAACAGCGCACAGGCGGCTTGCCACAGGGCGGGTGGCAGGAAGGGCAGCCGCCACGCACCGTACAGCAGCACGGGGTAGGCGGCGAGGCTCGCATAACGGTGCGCGAGCGCGTCGTGGCCGCCGGGCAGCTTAACGCTGGAAAAGGGCGGCAATATCGACATCGGCCTTCTCGCGCGCGGCGAAGGTCAGCGGCGGCGCGGGGGTGAAGCCCAACGCCTGCGCGATGAGGGTGTCGGGGAAGGTCTCGATGCGCACGTTGAGGTTGTTGACCGCCTCGTTGTAGAGTTCGCGCCTGTCGGCGATCGCGTCCTCCAGGCGGCTGATGCGCGCCGAGAGTTCGCCGAAGCGCGCGTCGGCGGAGAGTTCGGGGTAGGCTTCGGCGACTGCCCAGACTTGTGCGAGCAGGCCGCGTAGCTGCTCCTCGAGCGCGCCGATGCGGGGGACGTCGTTCTTGGCGCGCGCATCGCGGACCGCGCTCCTGGCTTCCATCACCCGGGTCAGCGTGTCCTGCTCGAAGCGCGCGTACTGCTGGCAGACGGCGACCAGCTTGGGCAGTTCGTCGTGGCGCTGTTTGAGCAGCACGTCGATGTTCGCCCAGCTCTTTTTGACCTCGTGGCGCAGGCGCACCAGGCCGTTGTAGAGCGCGATCAGGTATAGCAGCGCAAGGCCGAGCGCGGTGGCGATGATCCATTTAGTCATGGCGTCTCTCCTGAGGTGGCCAGACAATGATGATGTCCTTACTTGGGGGCGTCAACGTCCGGAAAGACAACGATGAAAGCAACCCTGAATATCGTCGGCGGCGGCCGGCTGGGCACGACGCTCGGCGCGCTCGCGCATGCCTCGGGCCGCTACCGCGTCGGCGCGGTGCTGTGCCGCGAGCGGGCGCACGCCGAAGCCGCCGTCGCGCTGATCGGCGACGGCGTGCCGCTGTGCGAGCTTGCCGCGCTGCCGCCGGCCGCGCTGACGCTGATCGCGGTGCCCGACGCCGCGATCGCGCCGGTGGCTGCGCAACTGGCGGCGGCCGGCGTGCTGCCGGCGGGGGCAGTCGCCTTTCACGCCAGCGGCGCGGGCGAGGCGAGCCTGCTCGCACCATTGGCGGCGCAGGGCGTGCACTGTGCGAGCCTGCACCCGGCGTTTTCCTTTGCCGACCCGGCACGCGCGCGAGAGCGCTTCGCCGGTACGCTGTGCGCGTTCGAGGGCGATGCGGCGGCGCAAGCGCCGCTTTACGCCTTTGCGCGCGCGGTCGGCGGCGAGCCGTTCGCGCTCGCGCCCGGCGGCAAGGCGGCGTACCACGCGGCGCTGTCGGTCGCGTCCAATTATCTGGTCTCGCTGCTGGACCTGGCGACCCGTGTCGCTGCAGAGGGCGGCGTCGACGCAGGTGCCGCCGCGCGGCTGGTCGGCTCGCTGATGCAGCAGACGCTGGACAACGCGCGAGCGCTGGGGCCTGTGGCGGCGCTGACCGGGCCGATCGCGCGCGGGGATGATGGCACCGTCGCGCGGCATCTGGCGGTGCTCGCGGGGGAGGACGCGGTGGCCTACCGCACGCTGGGGCGGCTGACGCTTGCGTTGGCATCCGCGCCGGACGCCGCGCAGCGCGACAGGCTAACGGCACTGTTGGCGGATCAGGCGGGGACGGCAAACACCTGACGCAGGTAGGCGAGGAAGGTCGGGTCGACCGGCAGGGTCTTGCCCGGGCTGTCGGAGAGCTTGGCGACCGGTTGGCCGTTGCAACGAGTGAGCTTGAGCACGATGGAGAGCGGCGTCAGCCCCAGGTCGTTGCTCAGGTGGGTGCCGACGCCGAAGCTCGTCTGCGCGCGGCCGGCGAAGTAGCGGTACAGCGCGAGCACCTTGCCGGTGTCGAGCGCGTCGCTGAAGACCAGCATCTTGCCGCGCGGGTCTATTTTCAGCGATTGGTAATGCGCGATCGCCTTCTCGCCCCAGGCAAACGGGTCGCCGCTGTCGTGGCGCAGGCCGTCGAACAGCTTGGCGAAGTAGAGGTCGAAGTCGGTAAGAAAGGCGTCCATGCCGACCACGTCGGTCAGCGCGATGCCCAAGTCCCCCCGGTATTCCTGCACCCAGGTCTCCAGCGCCGCCTTCTGGAAGTCGCGCAGGCGCACGCCCAGCGCCTGGAAGGCCTGCATGAATTCGTGCGCCATGGTACCGATCGGCGTCAGCCCGAGTTCGCGGGCGAGCGCGACGTTGCTGGTGCCGCGAAACGCCTCGGGCAGTTGGTGTGCGAGCGTGGCCACCACCTCGTGCTGCCAGTCGCGCGCGAAGCGGCGGCGGGTGCCGAAGTCGGACAGCAGCAAGGGGTAGCCGTCTTCGACGCCGCCCCCGTCGATAAAGGCGCGCAGCTGCGAGACCTTGTGAGAAAGCCTGCGCCGCCCCTCGGCGCGTACCTCCGGGCCATCGTCCTCGCGGAAATACAGCTCATTCACGATGGCGAGCACGAAGATCTCGAAGAACATCGCCTGGATCATCGGCCCGGCGATCTCCAACTTCAGCGTGTCGCCATCGGTCGAGACCCGCACGAAGCGGCGCTGCAGGTGGAAAAGTTCGAGATAGTCGACGAAGTCGGGCTTGATGTAGCGCAGCGAACGCAGGTAGGCGAGCTCGTCCGCGCTAAAGCGCAGCCGGCACAGCGCGTCGAGTTCGGCCTCGAGCGCGTCGCGCAGGCGCGCGAGCGGCCGGGTGGGCGCCTTGCGGCAGATCAGCGCGTACTCGCCGTGCGCGGCGGGGAAGTGGTGCAGCACCGCCTGCAGCATGGTGAACTTGTAGAGGTCGGTGTCGAGCAGCGAAACGATGATGGGCGGGCGCATCGGAGTGGGGCACGGGTTGCGGGCGCCCCACTATGCGCCCGCAGCCGCGCGCGCGGCAAGGTCAGCCGCCGGCGTAGACGACGAAGATCGCCGGGCGCTTGTGCAGGTTGGGCGCTTCGGCCGGCCAATTCTTGACGGGGTGGCTGACGATGGTCTGCGTCGGCAGGGTGAGGTCGCAGGCGACGGCGAGGCGGGTGGCGGGAGACAGCGTCTGGCGCAGTTGTTCGAGTAGCGCGTTGTTGCGGTACGGCGTCTCGATGAACACCTGCGTCTCGTCGAACTGGCGCGAGCGCGCCTCGAGCGCGCGGATTGCCGCGCCGCGCTCGGTCGTGTCGACCGGCAGGTAGCCCGCGAACGCGAAGCGCTGGCCGTTGGCGCCGGACGCCATTAGCGCGAGCAGGATGGACGAGGGGCCGATCAGCGGCTCGACGCGCACGCCGCGCGCGTGCGCGAGCGCGACCAGCGCGGCGCCGGGGTCGGCCACCGCCGGCGTGCCGGCTTCAGACACCAGACCGACGTCGTGGCCGGCCAATAGTGGCTCGAGCAGCGCGGCGACTTCGCCGGGCGCGGTGTGCTCGTTGAGCGTGGCAAGGGTAAGCTCGCGGATCGGCGTGGTCACGCCCAGCGCCTTCAGGTGGCGGCGCGCGGTCTTCTCCGCCTCGACGACGAAATGGGTGAGGTGGGTGACGCGCGCGCGCTCAGGCTCGGGCAGCCACGCGGTGTTTTCGTCGCCCAGCGGGGTCGGGATCAGATAGAGGGTGCCGGCCATCACAGGATCTCCACGCCTTCGTTCATCAACATGTCGGTGAGCGCAAAGAGCGGCACGCCGATCAGCGCGTTGGGGTCGGTCGACTCGATGCGCGCGATCAGGGCGCCGCCCAGGCCTTCGCTCATCGCCGCGCCCGCGCAGTAAAGCGCGTCCGGTTCGCGTTTGAGGTAGTTGCGGATCGCCGCCTCGCCAAGATCGCGCATGGTGACGCGGGTGAGGTCGGTGTGTTCCTGTACGCGCGCGCTTCGCGGGTTGTAGAGCGCGATCGCGGTGTGAAATTCCAGCGTGCGCCCGGCGGTCGCGCGCAGCATGGCGACCGCGTCCTCGAAGTCCTTGGGTTTGCCAAGCTGCCGGCCGTCCAAGAGCGCGACCTGGTCGCCGCCGATGATCAGTGCGTCGGGGTGGCTGGCGCCGAGCGATTCGGCCTTGGTGCGCGCGAGGCGGCGCGCGGTGTCGGCGGCGTGCTCGTTTTCCAGCGGCGTCTCGTCGCAGACGGGCGCCGCGCAAATCAGGTTCAGGCCGAGCCGTTCGACGATTTCGCGGCGAAAGCGCGAGGTCGAGGCGAGGACGATGGCAGGCTGCATGTTATCGCTTGATTGCTTTGACAAATCCGGGGCCGCGATTATATCATCCTGCGTTTATGTCCAACCCTATTTTGATCGATCCGAATGCGTTCTGCCGCGAAGGCCGGACGTTAAACGGTCGCCGCCCGATCGCCGAGCTTGACGGACGCGTGCTGGAGAACCTGGCCGACGCTTCCGGCGAGGTCAGTTTCTCGGCCGAGGGTTTCGTCGACAGCCTGCGCCGCCCGTCGCTGAGGCTGACGGTGGAGACGACGGTCAACGTCGTCTGCCAGCGTTGCCTCGAGCCGATGCCGCTGCAGGTTGAGAGCGACGCCGTGCTGACTTTCTTCTGGAACGAGGAGAAGCTGGCCGCGGCGTGCGAAACCGACGAGACACTCGACGCCGTGATGGCCGAAGAGATGCTCGACGTGATGGCGATGGTCGAAGACGAGATCATCATGGGCCTGCCTTTGTCGCCCAGGCACGATGCCTGCGGCGGCGAACTGCTGGAGAAGGTCAAGTCGGACAAACCCAACCCGTTTGCCGTGCTCGCCCAACTTAAGCAGCGCAAGCCCGATTAGTTGAATTTTTTAGGAGTCAATCATGGCCGTTCAGCAGAACAAAAAATCCCCGTCCAAGCGTGGCATGCACCGCGCACACGACTTCCTGACCGCTCCGGCACTGGCTGTCGAGCCGACCACCGGCGAGCGTCATCTGCGTCACCACATCAGCCCGAACGGCTTCTACCGCGGCCGTCAGGTTGTGAAGGCCAAGGGCGAGTAATCGTCCGCCAAGCTTTCCCTTCCTGCCATACCAACAAGGTAGCCAACTACCGAAGACGCTGATGAGTATCACCGTAGCGGTGGACGCGATGGGTGGCGATGTCGGTCTCGACGTCACCATCCCCGCGTCCATCCGGTTTCTTCAAGACCATCCCGAACACAGACTGATCCTCGTAGGGGACCTGCCGGCCATCGAAGCCAGGCTGTCCGCCTTGAGTGCCGACGCGCGCGCGCGCATCGAGCTTGTACATGCGACCCAGGTGGTCGGCATGGACGAGCCGCCGCAGCTGGCCCTCAAGAATAAGAAGGATTCGTCGATGCGGGTGGCGATCAACCAGGTCAAGGAAGGCCGGGCGCAAGCCTGCGTCTCCGCCGGCAACACCGGCGCCCTGATGGCCACCGCCCGTTTCGTCCTCAAGACGCTGCCCGGTATCGACCGGCCCGCGATCGCCAAGCTGATGCCGACCGTGAAGGGGACGAGCTGCGTGCTCGACCTGGGCGCCAACGTCGACTGCACCCCCGAGCAGCTGTTGCAGTTCGGCATCATGGGTGCCGAGCTGGTCGGCAGCCTGACGCGGCGCGAACGCCCGACCGTCGGCCTGCTCAATATCGGCAGCGAAGACATCAAGGGCAACGAGACCGTCAAGCAGGCAGGCGAGCTGCTGCGCGGCTCGGCGCTCAACTTCTACGGCAATATCGAAGGTGACGACATCTACCGGGGTACCGTCGATGTCGTCGTCTGCGACGGCTTTACCGGAAACGTGGCGCTCAAGACTTCCGAGGGGCTGGCGCACATGGTTTCCGTATTCCTGCGCGAGGAGTTCACCCGTACCTGGTGGACCCGCCTCTGTGCGCTCGCCGCGCTGCCGGTGCTCAGGCACTTCAAGGCGCGGGTCGACACCCGCCGCTATAACGGCGCGAGCCTGTTGGGGCTGCGCGGCATCGTCGTCAAGAGCCACGGCGGCACCGACGCGCTGGGATTCCGTTTCGCGCTGGAGCAGGCTTGCGAGGAAGTCGACTCCAACGTGATTGGTCACATCGCCGACCAGGTCGCGCTGCAACTAGAAAAAATACAGCGCGCCGCGGTCGAACCGAGCACGACGCCCGAAACCCTATGACTTTTTCCCGCATTCTCGGCACCGGCAGCTACCTGCCGTCCAAGGTGCTGACCAATGCGATGCTGGCGGAACAGGTGGAGACGTCCGACGAATGGATCGTCTCCCGCACCGGTATCCGCGAGCGTCGCGTCGCCGCACCCGACCAGAAAACCAGCGACCTCGCGCTCGAAGCGGCCCGCGCCGCGCTTGACAACGCCGGGGTCGAAGCCGGCGAGATCGATCTGATCATCGTCGCTACCACCACACCTGACATGGTGTTCCCAAGCACCGCCTGCCTGCTGCAGGAGAAGCTCGGCGTGCACGGCTGCCCGGCGTTCGACGTGCAGGCGGTGTGCGCGGGCTTCATGTACGGCCTCGTCACCGCCGACGCGTATATCCGCAGCGGCATGGCGAAGAAGGCGTTGATCGTCGGTGCCGAGGTGCTCACCCGCATCCTCGACTGGGACGACCGGCGCACCTGCGTGCTGTTCGGCGACGGCGCCGGCGCGGTGGTGCTCGGCGCGTCCGACACCCCGGGCATCCGCCACGCCAAGCTCGCCGCCGACGGCCGCTACAAGGACATCCTGAACACGCCGGCGCAGATTTCCGGCGGCAAGATCCAGGGCATTCCCTACCTGTTCATGGACGGCCCGGCCGTGTTCAAGTTCGCCGTGAAGGCGCTGGCCGACATCGCCACCCAGACGCTGGCCGAAGCCGGCGTCGACAAGGGCGAGGTCGACTGGCTGGTGCCGCACCAGGCCAACCTGCGCATCATCGAGTCGACCGCCAAGCACCTGAAGCTGCCGATGGAAAGGGTGATCGTTACCCTGCCCGAGCAGGGCAACACCTCGGCCGCGTCAATCCCGCTCGCGCTCGACACCGCGGTGCGCGACGGGCGCATCCAGCGCGGCCAGACCGTGATGCTCGAGGGCATCGGCGGCGGTTTCGCGTGGGGCGCCGTGCTGCTGACTTTCTGAAGCCTGCGACAGACTTTATCAAGGGGGTATAGCTGTGGCTTTTGCATTCGTGTTTCCCGGCCAGGGCTCGCAGAGCCTGGGCATGATGAACGGTTTCGACGGCCTGCCGGTCGTCCGCCACACCTTCGACGAGGCATCCGAGGCGCTGGGCACCGACCTGTGGGCGATGCTTGACGCGGAATCCGCCGACGCGATCAACGCGACCGTCAACACCCAGCCGATCATGCTGGCCGCCGGCGTCGCCACCTATCTTGCGTGGCAGGAACTGGGCGGCGTGCAGCCGGCCGCGGTCGCCGGCCATAGCCTGGGCGAGTACACCGCGCTGGTGTGCGCGGGGGCCTTGCCGTTCGCCGAGGCGGTCCGCCTGGTGCGCGTGCGTGCCGAGGCGATGCAGGACGCGGTGCCGGCCGGTGTCGGCGCGATGGCCGCGATCCTCGGCCTGTCCGACGAGGACATCCGCGCCGCGTGCATGGAGGCGGCCGCCGGCGAGGTGGTCGAGCCGGTCAACTTCAATTCGCCGGGCCAGGTGGTGATCGCCGGCAACAAGGCCGCGGTCGAACGCGCGATGGCGCTGTGCAAGGACAGGGGCGCCAAGCGCGCGCTGCCGCTGCCGGTGTCGGTGCCTTCGCACTGCGCACTGATGCGCCCGGCCGCTGACAAGCTCGCCGCCGCGCTGGACGCCGTGCATATCAACCCGCCGGCCATCCCGGTGCTGCACAACGCCGACGTCGCCGCGTACAGCGATCCGGCCGCGATCCGCGACGCGCTGACCCGCCAGCTCTTCAGCCCGGTGCGCTGGACCGAGACGGTGCAGAAGCTCGCCGCCGACGGCCTGCCGCTGATGGCCGAGTGCGGCCCGGGCAAGGTGCTCGCGGGTCTTGGCAAGCGCATCGACGCGTCGGTGCGCTGCCTCGCGCTGACCGACCGTGCCGCGCTGGAAGCCGCGCGCGCCGAACTCGTCTGATTCGACAGGAGAGAGACATGAGCTTGCAAGGCAAGATTGCGCTGGTGACCGGCGCTTCGCGCGGCATCGGCGCCGCCATCGCCGACACGCTGGCGCGCGAGGGCGCGACGGTGATCGGCACCGCGACCAGCGAAGCTGGCGCGGTCGCGATCAGCGAGCGCCTGGCGCCGCTGGGCGGCTTCGGCATGGAGCTGAACGTCACCGCCGACAACGCGATCGAGAACCTGATCGAAGCGATCGAGAAGCAGCACGGCCCGGTCGCCATCCTCGTCAACAACGCGGGCATCACCCGCGACGGCCTGTTGATGCGGATGAAGGACGAGGACTGGGACGCGATCATGGACACCAACCTCAGGTCGGTGTTCAAGGCGTCCAAGGCGGTGCTGCGCGGCATGATGAAGGCGCGCGCCGGCCGCATCGTCAACATCGCGTCGGTGGTCGGCGTGATGGGGAACGCGGGCCAGGCCAACTACGCGGCCGCCAAGGCGGGCATCATCGGCTTTACCAAGTCAATGGCGCGCGAGGTCGGCAGCCGCGGCATCACCGTCAACTGCGTGGCGCCGGGCTTTATCGACACCGACATGACGCGTGCGCTGCCCGAGGCGCAGCGCGACGCGCTGGTCGGCCAGATCGCGCTGGGCCGCCTGGGCGCGGCGCAGGATATCGCCGACGCGGTCGCCTTCCTGGCGTCCGACAAGGCGGCGTATATTACCGGCCAGACCCTGAACGTCAACGGTGGTATGCTCATGCCCTAATGCCGTTGTCACGGCCGGCAAAATTTTTAGTTGGGCTACTCTAATTTTTTTTTGTAGAATGCTCGGGTTTGGTTATCCCGAAACAGAAAGGCGAAGGGTTACAAATGGAAAATATCGAAGCGCGCGTCAAGAAGATCGTCGCTGAGCAACTGGGCGTGAACGAAGCCGAAGTGAAGACCGAGTCTTCCTTCGTCGACGACCTGGGCGCTGACTCCCTTGACACCGTGGAACTGGTGATGGCCCTCGAAGAAGAATTCGAGTGCGAGATTCCGGACGAAGATGCCGAGAAGATCACCACCGTTCAGCAGGCGATCGACTACGTCAACGCCCACCTGAACAAGTAATCCCCGCTTCCCGGATTACCGAGGCCTCTGCCGGTGCGGCTTGTCCGTGTCGCAGAGGTCTTTCAGTTTCTGCCGTCCAAACGCGTGTTTGACCGCCGGGCGGCAACACGGCCGCGCGCTGAGCGGCCCTTCCTTCAGAATCATGGAGACACCTGTGTCAAAACGCAGAGTCGTAGTCACCGGCCTCGGGCATGTCGCCCCGGTCGGCAACGATGTCGCCAGCGGCTGGGCCAATCTCCTGGCCGGCAAGAGCGGCATCTCCCGCATCACCCGTTTCGACGCGTCCGACCTCGCCTGCCAGATCGCCGGCGAAGTCCGCGATTTCGACGTGACGCAGTTCATCCCGGCCAAGGAAGCGCGCCGGATGGACAGCTTCATCCACTACGGCGTCGTCGCCGCCTTGCAGGCGATCGCCGACGCGGGACTTGACGACGTCGCCGGCCTCGACAAGACGCGGGTCGGCGTCAACATCGGTTCCGGCATCGGCGGCCTGCCGCTGATCGAGGACACCGGCGTCGCGCTGCAGGAAGGCGGCCCGCGCAAGATCGGCCCGTTCTTCATCCCGGGTTCGCTGATCAACATGATCGCCGGCCACGTGTCGATCATGAAGGGTTACCAGGGGCCGAGCTACGGCATCGTCTCCGCGTGCACCACCGGCGCGCACTGCATCGGCGACGCCGCGCGGGTGATCCAGTACGGTGACGCCGACGTGATGGTTGCCGGCGGCGCCGAATGCGCGATCGCCCGACTGGGCATCGGCGGCTTCGCCGCGATGAAGGCGCTATCGACCCGCAACGACGACCCGGCGACCGCCTCGCGGCCGTGGGACAAGGGCCGCGACGGCTTCGTGATGGGCGAGGGCGCCGGCGTGCTGGTGCTCGAGGAATACGAACACGCCGTCAAGCGCGGCGCGACCATCTACGCGGAACTCGCCGGTTTCGGCATGAGCTCGGACGCGCACCACATCACCGCGCCAAACGCCGAGGGCCCGGCCCGCGGCGTGGCCAACGCGCTGCGCGACGCGCGCATCAACGCGGACGAAGTGGACTACGTCAACGCGCACGGCACGTCGACCCCGCTGGGCGACGCCAACGAGACCAACGCGCTGAAGATCGCCTTCGGCGAGCACGCCAGGAAACTGGTGGTCAACTCGACCAAGTCGATGACCGGCCACCTGCTGGGCGGCGCCGGCGGCGTCGAGGCGCTGTATTCGGTGCTGGCGATTCACCACCAGGTATCGCCGCCGACCATCAACCTGTTCGAGCAGGACATCGAAGGCGGTTGCGACCTCGACTACGTCGCCAACACCGCGCGCGAGATGAAGATCGACGTCGCGATCTCCAACTCCTTCGGCTTCGGCGGCACCAACGGTACGCTGGTGTTCCGCAAGATCTGAACCGGCGAGGCTTGACGACACAAACCGCTGCGATACACTCGCGGCGGTTTTCTTTTGTCCGGTTCCATGCCGCCATGCCCGTCCACCTGCTGCCTGCCGCGCCCGACCTGATCGCGCTGCAGGCGTCCGACCCCGCCCGTTTTCCCGCCTTGTTGCAGTCATCCGCCGATGCGGGTTGGGACCTCCTGTTCGCCCTGCCTGAAGAGCGCCGAGTCTACGGTGCGCCCGATGGTGCTGCCTTCGTCAGCGACCTGCGCGCGCTTTCGTGCACGGGGCCGGCACCGGAGGCTGGCCTGCCGTTCGGCGGCGGCTGGGTCGCCTACCTGGGTTATGAGCTGCTGACCGAGTTCGAGCCCAAGGTCGCGCCGGCGCTGCCCGACGACTTCCCGCTGGGGGCGCTTATGCGGGTGCCGGCGGCCATCGAGGTAAACCGCGCCAGCGGCGAGGCGTGGCTGTTCGCCGAGACCGACGCGCAACTGGACGCGCTCGCCGAGTTGCTGGCTACGGGCGGCGCGTTCGACGCGCGGCCGGTGACGCTTCAGGCCCTACTCGAAGACGAGCCGAGCCGTTACACCGACGCGGTGGTGCGTATCAAGGACTACATCCGTGAAGGCGACGTGTTCCAGGTCAATATCTCGCGCGGCTGGCGGGCGGAACTGGCGGGCGACGTACGCCCGTCCGACGTGTTTGCCGCGCTGCGCCGCGCCAACCCGGCGCCTTTTTCGGCGCTGATGGACCTGGGCGACGCGCAGATCGTCAGCTCGTCGCCCGAGCGCCTAGTAGAAGTACGCGACGGCTGGATCAACACCCGCCCGATCGCCGGCACCCACCCGCGCGCCGCCGACGCGGCGGAGGACGCCGCGCTGAAGGCGCGGCTGATCGCGAGCACCAAGGAGCGCGCCGAGCACGTGATGCTGGTCGACCTCGAACGCAACGACCTGGGCCGCGTCTGCGAGCCGGGGACGGTCGAGGTGAGCGAACTGATGGCGGTGGCGAGCTACGCCTACGTCCACCATATCGAGTCGACCGTGCGCGGACGGCTGCGCGCGGGCGTCCACCCGGCCGACGTGCTGCGCGCGCTGTTCCCCGGCGGCACCATCACCGGCTGCCCCAAGGTGCGTACCATGCAGATCATCCGCGAGCTCGAGCGTGACGCGCGGCGTGCGTACACCGGCAGCCTCGGCTACATAAACCGGGACGGCACCATGGACTTCAACATTCTGATCCGCACCATCATGCAGCAGGGGCAGACGCTGCGCTTCCGGGCGGGCGGCGGCATCGTCGCCGACTCCGACCCGGCGCGCGAACTGGAGGAGACCCGCCACAAGGCGCGCGGCCTGCTGCGCGCGCTGGGTGTGGCGCTCGCCTGATGGCGGTGCGTGTCAACGGCCGCGCGGCCGACACGATAGCCGTCGCCGACCGCGGCCTTGCCTACGGCGACGGCATCTTCCGTACCGTCGAGCTTCTGGACGGCGTGCCGCGCTTGTGGCGCTGGCACTGGCAGCGCTTCGCGGCCGACTGTGCACAGCTTGCGCTGCCATTGCCGGACGAAGGCCTGATGCTGGCCGAACTTGCGCACGCGGCGGAGGGCTTGCCGCGCGCGGTGGCCAAGCTCACGCTGACCCGCGGCGTAGGCGCGCGCGGCTACGCGATGGCTCTGGATGTCACGCCGACGCTGGTCGTCACCGCGTCGCCGTGGGCTGGCTACCCGGCGGAACTCGCCGCCGACGGGGTGCGCGCGCGCTGGTGTGCGCTCAGGCTCGCGCGCCAGCCACGCTTGGCCGGCGCCAAGCACCTGAACCGGCTGGAGAACGTGTTCGCACGCTCGGAGTGGTCCGACCCCGACATCCGCGAGGGGTTGCTGCTCGACAGCGAAGGCTGGGTGGTCGAGGGGACGATGATGAACCTGGTGCTGGTGTCGGGGGGGCGGGTGCTGACGCCCGTGCTCGATGCATGCGGGGTCAGCGGCGCGCTGCGCGCGTGGCTCGCCGACTGGCTACCGACGCAGGGCCTCGTGCTGGAGGAGGTGCGGCTGAGTCCCGACGATGTGCTGGCCGCGGACGAGGTATGGCTCGTCAACTCGCTGGCCGGCGTGTGGCCGGTCGTCCGCCTCGACGAGCGGTGCTGGCAGGCCTTCCCGTTGGCCCGCCGTGCGCAGGCGGCGCTTGCCTCAGCCTGAGCCGGGGTAGGGCGCGAACCACTCGTGGTGGCGCGCGCCCAGCCGCCCGGCAAGCTTGGCTTCCTCCAATGCCTCGGCCAGCGCAGCGTCGAACGCGCGCGGGTCGGAGAGTCCCTCGTAGACTTCCATCCAGGTTTCGCCCTTGGCATCGTGCCTCGCGAGCAATTGCACGCGCACGCTGTGTTGCTTGGCGAGCACAGCCTGCAGCGCGCGCACCTCGTGCGCCAGCGCGGTCGATGGCACCGGCGGCCGGTAGTACACGTACAGGCTCGCCTTGCTGTCTTGCTCCAGTAATTCGCTTATCATGTTGCCTCGTGCCGGCCGGATGGGCCGGGTTCAGGGTAAGGGGAGGGTGGCAGTGCAGGCAAGCATCGACACGCTGGTGGTGGTCGGCGTCGGGCTGATCGGCGGATCGTTTGCGCTGGCGTTGCGGCGCGCCGGCCGCGTGCGCCACGTGATCGGTGTCGGCCGCTCGCTCGCCAACATGCAGCGCGCGCTCGAACTGGGGGTGGTCGACGAGGTCAGCACCGAGCTGGGGGCCGCCTGTGCGCGGGCGGATATGGTGCTGCTTGCAACGCCGGTCGGGCAGATGGGTGCCTTGTTCGGCGCGATGGCGCCTAAGCTTCCCGCACATACCATCGTCACCGACGCGGGCAGCACCAAGGGCGACGTCGCGCTGTTGATGCGCGAGCACCTGCCTGAGCATCTGGCGCGTTGCGTGCCGGCGCACCCGATCGCCGGTTCCGACCTCTCCGGCGCCGCCGCCGCGCAGTTCGGCCTGTACGAAGGGCGGCGCGTGGTGCTCACCCCCTTGCCGGAATCCGACGACGACGCGGTGGCTACGGTGCGCGCGCTGTGGCAGGCCTGCGGCGCCGACGTACACGAGATGGCCGCGCACGAGCACGACAGCGTGTTCGCCAGCGTGAGCCACTTGCCGCACCTGTTGGCGTTCGCGTATGTGGAGAGGATTGTTGCGCGGGCGGACGCCGAGCGCCGCTTCGACTTCGCGGCGACCGGCTTTCGCGACTTCACCCGCATCGCGGGCTCGCACCCGGAGATGTGGCGCGACATCGCGCTGGCCAACCGCGACGCCCTGCTCGGTGAACTCGACGACTACATGGCTGGGCTCAACCGCTTGCGCAGCCAGTTGGCCGAGGCCGACGGCGAGGCGATGCAGCACACCTTCGAGCGGGCGCGCGACGCGCGCAACCGCTGGTACCAGCGTTTCTTGCGCGGCCAGTAGTCAGTCGGGCCGTTCGCGCCCGGCCATGCGGGTCAGCGTGTCGTCGTGCAACCGCCAGTGGTGCCACAGCGCAGCGGCGATATGCAGCACGGCCAGCCAGAACACGGTGCCACCCAGCGTGCCGTGAATTTCCTTCAGCTTGTGCGACAGCGCGTCGTCGACGCCAAAGAGTTGCGGCAGCGACAGGCCGAAGAAGTGCACGGTCGCGTCGCCCGCCTGCAGCGACCACAGCCCGAACAGCGGTGTGATCAGCAACAGCGCGTACAGCGTCCAGTGGGTGACGTGCGCGAGCAGCATGTCGAGCTTCTTGGGCGGCGGGCTGGTTTCGGGTAGGCGGCTGCCTAGCCGCCACACGAGCCGCGGCACGGTCAGCAGGAAGACCAGAATGCCGAAGCTGATGTGCCACTGCCAGATCTCGACGCGCGCCTCGGATTGCTTGTCGAAGAGTTCGCGCACCTGCGTCATCGCGAGGACGACCAAGAGGGCGGCGAAAGTCAGCCAGTGAAAGGCGCGGGCGACGGTCCCGTAGCTGCGGCGGCTATTGAAGAGCATGGCGTGCTTTCCTGTTTTATCCAATTAGCCTTACCAGTAAAGCAGCCCGCCCACCGTTTCGTTTCAGCTTTTTGCGAGGCTGGCACGGATCACGCCGGCCTTGTCGGCCTCCTGCCAGTGTGCCGGTTTGACGAGCTTGCCCTGCGCGTTGCGTCCTGCTGCGCACTTGGCGAGGTTGGCCGCGTGGATCGCGTCGAACATCGCCTCCAGCGGCAGCCCCTGCGCGATCAGCAGGCCGGAGACGACGTTGAGCACGTCGACGCCTTCCGCGCACAGCCCGGCTTGCGCCTGCAAGAGCGCGTCGGCGTCGCGGGTATCGACCCCGCGGTACGCGGCGAGCGCTCGGGAAAACTCGCCAAGCTCCTCGGCGAGCATGGCCTCCCATTGCGCGAGTGCCGCTGGGTCGTGCAGAGGGTGCGCCGGGATCGGGTCGCCCGCCTCGCGCATCAGGGCGCGCCGCTTGCCGAAGAAGTCGCTCATCGCGCGGGCGTGCCCGCCTTCTGGGTAAGCTTGGCAAGCGCGTCGAAGTAGCCGGGGAAGGTCTTGCCGACGCAGGCGGGGTCGTTGATGACGATGGGCGTGCCCAGCAGCGAGACCAGCGAGAAGCACATCGCCATGCGATGGTCGTCGTAGGTGTCGATCACGGCGTTCGGCGTCAGCGTCGCGGGCGGGGTGACGCGGATATAGTCCCGGCCTTCCTCGACCGTTGCGCCGACCTTGCGCAGCTCGGTCGCCATCGCGCTTAAGCGGTCGGTCTCCTTGACGCGCCAGCTCTCGATATTGCGGAGGGTGGTCGTGCCTTTGGCGGCCAGCGCCGCCAGCGCGATGGTCATCGCCGCGTCCGGGATATGGTTGAGGTCGACGTCGATGGCGGTCAGCGGCCCGTTCGCCTCGGCCTCGATCCAGTTCTCGCCCATGCGGATGGTCGCACCCATTGCCTCGAGCACTTCGGCAAAGCGCACGTCGCCCTGGATGCTGCCCTGGCCGACTCCTTCCACGCGCACCGGCCCGCCGGCAATGGCGCCGGCGGCGAGGAAGTACGACGCGCTGGAGGCGTCGCCCTCGACGTGGATCACGCCGGGGCTCTTGTAGATTTGGCCGGCGGCGATATGGAAGCGCTGCCAGCCGTCGCGGCTGACGGTCACGCCAAAGCGCGCCATCAGCTTGAGCGTGATCTCGATATACGGCTTGGAGATCAGCTCGCCGACCACCTCGACGGTCGCCGCCTGCCCGGTCAGGGGCAGCGCCATCAGCAAGGCGGTCAGGAACTGGCTGGAGACGTTGCCGCGGATCGGGATCACCGCCCCGGTCTTGACGGTGGCCGGCGCGATCGACAAGGGCGGGTAGCCGGGCACGCCCTCGTAGCGGATCGCCGCGCCGGCACCGGCGAGCGCGTCAACCAGGTCGCCGATCGGACGTTCGTGCATGCGCGGCACGCCGGACAGGCGGTAGTGGCCGTCCATCAGCGCGAGCGCAGCGGTCAGCGGGCGGAAGGCGGTGCCGGCGTTACCGAGGAACAGGTCGGCTTCGCGCGCGGGAAAGCGCCCGCCCGACCCGCTCACCACGAAGTCGCGGCTGTCGCCCTCGCGGCGCACGCCTACCCCGAGCGTCTTGAGTGCCTCGAGCATGCGGCTGACGTCGTCGGCGTCCAACAGGCCGCAGACGCGGGTGTCGCCGGCTGACAATGCCGCGAGCAGCAAGGTGCGGTTGGAGATGCTTTTCGAGCCGGGCAGGGGGAGGCAGCCGCTGGCGCGGGTGGAGGGGGGCAGGGCGAGTTGTTCCATGGTTGGCCTTGGTCGTTGGGGCAGCCCGGCACCTTAACTGCCTGAGCTATCTGGAAAATGTGGCTTTACGGGTCGGCGCTGGGCTAGAATCCGCGCTTTCGGTTAAGTCTGGCCGGGCGTTGCACGCGCGCGGCCGCAGGAAAGAAATTAAACGACATGACGATTGCTGTCATCACCATCGACGGCCCTTCTGCCTCCGGCAAGGGCACCGTCGCTGCCCGCGTCGCCCGGCTGCTGGGCTTTGCCTACCTCGACTCGGGCGCGCTCTACCGGCTGACCGCGCTGCACGCGAAACGCAGCAGCGTCAGCTGGAACGACGAGGAAGCCGTCGCCGCGCTCGCGCGCGCGCTGCCGGCCGAGTTCCGCGACGACGCGGTGTTCCTGGCGGGCGAGTTCGTCGAAGCCGAGATCCGCAGCGAAGAGATCGGCATGGGCGCCTCGGCGATCGCCGCCTTGCCGGCGGTGCGCGCCGCGCTGCTCGAGCGCCAGCGCGCGTACCGTCAGGCGCCGGGTCTTGTCACAGACGGACGTGACATGGGTTCGGTGGTTTTCCCCGACGCGACGCTCAAGGTGTTCCTGACCGCGGGCGCCGACGTGCGTGCCGACCGCCGCTATAAACAGTTGATAAGCAAGGGAGATTCTGCTAACCTCCCGCGGATTCTGCAGGACATCCACGAGCGTGACGCGCGTGACGCGGCCCGCACCGTGGCGCCCCTGCGGCAGGAGCCGGATGCCCGACTCCTCGATACCAGCGACATGACTGTCGAACAGGCGGTCGAATCCGTGCTCGCGTGGTACCGGGAAGCCTCGGCCTCCGGCCATTGATTTTTTGCAGGACCCGTCCGGCGCTGCCGGGCGTTTTTGATCAACCCTAACCCCGCATGCCGCAAGGCATGCACGTGTGAGTATTCTTACATGACTACCCTCGAAATGAACTTTGCCCAACTGTTCGAAGAATCCCTGGCGCTCCAGGAAATGCGCGTTGGCGAAGTGATCACTGCTGAAGTCGTCGGCATTGATTCCAACTTTGTAACCGTGAACGCCGGCCTCAAGTCCGAGTCCCTGGTTCCGGTCGAAGAATTCAAGAACGATAACGGCGAAGTCGAAGTCAAGATCGGTGACTTCGTGACCGTCGCGATCGACGCTATCGAAAACGGTTTCGGCGAAACCAAGCTGTCCCGCGAGAAGGCCAAGCGCCTGGCCGCCTGGATCGAGCTGGAAGAAGCCCTGGAAGCCGGCAAGATCCTGTCCGGCGTGATCAGCGGCAAGGTGAAGGGTGGTCTGACCGTGATGGTCAACGGCATCCGCGCCTTCCTGCCGGGTTCCCTCGTCGACGTGCGTCCGGTCAAGGACACCACCCCGTACGAAGGCAAGCAAGTCGAATTCAAGGTCATCAAGCTCGACCGCAAGCGCAACAACGTCGTTGTTTCGCGCCGCGCCGTGCTGGAAGAGACCCTGGGCGAAGAGCGCAAGGCGCTGCTGGAAACCCTGCGCGAAGGCGTCGTGGTCAAGGGCATCGTCAAGAACATCACCGACTACGGTGCGTTCGTTGACCTGGGCGGCATCGACGGCCTGCTGCACATCACCGACCTGGCATGGCGCCGCGTCAAGCACCCGTCCGAGGTGCTGGCCGTTGGCGACGAAGTCGAAGCCAAGGTCCTCAAGTTCGACCAGGAAAAGAACCGCGTCTCGCTGGGCCTCAAGCAGCTGGGCGAAGATCCGTGGGTCGGCCTGTCGCGTCGCTACCCGTCCGGTACCCGCCTGTTCGGCAAGGTGACCAACCTGACCGACTACGGCGCGTTCGTCGAGATCGAACAGGGTATCGAAGGCTTGGTACACGTGTCCGAGATGGACTGGACCAACAAGAACGTTCACCCGTCCAAGGTGGTTCAGGTGGGCGACGAAGTCGAAGTCATGATCCTCGAGATCGACGAAGACCGCCGCCGCATCTCGCTGGGCATGAAGCAGTGCATGGCCAACCCGTGGGAAGAGTTCGAGCAGAACTACAAGAAGGGCGACAAGATCAGCGGCGCCATCAAGTCGATCACCGACTTCGGCGTGTTTGTCGGCCTGCCGGGCGGCATCGACGGTCTGGTTCACCTGTCCGACCTGTCCTGGACCGAAGCCAGCGAAGAAGCTGTGCGCAAGTTCAAGAAGGGTGACGAGGTCGAGGCAGTTGTCCTGTCGATCGACGTCGAGAAGGAACGCATCTCGCTGGGCATCAAGCAGCTGGAAGGCGATCCGTTCAACAACTTCGTCGCGATGAACGACAAGGGCGCCCTGGTCAAGGGTACCGTCAAGACCATCGACGCCAAGGGTGCCGTGATTGCCCTGGACAACGAAGTCGAAGGCTACCTGCGCGCTTCCGAAGTTTCGCGTGACCGTGTCGAAGACATGCGCACCGTGATGAAGGAAGGTGACGAAGTCGAAGCGCTGATCATCGGCGTGGACCGCAAGTCCCGTTCGATCAGCCTGTCGATCAAGGCCAAGGACGCCGCTGAGGAAACCGCAGCAATGCGCAGCCTGAGCACCGCTTCCGACGCCAACGTCAGCGCCGGCACCACCAGCCTGGGCGCGCTGCTCAAGGCGAAGCTGTCGGGCGGCAACAACGAATAAGTTGCGCCATGACCAAGTCTGAGCTGATTGCGAAGCTGTCCGAACGTTATCCTCAGTTGGTCGCCAAAGACGCTGAGCTGGCCGTCAAAACCATTCTGGATGCGATGGCCGGCAGCCTGGCACAGGGACAGCGGATCGAAATCCGCGGTTTCGGCAGTTTCGATTTGAACTACCGTCCGCCGCGGATCGGCCGCAACCCGAAGTCGGGCACCAGCGTCGCCGTTCCTGAGAAATACGTGCCTCATTTCAAGGCAGGCAAGGAATTGCGCGAGCGGGTCGACCTTGTCCCCAGTGGGGACTGAGCCGTTCGGTCGCTTATCAAACAAGACGCTGTCCATCCGGGCAGCGTTTTTTGTTGCCCGCCGTGGGCGCTCGCCGCCGTTTCGTTTAAACTTCGGGCCTTGAACCGTCGCGAGAGGGCACCATGCGCTATATCGTCCGTCTGCTCGAAGTCGTCCTGCTGCTGGTGCTGGTTGCCGTCACCGTGCAGAACAGCGCCATTGTGGAGTTCAAGCTGTTCTTCGGACACGCGTTCCAGGCGCCGCTGATCCTGTTCCTGCTGATCTTCTTCGTCGCCGGCGCGGCCATCGGCCTGCTTTCGACCTTTTCCTACTATCTGCGCGTCCGCCGCGAGCTGTCGCAGCTGAAAAAAGAGCTGCGTACCCGGCCTGCCGGGCGCGTCGACGCCGACCCCAGCGACGCGCTGGCGGACTGAGGCGTCTTTTTGACTGACCGGGGTTTTTCTTGGAACTCGATCTTTGGTGGTTGTTGTTGTTCCCGGCGTTCTTCGCGCTGGGCTGGCTGGCTGCGCGCGTCGACATGGGTACCGTCCTCAAGCAGGCCAAGGCGCTGCCGGCGGGTATCTTCAAGGGGCTGGACGCGCTGGTCGACGACAAGACCGACGTCGCCGCGCAGTCGCTGTCCGAAGTGGCCCGCCAGCAGCCGCAGGCAAGCGAACTTGCGCTGACGCTGGGCAAGCTCTACCGCAAGCGCGGCGAGAACGACCGCGCGATCCGCCTGCACCAGGGCATGCTCGAGTCGCCCGACCTTGCGCCGGAAGGCCGCGAGCAGGTGAGCTTCGAGCTCGCGCAGGACTTTTACCGGGCGGGGCTGGTCGACCGCGCCGAGGAGATCCTGCTCGGGCTGTTGGCCGGCAATATGGGGCGCAAGGCGCGCCGCCAACTGCTCGACATCTACCAGCAGGACCGCGACTGGCTCAAAGCGATCGGCACCGCGCGCGAGTTGCGCGGCGACGCGCATTCGTTCCAGCACGAGGTCGCGCAGTTCTACTGCGAGCTTGCGCAGGCCGAGCTCTACCGCAGCGAGCTAGGCAAGGCGCGCGAATACGTCGCCGAAGCGTTTGCCGCCAACCGGAAATGCGTGCGCGCGAGCCTGATCGCCGGCGACATCGAGTTTGCCGCCGAGAACTACCCCGCCGCCATTGCCGCATGGCAGCAGATCGAGAAGCAGAATTACGAGTACCTGTCGATGGCGGCCGAACGCCTGTTCGACGCGTACGAGAAGCTCGGCAAGCCCGCCGAGGGGATCGCCCTCTTGCGCGGCTACAGCCAGGCTTTCCCGCAGCTCGAACTGTCCGAGATCCTCTACGAGAAGGTCGCCACTTACGAGGGCAGCGCACGCGCGCTCTCCGTCACCCGCGACTCGGTGCACGCGCGGCCCAGCCTCGCCGGCGCCTACCGCCTGATCGAGGCGCAGATCGGCGAACTCGTCACGCCGGAAGGCCGTTCCGACGCCGAACTGGTGCGCTCGCTGGTGCTCAAGTACGCGCAGCGGCTGACCCAGCACCGCTGCCGCCGCTGCAATTTCCGCTCGCGCGCGTTCTTCTGGCATTGCCCGGCGTGCGGCGAGTGGGAGAGTTTCACGCCCAACCGCAGCGAAGGCTGACCCGGGCCCAAGTCCTACCAGGAAGATTGATGATGAATCCACTGATCGGCGCGCCCGCAGGCGTGCCCACTTCGCCGGTGATCGTCGCGCTCGATTTCGAGCGCGCGGACGCCGCGCTTGCCTTTACCGCCCGCCTGGACCCTGCCCAATGTCGGGTCAAGGTCGGCAAGGAACTCTTTACCGCCTCTGGCCGCAGCCTGGTCGAGGCGCTGGTCGCGCGCGGCTTCCAGGTCTTCCTCGACCTGAAGTTCCACGATATCCCGAACACCGTCGCCCACGCCTGCAAGATGGCAGCCGAGCTGGGCGTGTGGATGGTCGACGTCCACGCTTCCGGCGGCCGGCGCATGATGGCTGCGGCGGCCGAGGCGGTCGCGCCCTACAGCCAGCGCCCGCTGTTGATCGGCGTGACCGTGCTCACCAGCATGGAAGCGGCGGATCTTGCCGAAATCGGCGTGACCGTCCCGCCGGACGAGCAGGTGCTGCGCCTGGCGACGCTCGCCCGCGACAGCGGCCTGGATGGCGTGGTGTCGTCGGCGCAGGAGGCCACGCGATTGCGTGCTGCGCTGGGCGAGGGTTTCAAGCTGGTGACGCCGGGCATTCGTCTGGCCGACGCGGTGGCCGACGACCAGCGCCGGGTGATGACGCCGAGCGCCGCTGTCGAAGCGGGCGCCGACTACCTGGTGATCGGCCGTCCGATCACCCGCGCGGCCGACCCGCTCGCCGTGCTCACGGCGATCAACGCCGAACTGTCCGCTTTGAAGGTCGGCTGATATGGCGCTGCTCGAATCGATGGGGCTGGAAGCGGCACCGCTTGCCAAGCGTCTGGCCGGTGCGCGCGTGCTGGTGGTCGGCGACGTGATGCTCGACCGCTACTGGTTTGGTGATGCGACGCGCATCTCGCCGGAGGCACCGGTGCCGGTCGCGCGCATCGAGAAGATGGAAGAGCGCGCCGGCGGCGCGGCCAACGTCGCGCGCAATATCGCGAGCCTGGGTGGCCAGGCGACCTTGTTGTCGGTGGTCGGTGACGACGAGGCGGCCGGCGCGCTCGAGCGACTGATGGCCGACGCGGGTGTGGCCACCTCGCTCAAGCGTGACGCGTCGATCGCGACGACCATCAAGTTGAGGGTGGTCGCCCGCCAGCAGCAGCTGATCCGCCTCGACTTCGAGGACACCCCCAGCCGCGAGATCCTGGCCGACAAGCTGGACGAATTTTCCGCGCTCTTGCCTGCGCACGACGCGGTGATCCTGTCCGACTACGGCAAGGGCGGCCTCGCCCACGTCGCGGCGATGGTTACCCTTGCCCGCGCCGCCGGCAAACCGGTCTTGGTCGACCCCAAGGGCGACGACTACGCCAGGTACGCCGGCGCGACGCTGCTCACCCCCAACCGCAGCGAGTTCCGCCAGGTGGCCGGGCGCTGGGCCGACGAGGCCGAGCTGAGCGCCAAGGCCGAGGCCTTGCGCAGCAAGCTCGCGCTCGACGCGCTGCTGGTCACCCGTTCGGAAGAGGGGATGACGCTGTTTACCGACGCGGGCGCGCTCAACCAGGCGACGCTCGCGCGCGAAGTCTACGATGTGTCCGGCGCCGGCGACACGGTGATCGCGACGCTGGGCCTTTCGCTGGCGGCGTCGCTGCCGCTGGCGCAGGCGATGACGCTCGCCAACGCGGCCGCCGGCATCGTCGTGGCCAAGCTCGGCACCGCGGTGTGCCGCCAGGATGAACTCTTTGCGCTGTAAGGCGCGACAAGGAAGACAGAGATGACCATCGTCGTCACCGGCGCTGCCGGCTTTATCGGCTCCAACCTCGTCAAGGCGCTCAACGCGCGCGGACGCACCGACGTCCTCGCCGTCGACAACCTGGAGAAGGGCGAGAAGTTCCTGAACCTGGTCGACTGCGAGATCGAGGACTACCTCGACAAGCGCGACTTCATCTCGCTGATCGGCGACGGTGCCTTTGACGGCGAGATCGACGCCGTGCTGCACCAGGGCGCGTGTTCGGACACCATGAACCACGACGGCAAGTACATGATGGAGAACAACTACCACTACACGCAGGAGTTGTTCGAGTTCTGCCAGTCCGAGGAGATCCCCTTCCTGTACGCGTCGAGCGCCGCGACCTACGGCAAGGGCACGGTGTTCCGCGAGGAGCGCGCCTGTGAAGGCCCGCTCAACGTCTACGGCTACTCCAAGTTCCTGTTCGACCAGGTGCTGCGCCAGCGCATGGCCGAGGGGCTGACCGCGCAGGTGGCGGGTTTCCGTTACTTCAACGTGTACGGCCCGCGCGAGCAGCACAAGGGGCGGATGGCGTCGGTTGCCTTCCACAACTTCAACCAGTACCGCGAGACCGGCAAGGTCAAGCTGTTCGGCGGCTACGACGGTTGGGAGAACGGCATGCAAAGCCGCGACTTCGTGTCGGTCGACGATGTGGTCGCGGTCAACCTGCATTTTCTCGACAACCCGGACAAGAGCGGCATCTTCAACCTGGGCTCGGGCCGCGCGCAGCCGTTCAACGACGTCGCGGTCGCCACCGTCAACGCCTGCCGCCGTCACGAGGGCAAGGACGCGCTGTCGCTCGCCGAGCTGGTCGGGCAGGGCATCCTCGAGTACATCGACTTCCCGGACGCGCTCAAGGGCAAGTACCAGAGCTTCACGCAGGCCGACATCACCCGCCTGCGCGAAGCCGGCTACACCGCGCCGATGTCGACGGTCGAAGAGGGCGTCTCGCGCTACGTCGACTGGCTGATGAGCCGCTGAGCGCCATCCGCGCCGTCCCCCGAACCCGCCGCTGCCGGCGGGTTTTTTTTGCGTGCGGGTTGTCGTGCTGCCGCCACGAGGCGCGCTTGTCCGTGCTGCTTTGGCCGCGGCGAGGCATTACAGTGTCCTCTGGGCTTGGCGGCAAGGGGCGGCCGGCTGGATGATTCGTGATGGAGGGCCTGGCATGGCTGCACCCATTTTCTGGCGGGATGCCGCCTTGCCGCATGTTGAAGTGCGCAAGGTCGACGATGGCCGCACCGTCTGTTACGCGCCGCACAGCCATCGCGAATGGTCGATGGGAGCCATCACCGGCGGCCAAAGCACTTTCCTGTGCGGCGAGCGCGCGTACCGGGTGGCGGCAGGTGAGCTGGTGCAGATCAACCCGGATGAGGTGCACGCGTGTAACCCGATTGACGGCGAGCCGTGGTCCTACCTGATGCTTTACGTCGATGCGGCGTGGCTGGCTGGCCAGCGCCACGCGCTGGGCCTCACGCCGGCACCGCAGTGGCGGGCGCTCAAGCCGGATACGCTGAGCCACGCCGAAGTGTTTGCCGAGTTTGTCTCTCTGGTCGAATCCCTGCTCGATGGCGTCGCTGGGGAGCGACGCCAAGGGCGCGGCGCTGCAGGGCTTTCTCACCAGGCTGTTGCCCTTACTGGCCGAGGCAGAAGACCTCGTATGCGTGCCCGCCGCGCTGGGCGAGGTGGCCGGCTACCTCGACGCAGAGTGCACCAGTGCGCATCCGTTGTCGCAATTGAGCCGCCGCGCCCGGGTCAGCCCTGAGCACCTGGTGCGCAGCTTCAAGCGGCACTTCGGCCTGCCCCCGCATGCGTATTTGCTGAACCGTCGCGTGCAGTACGCCCAGCGTGCGCTGCGACAGGGGCAGACGATCGCAGAGGCCGCGCTGGCGAGCGGCTTTGCCGACCAAGCGCACTTCCAGCGCGTGTTCAAGCGGCTGCTGGCGAGTACGCCCCGCCAGTACCGGCGTGCGTCACGCGAATAGCAGGAAGGCGCAACTGCTGGCGAGCAGGGCGGCGAGCGTCCGGTTCAGCCGGCGCAGGTTGGCCGCGCGTCCGAACTGGCGGCCAAGGAAGGCGCCGCCGTAGCACCAGCAGGCCAGCGACAGCCAGCAGATCGGCGCGTACAGCGCAGTAAACAGCGTCAGCTCGCCGTGGCTGGCTGCCGAGGTGTACGCGCTGATGCCGGAGAGGGCGGCCAGCCACGCCTTCGGGTTCAGCCACTGCATCAGCGCGCCTGCCACGAAGCCGGGAGGCGAGGCGGCCGCTTCGACCGAGACTGTGCCGTCATCGAGCGCCAGCCTAGCGCTCAGGTACAGCAAGAAGGCGATACCTCCCCATTTGAGGGCGCCGGCGAGCGCGGGCAGCGTGTGCAGCATGGCGGCCAGACCGAGTCCGCTGCGATAAACAGCAGGATGAAGCCGGCGGTCGCGCCGCTGACAAAGGCCAGGCTCGCGCGCACGCCGTAGCGGGCGCCGCTGCCCAGGCAGACCATATTGACCGGGCCCAGGGAAATCGAGGCGGCCAGGGCGAAGGCGGACATCGGCAAAACCAGTGCAAGACTCATGGTGGACTCCAGATTGGGGTGGGGTCTCCATGCTGGCGTCGCTGCCCGATGGCGTATTGAACGAAATTGATCCGGCGCGCGTAAGCCGCCCAGGCGGTATCGCGTGGGCAAGCCCTGCGCGCGCGATTTGACGCCGGTATAATGGCCGCTTCGCGACAGCAAGGCTTCTCCCGTGCCCTCCTACCATTACCTCGAAGACTATGTCGGCAACACGCCGCTGGTGCGCCTCAAACGGCTGCCGGGTGAGACCAGCAACGTCGTGCTGGTCAAGCTTGAAGGCAGCAACCCCGGCGGCTCGGTCAAGGATCGTCCCGCCCTGTCGATGATCCGCCATGCCGAGGCGCGCGGCGACATCCGTCCGGGCGACACGCTGATCGAGCCGACCAGCGGCAACACCGGCATCGGCCTTGCGATGGCCGCGACGATGATGGGCTACCGGCTGGTGCTGGTGATGCCGGAGAACTCGAGCGCCGAGCGAGTGCAGACCATGCGCGCGTACGGCGCCGAGGTGGTGTTGACGCCCAAGGACGCGTCGATGCCCGGCGCTATTGACGAGGCGAGACGTTTGCAGGCGGCAGGCGTTGGCCGCATCCTCGACCAGTTTGCCAACCCGGACAACCCGCTCGCGCACTTCGAGGGTACCGGTCCCGAGATCTGGGCCGGTACCGGGGGTGCCGTCACCCATTTTGTCTCCAGCATGGGGACCACCGGCACGGTGATGGGGGTCGGTGCCTACCTCAAGGCGCAAAACCCGGCCGTTCAGATTGTCGGCGTGCAGCCGCAAGCCGGCAGCCAGATCCCGGGCATTCGCAAGTGGGAGGACGCCTACCTGCCGGCGATCTGCGACTACGGCAAGATCGACCGCCTCGAGCTGGTGTCGCAGGCCGACGCCGAGGCGATGGCGCGGCGCCTCGCGCGCGAGGAGGGTATCCTTGCCGGGCCTTCGTCCGGCGGCGCGCTCGCGGTCGCGCTCAGGCTGAACGAGACGCTCGAGAACGCGGTGATCGTGTCCATCGTCTGTGACCGCGGCGACCGCTACCTGTCGACCGGCCTGTTCGCCTGAGGAGTGCCCATGTCCCAGCACCAGTTTTCCCCCGCAGCCGGCAACGAGCGGCCGCTTGCCTGGTACGAGGCCGCGCTTGCGCACAAGGGCTTCGTGCGCGACGCGGCGCAGGCCGCGGCGATTGCGCGGCTCGACGCGCTCTGGCAGCAGCTGGTCGACTTCAAGTCGCGGCGCAACCGTTTCCTCGGCCGCTCGCTGTTCAAGCCTGAGGTGCCGCGTGGACTCTATATGTGGGGTGGGGTCGGCCGTGGCAAGAGCTTCCTGATGGACGCGTTCTACGAGTGCGTGCCGTACCGGCGCAAGAAGCGCGTGCATTTCCACCACTTCATGGCCGACGTGCACCGCGAACTGAAGAAGCTCGCCGGCGAAAAGGATCCGCTGCTCGCGCTGGCTGACCGTATCGCCCGTTCGACGCGGCTGTTGTGCTTCGACGAGTTCCACGTCAGCGATATCGCCGACGCGATGATGCTGGGGCGGCTGCTCGACGCCCTGTTCGCGCGCGGGGTGGTGTTCGTGATGACTTCGAATTACCAGCCGGACGGGCTGTACCCCAATGGGCTGCAGCGGCAGAACTTCCTGCCGACCATAGAACTCATCAAGCGGCAGCTCGAGGTGCTCAACGTCGACGGCGGCAACGACTACCGCCTGCGCGAGCTGACCCGCGAGCCGCTGTTCGTGGTACCGCACGACGCGGCGACCGACGCGCACCTGGCCGAGATGTTCGAGCGGATCGCCGGTACGGCGGGTGAGACCGGTCGGCAGATCGAGATCCTGGGGCGGCGCGTGCGTACGGTGCGCCGCGCGCCGGGGGTGGTGTGGTTCGATTTCGCGACGCTGTGCGGCGGGCCGCGCGCGCAGACCGACTACCTCGAACTCGCGCAGGCCTACCACACGCTGTTCCTGTCGGATATCCCCAGGCTGACCGCCGCGCAGTCGTCCGAGGCGCGCCGTTTCACCTGGCTGGTCGACGTGTTGTACGACCACCGCGTCAAGCTGGTTGCCAGCAGCGCGGTGCCGGCCGAACAGATCTACACCGAGGGCGTGCAATCGGGCGAGTTCTTCCGTACGGCGAGCCGCCTCACCGAGATGCAGTCGCAGACCTATCTTGCATTGGCGCACCAGGTGGTCGAGCCGACGCTCGCCGGCGTGGTCGAGACCTGAACTCGGGGAGGCTTACTGGCCGAGCGGGATCAACAGCGGGGTGTAGCCGAGCGCTTTGAGGCGCGCCATCGCGTCTTCGGCCTCGGCGCGGGTCGTGAACGGCCCCAACTGGATGCGCGTCTCGCTCTTGGCAGCGATGCCCTTGGCTTTGAGCTCTTCGACCAGCTTCTCGGCGTTGCCGATATTGGAGAACAGGCCAAGCTGCACGCTGTAGCCGAAGGAGCTGCCCTGCGGGCGGCTGGCAGCGGGCGGGGTGACCTGGCCCTGAGCTGTGGTGTCGGCGCGCGGCGTGGCAGCCGTCTTGGCCGCTTGCGGCGCGGCGCTGGCGGCGGCCGTGCGTTGTGTGGTGGCCGGTGCCTGCGTTTCGGCGGAGCGGCTTGTCACCGCCTTGGCCTGCGGCACGACGGCCTCGACCATCAGCGTCGGCGTCGATGCAAGGCCGGGGGTTGACTCGGTGGCCGGGCCGACCGGCAGGCCGGGCGAGGGAGTGCTGGCAACGAGCGGGGCGGACGCGCTGAGCGCGGGAGCCGGCAGCGGCTCGGAGGCGACCGGCAGCGGGCCGCTCAGGCGGCCGCTGGCAGCCTGTTCTTCGCCGGGGGCGGCGGGCTTACGTTCGAGCAACGGGATGCTGGCCAGTGCGGCCAGCGCCAGCGCGGCGGCGATCGCGATGCGCTTTTTCATGCTGCGTTCGCCGCCGGGTTGCGGGGTGGGGGCTTGCGGCTTGTCGGGCTGGCTCGTCATCGTGTCCTTGTCAATCTCTACAGCAAAGGCTTGAGAAGGCTGGTAAAATACCGGGTTCTTCGGAAAGACGCTTTCTGTGCAACCGGTGCCGGCTGGCCAACAGCTATTAAGCATCTGTATTCGTAATTAGGAGATTTATATGGCAATCGAACGTACTCTGTCCATCGTCAAGCCCGATGCAGTCGCTAAAAACGTGATCGGCAAGATCTACGACCGCTTCGAGTCGAACGGCCTGAAAGTCATCGCCGCCAAGATGAAGCACCTGTCGCGCGCCGAAGCCGAAGGCTTCTACGCCGTGCACAAGGACCGTCCGTTCTTCGGCGACCTGGTCGCGTTCATGACCTCCGGCCCGGTGATGATCCAGGCTCTGGAAGGCGAAAACGCCGTCCTGAAGAACCGCGAACTGATGGGCGCGACCGACCCGAAGAAAGCCGACGCCGGCACCATCCGCGCCGACTTCGCCGAGTCGATCGACGCCAACGCCGTGCACGGTTCGGACAGCCTGGAGAACGCAGCGATCGAAATCGCCTACTTCTTCGCGGCGACCGAAATCTGCCCGCGCTAAGCGAATGATGTAACGGACGGCGGCTGCTCCCGTGCGGGCAGCTGCCGTTTTTGCGAGATGCTCCCGATGAAAACCAACCTGCTCGACTTCAACCTGCCTGCACTGACCCAGCACTTTGCCGAGATGGGCGAAAAGCCGTTTCGTGCCAAGCAAGTGATGCGCTGGATGCACCAGATGGGTGAAAACGACTTCGACGCGATGACCGACCTCGCCAAGAGCCTGCGCGCCAAGCTCATCGAGACGGCCGAGGTGCGCGTGCCCGAGTTGATGACGGGGCAGGCATCCGGGGATGGTACCCGCAAGTGGCTGCTCGACGTCGGCACCGGCAACGGGGTCGAGACCGTCTTCATTCCCGAAGACGACCGCGGCACCTTGTGCGTGTCTTCCCAGGTCGGCTGCGCGCTCGAGTGCACCTTCTGCTCGACCGGCCGCCAGGGCTTCAACCGCAACCTCAGCACCGCCGAGATCATCGGCCAGCTGTGGTGGGCGAACAAGGCGCTCGGCGTGACGCCGAAGAACGAGCGCGTGATCTCCAACGTGGTGATGATGGGAATGGGCGAGCCGCTGGCCAACTACGACAACGTGGTTTCGGCGCTGTCCATCATGCTCGACGACCACGGCTACGGCCTGAGCCGACGCCGGGTGACGGTCTCCACCTCCGGCCTCGTGCCGCAGATGGACAGGCTGCGCGAGGATTGCCCGGTCGCGCTGGCCGTTTCGCTGCACGCGCCGAACGACGCGATCCGCGACGTGATCGTGCCGATCAACAAGAAATACCCGCTCGCAGAACTGATGGCCGCGTGCCGCCGCTACCTCGAGAAGGCGCCGCGCGACTTCGTGACCTTCGAGTACGTGATGCTTGACGGCGTCAATGACAGACCGGAACATGCAAGGCAGTTGATCGAACTGGTACGTGACGTGCCGTGCAAGTTCAACCTGATCCCGTTCAATCCCTTCCCCCATTCGGGCTACGCGCGGTCGAGCAACAACGCGATCCGCACCTTCCGCGAACTTCTGCAGGAAGCCGGCTTCGTGGTGACGGTGCGCAAGACCCGTGGCGACGACATCGACGCCGCGTGCGGGCAGCTGGCCGGTCAGGTGCAGGACAAGACGCGTCGCCAGGCCAAGTGGATGCAAATCGTCGAGGAAGGCAAGGAATGAGACTCGCGCGTGCGCGCGGCCTGATCGTTACGCTGCTGCTGGGCATGCTGGCGCTGCCGGCATGGGCCGCGTCGTCGCGCGAATTCGCGCAGACGCAGGCGCAACTGGCGATCGAGTACATGCGCTACGGCAATATGCGCGCGGCGCTCGACGCGGCCAACGCGTCGGTCGACGCCGACAGCGGCTACCAGAGCGGGCATATGGTGCGCGCGCTGGTGCTGATGCAACTGGGCATGGACAAGGACGCCGAATCGGCCTTCCGCCGCGCGCTATCGGTCGACCGCAGCAACCCCGAAGTGAACAACAACTACGGCTGGTTCCTGTGCAGCCGCGGCCAGGCAGCCGCGTCGCTCGAGTACTTCTCGCGCGCGCTGTCCGACCCGCTGTACGACAAGCCGATGACGGCGACGCTCAACCGCGGCCTGTGCCGCGGCAAGGCCGGCGACTACGATGGCGCCAACCGCGATTTGCTCGAGGTGCTGCGCGCCGACGGCAAGGACGCGGCCGCTCTGCGTGCGATGACCGAGCTGCAGATTACCCGCGGCAACGGCAAGCTGGCGGCCTTTTATTACCAGCGGCTCTCGGCGCAGTTGCCCCGCGAGGACGCTGCCGATTTATGGCTGGGGGTGCGCCTGGCCAAGCTACAGGGCGACACGGCCGCCGTGCGCAGGCTGGGTGAGCGCCTCTTGGCGACGTATCCGGATTCGGTCGAGACCCAACAATACCTGAGTGGAAGCTAGTCAGATGGACGCAGTCGAAAAAGGGGGAGGCCCGGGCGTCGGCGCGCAATTGCGTGCGGCGCGCGAGGCGCGGCAACTGGGGCTCGGTGATGTCGCCGAGCGTCTGAAACTCTCGGTGCGCCAGCTCGAAGCGATCGAGCGCGACGATTTCGCCGCCTTGCCCGGCGCGACCTTCGTGCGCGGCTTCGTTCGCAACTACGCGCGCTTCCTCGAGATCGATCCCGCACCGCTGATGCATGCGCTTGACCAGGCCTTCCCGCCGCAACCGGCCGAGAACGCGATCGTGCGCGAGGCCGATTCAAGCCGGGAAAACGTGTCGCGCTCCGGCGCGGGCCGCTGGATCGGCGGTGCCTTGCTGGTCGGCGTGCTGGCCGGCAGCGCGTGGTGGTTCGCGGGCGCCGGTGGCGACGACGCGGCGGACGAGACGCTTGCGCCGATGGTCGCCTCCGCGCCGTCCGGCATCGTCGAGTCGCCGGACGAAGCGATGGCCTCCGCACCGGCGCAGGACGCCATCGCGGCGCAGGCGTCGTCGGGCGCGCAAGGCGAGGCTACGCAACCGCCGGCCGACAGCGCCGACACGCAGGCGGCCATGCCGGCCGCGGCGCCGGCGGCCGCCAGCGCGCCCGCTGCGGCCGTGGCCGGTGCGCTGCGTCTGGCCGCCAGCGAGGACGCATGGGTTTCGGTGACCGACGCCAAGGGTCAGAAGCTGGTGTTCGGCACGCTCAAGGCGGGCGAGCAAAAGTCGGTCAGCGGCACGCCGCCCTACCGCGTGCGCATCGGCAATGCGTCCAAGGTGCAGGTCTTCCATAACGGCCAGCCGGTCGACTTGAGCGGCAAGATCCGCGGCTCGACCGCGACGCTCAACCTGGACTGAGGTGGCGATGTCGATTTCCCCGATTCCCCGCCGGCAGACCCGCCAGATCCGTATCGGCCACGTGATGGTCGGCTCCGACTGGCCGGTGCTCGTGCAGTCGATGACCAACACCGACACCGCCGACGCGGCAGCGACCGCGGCGCAGGTGTTCGAGCTTTCCCGCGCCGGATCTGAAGTGGTGCGCATCACCGTCAACAGCCCCGAAGCCGCCGCTGCGGTCGCCGAGATCCGAAAGCGGCTCGACGACATGGGCTGCGACGTGCCGCTGGTCGGCGACTTCCACTTCAACGGCGACCGACTGCTGAAAGACTACCCGGACTGCGCGCGCGCGCTGGCCAAGTACCGGATCAACCCGGGCAACGTCGGCAAGGGCGCGCGCGGTGACGAGAAGTTCGCCTTCATGGTGCGCACCGCAGCTGAGCTGGGCAAGGCCGTGCGCATCGGCGTGAACTGGGGCAGCCTCGACCAGACGCTCGCCAACCGGCTGATGGACGAGAACGCGCGGCGTGCGGCGCCGTGGCCGGCCGACGCGGTGATGCGCGAGGCGCTGGTGGTCTCCGCGCTGGAGAGCGCGGCCAAGGCGGTCGAGCTTGGCCTGTCGCCCGACCAGATCATCCTCTCGTGCAAGGTCAGCCATGTGCAGGACCTGATCGCGGTCTACCGCGACCTGGCCGGCCGTTGCGACTACCCGCTGCACCTTGGCCTGACCGAGGCCGGCATGGGCTCGAAGGGCATCGTCGCCTCGAGCGCTGCGCTCGCGGTATTGCTGCAGGAGGGCATCGGCGACACCGTGCGCATCTCGCTGACGCCGCAACCGGGCGAGTCGCGCACCCGCGAAGTGATCGTCGGCCAGGAACTGTTGCAGACGATGGGGCTCAGAAGCTTTACCCCGCTGGTGACCGCGTGTCCGGGTTGCGGGCGCACCACCAGCACCTTCTTCCAGGAGCTGGCCGACAGCATCCAGACCTATCTGCGCGAGCAGATGCCGGTGTGGCGCCTCAAGTACCCCGGCGTCGAGTCCATGCAGGTCGCGGTGATGGGCTGCGTGGTCAACGGGCCCGGCGAGAGCAAGCTGGCCGACATCGGCATTTCGCTGCCGGGCACCGGTGAGGTGCCGGTCGCGCCGGTGTATGTCGACGGCGAACGCGCGGTGACGCTCAAGGGCGAGCGCATCGCCGAGGAATTCAAGGCGCTGGTCGACGACTACGTCACCAGCCGTTACAGCGAGGGTGGCGCCAAGCGGCGCGAGGCCGCGCCCAGGGTGATTCCCATCCGCACGGCCTGATCCGTCAGGTTCGCGCACACACGTATCAGAAGAAGAAAGCACCATGTCTCAGAAAATCCAGGCGATCCGCGGCATGAACGACGTGCTGCCGCAGGCGTCGCACCAGTGGGCGTACTTCGAGGGCGTCATGCAGCGCCTGCTGGCCGATTACGGCTACCGCAACATCCGTACGCCTGTTGTCGAGCCGACCCCGCTGTTCGTGCGCTCGATCGGCGAGGTGACCGACATCGTCGAGAAGGAGATGTACACCTTCACCGACTCGCTGAACGGCGACAGCCTGACGCTGCGCCCGGAAGGCACCGCCGGCACCCTGCGCGCGGTCGTCGAGCACAACCTGTTGTACAACGCGACGCAGAAGCTGTGGTACCAGGGCGCGATGTTCCGCCACGAGCGTCCGCAGAAGGGCCGCTACCGCCAGTTCCACCAGATCGGCATCGAGGCGCTCGGCTTTGCCGGGCCGGACATCGACGCCGAGATCATCGTGATGACGGCAGATTTGTGGCGCCGGTTGGGCCTCGCCGACAGCGTGAAGCTGGAAATCAACACGCTGGGCAACCCGGCCGAGCGCGCCGCGCACCGCGAGGCGCTGATCGCCTACCTTGAGCAGCATGTCGACATCCTCGACGAGGACGGCCGCCGCCGCCTGTATAGCAATCCGCTGCGCGTGCTCGACACCAAGAACCCTGCGCTGCAGGAAATGGCGAACCGGGCGCCCCGCCTGATCGACTACCTGGGCGACGAATCGCGTGCGCACTACGAGGGCTGGAAGGCGATGATCGCCGCGCTCGGCGTCGAATTCGTCGAAAACCCGCGTCTGGTGCGCGGCCTCGACTACTACAACCACTCGGTGTTCGAGTGGGTGACCACCGAGCTGGGCGCGCAGGGCACGGTATGCGCGGGCGGCCGTTACGACGGGCTGATCGAGCAGTTGGGCGGCAAGAGCGCGCCGGGCATCGGCTTCGGCATGGGCATGGAGCGCGTGCTGTTGTTGCTCGAGGCGAAGGACCTGCTGCCCGCGGCGCCGGGTTGCGACGTCTACATCGTCCAGCAGGGCGAGGGCGCGTCGCTGTACGCGATGCGCCTGGCGAGCCGGCTGCGCGCGGCCGGGCTGTCGGTGACCCAGCACCTGGGCGAGGGCAGCTTCAAGTCGCAGATGAAGAAGGCCGACGCCTCCGGCGCCTTGTGCGCGCTGATCGTCGGCGAGAACGAGATGCAGGCCGGTGCCGTGGTGGTCAAGCCGCTGCGCGCCGACGAGGCACAGGCAACCGTCACGCTGGATGAGGCGTCCGCAGCCGTCCAGCGCCTGAAAAACTAAGGAGGGGGACGCATGGCGTTCGACTTGCAGGAACAGGAACAGATCGAAGAACTCAAGGGCTTCTGGCGCGGCTGGGGGCGCTGGATCGCGGCGCTGGTCGTGATTGCCTGCCTCGGCTACCTGGGCATGAAGGGCTGGCACTTGTATCGTGCCGAGCAGGCCGAGAAGGCGTCGGCGGTGTTCGCCAAGCTGGAAACGGCGCTGCCGGGCGGCGATCTCAAACAGATCAAGGCGATCAGCGCCGAACTGCGCCGCGACTACGCGTCGACCAGCTACGCGCCGCGCGCCGCGCTGATGACCGCCCGCGTCGCCTTCGACAAGAACGACTACAAACTCGCCGGCGAAGAACTCGCCTGGGTGATCGCCAACGCGAAAGAAGCCGATGTGGTCGCCGTCGCCCGTCTGCGCCAGGCGGCCGTGCTGCTCGACCAGAAGCAGTACGACGGTGCGCTGAAGGAGGTGTCGGCCGAACACCCGGCCGCCTTCGACGGCTTCTTCCTCGACATGAAGGGCGACATCCTGTTCGCCAAGGGCGACGCCAAGGGCGCCGCCGCCGCTTACAAGTCGGCGCTCGCCAAGCTGGCGCCGGAAGAGCCGATGCGCGACTTCGTGCAGGCCAAGATCGACGCTATCGGGAGCTGACCCATGAAACGCCAGACGCTGATTGCCGCGGCCATCGCCACCCTCGTCACCGGCTGCGCCAGCTGGTTTGAAGGTTCGAGCGCCAACCAACCGACGCCGCTTGAACGCGTCGACGCGAGCCGTGCGCTGAACGTGCGCTGGCAGCAGGGCGTCGAGTCCGCCGGGCAGGGCCTGTTCCGTCCGGCCTTTCTCGACGGCAAGCTCGCGGTCGCCGGCAACGGCGACACCATCGAGGTTTACGACGCGGCCAGCGGCAAGCGTCTGCAGGGCCTTCGCCTGAAGGGCGAAAGCCTCGTCGCCGGCGTTGGCGCCGACACGCGTGGCTACTACGCGGGTAACGCGGCTGGCGAAGTGCTGGCTGTCGACCCGGCAGGCAGGGTGCGCTGGCGCCAGCGGCTGACCAGCCTGATGGCCGAGCCGCCGCTGGCGTCCGGCGACATGGTCGTCGTGCGCAGCGGCGACGGGCGGATCACCGCCTACGCAGCCGAAGACGGCCGTTCGCTGTGGACGCAGTGGCAGGCGCCGCCGTCGCTGATGGTGCAGCCGACCACGCCGGTGATGCTGGCGGTCGGCGACGACGTGCTGATCAGCGGGGAGGCCGGCGGCAAGCTCGCCGTCTACAACCTGAAGAGCGGCGTGCCGCTGTGGCAGGCGACGGTCGCCACGCCGCGCGGCGCGAGTGAGCTCGAGCGGGTGACCGACGTGGTCAGCCAGCCCCAGTTCGACGGCCGCCGCGTGTGCGCGGTCGCCTATCAGGGCCGCGTCGCCTGTTTCGACGCGCGCGGCGGCAACCTGATCTGGGCGCGCGAGGTCGGCAGCAGCCGCGGCCTCGCCCTGGACGGCAACAAGGTGTTCGTGACCGCCGACGACGGTGCGGTGTGGGCGTTCGACGCCGAGACCGGCCGCAACCTGTGGAAGAACGACGCACTGAAGTACCGCGGCGTGACCGGACCGGTCCGCCTCGGCAAAGACATCCTGGTGCTCGACGCCGAAGGGGTTGCCCATCTGTTGGCACCCGAAGACGGCCGTATCGTCGGCCGCGCGCGCACCGGGGCCGAAGGAACCCTCAGCCAGCCGCTGGTGCTGGGCGACGCTGCCTTCGTGCAGGGCCGCAACGGCAAGCTCTCTGCGCTGAACTGAAGATTTAAGGCAACATGAAACCGACAATCGCTCTGGTAGGCCGCCCCAACGTGGGCAAGTCGACCCTGTTCAACCGCCTGACGCGCTCGCGCGACGCACTGGTCGCCGACCAGCCGGGCCTGACGCGCGACCGTCACTACGGTCACGGCCGGGTCGGCAGCAAGCCCTATCTGGTGATCGACACCGGCGGTTTCGAGCCGGTGGTCGACGACGGCATCCTGTGGGAAATGGCGCGCCAGACCCTGCAGGCCGTCGACGAGGCCGACGCGATCGTCTTTCTGGTCGACGGACGCAACGGCGTCACGCCGCAGGACAAGCTGATCGCCAACCGCCTGCGCCAGAGCCGCCAGCCGGTCTACCTCGCGGTCAACAAGGCCGAGGGCATGAGCCCGGGGATGGCTGCCGCCGAGTTCCACGAACTCGCGCTGGGCGAGCCGTGGCCGGTGTCCGCCTCGCACGGCGACGGCGTGCGCGAGCTGATCGAGACCATCCTCGAGCCGTTCCCGGACGAGGTCGACGAGGAGAGCAAGCGCCACCCGAAATTCGCGGTGATCGGCCGCCCCAACGTCGGCAAGTCGACGCTGGTCAACGCCATTCTCGGCGAGGAGCGCGTGATTGCCTTCGACCAGGCCGGCACCACCCGCGACAGCATCTACATCGACTTCGAGCGCGACGAGAAGGCGTACACCATCATCGATACCGCCGGCGTGCGCCGCCGCGGCAAGGTCAACGAGACGGTCGAGAAGTTCTCGGTGATCAAGACCATGCAGGCGATCGAGGACGCCAACGTCGCCGTGCTGGTACTCGACGCGCAGCAGGATATCTCCGAGCAGGACGCGACCATCGCCGGCTTCGCGCTGGAGGCTGGCCGCGCGCTGGTGGTCGCCGTCAACAAGTGGGACCACCTCGACGGCGAGCAGCGCGAGCGCATCCACCGCGACGTCGCGCGCAAGCTGGGCTTTCTCGACTTCGCGCGCTTCCACTACATCTCCGCGCTCGAGGGCAAGGGGGTCGGCGAGCTGTTCAAGTCGATCGACGCGGCGTACCACGCGGCGATGATCAAGCTCTCCACGCCCAAGCTGACCCGCATCCTGCAACTGGCGACCGAACGCCAGGCGCCGCCGCGCGTCGGCCTGACCCGCCCCAAGTTGCGTTACGCGCACCAGGGCGGCATGAACCCACCGATCATCGTGATCCACGGCAATTCGCTGGAAAATGTGCCGGATAGCTACACCCGCTACCTCGAAGGCCTGTTCCGCAAGGCTTTCCAGCTGCAGGGCACGCCGCTCAGGGTACAATACAAGTCCAGCACCAACCCCTTCGAGACCGAAGAGAAGGGCGCGAAACCAGGTCTGCTCAAGCACCGGGCGGCCAGCAAGGCGCAGCTCAAGGCGCGCATCGAGGCCAAGGAAAAGGCGCGCGCCGTCGCCGATGGCCGCGTGACCCCCAAGCCGGTCAAACCGGCGGCCAAGCCGTCCACCGGCGGGAAACCCGCTGCGGGCGGGCGCGGCAAGCCGGCGCCGCGCGGCAAGGGCAAAAGATAGTACGACGGTATTTTTTCTGCTAAAAAGTATTTTGGCACCGGAACGTCCACCTCGAGTGGCGACACTTAACGAAGTTTGGAGAAGAAAAACATGAGCGCCAAAGGGCAAATGCTACAAGACCCGTTCCTGAACATCCTGCGCAAGGAACATGTTCCGGTCTCGATCTATCTGGTGAACGGCATCAAGCTGCAGGGCCAGATCGAATCCTTCGACCAGTACGTGGTGCTGCTGAAGAACACCGTGACCCAGATGGTGTACAAGCACGCGATCTCGACCGTGGTGCCGGCCCGCGCGGTCAGCATCCCGCACGAGGCGCCGGCCAAGGGCGAGGCGCAGTCCGACGCCTGAGCGTAACGCCGGGCATCCGCAGGCTGGCGACCCCGTGCGGGGCCACCAGCCTCTCTCTTTTTTTGTCTGACGGATTTTGATGCGTGTTTGACCGTCCCGATCAGGGCAACCGGGCCATCCTGGTGTGCCTGGACTTTGGCGAAGCCGACTATCAGGAAGGCGTGCAGGAATGCACCGACCTTGTCACCAGCGCGGGCGTGACCGTGCTGGGGGTGCTGGGCGGCAAGCGCAGCCGGCCGGACCCTGCGCTGTTCGCTGGCAAGGGCAAGGTCGAGGAACTCGCGGCGATGGTGCGTGGCGCCGGCGCCGACGTGGTGATCTTCAACCACCAGCTCTCGCCCGCGCAGGAGCGCAACCTCGAGCGCGCGATCCAGTGCCGGGTGATCGACCGCTCCAGCCTGATCCTCGACATCTTCGCGCAGCGTGCGCGCAGCCACGAGGGCAAGCTGCAGGTCGAGCTCGCGCAGCTCTCGCACCTGGCGACGCGCCTGGTGCGCGGCTGGACCCACCTTGAGCGGCAGAAGGGCGGCATCGGCCTGCGCGGCCCGGGCGAGACGCAGCTGGAGACCGACCGCCGGCTGCTCGGCAACCGCGTGAAATTGCTGAAGAGCCGCCTCGCGCAGGTGCAGAAGCAGCGCACCACGCAAAGGCGCGGCCGCGTGCGTGCCGGCCTCGCTTCGGTGTCCATCGTCGGCTACACCAACGCCGGCAAGTCGACGCTCTTTAACGCGATGACCAAGGCCGGCGCTTACGCGGCGAACCAGCTGTTCGCGACGCTGGATACCACCAGCCGCAAGCTCTACCTGAACACCGAGTGTTCGATTGTGCTGTCGGACACCGTGGGCTTCATCCGCGACCTGCCGCACACCCTGGTCGCCGCGTTCCGCGCGACGCTGGAAGAAACGGTACAGGCCGACCTGCTGCTGCACGTGGTCGATTCGGCCAGCGACATGCGCGAGCAGCAGATCGAGGCGGTCAATGGCGTGCTCGCCGAGATCGGCGCGGACGGCATCCCGCAGCTGATCGTATGGAACAAGACGGATTTGCGTGGCTTGGCGCCGGCAATCGAGTACGATGATAGCGACCGGCCGGTATCGGTCAGAATCTCCGCCCTCAAGGGCGAGGGGCTGGAACTCCTGCGCGAAGCGATTGCCACATTGGTTGCGGCCACGCCGCCGTCCGAAATTTCTAGAGAAGAAACAGAGCCCGATGACTCAATTTGACCCGAACCGGGGCCGTGGGGGCAACGATGGCCCGCCGGATCTTGACGAAGTTTTCCGCCGACTGAACCAGCGGCTCTCCCGATTGCTCGGCGCCAAACCGCCGCAGGGCACGCCGCCCGAGTCCGGCGGCTCGGCCTTTCCGGGACCGCGCGCGTTCCGTGGCGGCGCCGTCGCCATCGTCGGTGTGCTGGCCGCGCTGTGGCTGGCCAGCGGTTTTTACGTGGTCGACGCCCGCGAAGAGGGCGTGGTGCTGCGCCTTGGCAGCTACGACCGCACCACCGGCCCGGGCCTGGGCTGGCACCTGCCGTACCCGTTCGAGAAGGTCGAGATCGTCAACCTGACCGAAGTACGCAGCATCGAAGTCGGCTACCGCGGCAACGCGAAGAACCGCGTGCTCGAAGAGTCGCTGATGCTGACTGACGACCAGAACATCATCGACGTGCAGCTGTCGGTGCAGTACGACATCAAGGACGCCAAGGACTTCCTGTTCGTCAACGCGGCGAGCGACCGCGACGCCAAGGACATCGTCAAGCAGGCGACCGAGACCGCGATCCGCGAAGTGGTCGGCCGCAACAAGGTCGACTTCGTGCTCAACGAAGGCCGCGCGCAGATCGCCGCCGAGACCCAGTCGCTGATCCAGCAGATCGTCGACCGCTACAAGCTCGGCATTCGCATCGCCAAGGTCAACATCAACGACGTGCAGCCGCCCGAGGCGGTCAGCGCCGCGTTCGACGACGCGGTGAAGGCCGGCCAGGACAAGGAAAAGCTGCGCAACGAGGGCCGTGCCTACGCCAACGGGGTGATCCCGAAGGCGCAGGGTCTGGCCGCGCGCCTGACCGAAGAGGCCGAGGGTTACCGCCAGCGTGTGGTCGACAACGCCGAGGGTGAAGCCGCGCGCTTCAAGTCGGTGCTCACCGAATACCAGAAGGCGCCCAAGGTCACCCGCGAGCGCATGTACTACGACATGATGCAGCAGGTGATGGACAGCTCGTCCAAGGTGATGGTCGACCAGAAGGCCGGCAGCAACCTGCTCTACCTGCCGCTGGACAAGCTGATGCAGCAGGCGTCGCCGGCTGCCGCGCCGGCTGCCGCTCCCGCGCAGAGTGCCCGTGTGCAGCCGGAAGCCGAGGCTGCGCCTGCCGCTCCGGTGCGCGGCGGTCGCGACGTTTCCGGCCGCAACGGCCGTTCCGACAACAACAACCAGGAGTAAACCATGGACAAGCTGATCCCGACCCTGGTCGCCATGGTCGTCGCCCTGCTCTTGCTGTCGATGTCGATGTTCACCGTCGACCAGCGCCAGTACGCGATGGTCTTCCAGTTTGGTGAAGTGGTCCGCGTGATCACCAAGCCTGGCATCCAGTTCAAGGTGCCGTTCCTGCAGAACGTCCGTTACTACGACCGGCGCGTGCAGACCATCGACGCCGAGGCGCCGGAGCTCTTCAACACCCGCGAGAAGAAGAACGTGCTGGTCGACAGCTACGTGAAGTGGCGCATCGTCAACGTCGAGCAGTTCTACAAGAGCGTCGGCGGCAACGAGATGGCTGCAGTGTCGCGCCTCAAGCAGATCATCAACGACGGCCTGCGCGCCGAGTTCGGCCAGAAGGACGTCGCCGACGTGATTTCGGGCAAGCGCGAGCAGGTGATGGCTATCGTGCAGAAGCGCGCCGACGCTGAGGCGCGCAAGATGGGCGTCGAAATTGTCGACGTGCGCTTAAAGCGTGTCGATTTTCCGGATAAAATCAGCACTTCGGTCTACGAGCGCATGCGCTCGGAGCGCGCTACCGTCGCCAACCAGTTGCGCAGCGAAGGCGCCGCCGAGTCCGAGCGCATCCGCGCCGACGCCGACCGCCAGAAGGAAGTGATCCTGTCGCAGGCGTACAAGGAAGCGCAGCGCATCAAGGGCGAGGGCGACGCGAAGGCCGCGGCGGTGTACGCCGAGGCGTTCGGCCGCAACCCCGAGTTCTATTCGTTCTGGCGCAGCATGCAGGCGTACAAGGACTCGTTCAAGAACAAGAGCGACGTGCTCGTCCTGCAACCCGATTCGGCGTTCTTCAAGTACTTCAAGAACCCGCAGGGGGCAGGCGGCAACAAGTAGTCGCAAGAGGAGAAACGGCACCGGCCGCGCAAGCGGCCGGTTTGACGAAGCCAAGGCGGGATGCGCGTCCCGCCTTTTATTGTGTAGTGAACCCTATGCGTAACTGGTTGTTACCCGAACACATCGCCGACATCCTGCCGGCGACCGCGCGCCAGGTGGAAAGCGCCAAGGCTGCGATGCTCGAGCGTTTCCGCACCGCCGGCTACGAGCTGGTGTCGCCGCCGCTGATCGAGTACGTCGAGGCTTTGGTCTCGGCCGACGACAGCGCGCTCGCGCTCAAGACGTTCAAGCTGGACGATCACCTGTCCGGCCGCCAGCTCGGTTTGCGTGCCGACATCACGCCGCAGGTCGCGCGCATCGACGCGCACCTGCTCGCTGAGCGTACCGGCGTCACCCGCCTGTGCTACGCCGGCAGCGTGGTGCACGCGCGCCCGGCCGGGCTGATGAGTTCGCGCGAACCCTTGCAGGTCGGCGCCGAGCTGTACGGCTACGCCGGCATCGAGGCCGACCTCGAGATCATCGGCCTGATGCTCGCCTCGCTTCGCGGCGCAGGCGTCGAGGGCCTGCGGCTGGACGTCGGCCATATCGGGATCTTCCGCGGCCTCGTGCAGGCGGCCGGTCTCGATGCACCGCTTGCACAGGCGCTGTTTGACGCCTTGCAGGCGAAGGACGCGTCGGGCATCCGTGCGCTGTGCACGGACGTCGCCGAGCCTTACCGTTCGGCGTTTGCCGCGCTGCCCGAGTTGTACGGCCCGGCACGCGTGCTCGAGGCCGCGCGCACCCGCCTGCCGTCGCTGCCGGAGATCGAGCTTGCGCTGATGCAGCTGGGCGCGATCGCCCGCGCTGTGGGCGGCGAGGTCGAGCTATGCTTCGATCTTGCCGAGTTGCGCAGCGGGTTCTACCACACCGGGCTGGTGTTCACCGCGTACGCACCGGGCTGGTCGGACGCGATCGCCCGCGGCGGCCGCTACGACAATGTCGGCCGCCGCTTCGGGCGTGCCCGGCCGGCGACCGGCTTCAGCCTCGACTTGCGCGACCTGATCCGCATCCTGCCCGAGCGCGAGGCCACCCGCGGCATCCGCGTCGCGCAGCGCCTGCTGCCGGACGCGAAGGGCGAGATCGAACGTTTGCGTGGGCATGGCGAAGTCGTCGTGCTCGATTACCTGGGCGAATCCGCCGAGGCGCTTGGCTGCGACCGTGAACTGGTCGCCGAGGCCGGCGCGTGGCGGGTCGTCCCGTTTCAATGAATCCGGATTTAGACCGAGAAAAGAGGTCCCTCTCATGTCCAAGAATGTAGTCGTGATCGGCACCCAGTGGGGTGACGAAGGCAAGGGCAAGATCGTCGACTGGCTGACCGACCACGCGCGCGCGGTCGTGCGCTTCCAGGGCGGCCACAACGCAGGCCACACCCTGGTGGTCGGCGGCAAGAAGACCATCCTGCGCCTGATCCCGTCCGGCATCCTGCGCGAAGGCGTCGAATGCTTCATCGGCAACGGCGTGGTGCTGTCGCCCGAGGCGCTGCTCAAGGAAATCGACGAGCTGATCGCCGCCGGTGTCGACGTTGAACGCCGCCTGAAGATCGCCGAAGGCTGCCCGCTGATCCTGCCCTACCACGTGGCGCTCGACCAGGCGCGCGAACTGTCCAAGGGCGCCGGCAAGATCGGCACCACCGGCCGCGGCATCGGCCCGGCCTACGAGGACAAGGTTGCCCGCCGCGCGCTGAAGGTGATCGACCTGTTCGACATGGAACGCTTCGCGGCCAAGTTGCGCGAGAACGTCGACTACTACAACTTCCAGCTCACCCAGCTGCACAAGGCCGACCCGGTCAGCTACGACGAGATCCTCGCGCAGGTCGTCAAGCTCGCCGAGCGCATCCGCCCGATGGTGGCCGACGTGTCGCGCACGCTGTACGACATGGACAAGGCCGGCGTGCCGCTTCTGTTCGAAGGCGCGCAGGGCACCCTGCTCGACATCGACCACGGCACCTACCCCTTCGTCACCTCGTCCAACTGCGTCGCCGGTGCTGCGTCGCCGGGCGCGGGTGTCGCGCCGCAGATGCTCAACTACGTGCTGGGCATCGTGAAGGGTTACACCACCCGCGTCGGTTCCGGCCCGTTCCCGACCGAGCAGGAAAACGAGATCGGCGAATTCCTCGCCAAGCGCGGCAACGAGTTCGGCTCGGTGACCGGCCGTCCGCGCCGCTGCGGCTGGTTCGACGCCGCCGCGCTCAAGCGCTCGATCCAGATCAACGGCGTGTCCGGCCTGTGCGTGACCAAGCTCGACGTGATGGACGGCCTCGAAGAGATCAAGCTGTGCGTCGGCTACATGCTCGACGGCGAGCAGGTCGACATCCTGCCGTTCGGCTCCGACGCGGTCGAGAAGTGCGTGCCGGTGTACGAGACGATGCCGGGCTGGACCGAATCGACCTTCGGCACCAAGACCTGGGACGCGCTGCCGGCCAACGCCAAGGCCTACCTCAACCGCATCGCCGAAGTGTGCGGCGCGCCGGTGGCCATCGTGTCGACCGGCCCGGACCGCGAGGAAACCATCGTCCTGCAACACCCGTACGGCCTGTAAGGCTGTCATCCAAGGCCCGCCTGCCGGCGGGCCTTTGTCTTATCGAACTTCCGCAAGACTATCCATGCATATCCACATCCTCGGCATCTGCGGCACTTTCATGGGCGGCATCGCCGCGATCGCCAAAGAGGCGGGGCACCGGGTGACCGGTTGCGACGCCAACGTCTACCCGCCGATGAGCACCCAGCTCGAAGCGATGGGCATCGAGCTGATCCAGGGCTTCGACGCCGCGCAAGTCACGCTCTCGCCCGACCTCTACGTGATCGGCAACGTCGTCTCGCGCGGCAACCCGCTGATGGAGGAAATCCTCGACCGCGGACTGCCTTACGTGTCCGGCCCGCAGTGGCTGTCCGAGCATGTGCTGCAGGGTCGCTGGGTGCTGGCGGTGGCCGGTACCCACGGCAAGACTACCACCAGCTCGATGCTGGCCTGGGTGCTCGAGGACGCCGGCCTCGCGCCGGGCTTTCTGATCGGCGGCATCCCCGAGAACTTCGGGGTGTCGGCGCGCCTGCCCGGTGCGCCCGCGCAGGACGCGGCAAGCCAGAGCCCCTTCTTCGTGATCGAGGCGGACGAGTACGACACCGCCTTCTTCGACAAGCGCTCGAAGTTCGTCCACTACCGGCCGCGCACCTGCGTGCTGAACAACCTCGAATTCGACCATGCCGACATCTTCGCCGACCTGGCCGCGATCGAGACCCAGTTCCACCACCTGGTGCGCACCGTACCCGGCACGGGTCTGGTCGTCGCCAACGCGCGCGAGGCAGCGCTCGACCGCGTGCTCGCACGCGGCTGCTGGACGCCGGTTGAGGGTTTTGGCGGCGTCGACGCCGGCTGGCGTGCCGGCGAGGCGGACGCGGCCGGCCACTTCGACGTGTGGCTGGATAATGAAAAGCAGGGCCGGGTGTGCTGGGACCTGTTGGGTGAACACAACCGGCTGAACGCCCTGGCGGCGATCGCTGCCGCGCGCCACGTCGGCGTCGCGCCGGCCATCGCCATCGACGCGCTGTCCCGCTTCGCCAACGTCAAGCGGCGCATGGAAGTGAAGGGCGTGGCAAACGGGGTGACCGTGTACGACGACTTCGCGCACCACCCGACGGCGATCGCGACCACCGTCGCCGGCTTGCGCGCGCGCGTGGGCGACGCGCGCATCCTCGCCGTGCTCGAGCCGCGCTCGAACACCATGAAGCTCGGTACCATGAAGGACGCGCTCGCCGCATCGCTTACGGACGCCGACCATGTGTACTGCTTCGACGGCGGCCTGGGCTGGGACGCCGCCGCCGCGCTCGCGCCCTTGGGCGAGCGCGCCGAGTGCCACGGCGAGCTTGACGCGCTGGTCGCGGCCGTCGCGCGCGACGCGCGAGCCGGCGACCATGTGCTGGTGATGAGCAACGGCGGCTTTGGCGGTGTGCACGGCAAGCTGCTCGCCGCGCTGTAAAAGGGGTAGGTTCAAAAATCTATGGTCAGCCTGAACTTTGCAAGGACAGAATCGTGATGAACAATGACAGGGAAGGCTTGCTCTAATCTATCCGGATTCCTGATGGGCAGCTATGCCCGATCCATGATGTGAGCCGCTCCTGATGGTCCTAAAAAATGGCTCAGTCTCGAAGACTGTCTTTTGTACCAGGTTGTCCGTCAGGCCGTGGGCCGGTTGTCGTCATCAGTGTCTGTCGTCGCAAAAGCAGGCTTTCATTCACCGCCGGGGTCTTCCCGGCGGTTTTGTTTCAATTCAAGGCGTGGGGCTGGGGCGATACTCGCCGCCTTTGGCGAGAATCGCCCACACGACCCGCGCCAGCTTGTTGGCCAGCGCACAGGCCACGATATTGGCGTGGCGC
>NZ_JAAGAA010000004.1 GCF_010435965.1 Crenobacter caeni
ACTGATGACGACAACCGGCCCACGGCCTGACGGACAACCTGATATCCACAACAGTCTTCAAGACTGAGGGGCTTTTGAGGACCGTCAGGAGCGGCTCACATCATGGATCGGGCATAGCTGCCCATCAGGAATCCGGATAGATTAGAGCAAGCCTTCCCTGTCATTGTTCATCACGATTCTGTCCTTGCAAAGTTCAGGCTGACCATAGATTGTGGCGACAAGCCCCTTGCATCCCAAGCGCCCCCGAAGGCTCGCGACTTCCCCGGCAACAAAGACGCTGGCGAGGCGCTGGCCAACTCGCGATTCGCTACCGTCGAATCGCTCGGACAAGGGCCAGCTTAAGACCTCGCCAGCGCCTTTGTTGCCGGCGCGAGCCTACGCGGGAGGGTGGCTGGCGCAAGGACGTCGCATCTTGGCGGCCGTCGTATCCGTATTTAATTACGACAGCGCCAAACAAAAAGGGCCGGCGCGCGGCCGGCCCTTGGCGTGGGGCTGGATTTACTTCTTGTTGGTGTACATGAAGGTTTCCATGCCCAGCTCGGCGAGGTTGAACCAGCCGTGCTCGAGCGCGCGGAATTTCTTCCACGGCGCGTAGATCTTGGCGAACGCCGGGTTCTTGGCCGCCTCTTCCTCGTACAGCTTGAACGCCTCGGTGTGCGCGGCCTTCATGATGTCTGCCGGGTACTTCTTCAGCTTGGTGCCCTTTTGCAGCAGCGACACCAGCGCCTGTGGGTTCTTCGCGTCGTACTCGGCGAGCATCAAGAGGTTCGCCTCGGCGGCGGCGGTTTCGAACGCGAGCTGGTAGTCCTTCGGCAGCTTCGCCCATTCCTTGCTGTTCACGTAGAACGACAGGTTCGGGCCCGGTTCCCAGAAGCCCGGGTAGTAGTAGAACTTGGCGACCTTGTAAAAGCCGAGCTTCTCGTCGTCGTACGGGCCGACCCATTCGGTCGCGTCGATGGTGCCTTTTTCCAGTGCCGGGTAGATGTCGCCGCCCGGGATGGACTGCGGGATCGCGCCGAGCTTGGCCATGATCTCGCCGCCGAAGCCCGGGATGCGCATCTTCAGGCCCTTGAGGTCGGCGAGCGACTTCACTTCATTACGGAACCAGCCGCCCATCTGGCAGCCGGTGTTGCCGCCCGGGAAGTTGACGATGTTGTACTGCGCGAACAGTTCGCGCATCAGCTTCATGCCGCCGCCGTAGTAGAGCCAGGCGTTCTGCTGGCGCGCGGTCAGGCCGAACGGCAAGGACGTATCGAAGGCGAACGCCTTGTTCTTGCCGACGTAGTAGTAGCTGGCGGTATGGCCGCACTCGACGGTGCCGTTCTGCACCACGTCGAGCACCTGGTTGCCCGGGGCGATCTCGCCGCCCGGGAATACGCGGATCTGGAACTTGCCGCCGGTCAGCTCGGCAACGCGTTTGGACAGTTGTTCGGCGCCGCCGTAGATGGTGTCGAGGCTCTTGGGGAAGCTCGACGCCATGCGCCAGCGTACGGTCGGGCCGTCGGCGGCCAAGGCGGGTGCGCTGACGGCGGCAGCGGTGGCGCCGGCGACACCGGCTTTCTTCAGGAAGGAACGTCTCTCCATGGTCTTCTCCTTTGGGGCTGCGCTCTGCTGGCGCTCTTTGTTGCCCGTTTTACGTTGCTGTCGGTGGTGCGGACGGGAGTGATTGCGACAAAAAAGCGGAGCCCGAGGGCCCCGCTGCCGGGTTTACTTCACGCGGTTGCTGTACATGAACGAATCCATGCCCAGTTCTGCGAGGTTGAACCAGCCATGCTCGAGCGCGCGGAACTTCTTCCACGGGCCGTAGATCTTGGCGAAGGTCGGGTTCTTCTTCGCCTCTTCCTCGTAGAGCTGGAACGCGATGGTCTGCGCGGCCTTCATGATGTCCGCCGGGTACTTCTTCAGCTTGACGCCCTTTTGCAGCAGGCGCACCAGGGCCTGCGGGTTCTGCGCGTCGTACTGGGCGAGCATGGTCAGGTTAGCTTCGGCTGCGGCCGCCTCGAACGCTTCCTTGTACAGCTTGGGCAGCTTTTCCCACTGCGCCTTGTTGACGATGAAGGACAGCGTCGGGCCCGGCTCCCAGAAGCCCGGGTAGTAGTAGTAAGGCGCGACCTTGTAAAAGCCGAGCTTCTCGTCGTCGTACGGGCCGACCCATTCGGTCGCGTCGATGGTGCCTTTTTCCAGCGCCGGGTAGATGTCGCCGGCCGGCAGCGACTGCGGGATCGCGCCCATCTTGGCCATGATCTCGCCGCCGAAGCCCGGGATGCGCATCTTCAGGCCCTTGAGGTCGGCGAGCGACTTCACTTCCTTGCGGAACCAGCCGCCCATCTGGCAGCCGGTGTTGCCGCCCGGGAAGTTCACGCAGCCATACTGCGCGTAGAGTTCACGCGTCGCCTTCAGGCCGCCGCCGTAGTAGAGCCACGCGTTCTGCTGGCGCGAAGTCAGGCCGAACGGCATCGAGGTGTCGAAGGCGAACGCCTTGTTCTTGCCGACGTAGTAGTAGCCGGCGGTGTGGCCGCACTCGACGGTGTTGTTCTGTACGACATCCAGCACCTGGTTGCCCGGGGCGATTTCGCCGGCCGGGAACACGCGGATCTGGAACTTGCCGCCGGTCAGCTCGGCGATGCGGCGGGACATGCGCTCGGCCGCGCCGTAGATGGTGTCGAGGCTCTTGGGGAAGCTCGACGCCAGGCGCCAGCGGATGGCCGGCAGGTCGGCCGCCAGCGCGGGTGCGCTGACAGTCGCGGCGGCAGCGCCGGCGACGCCGGCTTTCTTGAGGAAGGAACGTCTTTCCATGTTTTTCTCCTGGTTATGCAAAGCAGCGCGCAGGATGGGGCTGCGCGCTTGAATCGGGGCTTACTGGCCTGTCAGCGCCTTGAGGGCGGCGTCGCTCTCGTCGGGGGTGCTGGCGGTTGCGCCGCTGGCGTCGCCGCCTTCACCGGTCAGCGACGAGAGCGCGGCGGCGCTTTCGTCGGCCGCACCGGACGCGTCGCCGTAGCTCTCGCTGTCGGTCGAGAGCTGTTCGAGCACCATTTCGGCCTTGCTCTCGTCGACGACGATTTCCTTGTCACGCAGCGCGGTGGTCAGCTGCGGGAAGGCGATCACGATGCCGATCATCACGATCTGGATCAGCACGTAGGGGATGGCGCCCTTGTAGATGTTGCCGCTGCTGACTTCCTTGGGCGCGACGCTCCTGAGGAAGAACAGCGCGAAGCCGAACGGCGGGTGCATGAACGAGGTCTGCATGTTCACCGCGAGGATCACGCCGAACCAGACCAGGTCGATGCCGAGGCTCTCTGCAACCGGCGCCAACAGCGGCACCAGGATGAAGGCGATCTCGAAGAAGTCGAGGAAGAACGCGAGGAAGAACACCAGCACGTTGACCGCGATCAGGAAGCCGACCTCACCGCCTGGCAGCGAGGTCATCAGGTGTTCGACCCACTTGTCGCCGTCGACGCCCAAGAAGGCGATGCGGAAGACGCGCGCGCCGATCAGGATGAACACCACGAAGGTGGTCAGCTTCAGCGTCGAGTCCATCGCCTGCTTGAGCAGGCCCATGTCCAGCTTGCGGTTGATCACGGCGAGGATGATGGCGCCGACCGCGCCCATCGCACCGCCCTCGGTCGGGGTCGCGATGCCGAGGAAGATGGTGCCCAGCACCAGGAAGATCAGCAGCAGCGGCGGCACCATCACCAAGAGCACGCGGGCGAACAGTGCGCCGCCGCGCAGGGTGCGCGCCTCTTCCGGCAGGGCAGGCGCCCACTGCGGCTTCACCATGGTTACGCCGAAGATGAACATCGCGTAGAGCGCGCACAGGCCCAGACCCGGCAGCAGCGCGGCCGCGTACATGTCGCCGACCGAAGTGCCCAGCTGGTCGGCCAGCACGATCAGCACCAGGCTGGGCGGGATGATCTGCGCGAGCGTGCCGGAGGCGGCGATCACGCCGGTGGCGATCTTCTGGTCGTAGCCGTAGCGCAGCATGATGGGCAGCGAGATCAGGCCCATCGAGATCACCGACGCGGCGACCACGCCGGTGGTTGCGGCGAGCAGGGCGCCGACGAAGATCACCGCGTAGGCGATGCCGCCGCGCACGCGGCCGAACAGCTGGCCGATGGTCTCGAGCATCGCCTCGGCCATGCCGGAGCGCTCGAGGATCAGGCCCATGAAGGTGAAGAAGGGGATCGCCAGCAGCGTGTCGTTACGCATGATGTCGAACACCTGGCGCGGCAGGGCCTGCAGGAGTTCGGGGCGCAGCAGTTCAAAGTGGATGCCGACCCAGCTGAAAAACAGGCCGACCGCGGCGAGCGCGAAGGCAACCGGGTAGCCGATCAGCAGGAACAGGATCAGCGACCCGAACATGATTGGGGCCATCAATTCGAGGCTCATACGTGTTCATCCTCTTTCGGGTCGATTGCCTTGTCGAGCGGGTTGGGGGCGATGCCCGCCAAGAAGCCGACGCGCTTGATGATTTCGGAGACGCCCTGCAGGGTGAGCAGCGTGAAGCCGATGGGGATCAGCACCAGCACCGGCCAGCGGATCAGGCCGCCGTTGTCGGCCGACATCTCGCCGCTGATCCACGCGTCCATGAACATTGGCCAGCCGAAGTAGACGAGCAGGGTGCTAAAGGGCAGCAGGAACAGCACGGTGCACACGATGTCGAGCAGCGCCTGGCCGCGCGCCGACAGCTTGCTGGAGAGCAGGTCGATGCGGATGTGTTCGTTCTTCTGCAGCGTGTACGCGCCGGCGAACAGGAACATCGCCGAGAACAGATACCACTGGATTTCGAGGAAGCCGTTTGAGCTGACGTGGAATATTTTGCGGACGACGGCGTTGCCGGCGCTGATGAGCACGACAATCAGCACGATCCATGATGCGGACCGGCCTATGCGCGCGTTGATCGCGTCGATCAGACGCGACAGGGCGAGCAGGGTGTGCACGATTTCTCCTGAGTGTGGAAGGCCTGAGGCTTGTTATCGTTATCCGGGTATTATTCCGGATGACAAAATACTAATCCTTTGGCATTTCAGAAGAAAGGGTGCGCCCCTCAGGGATTCCCCGCATGGGCGGTAGAGCAGGAGGGCGTGCCTGCGCTTGCCCGGGCGGGGCGGGAGGCTTGCGCGGTTGGGAAGGGCTGCGTGTGTCGGCGGCTGGCGCGCACTGCTACGCCAGCATGAATGCGGCGTAGCAGTGCGCGCAGGCCCTTACTGGAACAGGGTGCGCCCGCCCTGGTAGCGGGCCTGGAACCAGGGGTTGCTCAGCGATTCGACGCGGATCTGGCTGTTGGTGCGCGGCGCGTGAACGAACTTGCCGTCGCCGATGTAGATCCCCATGTGGGAGAACGGGCGGTCCATGGTGTTGAAGAACACGAAGTCGCCGACGCGCAGCCGCGTGTCGGATACCGGACGGCTCGCTTCGGCGATTTGCGCGGCGGTGCGCGGCAGCTCGACTCCCAGCGCCTGCCGGTAGATGTAGCCAGCCATGCCGCTGCAGTCGAGCCCGGCCTCGGGGTTGCTGCCGCCGAAGCGGTAGTCGATGCCCAACAGGCTCATCGTCACCATCAGCACTTCGCGCCCCGCGCCTTCGGCCTTGAGCGAGGAGAGCGCGAGCGAAGGCCTGGGGCGCGGCGGCTTTTTCGGCGGCGTGCTCGAGCATGCCGCGATGAGCAGGATCAGGCCGAGGGTGGCAAGACGGTGGGTCTGCATGGCTTAGCCTTGTTTGGCTTCGAGTTCTTCCCAGCGCGCGAGCTTGTCGAGCAGCTCTTCCTCGATCGCCTCGATCCTGGCCTGCCACTGGCGCGCGTCCTGCGGCTTGTCGCGATAGACCGCCGGGTCGAGCAGCTGCTGGTTGAGCGTGGCCTGCTCGGCTTCCAGCGCGGCGATCGCGTCGGGCAGTGCGGCAAGCTCGCGCGTCTCGTTGAAGCTCAGCTTCTGCGCACGGTTTTTCTGGCGGTCGGCCTTGTTCTCGCGCGCGGCGGCCGGGGCGGCGGCCTTGGCGGCGGGGGCGAGCTCGGCCATGCGGGCCCTCGCGTCGACCCAGTCCTGGTAGCCGCCCGGGTATTCTTCCAGCTTGCCGTCGCCCTCGAACGCGACCACCTGGGTGACCACGTTGTCGAGGAAGGCACGGTCGTGGCTGACCAGGAATACGGTGCCCGCGTAGTCGGCGATCAGGTTTTCCAGGAGTTCGAGGGTGTCGATGTCCAGGTCGTTGGTCGGCTCGTCGAGCACCAGCACGTTGGCCGGACGCGTGAACAGGCGCGCGAGCAGCAGGCGGTTGCGCTCGCCGCCGGAGAGCGAGCGCACCGGGCTTCGGGCGCGGGCCGGGTCGAACAGGAAGTCCTCGAGGTAGCTCATCACGTGCTTGCGCAGGCCGCCGACTTCGACGTAGTCGTTGCCTTGGCCCAGCGTGTCGAACACCGTCTCGTCTTCGTTGAGGAGCTCGCGGAACTGGTCGAAGTAGGCAATTTCCAGGCGGGTGCCCTGGCGTACCGTGCCGCTGTCCGGCTGGATTTCGCCGAGGATCAGCTTGAGCAGCGTGGTCTTGCCGGCGCCGTTCGGCCCGATCAGGCCGATCTTGTCGCCGCGCAGGATGCGCGTGGTGAAGTCGCGGATCAGCACGCGACCGTCGTAGCCTTTGCTTACGTGCTCTAGCTCGGCGACCAGCTTGCCCGAGCGCTCGCCTGCGTCGAGCTGGAAGTTGACCTGGCCCACGCGGTTGCGCCGTGCGGCGCGTTCGCGGCGGATCGCCTCCAGCCGGCGTACCCGGCCTTCGTTGCGCGTGCGACGCGCCTCGATGCCCTTGCGGATCCACACTTCTTCCTGTGCGTGGAACTTGTCGAATACCCGGTTCTGCTCGGCCTCGATCGCGAGCTCCTCGGCCTTCTTCACCTGGTAGGCACCGAAGCTGCCCGGGTAGCTGCGCAGCACGCCGCGGTCCAGTTCGACGATGCGGGTGGCGACGTTGTCGAGGAAGCGGCGATCGTGGGTGATCAGCAGTACGGCGCCGGGGAAGGCCTTGAGCAGGCCCTCCAGCCACTCGATGGCGGCGACGTCCAGGTGGTTGGTCGGCTCGTCGAGCAGCAGCACGTCGGGGCGGGCGGCCAGCGCGCGCGCCAGCGCGACGCGCTTCTTCCAGCCGCCGGAGAGGCTGTCGACGCTGACGTCGGCGTCCAGGCCCAAGTGGGTGAGGGCGGTCGAGATCAGCGCGTCGAACGCCCAGCCGTCCTGTGCCTCGATCGCGTGCTGGATCTCGGTCAGGCGTGCCATCCGTGCGCTGTCGTCGCCATGGCCCAGCTCGCGGGTGAGCTTGTGGTACTCGGCGAGCGAGTCGCGCAGTTCGCCCAGGCCCTCGGCGACCGCGTCGAACACGGTCTGCCCGGCGGCGAACTGCGGCTCCTGCGGCACCCAGCCGACCGAGAGGTCGTTCTTCATGTTGATGCGGCCGTCGTCCAGGCGGATCTCGCCGGCGACAGCCTTGATCAGCGAGGACTTGCCTGCGCCGTTGCGGCCGATCAGGCCGACGACCTCGCCCGGCTCGAGGGCAAAGTCGACTTGGTCCAGCAATGCGTGGTGTCCGAAGGCGAGCGAGGCCTTCTCGACGGTAATCAGCGCCATGGGGTCGATATCGGTGAGAGCTTACAATGGCGCGTATTGTAGCAGGGACGGCCAGCCTGCCGTGCGCCTTGGGGCCTGTCACGATCTGCTGCGCGCGGGCGCAAGGCGTTTAAAACGGCCTCGAAGTGCAGGTGTTTCCGTGTGCATGCCGGTTTCCCAGCCGTTTTTGCCTTGTCTAGCCCTTGCCCGCGAGCGCGGGAACGCGCGCTTAGCGCGCCGGGCGCGCAGCATGTACAATGCGCGCGGGCGCAGGCCGTGCCTTGGCGGCCCGCATCATTTGCATCCCAGACCTGAAGGTGAGTCCATGTATTTCGTCGACCGTTCCGTAGCCATCATCAAGCCGCGCCAGCCCTTCCTCGACTGGCTGACCAGCGTCGCCGGGGACGATATGGTCGACCTCACCCTGGACAACCTGCGCGCCGACTGCACCGCCTTGCTGGTGCCCGAGTACGACGAGCCGGAAGAGGCGGTCGCCTGGATCGACGAGCGCGCCGAGCAGCTGTTCCGCCAGGAACTCGCCAGCTGGCACGAGGACGAGGCCGCCTGGCCGGCCGACCGTTCGCTGATGGTGTTCTGGCAGTGGTTCGACGTCGAGTTCCACTCGCTGGTGCTCGACTCGGTCGACGCGCCGATCGAGAACAGCCCGGCGCTCGACGCGTAAGCGCGGGCGCGCCGCTGGTGGCGATGCGCCCCTTCGTGCTGCTGGCGCGCCCCTCGCGCCTGGCACGCTTGCTCGCCACGTTGTTCGCGGCCGCCTTTGCCTTGGCTGTCTTTTTTTACGCGCTGCCGGTCTGGTTGCTGCCGGTCCTGTTTGCCGCGTGGCTGATGGTGCTGGCGAGCGAGGGCTATTTGCCCTGGCGGCGTCCGGTCATCGGCGTGCGCGTCGACGCCGCGGGCGGCCTTTACCTGCTGCCCGGCGGTGAAGGGCCCTGTATCGTGTCGGAGGCGTCGCTCGCCAGCCGCTACCTGACCGTGCTGGTGTGCCGCACCGCGCATCGCCGTTACCGGCTGGTGCTGTGGCCGGACAGTACCGACCCCGAATCCCTGCGCCGCCTGCGCGTGCATTTGCGCTGGCAACGCCCCCTGCTAGACGGAGATCCCGATGCACAAGCCTGACCGCCACGCGCCGCTCGTAGAGTGGCTTGCCTACCTGGAAGCCATCCACCCGGTCGTGATCGATATGGGGCTTAGCCGTGTCGACGCGGTCAGGCAGGCGATGGGCCTCTCGCCGGATTTTCCCGTGGTGCTGATCGGCGGCACCAACGGCAAGGGCTCGGTCGCGGCGATGGTGTCGACCATCCTCAAGTGTGCGGGCTACAAGGTCGGCACCTATACCTCGCCGCACATCCTGCATTACAACGAGCGGGTCGCCATCGACCTCACGCCGGCGGGCGACGCGACCATCGTCGACGGTTTGGCGGCGGTCGAGGCGGCGCGCGGCGACGTCTCGCTCACTTATTTCGAATATGGCACGCTGGCGGCGATGAAGACCTTCGTCGACGCGAAGGTCGACGTCGCGGTGCTCGAGGTGGGGCTGGGCGGTAGGCTCGACGCGACCAACGTGTTCGACGCCGACGTCAGCGCCGTGGTCAGTGTCGACCTCGACCACCAGGCCTTCCTCGGCGACACCCGGGAGGCGATCGGCTTCGAGAAGGCCGGCATCTACCGCGCAGGGCGCACCGCGATCTGCGCCGACCCCAACCCGCCCGCGTCGCTGGTCGCGCAGATCGGCAAGGTCGGTGCGCGTGCCATGCTGCTGGGGCAGGACTACCGCTACGAACGCCTGGACGCACAGTGGAACTTCCGCGCAGGCGAACGCGCACGCTTCGCGCTGCCGCTGCCGGCGCTGCGCGGCGCGTACCAGCTGGGCAACGCGGCGTGTGCGCTGGCGATCATCGACGCGCTGCGCGAACGCCTGCCGGTCGACCTGGGTGCCGTCAAGCGCGGCCTGTTGGAAGTGAGCTGGCCGGGGCGCTTCCAGGTGCTGCCCGGCCGCCCGCAGGTGGTGCTCGACGTCGGCCACAACCCGCACGCGGCACGCGCGCTGTCGGCCGGTCTGCGCCAGTTGCCGTTCGCGTCCCGTCGCATCGCGGTGTTCTCGATGCTCGCCGACAAGGACATGAAGACGGTGGTCGATACCCTGCGCGACGACTTCGACGCGTGGTACGTGGCGCCGCTGGAAGGCTCGCGTGCGCTCAGTGCAGAAGAACTCTCGGCGCGGCTCGCCGACAGCGGGGTCGACGGCGTGCGCCGTTTCCCCGACATTGCAAGCGCCTGGCATGCCGCCTTATCGGAGGCGGGCGACGATGGTAGAATCTGCGTCTTCGGATCGTTCCATACCGTCGCCGCCGTGATGGCGGCGCGCAGCGAGGCTTGAAATCGACATGGCAGGACTCTCCCAGCAGCAGGAACTCGTGCAGCTCAGGAAGCGTGCGCGCCGGCGTCTGGTCGGCGCGATCGTGCTGGTGCTGGTGTCGACCGCTGTGCTGTGGAACGTGGTCGGCGCGATCCCCGACCAGAAGATGAAGCCCGAGGCGATCGAGATCGTCGGTCTCGAAACCAGCCAGCCGGCCGCCGCGCCGGTGCCGGCGCAGCCGGCGTCCGCGCCGCAGGCGGATGCAGCCTCTGCGCCCCTCGAAGCCTTGCCGCCTGCCGGTGCGACCGAACTGCCGGCCGCGCTGCCCGAGGACGGCACGGTAGTGCCGCTGCCGGCGACGCCGGCGCCCGCCCAGCCTTCTGCCGCGGCCAAGCCCGTGCTGCCGCTGCCGTCAGTCACGGCGGCGGTCGCGCCACAGCCTGCCCCCAAGCCCGCGCCGAAACCCGAACCCAAGCCGGTGCCCAAGCCCGCACCGAAGCCCGAGCCCAAACCCAAGGCAGCGCCCGAGCGCGACCCCTTGGCCATCCTCGAGGGACGCGCGTCGTTCGACGAGCACAAAGCGCCCGCCAAGGCGGCCGAGGCAAGCCCGCAGGGCACGCGCTACATGGTGCAGCTGGCGGCACTGTCCGACCCGGCCAAGGTCGACGCGCTGCGCGCGCGCCTGGCCTCCAACGGCCTGTCGGCTAGCTTCAGCAAGGTCACCACCAGCAAGGGCGAGGTGGTACGGGTGCGCATGGGGCCGTTCGCCAGCCGGCAGGAAGCCGACGCGGCGCTCGCGCGCCTGTCGCGCGCCGGGGTGAGCGGCATCGTCGTGAGCAAATGACATGACGAGTTTCGATTACGTGATGCTGGCGATCGTCGCCGGCTCGATGCTGGTCGCGCTGATGCGCGGTCTGGTCGCAGAGATCCTGTCGCTGACCTCGTGGCTGGTCGCGTTGTGGGTCGCCAAGGAGTACGCGGCCGTCGCCGCGCCCTTTTTGCCCTTGCCGGGCGAGGGTCTGCAGCTTATCGGCGGCTTCGTCGTGCTCTTCTTCGGCTGCTGGCTCGCGACCGCGCTGTTGCGCACGACGCTCACCGGGGTGCTCGGCGCGACCGGGCTCTCCGGCGTCGACCGTTTTTTCGGCGTGATCTTCGGCCTAGTGCGCGGCCTGCTGCTCGCGACGGTACTCGTGCTCGTCGGCGGCCTGTCGACGCTGCCGCAACAGCCGGTGTGGCGGGATGCGGTGTTCGCCGAGCCCCTGCAGTCGGTCGCTCTCTCTCTCAGGCCCTGGCTGCCGCAGGCGCTCGCCAGCCGCATCCGTTACGGTTAAAGGCGGCGTTGCCGCCCGGATTACAACAAGCAGTACTTCAATCGGGGAAGTTTGAATATGTGTGGAATTCTCGGCGTCGTGGCGGCCTCGCCCGTCAACCAGCTCCTGTATGACGGGCTGCAGGTGCTGCAGCACCGCGGGCAGGACGCGGCGGGCATCGCGACGGCCCACGGCAAGACCTTTCACATGCACAAGGGCAGCGGGATGGTGCGCGACGTGTTCCGCACCCGCAACATGCGCTCCTTGCAGGGCAACGCCGGGATCGCGCACGTGCGCTACCCGACCGCGGGCTCGGCGTCCAACCTGGCCGAGGCGCAGCCCTTCTACGTCAACTCCCCGTTCGGCGTGGTGCTCGCGCATAACGGCAACCTGACCAATACCGAGGCGCTGAAGGCGGAGATGATCCGCCACGACCTGCGCCACATCAACACCAACTCCGATTCCGAAGTGCTGCTCAACGTGTTCGCGCACGAATTGTCACAGCGCGTGGTCGACTTCGAGCTGTCGGTCGACGCGATCTTCGACGCGGTCGCCGCCGTGCACCGTCGCGTCAAGGGTGCGTACGCGGTGGTCGCGATGATCGCCGGTTACGGCCTGGTCGCGTTCCGCGACCCCAACGGGATCCGTCCGCTGGTGATCGGCACCGCCGAGAACCACGGTCGCACCGAATACATGTTTGCCAGCGAGTCGGTCGCGCTCGACTGCTCGGGCTTCTCCATCCTGCGCGACGTTCAGCCCGGCGAGTGCGTGTACGTCGACTTTGCCGGAGACTTCAACGCGCGGGTGGTCACCCCGGGCCACGTGCACGCGCCTTGCCTGTTCGAATACGTGTATTTCGCGCGGCCGGACAGCGTGATCGACGGCGCGTCGGTCTACCAGGCGCGCCTGGTGATGGGTGACATGCTGGCCGACAAGGTCCGCCGCGCGCTGCCCGAACTCGACATCGACGTGGTGGTGCCCATCCCGGACACCAGCCGACCGAGCGCCCTGCAACTGGCGACCAGCCTCGGCCTGCCGTACCGCGAGGGCTTCATCAAGAACCGCTATATCGGCCGCACCTTCATCATGCCGGGGCAGGCGGTGCGCAAGAAGTCGGTGCGCCAGAAGCTCAACCCGGTCGCCTGCGAGTTCAAGGGCCGCAACGTGCTCTTGGTCGACGACTCCATCGTGCGCGGTACTACCTCCAAGGAGATCGTGCAGATGGCGCGCGACGCCGGCGCCAACAAGGTGTACTTCGCGTCGGCCGCGCCGGCGGTGCGTTTCCCCAACGTGTACGGCATCGACATGCCGACCCGCGCCGAACTGCTGGCGACCGGCCGCGACGAGCGCGAGATCGCCGCCGAGATCGGCGCCGACGCGGTGTTCTATCAGGACCTCGCCGCGCTGGAAGAGGCGGTGCACACAGTCAACGCGCAGCTGACCCGCTTCGAGAACTCCTGCTTCTCCGGCGAGTACGTGACCGGCGACATCGACGACGCCTACCTCGACCGCGTCGAGGCCGCCCGCAAGGCGGGCAAGGGTGCCGACGGCAGCGAGCAGATGCTCGACCTCAACCTGAATGTCGCCGAGCAGAACCTGATGTAAGCGCAGGTATGCGCCAAAGCCGGCCGCCGTCGTATGACGGCGGCCATTTTTTTGGTAAGTTGTCAGCGGCATGCGCGTGCGTGCCGCCTAGAACGACAAAGAGACTCCCATGAGCGAAGCCCAATACCACCCCCAGACGCTGGCGATCCGTGCCGGCCGCGAGACATCTGCCTTCGGCGAACACAGCCAGGCGCTGTTTTTGACCTCCAGCTTCACCTACGCGAACGCGGCCGAGGCCGCCGCGATGTTCTCGGGCGAGCAGGACGGCTACACCTATTCGCGTTTCACCAACCCGACCGTCGCCGCGTTCCAGGCGCGGCTGGCCGCGCTCGAGGGCGGCGAGCGCGCGCAGGCCACCTCCAGCGGTATGGCGGCGATCCAGGCGGTGATGCTGACTTTCCTCAAGTCAGGCGACCATGTCGTCGCCTCGCAAAGCCTGTTCGGCTCGACCACCAACCTGCTGCTCGGGCTGGCAAAGTTCGGCATCGAGGTGAGCTTCGTCGAGGGGGGGAGCGTGGACGCCTGGCGCGCGGCGGTGCGCCCGGCCACCCGCCTCTTTTTCCTCGAGACGCCGTCCAACCCGCTGACCGAGATCGTCGACATCGCGGCGGTCGCCGCGCTCGCGCGCGAAGCCGGGGCCTTGAGCGTGGTCGACAACTGCTTCTGTACGCCGGCGTTGCAGCGTCCGCTCGAACTGGGCGCGGACCTGGTCGTGCATTCGGCGACCAAGTCGCTAGACGGGCACGGCCGCGTACTGGGCGGCGCGGTGGTCGGCGCCGACGCGCTGGTCGAGCAGGTCTACCTGCATGTGCGCACCGCGGGGCCGACGCTCTCGCCGTTTAACGCGTGGGTGCTGCTGTCGGGCCTGGAGACGCTTCATGTGCGGATGGCGCAGCAGTGCGCGAGCGCGCTTGAGCTGGCGCGCTACCTGGAGACGGTGCCGGGCGTCGAGCGCGTGTATTACCCGGGCCTCGAAAGCCACCCGCAGCACGCGCTGGCCGCGCGGCAGCAGTCGGGCGGCGGCGCGGTGGTGTCCTTCGTGGTGGCGGGCGGCCGCGCCGCGGCGTGGGCGGTGTACGACGCGTGCCGCCTGATTTCTCGTACCGCGAACCTGGGCGACGTGAAGACGACGATCACCCACCCGGCGTCGACCACGCACGCGCGCATCAGCGCCGAAGCGCGCGAGAAGGCGGGGATAGGCGAGGGTCTGCTGCGCGTCGCGGTCGGCCTCGAACACGTGGACGACCTGAAGGCCGACCTTGCGCGGGGTTTGCTGGGGTAGAACGATTGCTCGAAAAACATACGTTCTTATCAAACGGCAGCTAGAATGGCTGCCGTTTCCAGTTATGCGATGTGCAAAATGCTTGACATCATTCAAGGCAAAACGTATGTTTCAAACGCCTGTTCGAAAGCCCGCAAGGACTTCGCGGACCGGGCATCCCACAACAAAGGCCAGAAAAACATGGAAGCGAATCGCCCGGATACCGCCAGCCGCATACTCGAGGTTTCCGAACTCCTGTTCGTGGAGCACGGCTTCGAGGCGACTTCGCTGCGCATGATCACCCAGCAGGCGGGGGTCAACCTCGCGGCGGTGAACTATCACTTCGGCTCCAAGGACGCGTTGTTCGAGTCGGTGTTCATGCGGCGCTTCACGCCGCTGATCGCCGCCTGCCTGTCCGAGCTCGAAGCAGTCGAAGGCAGGGGGGAGGGCGACAAGATCGAGGCGGTGGTGATGACCTTCATCCGCCCCTGCCTTGCCTTGTCTCGCGACCCCAGCGGCGGCGGCGCGCTGTTCGTGCGGCTGCTCTCGCGCGCGCTGGTGGAAAACCACCGCCTGCTGCGCGAGGCGCTGTCGCGCGAGTACAGCCAGTTCGTCGAGCGCTACACGCGGGCGTTTTCGCGCGCGCTGCCCGGCCTCTCCGAGCAGGAGCTGTCCTGGCGGATGCACTTCGCGTTCAGCCTGATGTTCAACGCCTTCGCCGGCAACGACGTCCTCAAGATCTTCCGCAAGAGCCAGGTGGTGACTGCGCGCGACCCCGAGGCGATCGTCCGCCATCTGCTGCCCTTTGTCGTGGCGGGCCTGGTCCAGTCCTGAGACGGGCGTAAACGGGGTTAACACGAGGAAAAAACCCTATGCTATACGCCATTTCCCTGATCCTGGCCGTCGGCGTGCTCGCCTACTGGCGCGCGCCGGTGCTGCTGTGGACGATCGCGCTCGGCCTGTGGCTCGCAGCGCTTGAGTTCATCGGCGGCTGTGCCGTTCCGGTCGCCGTGTGGGCGGTGTTCGCGGCCGTCGCGGCCGTGCTCAACGTCGCGCCCTTGCGCCGCCTGGTGTTCACCGGCCCGGTGTTCGCCATCTTCAAGAAAATCACCCCGGCGATGAGCCAGACCGAGCAGGAGGCGATCAACGCCGGCACCGTCTGGTGGGACCGCGACCTGTTCTCGGGCAAGCCTGACTTCAAGCGCCTGCTGTCCTTCCCCGCGCCCAAGCTCTCGGCCGAAGAGCAGGCCTTCATCGACGGGCCGACCGAACAGCTGTGCCGGATGATCGACGACTGGAAGATCACCCACGAACTGAAGGACCTGCCGCCGGAAGTGTGGCAGTTCATCAAGGACCAGGGCTTCCTCGGCATGATCGTCAAGAAGCGCTACGGCGGCCTCGAGTTCTCCAACTACGCGCACGCCAAGGTGGTCACCAAGATCGCGACCCGCGGCGGCTCGGCGGCCGTGTCGGTGATGGTGCCCAACTCCCTGGGCCCGGGCGAGCTGTTGCAGCACTACGGCACCGAAGAACAGAAGGACTACTACCTGCCGCGCCTGGCCAAGGGCCTGGAGATTCCGTGCTTCGCGCTGACCAGCCCGTCGGCAGGGTCGGATGCGGGTTCGATCCCGGACTACGGCGTCGTCTGCCGCGGCAGCTACACCCACCCGCGCACCGGCGAGCGCCATGAGAATGTGCTGGGTATCCGTGTCAGCTGGGAGAAACGCTGGATCACGCTGGCGCCGGTGGCGACCATCCTCGGCCTCGCGTTCAAGATGTACGACCCGGACCACCTGCTGGGCGAGCAGGAAGAGCTGGGCATCACCTGCGCGCTGGTGCCGACCGAGCACGAGGGCGTTTCGATTGGCCGCCGCCACTACCCGGGCGGTGCCGTGTTCATGAACGGCCCGACCTGGGGCCGCGACGTGTTCATCCCGATGGACTGGATCATCGGCGGGCAGGCGATGGCCGGCAAGGGCTGGCGCATGCTGGTCGAATGCCTGTCGGTCGGCCGCTGCATCTCGCTGCCGGCGATGTCGGTGGCGACCGGCAAGTTCACCTCGTTCACCACCGGCGCGTTCGCCCGCGTGCGCGACCAGTTCGGCCTGCCGATCGGCAAGTTCGAGGGCGTCGACGAGGCGATGGCACGCATCGGCGGTTACACCTACCAGATGGAAGCCGCGCAGGACCTGGCGCTAGTCGGCCTCGACACCGGTGAGAAGCCATCGGTGCTGTCGGCGGTGCTGAAATACCACAATACCGAGCGCATGCGCAAAGTGCTGAACGACGCGATGGACGTGCACGGCGGCAAGGCCGTAGTGCTCGGGCCGCGCAACTACCTGGGCCGTGCCTACCAGGCGATCCCGATCGGCATCACCGTCGAGGGCGCCAACATCCTGACCCGTTCGATGATCATCTACGGCCAGGGCGCGATCCGTTGCCATCCCTTCGTGCTGCGCGAGATGAAGGCGTCGATGGCGAACGACGCGCGCGAGTTCGACGACGCGTTCACCGGCCATATCGGCTTCGTGCTGAGCAATGTGGTGCGTTCGCTGTGGCTGGGCGCGACCGGCGCCCGCTTTACCGGCAGCCCGAAGGGCCGCGAGGTGGCGGCCTACTACCGGCAGGTGACCCGCCTCTCCAGCGCGTTCGCGCTGCTCTCTGACATGGCGATGTTCAGCCTCGGCGGCACGCTCAAGTTCCGCGAGAAGCTGTCGGCCCGTCTGGGCGACATGCTCTCCGGCCTCTATATCGCCACCGCTTCGCTCAAGCACTACGAAGACCAGGGGGCGCAGAAGGACGACCTGCCGCTCGTGCGCTTTGCCGCCGGCAACGCGCTTTATGATGTGCAGCAGGCGATGGACGGCTTCCTCTCCAACCTGCCCAGCCGGCCGCTTGCCTGGGTGCTGCGTCGCGTGATCTTCCCGTGGGGCCTGACGCTTGCTCCGGCCTCCGACAAGGACGGCACCCGCATCGCCCGCTTGCTGATGACCCCGGGCGGCAGCCGCGACCGCCTGGTGCACGGCGTGTTCAAGCCCGAAGACGCGCGCGACGCGGTTGGTGTACTCGAGCCTGCGATGCGCGCGATCATCGAGACCGAGCCGCTGGAGGGCAAGCTCAAGAAGCTCGCCCGCGAGGGTCGCTTCAAGACGATCACCGCGCGCGAACGCCTCGCCGAAGCGCTCGCAGGCGGCTTGATCAGCCAGGCCGAGCACGACGAGCTCGAGACGGCACGCCGCCTCAAGCGCGAGGTGATCATGGTCGACGACTTCGACTTCCCGCTTCGCGAGCACGACGACAAGATGCTCGAGCGCGTGGTGTTCTGAGCCTCACCGCCAGCGTGTAAGCAAAAGCCGCCCTTCGGGGCGGCTTTGTTGCATTTGGGCAACGGTTTTTACGTGGAAGGCGGGGGTTGGGCAGATGTTTTGCATTTTTTTGGCATCGGCCGGCTGCTTTTCGCGGTTTGGGCAACACAAAGGCGGCAAACCCGCATGCGGTGTGCCATTACTGGTACTGAGGTGCGCGCAAATCATTTTCCGGCGCTGCCCGCGTTCCCCTTATCTTGTGGAGACTAAAAATGAAACATCCCCTGCGTTCCCTGCTTGCCGTCGCAGTCGCTGCAGCGCTGCCCGCCATCGTCCACGCGGCCAATGTCGACGAGCCGTGGTACGTCGGCGGCAAGGTGGGCTGGTCCGACTTCTACAGCAAGGACTATGCAAAAGACTTTGGTTCGGCAGACACCAGCAACGGTGACAAGGTCGGCGCCGGCGCCTTTGTCGGCTACCAGTTCAACGACTGGTTCGCGCTGGAAGGCGGCTACGACTGGCTGGGCAAGGAAGGCATCCGCAACGCCTTGGGCGAGGAAGGCAAGCAGCGCTTCCAGGGCATCCAGCTCTCCGGTAAGTTCAGCACCCCGGTCACCGACAAGCTTGATGCCTATGCGCGTCTGGGCGTGATGGGCTACCGCGCGAGCGGCTTTGGCGACAAGCACGACGGTGCCGCACCGTTGGCCGCCCTCGGCCTTGAGTACAACATCGACCGCAACTGGTCGACCCGCTTCGAATACCAGTACACCAATCACCTGGGCAAGACCGGCGACAACGGTTTGCGCGCCGACAACGGCCTGCTGTCGCTGGGTGTCGCCTACCACTTCGGCGGCGCGCCGGCACCGGTGCCGGTCGCCCAGCCCGCGCCAGCGCCGGTACCGGCTGCACCGCAGGTGATGGAGTTCAAGCTCAACGGTGACGTGCTCTTCGCGTTCAACAGCGCCAAGCTCAACGACGCGGGCCAGGCCGAGCTTGCGACCATCGTCCAGCAGATCAAGACCGCGCAGCCGCAGCAGGCCGCGATCAATATCGCCGGCTACACCGACCGCATCGGCTCGGACGCGTACAACATGAAGCTCTCCAAGGAGCGTGCGGCGTCGGTCGGCGACTTCCTGGTCAGCCAGGGCATCCCGGCTAGCATCATCACCGCCGAAGGCTTCGGCAAGGCCGACCCGGTGGTCGCATGCGACAACGTGGCACCGCGTGCCGAGCTGATCAAGTGCCTGCAGCCGAACCGCCGCGTGGTCATCCGCGCCGTTGGCCAGGCCGTGCAGCAGTAAGCCCGGGCTTGCCCGATAAAATGCCCGCCTAGGCGGGCATTTTTGTTGGTGGGCGTCAGGCCAGTTGTGCCGCGAGGTTTGCGCGCTGTTGCTGGCCTGCGAGGGTGATTTTCAGCGTCCCCCCGCACTCGGCGATCAGTCCCTGCGCGGTGAGTTCCGAGAGGAAGCGTCCGGCGTCGGGTGGGCGCAGCCCGTAAGGCGTGCACGCGTTGATGAACAGGGTGGCGGGCATGCCGTGGACGGCGCACTCGTCGAGTGCCTCGAGCAGGGCAAGGGTGAACTTCTGGCGGCGCAGCCGCGTCGCTTCGTCCGGGCGCTGTTGCCCGGCGATCAGGGTGTCAACGAAGTAGGGCATGCCAGCTTCTCCGGCAAGGATTGCGCATGTCATTGTACGCGCGCACCCAGGCGTGCGTCATCCGGCAGTCCCGAGGACCCGCGCCGACCAAATCATTAACGGATGTTAGCGACTGGGCAAAATTCAACAGATTGCAACGGCTGTGCGCTGGCGGCGCGAATTTGGAACAAGTGTCAGGTGTGTAATGGGCGGGTCGCCATCCGGGAGCCTGCCATGAAGAAATATCCGTTGACCCTCACCCTGCTGCTGGGCGTACTTGTGCCGCTTGCTTGCTGGTTTGCCGTGAAGGGGGTGCCTGCCGACTACTGGGCCTGGCGCCGCGCTATCGTGATGGTCAGCGGTGTCGGGCTCGCCGCGCTGATCGGAGTGTGTGTCTTGCTGGCGGTCAGGCCCGGCTGGCTGGAGCGCGGCCTGGGCGGTCTCGACAAGCTCTACGTGCTGCACAAGCGCTTCGGCATCGCCTGCGCGCTGATGCTCGGCGTGCACTGGCTCGCCGAACTCTCGCCCAAACTGTTTCTCGCGCTCGAGTGGGCAGCGCCCAAGGTGCGCCAAGCGGGCGGCGTGAAGGATCCGCTCGTCTCGCTGGCCAAGGACATGGGCGAATGGGCAGCGTGGGGGATGCTTGCGATGGTGCTGGTCGCGCTTTTGAGCGCCATCCCGTACCGCTGGTGGCGGCCCAGCCACCGCCTGTTCGCGCCCCTGGTGCTGATGGGCGCGTGGCACAGCCTGATGCTGTTCGACGAGCGCCTGTGGGCCGGGCCGGCCGGCGTGCTGCTTGCCGCCATCCTGGCCGTTTCCGTGTATGCCGCGCTGCTGTCCTTGTTCGGGCTGATCGGCCGCAAGCGCCGGCATCCGGGGAAGATCGTCTCGCTCGAACGCCTGCCAGGCGGCGCACTGGAGATCCTGTGCAAGGCCGAAGGCTGGCCCGGGCACGCCGCCGGCCAGTTCGCGCTGCTGACTTTCGACAGGCTCGAGGGCGCGCACCCGTTCACCATCGCCAGCGCGCCGCGCCCGGGGGGCGAGCTGCGCTTCATCGTCAAGGCGCTGGGTGACTACACCTCGACGCTGGCGGACACGCTGCAGGCAGGCGATGCGCTGCTCGTCGAGGGGCCGTACGGCGGCTTTGTCGCCGGACAGGGGCAGGGCCGGAGTGCCTGGGTCGCCGGCGGCATCGGTGTGACGCCGTTTTTGGCTTGGCTGGAAGCGCGCGAACGCGCCGGCGGCACGGGCGAGGTCGATTTCTACTATTGCGTGAAAAGCGCCGGCGAGGCGGCCACCTTGGAAGAAGTGCGCGAGCGCGCCTGCGCTTCCGGCGTGCGCCTGCACCTAGTCGAGAGTGCGCAAGGCCAGCGCTTCGACCCGGCCTGTCTGGCGGACGAGTGCGACGTGTATTTTTGCGGGCCGCAAGGGCTGGGCGACGCGATCGAAGCCGCGCTCAAGGCCCGTGGCCGCGCGGCGCACTTCCACCACGAGGCGTTCGCGATGCGCTAGCGCATCAGCCGTGTTCGGCGCGCCAGCGCGCGATGAGGGCTGGCAGTGCCGCGAGCGTCAAGCCGGTGTGGACACGAGGCGCATCAAGCGCCGCGCGGCTGCCCGCGCCGCCGACCCACAGCTCGCAGTTGCCGGGCAAGGCGGCGATCAGCGGGGGCAACTCGCGCTCGGGCGCGCCTGTGTAGGCGGCCGAGAACGACAGGCACAGCACGTCGATGCGGTGCTCGGCGCAGGCGGCGGCCATCTCGGCGAAGGGCATCGACACGCCGAAGGGGACGATCTGGCAGCCTTGCAGCCGCAGCTGTGTCTCGGCGAGCATCAGCCCCAGCGCGTGTGCTTCGCCCGGTGCGGTAGTCAGCATTACCCTCGGCGGCGCGCTCCCTTCGGGCAAGAGCGCCATCGCTTCGCGCAGCACGCGGCCGACGTGCTCGCTATAGAGGTGCTCGTGGCGCACGCCCAGCAAGCCGCGCGCCCACGCGTCGCCGACCTGGTAGCCGGTATGCGGCAGGTAGTCGCCGGCGAAGCGCGCCAGACCCAGCTCGGCCAGGCGGCGGCGCAACAGCGCGCGCAAGGCTGGCGCGTCGTGCGCGGCGAGCACGGGCAAGAGCTCGGTCTCGTCGTTCTCCTGGATGCGCGGCGCGGGCAGCGTGTCCTCGACCAGCGCGTCGAGTTCGGCGGCGGTCAGGGCGACGATGCGGCCCGGGCGCAGGCCCAGGTCGAGTAGACGGCGGATCTGGCGCAGGCGTTCGACCTGCTCGGGCGGGTAGACGCGGTCGCCGTGCGCGTCGCGCAGCGGCGAGGGGAAGCCGTAACGGCGTTCCCACATGCGCAACAAGTCGCGCGGCACGCCGGTTTCGCGTTCGACTGCGGCGATCGGCAGCCCGTGCGGAGGGAGACTCTGGCTCGTTTGCGTATTCATTGGGCGCGGATTATGCCATGCGCCGCTTGATCAGGCGCAGCAGGGAGCCGACCAGCGGCAGGGGGGCGAGCGCGTCGGCGCTGTCCCAGTAGTCTTGCTGGTGCGCGATCAGGCCGGCGTCGTCCATGTCCAGCACGCTTGCGCCGTCAAAGCCAAACGCTCGGCCGCGGTAGCGGTAGTCGAAACGCCACGCGACGAAGGCGCTGTCGCCCTCGGCGATCACGCGGTTGATGGTGAAGCGCGGTGTCTCCAGCGTGTCGAACATGCGCGCGTAGAGCACCTGAATCGCGTCGCGGCCGGTGAGCGCGTGCACCGGGTCGGCAAAGCGGGCGTTGGCCGCGTAAACCGTTTCGATGCGCGCGAGTGTCGAGAGCGTCAGGCCCGAGAACCACGCGAGGTGCTGTTCAAGTGGTGTGTTCATAGTCCGGTCGTCTTGTGCATCAGCCAGAACCAAGCGCGCCTGGGCAAGAGGGCGGCGAGTTTGAGCACCGTGGTGAAGCGGCGCGGGAAGTGGATGTCGAAGGCGCCTTGCGCGAACCCTGCGACGATGGCGTCGGCGGCCTCCTCGGGCGAGATCAGCGCGGGCATCGAAAAGTCGTTGCCGGCGGTTAGCCGGGTGCGCACGAAACCGGGGTTGATCACCCACACGCCGACGCCCAACGGCGCGAGGTCTAGGTAGAGCGTCTGCGCGAGGTGGTTGACGGCGGCCTTGGTCGCGCCGTACACGGTGGCCTTGGGCATGCCGCCGACGCCGGCGACGCTGCCGGTCAGCGCGATGCCGCCCTTGCCGCGTTGCCTGAAGATCGGCGCGCACGCGGCGACCAGGTAAAACGCCGCCATCAGGTTGACGTCGGTGAGCGCGCGCGCGGCCTCGGGCGTGACTTCCCAAGCGCGCAGCGGCCGGTAGTCGCCGGCGAGCAGCACCACCAGGTCGACGCCGCCCTGTGCGTCTAGCCGCGCTGCCACGTCTTGCCAGGCGGCGTCGTCGGTCGCGTCGAACGGCTCGCAGTGCGCTTGCCCCCCGCAGCGCGCCGCCACCGCCTGCAGCGCGTCCGCGTTGCGCCCGGACAGGGTGAGGCGCGCGCCAAGCTTGGCAAGCTTCACCGCCAGCGCTTCGCCGATGCCGTGCCCGGCGCCGACCAGCCACACATGCTTGCCCTGCCACTGCCTGATCGGCGTGTTGGCGCTCATGGCGCGCGCCCCTGTTTTTGCAAGAGCAGGGTAATGTCGCCGACGCGGACGCCGAATTTCTTCATTTCCGAGCGGTTGATCAGGTTGTTGTCGTCGACCAGATACATCCAGTCGTCGATGGTCAAATCGATTTCGCGGCCGTCGATGGGCACCTTCAGCGTGTACCCGAAGTTGAACGCGTAGCCCGCGCCGCGCCCTTGCGCTTCGCCGACCACGTCGTGCGCGCGGCCGGTATAGCTGCCGTTGGCCTCACGCGTCAGCGTCCACACCCTGCGCTGGCGCTCGCCGTCGTCGAACACGAAGTGCTCGTCCAGCGTGCCGGTGCTGCCTGCCCAGCGCGCGTCGATGTCGACGACGAAGCGGCGCAACACCTTGCCAGAGCGGTCCTGCACCGTGCCCCAGCCCTTGAGCGGCCCGTCGAAGAAGCGTTCGAGCGCGAGGGCGGGTTTGCCGCCCTGATAGGTATCGACGCCGGGGGTCGAGCAGGCGGCGAGCAGCATGGCGAGGCAGGCGACGAAAGTTCGGGTCAGGGTGCGGGTCATGGTGCGTCCTCCAGAAGCGGGCGCACGCGTGCGAGCAGCGCCCAGGCAAACAGCTTGAACAGGCAAGGCAGGCCGGCGTACATCAGGGTGAGCGCGGCCAGCCCTTCATCGCCGCCGGGCACATAGCCCGCGGCCGCCGCGAGCGGCAGGGCGACGCCGGCGCCCAGCGCCAGCGCGAGCTTGTTGACGAGGCTGACCCCGCCGAAATAGCTGCCGCCGTCTTCCTCCACGCCGTGGCCGATCACGTCGGCGATCAGCGCGGTCGAATACGCGAGGTCGGCGCCCAGTGCCGCGCCGGTGGCGACGCACACCAGATAGAACCAGTAGGCGTTGGCAGGCGAGAGCCAGGGCACCAGCACGAAGCCGGCGAGCGCGAGCGCCATGCCGGCGTACCACGCGCGCACCCGGCCCAGCCTTCGGGCAAGCACAAGCCACGCCGGCAAGGACAGCAGCGCCGCGCCGAAGTAGGCGAGCAGCCAGGGGCCGATCAGGCCCGGCGCACCCAGCGCGTCGGCGGCGAAGAAGTTGAACAGCGTCGCCGGCAGCGCCATCGCCAAGGAGTTTACGAGCACTACGGCGAGCAGCGCGAGGTAGCGGCGGTCGGCCAGGACGCGGCGCCAGTTGCCGCGCGCGATGCGGGCAGGCGGTGCTGCCGGCGCACGCGTGAACAGCAGCAGGCTTGCGACGGTGAGTGCGGCGAACAGCGCAAAAAACAGCGCGAGCCCGTGCTGCTGGCCGAGCGCGTCGGAGAGCAGCGGCGGCAGCGCGGCGGCGAGCATCACGCCGACCACGCCGAGCGCTTCGCGGCTGGCGACCACGCGGCCGCGTTCGTCGACGTCCTGGCTTAGCGCCGCGCCGTAACGCAGCAGTGCGATGCCAAGCCAGCCGTGCGCGGTGAAGATGAGCGCGAGCGTCGCGCCCAGTTGCCAGGTGAGCGGCAAGCCTTGCACGGGCAGCAGCAAGAAGTAAAACGCGGCGGCGCCGACGACAGCGAGGGCGACGCTGAGTGAGCGCAGGACGCTTGGGCTGCAGTGGTCCTGCAGGTAGCCGATGAGCGGGTCCTGCGCGGTGTCGTACAGCCTAGCAAACAGCAGGATGGCACCGACCGTCGACAGCGGCAGGCCGTAGCCGGCGGTGTAAAGCGCGGGGGTGAGCACGTAGACGGGCAGCGCGACCATCGCCAGCGGCAGGGCGGGGCTGGCGGCCAGCCATAAGGCGCGCGTGCCGGGCATGCTAGCGGCCCTCGCCGATCAGCGCGCGGCGCAGCGCGGGCTCGCGCGTGGTCGGCGCAAGCCAGATGTCGAAGAAGCGCCGCGCGAACAGCGCGTCGGCTATGCGCCCCACCGGGCGGCCGTTGTGCCAGAAACTGGCGCCGCCGTCTGCCAGGCGTGCGCCGACGATCACGTCGCCCGCCGCCACATCCGGGAACACCCCGCGCAACACTTCGACGTAGCGCTCGATATCCGCTGGCGGCACGCCCTGACGCGCCATCTCGTCGCCGCTCGAGCGCGCGAGCGCCTCGCCTTCGAAGGCGCGCGCGTAGCGCAGCTCCAGCGCGTACGGCGCGCCGGCCTGCCACGGCGCACCGGCCGGCGTAAAGAGCGCCGCGTCGTACAGCTTGAGGCCGAACCAGCGCATGGTGCCGCGGCCGAGCGCCTCGAGGGCGGGGGTTTGCGCCAGCGCCGGCGGCAGTGCGTGGGCGAGCCCGGTCATCAGCGCAAGGCAGGCACTAAGGACGAACGAATTGAATTTGGCAGACATCGGTGCGCTCCGTTTCAAAGCCGGCGATGCAGTAGTCGAGGTAAAAGCGCCAGATCCGCTGGAAGGGCGCGTCAAAACGCGCGTCCAGCATCGGCAGCGCGGCCGAAAAGCGGTGGCGCCACGCGCGCAGCGTCAACGCGTAGTCGCGGCCGAAGCGGAACACGTCGTCCATGCTAAGGCCGGCGGCGCGGCTTTCCTCTTCCAGCCTTTGCAGGCTCGGCAGCATGCCGCCGGGGAAGATGTACTGCTGGATGAAGTCGGTGCCGCGCCGGTAGCGCGCGAAGTGCGCGTCATCGATGGTGATCACCTGCACCAGCGCCTTGCCGCCGGGTTTGAGCCTGTCGCGCAGCGTCGCGAAGTAGGTCGGCCACCAGCGCTCGCCGACCGCCTCGAGCATCTCGATCGACACGATATGGTCGAACTGTCCCTTGATGTCGCGGTAGTCGGTCAGCGTGAGCGACGCTTGCCCTGCGAGGCCCGCGCGTGCGAGCCGTGCCTGTGCGTAGGCGAGCTGTTCGGTGGAGAGGGTGACGCCGGTCACGTGCACGCCGCGGGTGCGGATCGCGTATTCGGCAAAGCCGCCCCAGCCGCAGCCGATCTCGAGCAGGCGCTCGCCGCGCGCGGGGTTCAGCCTTTGCAGGATGCGTTCGTACTTGGCGGTTTGCGCGTCTTCCAGCGTGCGCGTGGCGTCTCCGTCAAACAGCGCGGCGGAGTAGGTCATGCCCTTGTCCAGCCACAGCCGGTAAAAGTCGTTGCCCAGGTCGTAGTGGGCCTGGATGTTGCGGCGGCTGCCTGCGCGGGTATTGGCGTTGAAGAGGTGGCGCAGCCAGTAAAGCAGGGTGCCGGCGACGCTGCCGTGCACCGCGCGCTCGAGCGCCGCCTCGTTGGCGAGCGCGAGCCGGATCAGCGCGACCGCGTCCTGCGTATGCGCACGCTCGTCGCGCAGCGCCTCGGCCAGCGCGATGTCGCCGCCCTTGGCGATCCTGGCGAGCACCTCCCAGTCCCGGATCGCAAGGTGGGCGCTCGGCCCGGCGGCCTGGCCGTGGAAGAGTCGCGCGCTGCCGTCCGGGCATTCGAGCAGCAGGCTGCCCGCCTGCAGCTTTTCCAGCGCGCTGATCAGCGTGCGCGCCAACAGCGGCGGGCGCGGCGCCATCAGCGTGCGGGTGGGGCTGTGTCCGTTCATGTCGTGCTCCTGTCGTCGAATCCCTGTGTGCGGGGGCGGCCGTCACGGCCAAAGAAGGGTGCGCCGCGGCGCCAGAGCCGCCACGCCTGCAAGTGGATGTGCAGCCACACGCCGAAGCCCAATAGCCAGTGGCGCGCACCGCTCGCGAGCCAGTCGGTGCTGCGTGCGCGGGCGCTTAGGCCGTCGAGCCCGGCGGTGAAAACGCGGGTGCCGTCCGGGTCCAGGTAATCGATGCGCACGGCAAAACGATCCTTGTCCGCGACGTCGAACGCGAAGCGGTAGCCGCCCTCGACCTTGAAGAACGGCGAGACGTGCAGCGCCTTGGCGATCTCGGTGTCGCTCGCAGGCGGGACGAAGTAGTCGTGCCGCTCGCCGAAGGTATTGCGCACCTCGACCCAGAAACCGAGCAGCGCGCCTTGCTCGCCGCGCACCACGTAGAAACTCGCCGGGTTGAACACCCTGCCCAGTACGCAGGGCAGGGTGTGCAGTTCGGCCGACAGCGCGCCGGTTACGCCGTGCTGGGCGAGCCTCGCTTGAAGCCACGGCAGCAGCGCGCTGCCGTCTTCGGCGCCGTGGCGCTTGCGCTGCCAGGCGACCATAGGCGCCAGGTGCACGCTGGGCCGGTCGCACTCGGGCAGTGGCAGCGCCAGCCACGCGTGCGGGTAGGCGAAGCGGTGTTCGACGGGCGCGTGCCGCGCGTGCCACACGCGGCCGACGAAGCGGCGCGCGCTCATGCCGGGCACGCCTGGGCCGGCGAGGGCGCTGGCCGCGCAACGGGGGCGACGCCATGTGCCCACGGCACCGTGGCGCCCAGCGCAAGGGCGACGCGCATGCCGGCCTTTAGGCCGTCCTCGTGGAAGCCGTAGCCGCACCACGCGCCGGCGAGCCATACGCCGCCTTGTCCCTGCACGCCGTCGAGCGCGTTTTGCGCCGCGATGGCGGCGGCGTCGAGCCGCGGGTGCGCGTAGTCAAAGCGCGCGATCAACTGGTCGGGTTCCTGCGCAGGGTTGAGGCTGACGATGACCGGCGCCTTGAACGGCAAGGGCTGCAGGCGGTTGATCAGGTAGTGCACCGATACCGGCGCCTCGCCCGCCTCGCCCGCTTCGGCACGGTAGTTCCACGCCGACCACAGCGCGCGGCGCCGGGGCAGCACGCGCGCGTCGCTGTGCAGGTAGGCGCGGTTGGGCGTGTAGCCGATCTGCCCCAGCAGCGTGCGCGCCGCGTGGTGGCACTCGCCCAGCATGGCGCGGGCTTCGTCACTATGGCAGGCGAGCACCACCTGGTCGTGCCGGCTGACCCCGTGCGCGTGATGCAGCTCGACGCCACCGCCGGCGCTCTCGCGGATGGCGTGCACCGGGCAGCCGTAGCGCACGTCGTTAAGGGTTTCCAGCATCGTGCGCACGTACTCGCGCGAGCCGCCGACAACGGTGCGCCACTGCGGACGGTCGGTGACCTGCATCAACCCGTGGTTGGCGCAGAACTCGAAGAAGGTGGCCGCCGGGAAGTCCAGCATGTCGCGGGTGGAGGTCGACCAGATCGCCGCGCCCATCGGCAGCAGGTACCAGCGCATGAGTGCCTCGCCAAAGCCGTGCCGCGCGAGCGCTCCGCCCAGCGTGTCGCCGCGGACGCGAGCTTCGGTAAGGATCGCGGGGGCGAGCCTGTGCAGGCGGTGGATGTCGGCGAGCATGCGCCAGAAGCGGGGGCGCACCAGGTTGCGTTTCTGCCCGAACAGCGTGGCGACGCTGCTGCCGGCCCACTCCAGATCATCGGCCTCGCTCGCAACCGAAAAGGTCATCTCGCTGTCGCAGGTCCTGACGCCGAGTGTTTCAAAGAGGGCGATCAGGTTGGGGTAGGTGCGTGCGTTGTGCACCAGAAAACCGGTGTCGACCGGGTGGCGCACGCCTTCGAGTTCGACGTCGACGGTATGGCTGTGCCCGCCCGCGCGGTGCGCCTTCTCGTACACGGTGACCCGGTGGCCGCTGCGCGCGAGCAACCACGCAGAGGAGAGGCCGGCGATGCCGGTGCCGACGACGGCGATGTTCATGACGTGCACTCCTGGGCAAGGTGATGTCCGTCGAACTATTGTTTATCGCAGTGAATCTGTCAACTATTTGTACAGTACAAAACATGAACGAAATGGCGGCCTTTCCGGGACGGTCCGGCCGAAGGGGCGGGGTGCAGGCGGGCGGATGCCCGCCCGGGGTCAAGCGGCGGCGTGCGGGTGGTGCGCGGGGAGGAGGGTGGGCAGATTGACGATGCGGCAGCAGGCATCCATGCCGCGCGGGCAGTGCGCTTCGCTGCGGGCGACCGGGTGGGCGGGGGTGGTGAACCAGACGCCGACTTCGACGTCGAGCGCGTCTTCCAGCGCGTGGCGGTCGGCCTTGAGCGCGGGGTCGACCCACAGCGGGAAGCGCAGCCACGCAGGCTCGCTGCCGTCGATGGCGTCGAGGTGCCCGATGCCGCGCGCCCCGGCCCAATCTTGCCAGTACGCGGCCTGCGCGCGGCGGCGGGCCAGCACCGCGTCCAGCCGGTCCAGTTGCGCGTCGGCGATGCGGGCAATGGCCGAGGGCATGCGCTGGCCGTAGCGCGGCGGCACCGAAATGCCGAACTCTTCCGGCCACATCTGCGGCAGCACCCGCTCGCCCCACAGCGCGCGGGCGCGTTCGGCGCCGGCCGCGTCACCGCTTGCGCGCACCCAGTAGTCGTGCATCACGCTGATCAGTTGCGCGTCGATCTCGTCCGCATCCGGCAGCGGCGCCGCCTCGGCGAGCGCCGACAGCCGCTCGGCCGCTTCCGCGTCGTTGGCGAGCGCGACGCCGCCGTGGATGGTGGTCAGCACCTTGCTGCGCTCGAAGCTGTATACCGCGACGTCGCCGTACACGCCAAGCGGCAGGCCGCGGTGGCGCGCACCCAGCGCGTGCGCGCAGTCTTCGATCACCTTCAGGTTGTGCTCGTGCGCAAGTTGCAGGATCGCCTCGAAGTCGCGGCCGACGAGGCCGAAGCTGTGCTGGATCATGACCGCGCGGGTGGCCGGCGTGATCGCCTGGCGCACCGCATCGACGTCTAGGCCGAGGCCGGCGTGCTCGATGTCCGCGTATTGCGGCTGTGCGCCGGCGAAGGCAAGCGCGTTGAGCACGCACTGGCAGGTGAACGCCGGCACGACAACGCCGGCGTTGTCCCCCAGGTCCAGCGCGCGGACAGCCATCGCCAGCGCGGCACGCCCGCCCATGAAGGCGCGGGCGTGGCCGTGGCCGACCCACGTCTCGAAACGCCGCTCGAAGGCGCGTGTCGCGTGGGTGTCCATCGCCTCGGGCAGCCGCTCGCGCAGCGCGCGCGCGAGCTCCAGTTCGCGCGCGGTGAGGGTGGTACTGAGCAGGGGGGCTAGTGGCATCGCTGTGCTCCTTACTTGCCGCCGTCGACCGAAAGCACCTGGCCGCTGATCCAGCCGGCCTCGCTGCTGGCGAAAAACAGCACCGCGTGCGCGATATCGGCAGGCTCACCCGGCCGGCGCAGCGCGATGCCGTCCATCAGTCGCGCCTGGCCGGTTTCGCCCATCGCCTGCCACTGGCGCTCGGTGCTCGGGTTGGAGCGAATGAAGCCCGGCGCGACGCTGTTGACGGTGATGCCGAAGGGGCCAAGCTCGTGGCCGAGCTGGCGCGCGAGCGAAATCTCGGCCGCCTTGGCCGCTGCGTACGCCTGGATGCCGGTCAGGCTGACGCCCAGGCCCGCGCCGCTGGAAATCAGCACGATGCGCCCGCGCCCCTTCGCCTTCATGCCCGGCGCCACCGCCTGCGCGCACCAGAACGCGCCGTCGGTGTTGACCGCGAAGATGCGCCGCCAGTCGGCCTCGGTGATGGTTTCCAGCGGGCGGCCGGCCTGGCCGCACACGCCGCCCGCGCTGTGCACCAGCACGTCGACGGCGCCGGTGGCGGCGATCAGCGCGTGCACGGCGGCGCGGTCAGTCACGTCGAGCCGCCGCGCCTCGCACTGCCCGCCGCAAGCCGCGACGGTTTCGGCGAGCGTGTCGCCGTCGATGTCGGCGGCGATCACCCGGGCGCCGGCTGCGGCAAAGCGGCGGCAGATCTCGCGGCCGATGCCTTGCGCGGCGCCGGTGACGAGCACGGTCTGTCCCGTGTAGTCGTAGGCAAGGTTCATGCTGTCGCTCCTTGCGGCATGGCCGCGCGCACCGATTCGAGCAGCTCGAGCCCGAGCGGCACACCGCCTTCGGCCGCGTGTACCGCGCGTACCAAGGCGTCGGTCAGCGGGGTCGGCACGCCGTGTTCACGGCCGATGTGCGCGATCGGCGCGATGATCTCGTCGACCTCGGTCTTGCGCTTGTGTACCGACAGGTCGCGCCAGATGCCAGCGTGCTTCTTGGCCGAGCGCCGGTTATGCGCAGCCAGCCGGTCGAGCGACGCGTACGCGCCGCCCAGGGGCGCATCCGGTGCGAAGGCGGCCGGCTCGAAGCCGTCGAAACCCTCGAGCGCGACGCCGTGCGCGCGCGCCACCAGACACACCTCGCGCGCGAGCGCGACCAGCAGCGGGCGGTAGCGGTCGTTTTCCAGCACGCCGGCGATGCCCTCGTCAGTCAGCGCGGTGGCGAACAGCAGGCTGCCGTAGACGAGCTTGCCCCACAGGTAGCCGTGGATATTGGTGGTGAGTAGCGCGTCGGGGTTAAAGAGGGAGAACAGCGCGTGGATGTCGCGCGCACGCTCGGTGAGGCCGCCGTCGATCTCGCCGAGTACGGTCGCGCCCCAGCCGCCGAACATCACCTCGCCCGGCGCCATCAGGTCGGCGCCGAAGTTGACGAAGCAGCCGAAGGTGCGGGGCGCACCGAGTTCCTCGGCGATCACCGCCTCGTTCAGCCCGTTCTGCACGCTGACCACTACGCCGTCGTCGGTGAGATGGGCGGCGAGCATGCGGCAGGCGGCGCGGGTGTGCAGCGCCTTGGTGGCGAGCAGGATCAGCGGGTAGCGCCCGGCAAGCGTCTCCGGTGTGCACGCCGGCACCCGGAAGCGGCCCTCGAGGATGGGGCCGGTCAGCGTGAGGCCGTTTGCGTTGAGCGCGGCGACGTGGGCGGCGTTGTTGTCGACGAGCAGCACTTCGCGGCCGGCGCGCACGAAATGGGCGGCGAGTGTCGCGCCCATCGCGCCGGCGCCCCAGATCAGGATCGGTTCGCCGGCTGTCATCGCCACGGCCCCTCGATCAGCGCGCGCGTCTCCTCGACGGCGATCTGCCACATCCGCTCGGTGTCGCCCTCCGGCCGGGTGTAGGCGCCGCCGAAGTTGCCGTCGCCGATATAGTCGCGCACAAGTTCAGGGTTCAGCACCGCGTAGCGCGCGAAGTCGATCAGCGGCTTGGCACCTGCAGGCGGGGTCGCGCCGGCGACGCGGGTGAACGGCAGGCTCTCCATCCACGACGCGTGCGAGCTGTCGGCGTCGCACGCCTTGACGAAGGCAAGCGTGCGCGGCGCGTTCCACCAGTTGTGGAACTTCACCTGCACGTGCGGGTTTTCGGCCATCCACTCGGTGGCGAGCGCCGAGGCCGGCGCGTTGCCGCCGTGGCCGTTGACGATCACGATGCACCTGAAGCCCTGTCGGGCCAGGCTGTCCAACAGGTCGCGCACCAGCGCGAGGTAGGTGCCGGTTTTCAGCGTGACGGTGCCGGGGAAGGCGGAAAAATACGGCGCGAGGCCGTAGCTTTGCACCGGGAACACCGGCACGCCCAAGGGTTCGGCCGCGTCCAGCGCGACCTGCTCGGCGAGCAGCGCGTCGGTGGCGAGGCTCAGGTAGGCGTGCTGCTCGACGCTGCCCAAAGGCAGCACGCAGCGGTCGTCGTGCTGCAGGTAGCTTTCCACCTGCATCCAGTTCATGTCGGCAATCTTCATGGTGTCGTCCTCAGTCGCGGTAGATGGCGACGTCGATCTCGCCGCCGGCGACCACCTGGCCGCGGTACATGCCTTCGGTGTTGAAGGGCAGGCTGATCCGGCCCTGGGCGTCGACCACGATCAGGCCGCCCTGGCCGCCCATTGCGCCCAGTTCCGCCATCACGGCGGTGGCGGCGGTGGCCGCGTCCTCGTGCAGGAAACGCATGCGCGCGGTGATTTCGTGCGCGGCGCACGCGCGCAGGAACACTTCGCCGGTGCCGGTGGCGGAGATGGCGACCTCGGTGTCGGCCCAGGTGCCGGCGCCGATCACCGGGCTGTCGCCGACGCGGCCCCAGCGCTTGTTGGTCAGTCCGCCGGTGGAGGTGGCGGCGGCAAGCCCGCCGTGCCTGTCCAGCGCGACGGCGCCGACGGTGCCGAACTTCTTGTCGGCGAAGGCGAGCTTGTGCGCGCCGTCGTGGTCGAGCACCGCGGCGCTGCTGTCGCGCACCGCCAAAAGCTGCCGGTAGCGCGCTTCGGTGTGGAAGTAGTCGGCCGGCGCGGTCTCCAGGCCCACGCTTTCGGCAAACGCGCGCGCACCGTCGCCGGCGAGCAGCACGTGGTTGGATTTTTCCATCACCGCGCGCGCCGCGAGCACGGGGTTCCTGATGCCAGTGAGCTGGCAGACGGCGCCGGCGTCGCGGCCCGCGCCGACCATTACCGCCGCGTCCATCTCGTTGCGGCCCTCGTGGGTGAACACCGCGCCGCGCCCGGCGTTAAAGAGCGGGCTGTCTTCCATCACCGCGACTGCCGCGCACACCGCGTCGAGCGCGCTCTGGCCGGCGGCGAGGCAGGCTTGCCCGGCGATCAGGGCGTCGGTCAGCGCGGCGCGGTACTCGGCTTCCTGCGCCGGGGTCATGGTGCTGCGGGTGAGGGTGCCGGCGCCGCCGTGGATGGCCAGCGCGAATTCCGGTCTTTGCATGTCTCTGTCCTTGTTATCTTTTTGCTGGAAGGCCCGCCGGCGCAAACCGGCGGGCCTGGTCACTCAGGCGAAGGCGAAATGGCGGCCAAGCACCTCGCGCTTGACCGGCTGGGTGAACAGGCTGACCACAACCATCAGCACCATGGTCACGCTCCAGCTGACGATCAGCGGGTCAAAGCCCAGCGTCAGGCCCTGGCCCCACAGCGCCAGCGACACGTACAGCGCGCCACCGACGATGGCGGCCGCGAAGGCGGCGCTGGTGGTCGCGCGCTTCCAGTACATGCCGAGGATCACCGGTGCGACCCAGATGCCGAGGCCGCCGAAGGAGAAGCGGATCAGCTCGAAGATCGACGCCGGCTTGGTGATGCCCACCACGATGCCGGCGACGCCGATGATCACGGTCACATAGCGCGACAGGCGGAAGATCTCCTCGTCGCTGGCCTTGGGGTTGAAGCCGTGCTGGTAGATGTCGCGGGTGATGCCGCCGGTGGCGACCACCAGCAGCGCGTCGATGGTCGACATGCCGGCCGAGACGATGCCGGCGATCAGGATGGCGGCGAGATACGGGTTGAGGTTCTGCTGCAACAGCATCGGCACGATGAAGTCGGTTTCCTTGCCGGTAAGGCCCGGCAGGCTGACGATGCCCATCACGCCCGACCACTCGATCATGGTCGCCGAGATCAGCATGCCCAGCGTGCCCAGGATCACCGCCTTGAACATGGTGCGGTAGTCGCGCATCGCGTAGAACTTGGTGAACAGCGTCGGCTGGCCGATGGTGAAGAAGCTCCACATCACGATCATCGAGAAGTACGCGCTCCACGGGTACTTGGCGGCGGCACCCGGGTGCGACAGGAACTGTTCACCCTTGGCCAAGAGTTGCGCGTTGATGTTCTCTAGTCCGCCGCCGGCGTCGACCGATACGATGAAGGTCACGGTCGCGGTGATCACCATCAGGCTGCCTTGCAGCACGTCGGTCAGCATCGCGCCCTTCATGCCGCCGGCCATGCAATAGAGGATCACGATGATGCCCATGCCGACCACGCCGACCCACTCGGGCAGGCCGGTGAAGGTGTGGACGATCACGCCGGCGCCGACCGTCTGCGCGCCGATCATGCCGATCAGGAAGATCACCATCATGGTCGCGTGCAGGATGCCCAGCTTGCGCGAGTCGTAGCGGCTGACCAGATAGTCAGTCATGGTCAGGAGGCCGTGGGTGTGCGAGAGCTGCATCAGCTTGCGGCCGACCAGGAGCGCCGGGATGATCATCGAGAAGGCAAGGCCCGGCACCGAAATGGTCAGGCCGGCGTAGCCGTTGGCGTAGGCCACCGCCGGCACGCCCATGAAGGTGCTCATCGAGTACTGCGTCGCGAAGTAGGCGATGCCGCTGACCACCGCGCCGGCCTTGCCGCCGAGCACGAAGAAGTCCTTGAGGTTCTTGGTGTTGCGCGCGGCGTACCAGCCGATGCCGCCGATCACCAGGAAGTACAGCGCCAGCGTCACGAAGAAGGGGACGGGCGTCGGTGCGATCAGTTGCGAGACGGGCGAACTCATGCTTCACCTCCTTCGCTGTCCAAGCTCTGGTACTCGGGGCGCGCCAGGCACTGGCGCGCGAAGAGGGCGATTGCGACCAGCACGGCGAAGCCGTGGCCGATCCAGCCCCACAGGAACATCGGTACGCCCAGCGGACCGGGCAGGTAGCTCTCGTTGTAATACCAGGGCAGCGGCAACATGATCAGCCCATAGAGGGCGAAAAAGATGGCGGCCCATCGCCGCTCGAAGGCATTGCTCAGACAGTGCATGGGTAGGGTCCTTTGTAGGGTGTTGTCGCCTTGAATATCGGCAACTACTTATATAAAAAGCATTTTTAATGCCTTTTAATTACTTCACGGGATGGGTATTGCACGCATTGATTGATATCAAGCGCTTTCGTTATTGGTGGACGAGCATCCGTGCGTAATCCGCAAACGTGGATTGCGGTAGCGGGCCTGTGACGAACGTCTTGTGTGCGGATATGACGTCTTCGTGGCATGCCCCGGATCGGCTGCTATAACGCAAGCACTCACCGGTGACGCGTGGCAGCGCTTGTCGCAGGTCTGTGCGGCCTTGCTGCGCGGCGCCGGTACCGGTCTGGATTCAACTGGCCGCAGCAAGGCGCTGCGGTGGCACACTGGAGGTCGAGATGGACAAGAAAATTGGGGAACAGGAACTCATCGCCGCAATCACTACGCCCAACGCGCTGGGCGAGGACGCCAGACGGGACATCAGCGCCGCGCTGAACCTCCTGCTGGCCGACGTGTTCGCGATGTATCTGAAGACCAAGAATTTTCACTGGCATCTGAGCGGGCCGCATTTTCGCGACTACCACCTGATGCTGGACGAGCATGGTGACGAACTGTACGCGATGACCGACGTGATCGCCGAACGCGTGCGCAAGGTCGGCGGCCGCACGCTGACGTCGATCGGCGCGATCGCGCGCAACCAGCGCGTACTCGACAACGACGCGCCGTTCGTGCAGGCGGCCGACATGCTGGCCGAGTTGTGCGAGGACAACAAGAATCTGGCCCAGCGCCTGCGCGAAGCGCACAGCGTGTGCGACGAGTACGGCGACGTGGCCGGCGCGAGCCTCCTGGAAAACTGGATCGACGAAGCCGAGCGTCGCACCTGGTTCCTGTTCGAGGCGAGCCGCCGCGGTGACGGTACCGGCCACTAAGGCTTTTGGTCTTCCGCCAGACAACGCCCGCGTCTTCTGACGCGGGCGTTTTTGCGTGCCTAGCCCCCAGGCGACGGTAACTGGCCGATCAGGCGCAAGGTCGCGCGCTGCAGGGCGGCCACGCTGTCGTCCGGCAGGGGCTCGGCCGCCTGCCAGGCGTCCGCTGCGGGTTGTGCTGTGGCCGGCCGGGCGTCCAGCGTCAGCGTGCGGCGAACGCGCATTTCGCGCGGGTAGCCTCACGGCGCGTAGCCGCCACCCCACGCGCCCCAGCCGTCGTGGCCGTAGCCGATGCCCGCGTACGGCACCATCACCACCTCACGTGTTTCTTCCTTGCTGAGGCAGACCGACCACCGGCCGCCCGACGGCAGCAGGGTGCGGCCGTTCAGGGCGAGCGCGTCGGCGACCCACGCCGCGGACAGCCCTGCCGGCAGCGGGCAATCCAGCGAGACGGTGGCGGGCGGCTGTGCGGCCGCGAGTGCGGGCAGTGCCAGCACGAGGGTGAACGGGGCAGGGGGGAGTCGTTTCATGGTTTTTGCCATCTGATTGTTTGAGCATAGGCGGTGTGCACGGCAGTACAGGAGGCATGCTGTTGTATAAAAATAAATGGCTATACAATGACGTGGTCAATAATAAACACGGCGCGCAATCCATGCTCAAACGTCTCAGTGTCGGCAGCAAGCTTGTCTTGCTGTTGTTGCCTCCCCTGTTGATCGCGCTGGGATTGTCGGGCTGGCTGCTTGCCAAGCGCTACGAGGCGATGCAGGGCTACCAGTCGGCGCAGGCGCTGGTTTCTGTGTCGCAGGTGGCGAGCAACCTGATGCACACCCTGCAGGCTGAACGGGGGCTGACTAACGGCTATCTGGCAAGCCAGGCGCCGCTGTCCGGCGCGTTGAAGGAGGCGAGGGCGAAGAGCGATGAGGTGCGCGACGCGTTCGATCAGCATGTGGCCACCGTCGGGGACGCGGCGCTGCGCGCCGAGGCCGACGCGGTCAAGGCCAAGGTGGCCGCCCTCGCCGGCGCGCGTGCGCAGGTCGACGGCCGCCAGGTCGATGCGAAGGCTGCGTTCGCCGCCTATTCGCAGGCGGTGGCGGACTTGCTGGAGCTGGTGCGCAAGACCGTCGGTGTCAGCAGCGACGCCGCGCTGATGCAGCGTGGCCTGGTGCTCGTCAACCTGCTCGAGCTCAAGGAAAGCGCGGGCAAGGAGCGCGGCTTTATCAACGGCCCGTTGGCCGCCGGCGTGCTGATGGCGGACCAGCAACTGCAGGCCAGGGCGTTCGCTGCCCAGCAGGATGCGTATTTCGGTGCGATGCTCAAGCTGGCCGACCCGGTTACATCTGGGCGGCTGGAGGCTTTTGCCAAGGCGCCCGAAAACCTGGCGCTGCTCGAGGAGCGAGCGCTGGTGCTGGCCCTGCTGCCCGGCGAGCCGATTTCGATGCCGGCCGAGGTTTGGTTCAAGAAGGCATCGGCCAGGCTGGGCTTGCTAAAGGCGGAGCAGGACGCTCAGCTTGCCTCGCTGGCCGTCTACGTGGACGAGGCGCTTGAACGCTCTCGCGAGCTGTTCTGGCTGAACATCGGCTTGAGCGTCGTGGTGGCGCTGGCCATCTGCCTGTTCGCGTGGAGGGTGTGGCTGAACATCGAGCGACCCTTGCTCAAGCTCGAACGCCTGATGGTGCAGATGAGCGCCGACTTCGACCTGACCCGCCGCGCGCAGATCGACGGTAGCGACGAGCTCGCCCGCATGGGCCGCGCGTTCGATTGCCTCGCCGAGTCGTTTGGCACCACGCTGCGCGCGGTGATGAACCAGAGCCAGACGCTGCAACAGGCGGCCGAGGCACTCAAGGGGGTCTCGCAGCGGGCGGCGCACGCGGCCGAGTTGCAGCGCGACTCGGCGGGCCAGATCGCCGCGGCGGTCGAGGAAATGTCGGAGGGCATCGCGCAGGTCAGCGAGAACGCACAGTGCGCGCTGGCGGACGCCGGCCACATGCGCGAGAGCGTCGAATCCGACCGCGGCCGCATGCAGCGAACCAGCGACGCGATCCGCACCACCGCTGACTCGCTCGAGTCGACTGCCGAGGTGGTGCAGACGCTGACCGAGCGCTCGCAGGAAATCAACCGCATCATCACCGCGATCCGCGAGATCGCCGACCAGACCAACCTGCTCGCGCTGAACGCCGCGATCGAGGCGGCGCGCGCGGGCGAAGCCGGCCGCGGCTTCGCGGTGGTCGCCGACGAAGTGAGGAAGCTCGCCGAGCGCACCGGCCGCGAGACGGTCGAGATCACCCGCCTGGTCGGTGCGATCGGCGAGGGCACGCAGACGGCGAGCGAACGGATGGTCGACGCACGCCAGTCGATGCGTGAGGGCACTGTGTTGGTCGACGAGAGTGCGGCAGGCCTTGAAGAGATCCGCCTTAACGTCGCGGACTCCGCGCAAAAGAGCGCCGAGACGGCGGAGGCGATGCGCCAGCAGTCGGCGGCGAGCACCGAGGTCGCGGTCAATATCAGCAAGATCGCTTCGCTGGCCGAGGACAACGCGGCCATCGTGCAGGAGGCGGCCGTGCTTTCCGGGCGGCTGACCGACGCTTCGCGTGCCCTCTCCGAGGAGGTCAGCCACTTCCGGGTGGCCTAGTACGCTTCCGTCCCTTGGCGTATTGCCGGGGCGGAGGTCCTCGTGGACAATCGGGCGGCCTTCACGCGAAGGCCGCTTTTTCTTATGGGACCGACCGCATGAACGACAATCAGCTGCTGCGCTACAGCCGCCACCTGCTCCTGAAAGAGGTCGACCTGGCCGGCCAGGAGCGCCTTGCGCGCGCGCGCGTGCTGGTGGTCGGCTGCGGGGGGCTGGGCGCCGCCGCGATTCCTTATCTCGCCGCGGCCGGGGTGGGGGAGTTGTGGCTTGCCGACGACGACGCGGTCGAGCTCTCCAACCTGCAGCGGCAGGTCGCGTACGGTGAGGTCGACCTTGGCAGGCCCAAGGTCGACGCCGCGGCCGACGCGGTGCACCGCATCGACCCGGCCGTGAACGTGCGTACCTTCGCCGAGCGGCTGCACGAGGCGCGGCTGGCGGCGCTCGCGCGGGAAGTCGACGTGCTGCTCGACTGCTCGGACAACTACCCGACGCGCCAGGCGGTCAACCGCGCGGCGCTGGCCGCCGGCCGGCCGCTGGTGGTCGGCGCGGCGGTGCGCTTTGACGGGCAATTGCTGGTAGTCGACCCGCGCCGGGCGGGCACGCCCTGCTACCACTGCCTGTTCGGCGGGAGCGAGGCGAGCGACGGTGCTTGCGCGACCTTTGGCGTGTTCTCGCCGCTGGTCGGCGTGATCGGCGCACAGCAGGCACTCGAGGCGCTGAAGCTCATCATCGGCATCGGCGAGGCGCCCATCGGGCGGCTGATCAGCTACGACGCGCTGTCCGGCGCGTGGCGCGAGCTTGGTTTCGGGCGCGACCCCGAGTGCACGAGTTGCGCGCCTTACGCGAGGATGGACCAGCCGTAACGGGCGATCTCGACCACCAGCACGCCGATGAACAGCAGGCGGATCAGGTGGCTGTCGCCTTTCTCCGCCAGCTTGAGGCCGACGAAGGAGCCGGCGATCGAGCACGCGCCCATCAGCAACGCGACCTCGTACAGGCATTGGCCGTGGGCGAGGAACCACAGCATCGCCGCCGCGTTACAGGTGTTGACGAAAAGCTGCGCGTTGCCGACCGCACGCGCGAACGCCATGCCGCGCGCGCGCACCAGCGCGAGCGTGGTGAAACTGATCGCCGCAGGGCCGAACATGCCCTGGTAGAGGCCGAGCAGCGCGCCGCCGGCGGCGCCGGCGACCGGTGCCGCGCGGTCGGGCACGGCAGGGGCAGACTCCGTTTCGCCCAATTGCTTGTGGGTGAGGATGTAGCCGGCGATCAGCACCAGCACCACCAGCAGCACCGGCTTGAACCAGGCTTCGTTGATCTTGCCGATCAGCGACGCGCCGAACACCGAGGCGGCGACGCCGACGACAAGCGCGGGCAGCAGCAGCGGCCACTCGATGCGGGTGGTTTGCAGGTAGCGGCGCACGTTGTTGGCGCCGCTCAAGGCGAAGATCAGCTTGTTGGTGCCGAGAATGAACGGTAGCGGGCTGCCGGGGAAGGCGTTCAGCAGCGCCGGCAACTGGACGAGCCCCGCGCCGCCGACCGTCGCGCCGGCGACGCCACCGATAAAGGCGACCGCTGCGAGGTAGAAGTATTCGGTCATCCTGTAAAATGGGTGCGGACAATGTCCAAAGTATAGGTGGCCGGCGCGAGCCTGCCGCCAAAGTGGAGGGGATATGCCCAAGGTGCTGGGGGTGGCCGGTTTTTCCGGCTGCGGCAAGACGACGCTGATCGAGGCCTTGCTGCCTGGCCTGGCTGCGCGCGGCCTGACGGTGTCGGTCATCAAGCACAGCCACCATGTGCTCGAAATCGACGTGCCGGGCAAGGACAGCGACCGCCACCGCAGGGCAGGTGCCAGCCAGGTGCTGCTGCTGGGCGACGCGCGCTACGCGCTGACGGCAGAGCTTGCCGCGCCGCTCGATCTTACCGCGCAGCTCGCGCTGCTCTCGCCGTGCGACCTGGTGCTGCTTGAGGGGCAGAAGTGGGCCGACGTCGACAAGGTCGAGGTGTGGCGCCCCGCGCTGGGCAAGCCGCGGCTGGCCGCTTCGCGCGTGATCGCGCTGGCCAGTGACACGGCAAGCGGGTTCGACGCGGGCGATCTGCCATTGCTGGACCTGAACGACATTCCTGCCATCACCGAATTCATCGCCGCCTGGCTTGCGCGCCAGCGCGGCCACGACAAGGAAACCGCCGCATGATCCGCATTCTTTATTTCGGCTTTTTGCGCGAGGCGCTTGGCCGCGACAGCGAGACGCTCGCCTGGGACGGCGGCGACAGCGACGCGCTGCTCGCCTTGCTGCGCGAGCGCGGCGACAACTGGGCCGCCGCGCTCGCGCCGGACAAGGTGTTCCGCGTCGTCGTCGACCGCGAGGTGCGCCGCGGCGTGGTGGCCATCCCGGACGGGGCCGAGGTCGGCATCCTGCCGCCGGTGACCGGGGGCTGACGCGATGTGGTTAGACATCACCGTACGCGAGGCGCCGTTCGTCGTTGCCTTTGAAGAAGAACGCCTGCTCGCCGAAGCGGGCGACGCCGGCGCCGTGGTCACCTTCCAGGGGCGGGTGCGCGGGCACGATGGCGAATTGCCGCTGGCCGCGCTGCACCTCGAACACTACCCCGGCGTCACCGAAGACGAGATCGCGCGCATCGCCCGCGACGCTCAAACGCGCTGGCCGCTCACTGCCTGCCGCGTGCTGCACCGGGTCGGCCGCCTCGCGGTCGGCGAGGGCATCGTGCTCTTGATGGTCGCCAGCCGCCACCGCGCCGCCGCGTTTGCCGCCGCCGAGTACCTGATGGACTACCTGAAGACCGAGGCGCCGTTCTGGAAGCGCGAGGAATTCGTCGACGGCAGCTGCCGCTGGGTCGACGCGAAAACGAGCGACGACGAGGCTGCCCGCCGCTGGGAGGCGGACGCTTGATCGCCGGGCTGATCCTTGCCGGCGGCGAGGGCTCGCGCATGGGCGGCGCCGACAAGGGCGCGTGCCAGCTCGCGGGTGAGCCGCTCGCCTGCCATGTCGCGCGCCGCTTCGCGCCGCAGGTGGACGCCTTGTGGGTGAGCGCCAACCGCGGCGAGGCGCTGTACCGCACGCTGGGCGAGGTGGTGCCCGACCTTGCCGCGTACACCTCGATGGGGCCGCTCGCCGGCATCGCAAGTTGTGCTCAGAGACTGCCCGCCGGCGCGCTGCTCGCCGTGGCGCCGTGCGACACGCCGTGTTTGCCTGACGACCTTGTCGCGCGGCTCGCGGCCGGTCTTGCCGCGCAGCCGGCAGCAGGCGCTGCCTACGCGGTGGCGCCGGCCGGCCCCCACTACGCGCTGCTGCTCGCGCGCGAGCGCGCACTGGCCGCCTTGCCCGTCTACCTTGCGCGCGGCGGGCGCGCAATCCGCCACTGGCTCGCCACCGTTCACGCGATTGCCGTGCCGTTCGACGACGACGCGGCGTTTGCCAACGCCAACGACGCGGCGGCGCTTGCCGCGCTCGCCGCGCGGCTTGATGCCGCCAAACCCTGAAAGACCGACATGCTCGACTACCATGACGCGCTTGCGACGCTGCTCGCAGGCCTGACGCCTCCCGCAGATGACGAGACGCTGCCACTGTCCGCCGCCGCAAACCGGACGCTCGCGCGCGCGCTGCCGGCGCGCTTTGACACCCCGTCGTTCGACAACAGCGCGATGGACGGCTACGCGCTGTGCGACCCATCCGGTACCTGCACGACCTTTGGCGTGACCGTGCGTGTCGCCGCAGGCGACAACGCGGCGGGCGTTGCCCTGCAGCCGGGCGAGGCTGCGCGCATCTTCACGGGCGCGCCGTTGCCGGCGGGGGCGACGGCGGTGGTGGCGCAGGAAGACACCCGCCGCGACGGGGACAGGCTGCAGCTGGAGCGCCCCGCGCGCGCCGGCGCGCACATCCGCCGCCGCGCCGAGGAATACGCGGCGGGCGGCGCGCTGCTGGAAGCCGGCGCGAGGCTCACGCCGGCGGCGGTCGCGCTGGCGGCAAGCCAAGGCTACGCGGCCGTGCCGGTGAAGCCCAGGTTAAAGGTGACGGTGTTCTCCAGCGGCAACGAACTGGTCGAACCGGGCGCGGTGCCGCAGCCCGGGCAGATCTTCGACGCCAACCGCTACCAGCTTGTCGCCTGGCTCGCCGGCTTCGATGTGGATGTGCGCGACGGCGGCATCCTGCCCGATGACGCCGCGCATACCCGCGCCGCGCTCGCCGAGGCGTCGCTAGCAAACGACGTGATCCTGACCTCGGGCGGGGTGTCGGTCGGCGAGGAAGACCATGTGCGCGCCGCGCTCGAATCCATCGGCACGCTCACCGCGTGGAAGCTCGCGATCAAGCCGGGCAAGCCCTTCGCGTGGGGGCAGGCCGGCCGTGCGCGGGTGTTCATGCTGCCGGGCAACCCGGTGGCGACCTTCGTCACCTTCTTCCTGCTGGTCGTGCCGGCGCTGCGCGCATTGTCGGGGCAAGCGGATGCCATGCCGCGCGCGCTGCCGGTACGTGCCGCGTTTGTAAAAAACAAGGTCGAGCCGCGCCGCGAGTTCCTGCGCGCGCGATTGCGGGCGGAGGATGGCGCACTATTGGCGGACCTCATGGCCGGGCAGGGTTCGGCCATGCTCTCGGCGTGCGCCGGCGCCGACGCGCTGGTCGAGATTCCGCCCGCGACGACCGTCGCCGAGGGAGACCTGCTTAACGCCTACCTGATCAACGGAGCCTTCCAGTGAAAGAAACCAACAACAGCGTGCGCATCGGCCTGGTGTCGGTCAGCGACCGCGCGAGCAGCGGCGTGTACGTCGACGAGGGCCTGCCCGCGCTGCGCGAGTGGCTAGCGGCGGCGATTGTCGAGCCGACCGAATTTGTCGAGGCGCTGATCCCCGACGAGCAGCCGCTGATCGAGGCGACGCTCAAGCGGCTGGTCGACGAGGAGGGCTGCGCGCTGGTGCTGACCACCGGCGGCACCGGCCCCGCGCCGCGCGACGTGACCCCCGACGCGACGCTCGCCGTCGCCGACCGCGAAATGCCGGGCTTCGGCGAGCAGATGCGCCAGGTCTCGCTCTACTACGTGCCCACGGCGATCCTGTCGCGCCAGGTCGGCGTGATCCGCGGACAGAGCCTGATCCTCAACCTGCCGGGACGCCCAAAGTCCATCCGCGAGACGCTGGAAGGCGTGCGCGGCGAGGACGGGGAAGTGCGGGTGCACGGCGTGTTCTCGGCCGTGCCGTACTGCGTCGAGCTGATCGGCGGGCCGGTGTTCGACACCCGCCCTGAAGTGGTGCGCGCGTTCCGCCCGAAGAAGAAGTGAGGCTCAGGCGCCGAGCATGGCGGCGTCGACCGTGAAGTCGTTGCCGTGCCGGCGCACGAGCCGAGTCAGTGCCGGGCCGAGCTCTGCCCAGTGCGCCGCCAGCGCGGCGGCCGGGTCGGCGAGCGCCGACTGCCCCAGACGCAGCGCCAGCGCCTGCGGGTCGATATGGAAGAAGGCCGGGTAGCCGTCGAGGCGGCCGTTGACCAGCAACAAACGGCTGCGGTCGATACGCGCGGCGAGCAATACCAGCATGGTCAGGCTCCGCTCAAAAGGCGCGAGTGTGCGCGAGCCGACGGGCGCTGGCAAGCCTACAGCCAGCGCCTCACCTTGCGGCAATACACCGCGTACGCGTCGCCGAAACGTGAAATCAAAGCCGCTTCCTCGACGCGGATCTGGAAGCGGTTCATCCACCACACGAATAGCGGCACCGGCAGCCACGCGGCCCAGTTGCCGAGCTTGAGCGCCCACGCGACCAGCAGCAGCAGGTCGGCGAGATACATCGGGTTGCGGCTAAAACGGTACAGTCCGCTCGTCACCAGCGTGTTCGCCTTCTTCGGGTGGCGCGGGTCGATGGTGGTGCCCGCGTGCAAAAAGCCCAGCACGGCGACGCCGATGATCAGCACGGCGACGACCGCGACGGCGCGTGCGGCGCCGTGCGCGCCGGGCAGGGTGTAGGCGAGCGCGGGCAGCCACTCGGCGGCGCCGTACATCAGCGTGCCGGCGGCCACCACGAGGACGGGGGGCGGAAGTTTCAGCTCGAGCAGCATGCGTGTCGGATAGCGGGTCGGGCCGACCATGCTGCCTTCAAGTGCAGGAGGAAGCAATGTCTACCGCTTTTGTCGGCCTCGATTACATCGTCGACGTGATGGGCGAGGGCGGCCATCCGGCGCGCTGCCAGGCCGAGGCCGCGCGGCGCGAGGTGGTCCGCCACGCCAACCAGGCCGCCGCTTTTTGCCGCGCGCGCGGCTGGCCGGTGATCTGGGTGAGGGTCGGTTTCTCGCCGGGCTACCCCGAGTGGCCGGCCGCATCGCCCTTGTTCGGCGGCGCGCGCGACGCCGGCGCCTTCTTGCTCGGCGCGCCCGGCACCGCCTTTGTGCCGGAGCTTGCCGTGCAGGCGGGCGACGTGGTGCTCGCCAAGCCCAGGGTCAGCGGCTTTTACGGCACCGCGCTCGAGGCGGTGCTGCGCGCGCGCGGCGTTACCCGGCTGATTGTCTCCGGGGTGAGCACCAGCCTTGCGGTGTCGTCGACGGTGCGCGACGCGCACGACCGCGACTACGCGGTGTACCTGCTGGAAGACGCGTGCGCGGCGGCGAGCGAGGCCGAGCACTCGGCGGGGCTGCTGCCGCTGCCCGCGATCGCCCGCATCATCCGCTGCGGCACGCTCGCGTCGTTGGCCTGAGCAGGTACAATGCGCGCGTCACCCACCGGAGCCTTGCCCATGCACGCTGCCATCGTCCGCGTCGAACCCGTCCACGCACCCGCCATCGACTACCCGCGCGAGGACAGGTTGGTAGAGGGGCGGCCGCGCCGCCAGACCTGGACGGCCTGCGAGACGCAGGGCGTCGCCTGCGGCATCTGGTCGTGCGAGGCGGGCGCGTGGAAGATCCGCTTCGCCGACAACCGCCAGGAATTCTTCTGCGTGATCAGCGGGCGGGTGGTGCTGACCGACGAGGCGGGCCGCGCCGAGGTGTTCGGCGCGGGCGAGGCGGGGGTGATCCCGCCGGGCTTTGTCGGCGAGTTCCGCGTGCTCGAGCCGGTGTCCAAGTACTTCGTGGTCGCCGACGCGAAGCCGGACTAAGCGCCCTCGATCTCGCGGATCGCCTGCTCGATCTCGCGGATTGCCTTGTCGGTGTCCGCGTCCTGGTCGCCACGGGCGCCCTGCTTGAGCTGGGCAAGCAGCTGCTTGAGCTTGGCGACCATCTCCTGCAGCGCCGGGTCGGCCTGCTCTTCCTGCCGGATGCCCTGACTGGCGTCCTTCGCCTGTTCGCCCGGCGTCGTCTCTTCCGCTGGCGTCTTGCCGTCTGCGCCCTCTGTCCATCCTGCCTGCGTGCCGCTTTGGGAGGCAGCCTGGCTGTCGGCTGGCGGCGTGGGTGTCTCCTGCAGCGCCTGCGTGGCATCTGTTCCGGCTACCGACTGCGCGCTGGCGCCAGCCTCGGCGTCGCTCGCGGGCGGCGCGGCCTGGCCGGCCTCTGGCGGTGGCGCGCCCGCCGCCTCGCCCAGCGCCTTCAATTCGCGCGCGACCTGCGCGAGCTGCTGCGCGATCGCGCGGCGGCTGCCGGCGTCGTTGCCGGCGAGCGCCATCATCTTGCGCAGCATCTCCAGTTTTTCCTTGAGCATCGCCTTCTGCCAGCCCTGCGCCATGTCGCTCGCCGCGCTACGTGCGGGCAGCTTGGGCTTGTCCATGCGTTCGCGCATCGCGCGCAGCGCGTCGGAGAGCGACTGGGAAAGCGCCTGCTCGGGCGTGGTGTCGGCGTTGGCGTGGGTTGGCAGCGGCGCGGCCGCTGGAGTGGGCGACGCTGCCTTGCCGGCGGAGGCGGGGCCGGCCTCGCGTGCGCCGGTGCGCGGCGAAAGGCTGGCCCAGGGGGAGGCCTGGATTTTCATGTTGTTCGCTTCCGGGTGCTTTTTATTTGTATCGGCCGCCCGGCGCGAACCTTGAGTCAGAGCTCGTCGAGCGCGCCGTCCAGGTGTTCGAGCGACGCCCAGTTGTCTACCTGCCAGCGCCCGGCGCGGTGGCTGAGCGTATTGAGCGCGGCGTTGGGGATGGCTACCTTGCGCGGGGTATCCAGCGGCTCTGCGCTGGCGATCCGCCACACGATGTCGAGCACGCCGCCGTGGCACACTACCAGCACGCGGCGCCCGGCGTGGCCGCGCTCGACGCCTTCGAGCGCGGCGTGGACCCGCCCGGCAAAGTCCGCCAGCGACTCGCCGCCTTCGAGCGGGTGCGCGATCTCGCGCTCGCGGTAGGCGCGCCAGGGCTCCGGTGCGAGCGATGGGGCCTCGTCCAGCGTCAACCCCTGCAGCGCGCCGTAGTGGCGCTCGCGCCAGTGCGCGTCGAGGCTGATAGGCAGGCCGAGCGCCGCCGAGAGCGGCGCGGCGGTCTGCCGGGTGCGCGCAAGGTCCGACGCGACGAGGGCGTCGAAGCGTTGGCCCTTCAGCGCGTCGGCAAGCCGGGCCGCCTGCGCGTGGCCGTTGGCGTTGAGCGGGATGTCGAGGTGGCCTTGCAGGCGGCGCTCGACGTTCCAGTCGGTCTCGCCGTGGCGGACCAGGCAGACGGTGGTGGTGGCGGTTTGCATGGCGCTAGGCTGCGGGGTTTACAGGGCGAGCGCAAGCCCCAGCGGCACGAAGGCGATGCTGGCGAGGTTGCCCACCAGCACCATCGCCGCCATCCGTTCGGGCTCCTGCCGGTAGTGTTCGGCCATCAGGAAGTTGAGCACGGCAGGCGGCAGCGCGCCGAACAGGATCAGCAACTGCGCCTGCGCGGGGGGCAGGTCGATCAGCCACAGCGCGATGTACGCGCCGATGAGCCCGCCTATCGGGCAGGCCAGCGCGCCGATGACGCCGGCGCCCAGCGCGGCGCGGCCGACGCTGACCATGCGCACGCCAAGCGCGAACAGCATCAGCGGGATGGTCGCGTCCCCCAGCATCTTGAGGCCGGTGAGCATGGGTGCGGGCGGGTGCAGGTCCAAGAGGCTCGCGGCGACGCCGAGCGCGGACGCGATCACGATGGGATTGCGGGCGAGGCCCGCGATGCGGGTGCGCGGGCTGAAGATGTACGCGCCCAGCGTGAAGTGCAGCAGGTTGGAGATGACGAACAGTACGACAAAGCCGGCGAAACCCTCCGGCCCGAAGGCCAACAGCGCGAGCGGCAGCCCCATGTTGCCGCTGTTGTTGAACATGGCGGCGGGCAAGAGCGTGCGCGCGTTAACGCCGAGGGCGCGCGCCACCGGCCATGCGATGAGGCCGGAGACGAGGATCACCAGCGTCGCGGCCGGCACCAGGCGCCACTGGGCGGCGAGGTCGAAGCCGCGGTCGGCCAGCGCCGAGAACACCAGTAGCGGCACGCACACGTCCATGTTGACGCGGTTGAGCGCACGCATGTCGGGTTTGACCGTGCGGCCGTACCACCAGCCGATGGCGACGATGACGATGACGGGAAGGATGGTGGCGACAATACGGTCCAGCATGGCGGTGTGCTCGTTTGTTTCTTGCAAGCATGCCGCCATCTTGCCGCTTTGGCTATCAGTGTATACCCAGCCCCGACACCTCGCGCGCGAGCGCCGCCGCCGCGTTGTCGGTCAGCGCGCCGACGTAGTCGAGGATCTTCATGTAGGCAAGGTAGGGGCCGTCGGTGGCGTCGATGCGCCCGTCGATCAGCGCGAGGTGCAGCTGCTCGCGGGTGCTGAGGGGGCGGCCGGTCGTCAGCGCGTGCGCGGCGGGGACCAGGATGTCGAGCAGCGCGCCCATGCACGGGTAAGCGGCGATTTCGGTGACCAGCTTGGCGCGGTGGCGGTAGATGCGCTGGCTCGCCAGCGACTTGGCGCCGGTGACGGTGTCGCGCACCGCCGGCGCGCATACCTCGATCAGGTCGCGCGCGGGGAAGCACCCTTCGAGCAGTTCGCGCTCGAAGGCCATGCAGCGGTCGGCTACCTCGGCGACGCACTTGCCGACGGCCGAGCCGCGCAGCGCCGAGCAGCGCTGGCGCGGGTCGGTGATCGGCCACGCCTTCTCGACCTCGACCAGCGGGCCTAGTGCCTCCTCGAATTCGGTGACGTCCAGCATGCCGATCTCGACCGCGTCCTCCAGGTCGAGGATGGCGTAGCAGATGTCGTCGGCTGCCTCCATCAGGTAGGAGAGCGGGTGGCGTGCCCATTCGGTGTCGCCGCGGCGCAGCAGGCCCAGCTCGCTGGCGACCGCCTCGAACATCGCAAGCTCGGTGCGGTAGACGTTGAACTTGCCGCGCGCGGGGTAGGTGTCGGACGTCCACGGGTACTTGACCAGCGCGCCCAGCGCCGCCGAGGTCAGCCGCATGCCGCCTTCGCCGACGTAAAGCTCGAGCGAGGCGACCGTGCGCAGCCCGTGTGCGTTGCCTTCGTAGGTCTGGATGTCGGCGCGCTCTTCCGCGGTTAGCGGCGCGAGCCAGGTGGCGTTGCGCGGCGCGCGGAACCAGTCGCGCAGCGCGTCCTCGCCGGTGTGGCCGAACGGCGGGTTGCCGATGTCGTGGGCGAGGCAGGCCACCTGCACCACCGCGCCGATGTCGAAGGGGGTGACACCGGCGGGCAGGCGGGAGGTGGCGGCGAGCATCGCGCCGACGCGGTTGCCCAGGCTGCGCCCGACGCTGGCCACCTCGACGCTGTGGGTGAGCCGGTTGTGGGTGTGGTCGTTCGGCGCGAGCGGGTGGACCTGCGTCTTGCGGCCGAGCCTTCGGAACGCGCTGGAGAACACCAGGCGGTCGTGGTCGACGTGGAAGTCGGTGCGCAGGCCGGCGCCGCTGTCGCCGGCGGCCAGCGCGCGTGCCGGCACGACGCAGCCGTCCTTGAGCTTGAAGCGGCGCGTCGACATCAGCGCCGGCCAGTGCATGGTCGCCTCGGGCATGGGGCCTCCTGGTTGGGTAGGCTCCCAGTATGCCCGATGGCTTACAGGTAGTGGAACGCCGGCGTCCTGCGCTCGTCGGTCGGGATCTCGTAGCCCAGCATAAAGAGCGCCGCCTCGACGCGGTCGGCAGCGTCGTCGTGGGCGAGCCACGACGCGTCGCACTTGGCGACCGCGTCGCGGATCAGCCAGCTGGCGCGGATCATCCATTCGGCGTGGAAGGCGCCGCGGTTGGAGAGCTGGCGGAAGTGGTAGCGCTCGTCGCTCGGGTTGCGGTTCATCGACGAGGCACCCGGCGCCCACGGGAAACCCAGCAGCTCGGGCAGGTCGATGCGCGCGCGCCAGCAGTGCTGGCGGGCGAGCAGGCCGAGTGCGGCGCCGACCCGGCCGTCGTACATGGTCAGGCGGCGGCTTGCCAGCGCGTACACCTTGGTGAAGCCGACGTTCATGCGCAACGTCTCGTTGAACGCGGTGACGTCGGGCGTGTCCGACTCCAGCACGGCCAGCGCGTCGCCCAACAGGCGCGGCAACTGTGCGCGGTTGGCTTCGGCCCATTCGGCGTTCAGCGAGTAGAGCTTGATGCCCTTGCCGCCGGTGCTCCAGCGTAGCGCGGCGTCGACCGCTGCGAGCAGGGCGTCGGCGTCGCCCTTGGCGAGGGCGGACGACAAGGCTGCGCGCAGGGCGTGGCGCGCGCGCGCGTTTTCTTCGTAATCGAGGCCGTTCCAGTGGTAGTGGCCGAAGCACTCCTCGAGGCGGGTGACGGTGAATTCGCGCGGCGCGTCTTCCGGCAGCGTCTTGTCACGCAGGCGGAACGGGTGGGCGGCGATGGCCTCGCCGCCGAACCAGCGTGCGAGGCGCTGGCTGAACGCCGCGACGGCCGGGTCTGCGAGATAGCTTTGTTTGTCCTGGAAGGGAGCTTGCACGCGATTACTCCAATAGATTCCGCTTGCCGGTCTTGTTTAATCAAAATAGATATATAGCCAAAAAATGCCGGACTGGCGAGCCGGGGATGCTTTGCCGCGGCCGGCGGTGTAGACTCGCCGACCGAAAAACGACAGGAGGACGCCATGCAATTCGAACATCTGGTCGCCGTCAACCAGCCCGGCAACCCGGGCCTGCGCGCGCTGACCCGCGACGAGCTGTGGCGCGGCCTGCTCAGGCGCGCGCTGTCCGCACTCGACTTTGTCGAGTCGCTGGAGACCGATATCGAGCACGAAGCTGGCGAGGGCTACAGCGAGCGCAGCTGGGGCTACGGCAACTTCGAGGTGCGGGTGCGCATCGAGCACGCGGCGCCGGATACCATCGTCGTGCGCACCCACCCGCTGCCCGATGACGAAGGCGGCCGGCTGACCATTACGGTCGAAGAGCCCGAGGCGGGCCACCTTTTCGTGCGTTTCGCCTACCAGACCCCGTTGCCGGAGGGCGTGGTCGACGGCGTCGACGTCGCCGCCTACCTGCGCTCGGCGTACCGCGACACCGACGTGGCGATCATCCGCCGCATCCGCGAGATGGTCGAAGCGGGCGAGCTGTAAGTCAAAAGTGCCGTTTGCTGCGTTGCCGCAAGCGGCGCTTTGCGCTAGAGTGCGCGCTCCATAAATCGCGGGCGGCCAGCCCGCGCAACGCCGCAAGAGCGCCTCCATACCCCATGCAGACCACCATCTTCGATACCAACTTGCCCCGCCGGGCGCTGGCCTGGCTGTCCTGCCGCCTGATGAAGCTCGCCGGCTGGCGCGTCGAGGGGCAGTTTCCGTCCATCAAGCGTTGCGTGATGATCGCCGCGCCGCATTCGACCAACTGGGACTTCCCGCTGGCCCTGGCGGCGACCTTCATCCGTGGCGGGCGCATCTACTGGATGGGCAAGCACACGCTGTTCTGGGGCCCGCTGGGCCCGGTGATGCGCTTTCTGGGCGGCATCCCGGTCAACCGTGGCCGCGCCGGTTCGCTGGTCGGCCAGATCGTCGACGCGTACGGCCGTGCCGACGAACTGGTGGTGGTGGTGCCGCCGGAGGGGACGCGCGCCAAGGTGCGCGAGTGGAAGACCGGCTTTTACCGCATCGCCTGCGGCGCGCAGGTGCCGATCGTGCTCGCCTATATCGACTTTCCGAGCCGTACCGTCGGCTTCGGCCCGGTGTTCGAGCCTTGCGGCGACATCGACGTGGACATGCCGAAGATCCGCGACTTCTACAGCGGCTACCGCGGCAAGTACGACTGAGGCCGGGTTCGCGACCGCGAACCCGCGCAAGGCAAAACGGCTGGAAATGCGGCACGTACAAACGGTACGTGGGCATCCCGGCCGTTTTTCACGTGGATGCGGCTTCAGGGCAGGGCGGGGAGCGCGCTCAAGGGCAGCAGCAGGGTCGAGGTCGCCACGGCCTGGGCGCCGCCGATCGCGCTGCGCCGCAGGTGTTCGCCGCTGACGGTCGCCATCAGGAGCGTGCGCCCTATCATCTGCCCGAACTCCCGCTCGAAGCTGAGGTTGACCGTATCGGCCGTGCGCTCGTTGGCGACGAGCAGCGGGCGGCCGGTTGTGTCCGTACGGTGGTTGACGAGCCACGCGGCGACTTCGATGTTGTAGGCGGCGTTGGCGAGCTTTTGCGCGTTGACGGCGTCGGTCAGCGTCGGCGAGCGCTCGCCCTCCCACGCGTCCATCAGCATGCTGCCCAGCCCGTAGGCGAGGGCGCCGGCGCGGTCGCCCTCGAAGGCCGGCTCGAACGCGGTCGCGATCGCGTCTTGTGCGCGCACCTTGCCAAGCGGGGCGAGCGGCAGCCGGCTCTTGATCGCGAACATCACTTCGCCACTCGCCGCCTCGGCGCTGGCGTAGCCGCCCGCGCGCCAGGCTGCGGGGTTGCGCAGGTAGAGCTTGGCGAGCAACCGCTCCAGACTTTGCAGGTTTTCGGCCATCACCAGTGTCGCCAGCCGTTGCGTCGGCGTCTGGATCAGCTCGCGCGCGTCGAACGCGTGTTCGGGTACCGCCTTCCTGGCCGGCACCCACGCGCAGCCGGCGAGGCTGAGCATGAGCGCGCCCGAGAGCAGGGCGCTAGCGCGCAAAGTAGCCCCGCGCCTCGGCGTTTTCCAGCGCGTCTGCCAGCCAGCGCCCGGCGTCCGGGCAGCCCGCGTCGACCTGGCTTGCCGCGCGGCTGCGCACATCGGATGCGCGCACGCCGTTCTCGCGCCAGCTCTGCCCCTCGCGGTTGAGGTTGAGCAGGATGGGCATCAGCCGGTCCATCGCCCGCGCGAAGCGCGCCTCGGCGCTTTGCGCGGCCTCGAATTCTTCCCATAGCGCGAACATCTCTTCTGCCTGCGCCGGCGGCAGCAAGGAAAAGATACGCCGTGCGCCCTCGGCTTCCTCAGCCTTGTCCTCGGCGCTCGCCGCGTAAAACAGGGTGTCGCCGCTGTCGATCTCGCCGATGTCGTGTACCAGCAAGAGGCGGATCACCCGTTCGATGTCGAGCGCCACCGGCGCGTGCGGTGCAAGGGTGAGCGCGAGCAGCGCGACCTGCCAGCTGTGTTCGGCGGCGTTCTCGTAACGCTCGAGGGTGACCGGCTTGTTCTTGCGCAGCACGCCCTTGAGCTTGTCGATCTCGACGATGAAGGCGATGCGCCGGGCGAATTCTGTCTGATGCATGGTGATGGGGGCGTTGTGGTGGTTGGACGCTCGGATTCTAGCGCGATGGCGCCGCCTCGCGCGCGGCGCGGTACGCGATCGCCTCCAGCACGTCGACCGCGCGTTCCATCGCCTGCACGCTGACGCACTCGCGCGTGCTGCCCACGTTGAAGCCGCCGGCGAAGAGGCCGGGGCAGGGCAGGCCGATCCTGGCGCCGAGGCTGCAGTCGCGCAGTTGCGCCGGGCGTGCGGTGACGCCGGCGTCGGCCATCGCCGCGCGCGCGAGTGCGAGCGCGCGGCGCCCGTTTTCCTGCATGCCGGCCAGGTTGCGGCAGCCGGCGCCGAGCGTCAGCGTCACCCGCGGCCGGTCGAGTTCCGCGTTGAACGCGGCGGCGCGCTCGCCCAGGAAGCGCTCGCGGCAGGCGAGCCCTTCGGCGACGAAGTCGCAGAGCTGGTAGTGAAGTTCGGCGTGCCCGGTATTGCCGGCCATCGATTCGAGGTGGAAATAGCCTTCCAAGCCCCGTGTTGCCTCCGGCGTCTCGTCGCGCGGCATGCCGGCGTGAAACAGTGCGGCCAGCGTAGCCGCGTTGACGAGGCGCCCGTAGCCCGCGCCCGGCGGGCAGTCGTCGCCCTCGAAGGTAAGGCAAGCGTGCGTCGTGTTGAAGCTGTCGCTGCACAGTTCGCCAAGCGCCCCCGCGTCGACCGTATACCCCCAGCGTGCGCGCACCCGCTCGCGCGGGAAGGCCGCCGCGGCACGCCCCAGGTGCGCGTCCGGCAGCAGCACGACCCAGATTTCGCCGTGCGGCGCGGCAGGCGCGTGTACGAGGCGCGCGCACGCGCTGACGATCTCGGCGATGCCCGCCTTGTCGTCGACGCCCAGCCGTGCGTGCCCGTCGCCGGCGATCAGGTCGTCGCCGCGCGCCAGGCGCAGCGCGGGGGTGTCGCGCAGGCTCAGGCGTCCGGCGCCGTCCCCCAGTTTCACCGCACGGCCCGGCCAGGCCGGGATTTCCTGCGCGGTGGCGACGCCGGCACCCGCCGCGGGGTCTGTGTCGAGGTGGGCGATCCAGGCGATGGCGGGCGCGTGTTCGGCGCCGGCCGTGGCCGGCAGGCGGGCGCTGACGCAGCCGGTGGCGTCGTGTACGACGTCACTGAGGCCGATGCGCAAGAGTTCTTCGGCGAGCAGCGCGCCCAACGCGCGCTGTCCGGCGCTGCTGGGCTGGCTGGTTGAGGCGGGGTCGGCGCTGCTGTCGATCGCTGCGTAACGCAGGAAACGCTCGCTGACGGCGGTGGGCATCGCACACTCCTTGGCAGTCGGGTGCGTCCACTATGCACGCGCGGCGCGTGCGCGACTTTGCGCTGTGTCAGACAAGCGCCCGCCTCAGGGCAGACGGCCGATCGATGCGGCCATCAGCGCGAACATCGCGTCGGCGTCGACTTCGGTGATCCACAGCGCGTTGGGCGCGCGGCCGGTGCTGCGCCACCAGTCGACCGAAGAGTGGCCGCGGGTCAGCGCGCTGTCGGTCTCGATTTCGACGTTGACCTCGCGTCCGCCGAACAGGCCGGGTTCGAGCAGCCACGCCACCGCGCACGGGTCGTGCAGGGGCGCGCCCTCCTGCCCGTATTTTTTCACGTCGTGCCGCTCGAAGCTCGTCATCAGCCGCGCGGCGAGCGGGCCGCAAGCGTTGGGCAGGGCCGCGACGCGCGCGACGCGTTCTGCGCGCGTGCACGCCTGGTGGGTGGCGTCCAGCGGCAGCACGGTCACGGGCACCCCCGCGTGCAGCACGCGCGCCGCGGCGTGCGGGTCGGCGTAGAAGTTGAACTCTGCCGACGGCGTGATGTTGCCGCCCTCGAAGTAGGCGCCGCCCATCACCACGACGCGGCCGATGCGCGGCGCGATGTCCGGCGCGATCGACAGGGCCAGCGCAAGGTTGGTCAGCGGGCCGACCGCGCACAGGGTGACGCTGCCGGACGCCTCGCAGCGGACAGTGTCGACGATGAACTGCGCGGCGTGGCCCGCCTGCAGCGGCATTGAAGGCTCGTGTTCGGGTGCGCCGGCCATGCCGCTTTCGCCGTGCACCTCCTCGGCGGTGGCGATGCTCGCGCACAGGGGGGCTGCGGCGCCCGCGTATACCGGCACGTCGGCGCGGCCGGCCCACTCGCAGACGATGCGCGCGTTGCGCGAGGTCGCGTCGACGCCCACGTTGCCGGCGACGCAGGTGACGCCCATCAGTTCCAGCCGGTCGCTCGCGCCGAGCAGGAAGAGCAGGGCGACGGCGTCGTCGAGGCCGGGGTCGGTGTCGAAAATGACTTTCTGGCGCATGAGGGCTTACCCGTGGTCGTGGACGAGCAGACATTATTGGTCAGGCGAGCGGGTGCCTGCTACACTTGCGGCCTTTTTTGACGCGCTAGAGGCGCCAAGTCATTGTGAACACGAAGGATTTTTCCGCGCTGGCGCTGCCGGCGCCGCTACTGGCCAACCTGCCCTCGCTCGGTTACACCGAGATGACGCCGATCCAGGCTGCCGCCTTGCCCGTCGCGCTCGCCGGCCGTGACCTGATCGCGCAGGCGGCGACCGGCAGCGGCAAGACCGCGGCGTTCGGCTTGCCCCTGCTTAGCCGGATCAACCCGCGCTGGTTCGCCGTGCAGGCGCTGGTGCTGTGTCCGACCCGCGAACTGGCCGAGCAGGTCGCGCGCGAAATCCGCCGCCTCGCCCGCGCCGTCGAAAACATCAAGGTGGTCACGCTGACCGGCGGCACCCGCATGGGCCCGCAGATCGGCTCGCTCGAGCACGGCGCGCACATCGTCGTCGGCACGCCGGGCCGCCTGCACGACCACCTGTGGCGGCGCACGCTCGACCTCTCCACCGTCAGCACGCTGGTGCTCGACGAGGCCGACCGCATGGTCGACATGGGCTTTTACGAGGAGATCACCGGCATCGTCGACGCCTGCGGCAAGCGCCGGCAGACGCTGATGTTCTCGGCGACCTACCCCGAGGACATCCAGCGCCTCGCCAAGCGCTTCATGCGCGAGCCCGAGCGCGTCAGCGTCGACGCCAAGCCCGACGCGGCGAAGATCGAGCAGCGCTTCTACAAGGTCGACCCGGCCGGCCGCATCGACGCGCTGGTGCGCCTGATCGGCCACTTCCGCCCGGCGTCGACGCTGGTGTTCTGCAACACCCGCGAGGCGGTCAAGGCGTCGGTGCGCGCGCTCGAGGCGCAGGGCATCGGCGCGCTCGCGCTATACGGTGACCTGGAACAGCGCGATCGCGACGAGACCCTGCTCAAGTTCGCCGCCGGCTGCGCGCCGGTGCTGGTCGCCACCGACGTCGCCGCGCGCGGCCTCGACATCCGCGCGCTCGACTGCGTGATCAACGCGGAGCTTGCGCCGAAAGCCGACGTGCACGTACACCGCATCGGCCGTACCGGCCGCGCCGGCGAGACCGGCCTCGCGTTAAGCCTGGTGGCGCCGACCGACACCGCGCGCCTCGCCCGCATTGAAGAGGTGCAGGGTGCGCGTGCGCGCTGGGACGAGCTCGCCAAGCTGACGGTGCAGCCTGCCGGCGCCAAGCCGGCTCCGGTGCTCTTGTGCATCAACGCGGGCAAGCGCGACAAGCTGCGCCCGGGCGATATCCTGGGCGCACTCACCGGCGAGGGCGGCCTGCCCGGCACCGCGATCGGCAAGATCCAGCTCTCCGACACCGCAAGCTACGTCGCCATCGCCCCCGACTACGCGAAACAGGCGCTCGCCTGGCTCGACGGCGGCCGCATCAAGACGCGCAGCGTCAAGGCGCGCATCCTCTAGCGCGATAGCCGGTAGGCGACGCCCTGCACCACGGCGGCGCGGCCGCTGTGGCAGCGCCCTTCGATGACGTCGCGTTCGGTTTCCTGTAGCCATTCCCAGCGCACGCGGGGCAGGTCGGCGACCAGATGCGCGGGCTCGAGCAGCAGTTCGGCCTCGCGTGGGCCGCCGGTGTCGAAGGCGAGCTGGCGCGGGGTGTACGCCTCGATGAGGAAGACCCCGCCGTCCTTGAGCGCGGCGCTTGCGCGCGCGAGCACCACCTTGCGCAGCGCGGGGGGCAGGTGGCAGAACACCGACACCACCGCGTCAAACGTGGCCGTATCCGGCAGGAAGCCGGCGAGGTCGGCGTGCACGACGTCCACTTCTACGCCGCGCACGGCGGCGAGGCGGTGGATCTTGTCGCAGCCGGCGCGCGAGCCCTCGACCGCACACACCTTGTGCCCGAGCGACGCGAGATACACCGCGTTGCGGCCTTCTCCTTCCCCCAGGCTCAATACCCGCGACGCGGGAGCGAGGCGGTGCGTCTGGCTTGCCAGGAAGTCGTTCGGCGCGGTGCCGTATACATAGTCTTCCGCCGCATAGCGGCTATCCCAGAAATCGTTTTCCGGCATGTTGATGTCCTGACGTGGGCGAGGCGCCAGTATAGCGCCCGCCTGTCTTCAGGGCAGGGCGTCCAGCGCGCGCTTGAGGGTCTCGGCGTCGGTCAGGCCGGCGAACAGGCGTTCGCCGACCAGCAGCACCGGCGTCGAGAAGAGCTGCAACTGGTCGGCGAGTGCCTGGTTGGCGGCAAGCGCCTGCGTGGCACGCGGCTCGCCCGACAGCGCGCGCGTGGTGCCGGTGTCGGCGGCGACACGGGCGAGGGTGGCCGGACCTAGCGGGCCGCTTGCCTGCATCAGCGCGTGGTGCACCGCCCAGTAGCGCGCGGGGCTTATCTGCCAGACGGCGAGCGCGTAGCGCGCGGCCGGTGCCGAGCTGTCGTCGATCAGCGCGAGCGGCTTGAAGGCGAAGCGCACGGCGGGGCGTTCGCGCGCGACGCGCTCGAGCACCTCGTCGAGCTTCTGGCAGTACGGGCAGTTTAAATCGGTGAAGTAGATGACGGTCTTCGCCGCGCGTGCGGGGCCGAGCGCGGGGTCGGCCGGGTTCGCGTAGACGGCGGCGGGGCGGCTTGAGGCGAGCGCGTGCAGGCGCTCGCGGTGGCGCTGCCGGTTACGCTCGGCGAGCGCCTCGAGGTCGGGCAGGGTGCGGGCGGCGCCCAGCAAAGGCATCAGCCCGAGCCCCGCCAGCAGGGTGCGTCGTTTCATCTTGCAGCTTTCAGCGGGGGGCGAGCTTCCAGTAAAGACCGTGCGCTCGCCCCCTTGCAAGCATGGCTCAGTGCGCGTCGTCGACCGCGTCTTCGCGGCCGGGCAGCAGCAGGTTCATCGCCAGCGCGATCAGCGCGCTGACGGTGATGCCCGAGCCGAACACCTCGCGCACGTAGGCGGGCAGCTTGCCCAAGAGTTCGGGGCGCACGGTGACCGCCATCCCGCAGCCGATGGCCACCGCGATGATCACGCCGTTGCGGCGGCTGCCCTTGACCTTGCCCAGCATCTCGATGCCGGCGACGATGATCATCGCGAACATCATCAGCCCCGCGCCGCCCAATACCGGCAGCGGGATGGTGACGATCAGCGCGCCGAACACCGGGAACAGGCCGGCGCCGACCAGCAGCGCGCCTGCGAGCGCCACCACGTAGCGGCTGGCGACGCCGGTGAGCGACACCACGCCGATGTTCTGCGCGAACGAGGAGAACGGCGTGGTCGACATCAGCGCGGCGAGCGCCGAACCCAGGCCGTCGCACAGGATGCCGCCGGCCATCTGCTTGCCGTCTACGCGGGTCTGCGTCGCCTGCCCCAGCGCGAGGAAGTTGCCGGTCGACTCGACGATGGTCACGAGGTAAGCGATCGACATGCCGATGATGCCCGAAATCGGGAAGCTCATGCCGAAGTGCAGCGGCTGCGGCAGCGCGAACCACGCCGCGTCCTGCACCGGCTTGAAGTCGATCTTGCCGAGCATCAGGCAGAGCAGGTAGCCCACCACCATGCCGATCACGATGGCGGCGGCGGAGACGATGCCGCGGCCGAACTGCACCAGGCACACCACCAGTACCAGCACGAAGCCGGCGATCGCCAGATGGTCGGGGCGCGCGTAGTCGGGCGAACCGACCTGGCCGCCGGCAAACCAGTCGACCGCGACCGGGATCAGCGACAGGCCGATCATCGACACCACGGTGCCGGTGACCACCGGCGGGAACAGCTTGCGGATCTGCGGCATGAAGAAACTGCCGATGATCATCACCAGCGAGGCGACCAGGGACGAGCCGAGGATGCCGGCGACGCCGTGCTCGAAGCCGATCGCGATGGCGGCCGCGACGAAGGTGAAGCTGGTACCCATCACGCAGGGCAGGCGGATGCCGACCGGACCCGCGCCGCGGCACTGCACGATGGTGACCGCGCCGGAGACCATCAGCGCAGCGTTGACGAGGGCGACCACGTCGGCGGTGGGCAGGCCGAGCACGCCGCCGACCACCAGCGGCACGGCGATGATGCCGCCCAGCGCAGCGAGCAGGTGCTGTGCGGCGAGCAGGAGCGAGGTGGGCAGGGGCGGGCGGTCTTCGACCCGGTACAGCAGCTGTTCCATGGGGGCTTTCGTCGGTAGTTGAGAGTGCTTGCGCGCTAAAGTCGCGCATCATTCGCGAAGGCTGCCGCCGCGTCAATGATGTCTTGATTTGATCTGAAAACACCCGGTGTCGCGCGCCGGCGCTCGTGTTGTGACAAATGCATTTAATGACGATATCCTGTCTGTTTCGATTTCGATCCAAGGAAGTCAGCGATGGAACAGTTCGACAACGTCAGCGTCGCCAAGCGCGCCAATGTCTATTTCGACGGCAAATGCGTGAGCCACACCGTCACTCTGGCCGACGGCACCCGCAAGTCGGTCGGCGTGATCCTGCCGTCCACCCTGATCTTTAGCACCGGCGCGCCGGAAGTGATGGAAGTGTTGCAGGGCCAGTGCAAGGTGACGCTCGCGGGCGAGGCGGAGGCGCGCGCGTACGGTGCCGGCGACAAGTTCGAGGTGCCGGGGCAGAGCAGCTTCACCATCGAAGTGGCCGACACCGTGCACTACGTCTGCCATTTCGGCTGAGGAAGCGGTCGCGTGCGATAGCGGATTTGTCATTTTTTTGCAAGGATAAGCGCGTGCGGCTAATATTCGGCGCATGAAAATTGCCGTCGCCGCCTCGCGCTCCTGCTGTACCGCCGTCGCACCCGGCGCGGCTTCCTTGGTGGCGAGCCCATGAAGGTTGCCACCCACGTCGCCGCCGGCGCCTTTTCGGGTGTCGCCACCGCGTTCTATTTCAAGGCGGACTGGTTGCCGGCGCTGCTCCTGATGGCGGGCGGTATGGTCGGCGCCTTGCTGCCGGACATCGACCACCCGTCAAGCTGGCTTGGCCGGCGCCTGACGCTGATCTCGCGGCCGATCGCGTGGCTGTTCGGCCACCGTGGCGTCACCCACAGCCTGCTGGGGCTTGCCGGCGTCTGCTACGCGGCGTTCAGCACGCTGACCCATCCCGAACTCGGCCTGTGGCTGCCGTGGCTGTTCGGCCTGTGCGTCGGCTACGCCTCGCATATCGCCGGCGACTGGCTGACGCCGGCCGGCGTGCCGCTTTTGTGGCCGGTGCGCCACCATTTCGCGGCGCCCCTGCCGGTGTTCAACGGCAAGTTTGCCGAGAACCTGATGATGACCGGGCTGTGGTTCGGCGCCGGCTACCTGATGGCGCGCTCGGGCCATGTCCCGTTCTGACGGCGTAGCCGCCTTGCCTTATCATTGCCGCGCATGAGCCAACGCATAGCCCCGATTCCGGTGCGCGACGGGATCGCGCCCAGCTTCCTGCATCTGCCCGCCGGCGACTGGGAGAGCCTGTTCGCCTTCCTGCTCGCGCGCTTCCCGCACGTGGGCGAGGAGGCGTGGCGCGCGCGCCTGGCAAGTGGCGACGTGTACGACCACGAAGGCCGGCCGCATTCGCTCGCGAGTCCGTACCCGGCCAACCGCCGCATCTGGTACTACCGCGACGTGCCGCGCGAGACGCCGATCCCGTTCGACGCGCCCATCCTCTACCACGACGAGCGGCTGGTGGTCGCCGACAAGCCGCACTTCTTGGCCAGCGTGCCGGGCGGGCGCCATGTGCACGAGACGCTGCTGACCCGGCTCAGGCTGGCGCTGGCCTGCCCGAAGCTGACGGCGATCCACCGGCTCGACCGCGAGACCGCCGGCGTGATCCTCTACTGTGCCGACGCCGATTGCCGCGGCGGCTACCAGACGATGTTCCAGGACCGCGCGGTGGTGAAGGAGTACGAGGCGATCGGCCGCTACGACCCGGCGCTTGCCTTGCCGCTGATGCGCGAGAGCCGGCTCATCGAAGAGGCAGACAGCTTCCGCATGCAGGAGGTGGCCGGCGCGCCCAACAGCGTCACCCGCGTCGAGCTGATCGAGCGGCGCGGCGCCTACGCGCGCTACCGGCTGACGCCCGACACCGGCAAGAAGCACCAGCTGCGCGCGCATCTCTCCGCGCTGGGGATCGGCATCGTCGACGACCCGTGGTACCCCGAGCTGTTGCCGGACAAGGCCGCCGACGACTTCTCGCGGCCCTTGCGCCTGCTCGCGCGTTCGATCGCGTTCACCGACCCGTTCGACGGCAGCTACCGCGTCTACCAGAGCCAACGCACGCTCGCGTGGCCGGACGACGCATGAGCCGGGTGCGCTTCTTCCGCGAGGGCGAGGCCGCGCCGTTTGCCGCGTGCGACGCGTTGCCGGGCACGCTTCTCTTGGACCTCGCGCGCCTGGAAGACATCCCGCTGCACTGGCGCTGCGGGCAGGGTACCTGTGGCACCTGCCTGGTTCGCCTCGTGCACGCGGGGCAGCCGGGCGAATTCTCGCCGGGTAACCGTGAGCGCAACGTGCTGACGCGCTTCGGGCGCGCGCCGTGTGCCGGAAAAGTATGGCCGGATACGGCCGAAACCTGGCGGCTCGCCTGCCACGTCGAGGTGGGGGAAGCCGACCTCGACGTGTGGCTACCGGTGTGAAGGGGCTTATTCCTCGCCGTAGTCGGCGCGGCGCTTGCCGTCGACGCTGATCAGCCGGTCGAGGCGGATTTCGCCGCCGTCGTCGAGCACGGCGAATTCCTGTGCGTCGCGGGTGACGAGGTCGGTGATGCGTGCCAGCGTCTCGAATTCGCGGCCGGCGTCGTCGTGGTAGTGGATCGCGCAGCGCTTGCGCGACAGGCAGGTCAGTTCAAGTTCGCTGTAGTAGTCGCAGGCGACCGGGCGGTAGGTGCTGCTCATGGTACTTTCCTGAAAAACGGGACTTTTACAGCATAGGGGGCGAGCCCTTGTCTCGCCCGCCACCATTAGGGGAAAACACGATGATTGAAAAAGCAGGCGTCGACCTGTCCTTGCTGGATCTGGACGAACTGCGCGCGCTCGCGCGGGATCTGGGCGACGAGATCGCCCGCCAGCAGGACGAGGCCGAGCGCGAGGCGCGGCTGCAGATCCGCGCGCTCGCCGAACGCTGCGGCCTGAGCGCCGAGGACTTCGCCGCCGCGCCCGACGCGCCGAAGTACCACAGCGGCACCAGCCCCGACTTTACCTGGAGCGGCCGCGGGCGCAAGCCCGAGTGGGTGCTGCGCCACCTGGCCGCCGGCGGTGTGCTGGACGACCTGCTGATCGAGCGCTAGGCGCGCGAGAGCGCCTTTTCGATGAAGCGGCGCGGCACCTGCGTTTTGGGGACGCGCACGTCGAACCAGCGGCGCACGTCCCAGTCGAGGCCGATGCCGTGCATGTAGTTGTACAGCGCCTTGGAGAGCGCGCGGCCCATCGCCGCGTGGTCGGTGCCGGTCGGGTCGGTGAAGCCGACGTCGTTCTGCGCGAAGCCGGCGAACGGCAGCGGCTGGAGCGTGATGCCGTATTCGGCGGGCTGTTTGCCGACCGGCGAGTGGATGGTGCACGCGAAGCGGTGGAAGTAGCCGGACTGGATGCAGCCCGCCTCGAAGAGCTGGCGAACGTACTCGAGCGCGTCGACGCTGTCCTGCACGGTCTGCGTCGGGAAGCCGTACATCAGGTAGGCGTGCACCAGGATGCCCGCTTCGGTGAAGTCGCGGGTGACGCGGGCGACCTGTTCGACCGACACGCCTTTTTTCATCAGCTTGAGCAGGCGGTCGGATGCGACCTCCAGCCCGCCGGACACCGCGATGCAGCCGCTTTGCGCCAGCAGCCGGCACAGGCCGGCGTCGAACGACTTCTCGAAGCGGATATTGCCCCACCAGGTGATCGCCAGGCGGCGGCGGATCAGTTCTTCGGCCAGCGCGCGCAGCATCTTGGGCGGCGCCGCCTCGTCGACGAAGTGAAAGCCGGTCTGCCCGGTTTCTTCGACGATGCGTTCGATGCGGTCGGCCAGCAGCGACGCGTTGGCCGTCTCGTAGCGCGAGATGTAGTCGAGGCTCACGTCGCAGAAGCTGCACTTCTTCCAGTAGCAGCCGTGGGCGACGGTCAGCTTGTTCCAGCGCCCGTCCGACCACAGGCGGTGCATCGGGTTGAGCATGTCGATCAGGCTCAGGTAGTCGGCAATCGGCAGGCCGTCCCAGGTCGGCGTGCCGGTTTCGCTGAACGGCACGTCCGGCTCGGGGAAGTTCACGTAGCGCACGCGCTTGTCGTCGCGCAGGTAGGTGCGCACCAGCCGCTCGCGCGAACGCCCGCCTGAGAGGTGGTCCATCAGCGCGAGCAGCGGCCGCTCGCCGTCGTCGAGCGTCACGTAGTCGAAGTAGTCGAATACGCGCGGCTCGGATAGCGAGCGCAGCTCGGTGTTCACGTAGCCGCCGCCGAGCACGATCCTGGCCTGAGGGCGCAGGCGGCGCACGGTTTGCGCGATGCGGAACGCCGCGTACACCGAGCCGGGGAAGGGTACCGACAGCAGCACCACGTCGGGTGCGTGCGCCTTAAGCGTGGCTGCGACCAGCGCCTCGAGCGTCTCGTCGACCAGCGTCGGCGGTGCGGCAAGCGCCTGGGCGAGCGGGTCGAACGAGCCCTGGCTCAGCGCGAGGCTCTCGGCGTAGCGGACGAACTCGAAGCGGCTGTCGGCGGCGTCGCGCAGCACGTCGGCCAGGTCGTCCAGGTATAGCGTCGCGATATGGCGCGCGCGGTCGTAACTGCCCAGCTCGCCGAACGCCCAGGCCAGCGGGTCGGCGTCGGGCGCTTCAGGGTCGACGTAGGCGTCGATCGCGGCGAAGCGCGCGCCCTCGGGTAGCAGCGTGCGGCTGGCGATGCGGTGGGCGAGGGTCGAGTCGCGCCCCTGCAGGAAGCGGATCACCGGCGCGATGGTCGCCGCGTAGCCCTCGTACACGGCGAGAAAATGCTCGACCTGCGCGCTTCGGGCGCGCGCGGGGAGCCTCTGGGCTTGTTCGCGCAGGCGAGCCAGCCCGTCCGGGCTGAACAGTTGCAGCACCAGCGCGAGCGCGAGGTCCGTCTGGCGCGCGTCAAAGCCCTGTTCGCGCAGGAAGCCGGTCAGGTAGGCGGTCGACGGGTACGGGGTGTTCAGCTGCGTCATCGGCGGGATGATCGACAGGATACGGGCTGGGCGCATGGCGGGGCTCGGCTGCAGGTTTACAAAGCGGCGCGGCCCGCGAGGGCGGGCCGGCGCGGCAAGACTAAGTAAGTTTGGACAAGGGCGCAAGGGTGCGCTCGCGATAACAAGGAGAACAGGATGCAGAAAAGGGTTTTGCTGGCGACGGCGGTCTCGGTCGCGGTGCTGTACGCGGAGGCGGCGCTGTTGGGCGGCTACAGCAACTTGCAGGGGGTGAACCTGCTGCGTGCGCCGCTCGAGGCGTGCCAGGGCTTGGCGTTCAGCCTCGCGTTCGGGCTGGGTGTGCCGAACGGCCTTGCGCTGGCCATATCCGCCGCGCTGATGGTGCTGCCGCCGTGGCTGATCGCACGGCTGATCGTGCGCTGGCGCGGCTAAGCGTGACGGGGGCGCGGCCGGACTTGGCGTCCGGCCGTGTGCGGGCCTTGAATGGGGTACGCCACCCGCGGCGGGTTTAGCCGCGGCCCTGTTAGGCGTTGCTGCCGGTCGGCCCCGGGACGGCGTTCACCGGGGCGCTGCTGCACCACCTGGAGGCGGACGGACGGCATGGCAGGGAGCGTTGACATGTCCCGAACCCTCGTTATGGGCTTGTTGGGCCTGTGCAGCGCTTGGCGCATGGCGGCGGATGCCACGACAGCAACCGGCTCGCCGCCTGCGCATTGAATGGAGATGCGGGCATCGGGGGCTGACGCGCGGATCCGGCGTGCGATGGACGCTGCGCCCAAGGCGGTTGCCGATGCTGCAACCGTTGTCGCGATGGCGCCGGATGGCAAGAGGGTGACTTTGCGCAAGGGATCAAACGGGTTTACCTGCATGCCCGACAACCCCACGACGCCGGGGCCTGATCCCATGTGTATGGATGCTGTCGGCCTGGACTGGGCGATGGCCTGGATGAACCACAAGGCGCCTGCCAAGGGGCGGGTCGCCTTCATGAACATGCTGGCCGGCGGAACCGACGCCAGCAATACCGACCCTTACGCGAGCAAGCCGACGGCGGGCAAGCACTGGGTCAAGACCGGCCCCATGTAAGGGTGATCGGCGCGGATCAGGCCTGCTATCTGACGGAAGCCTTACGCGTACAACTCGGCCAGAGCGGCCGTTGGTGGTGCTAGTCCGATGCGGGAGCAATGCAGCAGTTAGCTGACGTAGCAGTAATCAGGCACTCGTACGGCAGCTTTCTAGTTAGGCTAAGCCTTGCAATATGTTGAGCGCTCCACCTTGAAAGCCACGGTATTGAGGGCGCGCAACACTATCTATGTATTGCATAAAGAATATTTCCTTAGGAATATACTTGCAGTACATCTCTGCTTTGTGTATCCAGCAGTGGAGCAGCTTGTCATTACGCTGCTTAAATTCAAGGTACAGGTGCGTGTCTGGTGTTTTCGCTATGTCCCATAGCCAGGTTCTTTTAGGCTTCCAGTCGGCCTTGAATTGACCTTTTTGCTCAGTGGGGACTAGAAAAAATCTTTTATTCCAGAACTCTTGGATGTCAACCACCCAGATCATTCGTTTATTGGATTGATTGAAATAAAAGTCTGTTCTATCTCTTACGTCACGTATATCGATAACGCTTCTTTGGATTTCAATAATCGTGTCATTGCTTCCGAGTATGTCGGCCCTATGTTCTCTTTGTTGACCCATAACAACTTCGCAGTGGGCCTCATCAACGAGCTCCTTCCAGCAAAGATGCCAGTCTGATTCAGATTCGTATCCTGGTGGTAGTTTTGGTTGCCCACCAATATATGCCCAAAACTGTCTAATGGCGCCTACATGCGCTTTAACATCAAGTCCTGTCCAAGGGCATTTTCCGATCTCTCCGCGACCTGCTGTCTCGGCTCGTTTTCGTTCGTTGTTATGGATGGCGATTAGCATCTTGCTTGGCCTAACGTTCGCCATAACCGGCGTGCAAAATCAGAGCGAAGCGGCGCTTTTGTACGTCCGAGTTGATGGTGTTATTAGGCTTCATCCAATTGCTGTTGCCTTGGTTATTGCTATCAATACAGCGATAGAAATGTAGAACCCCCAAACCGAAAACGATTTCATTGCTTGAAACTGAAGTTGCGAAATATTGCCCTTAGGCGCAACAGAATACAAATCTTCAGCGGTTAATGTTTTATTGTGCAACTTGGCAATGAAGTCGTTGTATGAGTTTCGAAAGCTTTTTTCCAGTGCCAAGTAGTAAGCGTCTAGGGCCGCAAAGACAATAGTCGGGAGCATCGCAATCCATGCATATTCCGGCTTTCCCTTGTCGGCAACGATAACGAGAACGGCCGAAACCAATGTGACGCACCAAGTTTTTGAAGCGGAGCTGTTATCAGCCATCCGTTGAATAATATTTTGAATGATAGAGAGATGGGTTTGTATAGAGGCTGACTCGCCATCAATTGCTGTACGCTGTTCCTCTACCATGTCACGATCTCTGTGCAATTGCTGAATTTATCCAGGAAGTCATATTTCTGGCAATTTCGTTATAAGTGTCATATGCTCCGGGGTCGTAACAACTCACTGCTGAAGACAATTTTCGTCCGTCTTCGAATGTGAATGTATCGAATGGGTTCTTTCCTTTTACGGTTGTTCCGTTTCGTGGGCAGCGAAGGTTATGTATATGGATGCCAAAAATTGCCTTGCCATCATTCCATGTTTTTTCGATCTCATACCTCACCCATGGTCGATTTGCCGTCTCTGCGCCAACAAGAACGATGACGCAGCGCTTGTATTTTAGGTTTTCATCAATCCATCGTTTGATAGACGAGTCACCGCCTCGTTTGACTTGTTCCCAGTCATTGGGCGACACAGGTTCATTCCCCTCAAGCGCACCAATATTCCTGATTTGTTGCACACGCATTACGTCATTCGCATAATGAAAACTAAAGAACACAGGTATTCGCGCCATTGATATCGCCTCCCGTTTCAATATTTCAGGTTCTCGATCCAAGTGCCGCCCTGGTTTGATTTTGGATCGAATACTGCGTACCCCGATTTTTTGGTTGTTTGGTTTGATGCATCTGTGATTTGACGGTATAGCTGAAGGTATTCATTACCGTGCCAGCGCCCGCTATCGTCTTCCGTAGGAATAATTAAAATATTTTCGTGCTTTTTGACTGCGTCTGCATATCCAATCTCCCATGGGCACCACCTCGAATCGGTGGAGTTTGCCGTGGCGAGAAACAAAAACCAATTCAGCTGACCAATCTTATTCTTAATATTCGATGCGGTATTCTTATCTGGTGACGCGGGCAACTCCTCGTCAAGCCAATCAATGTATAGATTCCATCCATTTTCATTCAGTAGGTTCTGCAATCCGTTCACCAAAGCTTTATCTTTGTGGCTATGGCAAAGGAAGGCTGTTTGGTGACTCTTGGAGAGCGCCTCATTCAATGATTTTGCAATAACAACACGTGGCGTTCTGGTCGCCGCGCTTCTTAAGTCTCGTTGTTTGATTGCCATATTTCCTCCGTTGATGGGGTGTCGCTCTGGAAAAGCCTAACGTGAAATATACACCTTTGCAGGTGTATATTTGGTTTGTCTATGCGTATAACCAGGTATGATATGCGAATTTCTATTTTTTTTACAAGCCATTGGGGCTTTGTTGCACAACTCCCTCTTGCTGACCTTGTCGGGTAGCATCCGAGTATGAGCAAACCCGCACCGGCCCGCTACAGGACGACCAACTGGGCCAAGTATGATGCCGCGCTCAAGGCGCGCGGTTCCCTTCTGATCTGGCTGGACACCAACTTGCAATGGCAGGCCGAACCTTCCGGCAAGCCCGGCCGCTCTGCAACCTTCAGCGATGCAGCCATCCAGTTCTGCCTGTCCATCAAATGCCTGTTTGGCTTGGCGCTGAGGCAGACCATCGGCTTGGTCGAAAGCCTGATCAAACTGGCAGGTCTGGACTGGCAAGTGCCGAATTTCAGTACGCTCAGCCGTCGCCAGCACTCGATCGCCGTCAAAATCCCGGCTCAGAAACACGGGCGAGGGCTTCAGTTGCTGATCGACAGCACGGGTATCCAGTTTCTCGGAGAGGGTGAGTGGAAGCGCAAGAAGCACGGTGCCGAATACCGGCGACAGTGGCGCAAGGTGCATCTGGGGATCGATGCAGGCACGTTGGAGATCTGCGCGATCGAAGTGACCGGCAACGGTGTGGGTGACGCCCCGATATTGCCAGAGTTGCTCAAGCAGATTCCGCCTGACGAGCCGATTGCGAGCGTCAGCACTGACGGCGCGTACGATACCAAAGCCTGCCACGCGGCCATTGCCGCGCGCAACGCCGAAGCCATCATCCCGGTTCGCAAGAATGGCCGACCGTGGAAGGAAGATGGCGCAGGCGCCAGGGAGCGGAACGAAATTCTACGTGCTACCCGCAGGCTGGGCTCGACGATCTGGAAACGTTGGAGTGGCTACCACCGGCGTAGCCTGGTCGAAACAAAGATGCACTGCTTTAAACGGCTGGGTGAGCGCGTCATGGCGCGGACGTTTGAACGTCAGGTAGCAGAGTTACAAATTCGTGCGGCACTACTCAACCGTTTCACGCAGTTGGGTCGGCCGGTTACGGTACGCGTGGGGTAACTGCGTCTGGGGAAAGGGGAGCCTAGCCTTCAGCCGATTTGTGCAACAAAGCCAGCCATTGGGGTTGCCAATGCCTGAAAGTACACAGCCAGATGGGACTGCCGCGCCACGCTTGCTCGATGTGTTGCGCGAGACGCTGCGAGTCAGGCATGACAGCCTGCGCACCGGGCAGCAATACGTTAATTGGGTACGGCGCTTTTTGCGCTTTCACCATCCTCGGCAACCTCGCGAGATGGGCGCTGCAGGGGTCAGTCGCTTTCTCACCCATCTGGTCGTTGAAGGCCAGGTGTCTGCCTTCACGCAAATCAAGCATTGTCTGCGCTTCTGTTCCGCTAGCGTGATGGGCTAATGCTGAACTTGCCCTGGCTAGATGAGGTTGGGCGCTTACGCTAAACCACCAAAAACGCAGTGTTTACATGGCGCCTGGCGGCTCGCTCGCCTGAATATGTGTCATGAGGGTATCAGTCGCGATGCGGGGGTTTTCATGGCTGCGTTTCACCTAAGGGCAAGGCCGGGCTGGTCGGGGGACGTGCGGGGCGCCCGTCAATCCTTGCGCAGCAATCGGGCGAGCGCGTACGCGAGCAGCAGCCATAGCGCGGCCCATACCAGCGCGGCCGCGGCGTAGCCTGCCGGGCCCGGCGACGCCCAGCCGCCCGGCTTGGCGCCGGCGAACAGCGGCACCCCGAGCAGCGAGAGCGCCAGCAGCGGCAGATAGAGGCTGGCGCCGGCCACGCCGGCCAATGGCTCCAGCGCGGGCCAGTACAGCACGGCGGCGAGCAGCGCTGCGTGGGCGGCAAAGAACAGCAGGAACAGGCGTAGGGTCGGGGTCATGGCGCAACTTGCTAGGGCGGGCCGGTCCAGTCTACCCCGGCGCAGGGGCGCCTGCCCTCATGGCATCGCCCGTCCATTTGAAGGGCGAGGGTGTCCGCCGGGTCAACCTCGGCACGCAGACCGCCGACGGCTTCTACCTGCAGCGTGGGTTCCGGGTGATCCACACCCTGGTGCCTGGCTTGCGCTGGCGGCGCGCGGCTAACGGGCGCACCGTCTGGCACGACCTGGTCATCATGCGCAAGGACCTCTGAGCCGCCTGCCGCGCGCTTGCCTGCTTCGCGTCCGCCGGCCATACCGAAGAGGTTTGGACGGGCGGGAGACGAAGATGGGCAGGAAACTGGCGCTGTTTTTTGACGGAACCTGGAACAAGCCGGGCAAGGACGCGCGCACCGAGGCGGTGGAAACCTCGGTGCGGCGGCTGTATGAAGCGACGCCGAACACGCCGGCGCAGACCACCTGGTACGACTCGGGCGTCGGCACCGGCCGGCTGCTAGACAAGCTGCTGGGCGGCGCGTTCGGCGTCGGGCTGGACGGCAATATCTGCGAGGGCTACCGCCAGTTGTGCGCGAGCTGGCGTGAAGATGACGAGCTGTTCCTGTTCGGCTTCTCGCGCGGCGCGTATACCGCCAGGTCGCTCGCCGGCATGCTCAATAAGTGCGGGCTGCTCATGGCGCCCGACCACGCGCTGATCGACAAGGCGTACGCCTTCTACCGCGACACCACGATGAAGCCCGCAGGCCCCGAAGCGCGGGCGTTCCGTGCCGCGCATTCGCGCGAGATCCGCATCCGCTGCATCGCGGTGTGGGACACCGTCGGCGCGCTCGGCATTCCGCTGGACGTGATGGACACCTTCAACCTCAAACGGCACGCCTTCCACGACACCGAGCTGTCGTCCATCGTCGAGCATGCCTACCACGCATGCGCGATCGACGAGGCGCGCGACATCTACGACGTCGCGTTGTGGACGCATAAGCCGCGCGCGGGCCAGGTGGTCGAGCAGCGCTGGTTTCCCGGCGCGCACGCCGACGTCGGCGGCGGCTACCGCGAGCGGGACTTGAGCTACGGGCCGCTGCGCTGGCTCGCGGGCAAGGTGCAGGCGCTGGGGCTCGCGTTTGACGCGAGCCTGCAACTGGGCGTGCCGCCGCAGGACGCGGTGGACGGGCAGTTGCACAACGAACTGGATAACCCGCTGTTCGACCTGGTGTGCCGCATGCAACCCAGACGGCTGGGCCTCGGCCAGTTCGGCGTCGACAGCAACCAGAGCCTGTCCGACGAGGCGCTGGCGCGCTACCGGCAGCGCGCCGACTACCGGCCGTGCAACTGGCCGGTGGGCACTGGCTGAGGGCGAGCGTCTTCTTTGTCTGCTTGCCGGCCATGAGTATGCACATGGGGTAAAATGCCGTTGTTTAGAATGGCTATTGGCAGAGTGGACGATGATCCTGAAGGAAAAGGTGGCTATTGCCGCCGAAGACTGGAAGCAGAAGGCGGGTGACGAGGCGGAGCGGGAAATGGCGTTTTACCTGCGCCGTTATTTCGCGGACGACCCGCACGTATTGGTATTGCACGATGTCCGGCTCGAACTCGACGGCGACGCCGCGCAGATGGACCATGTGCTGATCCACAAGGCCGGGCTGACGGTTGTCGAGAGCAAGAGCGTCGCCGGCAAGGTACAGATGCAGGCCGACTGCCAGTGGCTGCGCTGGTATCAGGACCGCTCGAGCGGGATGGCGTCCCCGCTGGTGCAGGCGAGCCTGCAGTGTGAATTCCTGCGCAAATACCTGCGCAAGTTTGCACGCCAGCCCGAGGTGATCGACGCGTTGGCCATCGACTATCTGGTCGCGATTTCCAGTCGTGGCGTATTCCTACCGCCCAAGGGGCAGACGGTGGGTGCCGTGTGCAAGGCCGAACTGGTCGGCGAGCGTGTGCGCGCGCAGCTCTCGGCCAGCCCAGAGCTTTTCCCTGCGCCGTTCCGCCAGGTATTGGGCGACTATATGTGCAGGATGCACACGCCGCGGCAGCCCCAGCCCTCGTCATCGCCGGTCAGCCCTGTTGAGGCTGAGTCCAGGCCCGCTGCGCCCGAACCCGCGCGTGGTGATTTTGCCGTCGCACTCTCCGCGCCAACGGCCCAGTCCAAGGCACCGCAAGCTGCCGCGCCGCTGCGCCACCTCGAATATGTCGGCGACCGGCTGGCACCCATGGGGCTGCTCGGTTCGGTGCTGGGGGCAAAGGCTTACCGCAAGGTGTACGCGACCCTGTGCCGCAAGTGCGCGTCGCAACAGCTCGAATTTCGCCACGGCAAATACGGCTACTACCTGCGTTGCCTCGACTGCGGCGAGAATACCGCGCTCAAGCTCGATTGCAGGCAGTGCGGCCGCCAGACCAAGCTGCGCAAGGACGACCAGTTCTTGTTTGTCGAGTGCGCGGCTTGCAAGCTCTCGGAAGTGGTCCACCGCAACGATCGACCGCTGCCGCAACTGGTGGACTGAACCCCGGCTCTTAAGGGCGGGCGCCGGCGCTGGGCAGCTCGCGATTCTCCAATCTGCTTGACTAAAAATTGGGCAGCACGCGCAAGGCAGGCTGGGCAAGGGTTGCAGGGGTGGCCGGTGCCGTGGCGGCCGGGTTTTCAACAGAAACTGTGTATATCAGCCAGGACTGGATTTTGACGGGCACGGCCCCGCGTGGGCGGGGCCGTGGTTCAAGCCGGCGTGCCGTGCGGGTACAGGCAGGCGGCCTGCGCGGCGGCGGCGCGCTCGACGGCGGCCGCTTCGTGCGCGGCAAGCGGACGGTCGTCGATATGGTGCGGGTCGTCGAAGTCCATCGTCTGTCCGGTGATGCCCTCGACCACGCCCAGCGTCGCGATCGGCAGGTAGGGCAGGCTGTAGCCGCCTTCCTGCAGGCAGACGAGGCGCCCCTGGCACAGCGTGCCGGCGACTTGGGCGAGGGTGGCGGCGAGCCGGCGGTAGCCCGTCCGCGTCAGCCGCATCCGTCCCAGCGGGTCGTAGGCGTTGGCGTCCTGCCCGGCCGAGACGATGATCAGCTCGGGCGCGAAGCGCTCGAGCGCCGGGACCACCACCTGCTCGAACGCGCGCGCGTACGCGGCGTAGCCGCTGCCAGCGGGCAAGGGCACGTTGACGTTGCGGCCCAGTCCTTCGCCGCTGCCGCATTCCTGTTCGCTGCCGCCCTCCAGCGGGTAGTTGCCTTCCTCGTGCAGCGAGACGAACAGCACGCTCGGGTCGCTGTAAAACACGTCTTGGGTGCCGTTGCCGTGGTGGACGTCCCAGTCGACGATCGCGACCCGGGCAAGCCCGTGTACCGCCTGCGCGTGGCGCGCGGCGACGGCCGCGTTGTTGTAGTAGCAGTAGCCCATCGCGTAGTCGGGGCCTGCGTGGTGGCCGGACGGTCGGATCAGCGCGTACACGTTGCGCACGCGCCCCTCGAGCGCCGCGTCGACGGCCGCGCACGCGGCGCCGGCGGCGGCGCGCGCCACCTGCTCGGTCGCGCGGTTGCCGCGTGCGTCCTCGCCCAGCTTGACGCCGTCTTCCTCGGCTGCCGCGCAGCGGGCCGCCAGGGTCTGCAGGTAGGCCGGCGCATGCACGCGCAGCAGCGCCGCGTCGGTGGCCGGCGTGTACGCGATGGGGCGCAGGCGCGCGCTCATGCCGGTCGCGTCGAGCAGCGCCTTGCTGTAGGTCAGCCTAAGCGGGGTGTCGAATTCCTCGCCGGCGTCGGCCACGCCCGCGCTGCCACGGTAGGTCTGCCTGCCCGCGTTGTGCTTAAGGAAAAACTCGTCGTAGATCAGTCCGGTCTGTGTCTGCATGAGGTCTCTGCTCCCTTATTTGCCGGTCTTGAAGCGCTGCCACAGCCGGGTCTGCAGGCGCAGCGTGGCCGGGTCGAACGGTTTTTGCACCCAGAAGGTCTGCATCCGTTTGGCGTCCGGGAAGATCATCGGGTCGCCGGTCAAATCCTTGCTCATCAGCTTGACGGCCTGCGCGTTGGGGCTCGGGTACATCACCGCGTTGCTGATGTTCGCGACGACGTCCGGGCGCAGGATGTAGTTGATGAACTTGTGCGCGTTCTCGACGTTCTTCGCGTCCTTGGGGATGGCCATGCTGTCGAACCACAAGGGCGCGCCCGCCTCGGGCAGGGTGTAGGCGATGTTGTGGCCGGTCTTGTTTTCGCGTGCGCGCAGCTTGGCGACCAGCACCGCGCCCGAGTAGCCGGTCGACACGCAGACTTCGCCGTTGGAGAGCTCGTTCATCACCGGCGTCGCGATCATGCGGCGGATGTACGGGCGCACCTTCTTCAGCACGGCCGCCGCGTCTTCGTAGTCCTTGGGGTTGGTCGAGTTCGGGTCGCGGCCCAGATAGCGCAGCGCCATCGGGAACATCACGCTGCCGGCGTCGTTGTAGGCGACGCCGCATTTTTGCAGCTTGGCGACGACCTCGGGCTTGAACAGCAGGTCATAAGTGTTGGCGGGCAACTGGCCGCCGAGCGCCTTCTTTACCTTGTCGACGTTGTAGCCGATCGCCGTGGTGCCCCACATATACGGCACGCTGTACTGCATGTCGGGGTCGACCGCGTCGACTTTGGGGCGGAAGGCCGGGTCGAGGTTCTTCAGGTTGGGCAGCTTCTGCTTGTCGATCTTCCGGTAAACGCCGCTCTCGATCTGGCGGGCGAGGAAGTCGTTGGACGGGAAGACCAGGTCGTAGCCGCTGTTGCCGGCCAACATCTTGGTCTGCAGCACCTCGTTGCTGTCGTAGACGTCGAGCCTGACCTTCACGCCGGACTCCTTCTCGAAGTTGGCGATGGTGTCCGGCGCGAAATACTCGCCCCAGTTGTAGATGTTGAGCTGGCCGGCGGCGTGGGGCGACAGCGGCAGGCAGGTGGTGAGGCAGACGGCGACGGTAGTGCGGAGTCCCATGGCGGCGCATCCTTTGCGGTCAAGAGTTCGGGGGCATTCCCTTGACTATGGATGCAATCTTTATGCCATACAAATTTATTGTCGCAGGCCGCGCCGGGCGGGAGTGGGGCTAGGCGGCCGGTTTGCGCGCGCGTCTGGCCGGCGCCCGGGTCGACTGCGCGCGGTACCACGCCTCGAGCGCCTCCTGCGCGTTGAGGATGTGCTGGCGCAAGAAGGCGGCCGCGCTGATGCTGTCCTTTTGCCGGCACAGTTCGAGCAGGTGGCCGTGCTCGTGGTGGGCGCGGTCGCTGAAGCCGGTCAGCAGGATCTGCATGCGGGTGTAGCGGTCGGTACGGTTGTGCAGCTGTTCGATGAGCGCCAGCATTTGCGGGCGCTCGGCCGCCCGGTAGAGCGCGAGGTGGAAGCGCGCGTTGAGGATGCCCCATTCGGCGATGTCCTCGTCGCGCAGCGCGGTCTCGAAGCGTGCGAGCAGCGCTTCGGCCTCGGCGAGGTCGGCGCTGGTCTGGCGCGGGATGGCGGCCATCAGCACGTCGCACTCGAGCAGCACGCGCACGTGCAGCAGTTCGACGACTTCCGGCAGCGACAGCTGCGACACGACCGCGCCCTTGTTCTCGACGATGGTCACCAACCCCTCGGCCTCGAGCTGGCGCAGCGCTTCGCGGATCGGTACCCGGCTCATGCCCAGTTCGCGCGACAGCGCCTCCTGCCGCAACTGGCCCCCGTCGGACCATTCGCCGGCGAGGATGCGCTGGCGGAGGGTGTCGGTGGCGATCGCGGTCAGGCTCTGCGGGGCGGGGGTGGTCTGCGTCATGCGGTTTTCCTTGCCGGGGGCGGTGTCACCTTACCACAGCCGCCCCCGGCCATTCAGCCCTGCGCTCAGTGCGCGGGCAGCGCAGGGCGGCAGGCCAGGCGCTCATCGATCACGGCGAGCACCCGTTCGCGCTCGGCGCCGGCCAAGGGCAGGCGCGGCGCGCGCACATGTTCGGTGCCGGCGCCGACCCTCGCCTCGCACAGCTTGAGGTTCTGCACGAGCTTCATCGACACGTCCAGGTGCAGCAGCGGGGCGAACCAGCGGTACAGCGTGCGCGCCTCGAGCCAGCGGCCCGCGCGGGCGAGCCGGTAGATGGCGACGGTCTCCTCGGGGAAGGCGACCACCAGCCCGGCCACCCAGCCGTCGGCGCCCATCAGCAGGCTTTCCAGCGCGAGGTCGTCGACGCCGCAGAAGATCGCGTAGCGGTCGCCGACCGCGTTGATCACGTCGGTCAGCGTGCGGATGTCGCCGCTGGACTCCTTGATCGCGACAAACTTCGGCTCGGCGGCCAGCGCCCGGTACATGTCGGGGGTGATGTTCACGCCGTACGCGACCGGGTTGTTGTAGATCATCACCGGCAGCGGGCTCACGCCGGCGACGCGCCGGTAGTGGTTGAGCGTCTCGCGCTCGTCCGACACGTAGCGCATCGCCGGCAGCAGCATGATGCCGTCGGCGCCCTGCGCGTGGGCGGCGGCGGCGAGCGCGCAGGCGGCGCGGGTGCTGTCCTCGGCGACGGTCAGCAGTACCGGCTTGTCGCCGGCGACCGCCTTGGCCGCCTGCAGGATCGCCAGCTTCTCGTCGGCGGTGAGCGTCGACGCCTCGCCCAGCGAGCCGCACACGATAATGCCGTCGGCGCCGCAATCGAGCTGCCAGCGAATATGGCGGGCGGTCGCGGCCAGGTCCAGCGATTCGTCGGCGTTGAACTTGGTGGTGACGGCGGGAAAGACGCCGCTCCAGCGTTGGGTCATGGCAGTGCTCCTTGCGTGGGGAATGCAGCTCTTTTCCATGCTGGTATTTCTGGATACAGAATTCAACGGCTTTGCATGCAAAATCAGCTTTGAAAGGGCTGTGATGGCGGCCTTGACCTGACCGTGCTTTATTGCAACACCTGCTGAAACGATTGTTCTAAAAGGATTCTGTGCAAATTTTCAGTTTGCGCCGGCGCTTTGTTACTGTTGTATTTCGGTAAATTTAAGCCGTTAAATTGTATTCAAAAATGCGTGATCCTAGAGTGAGACGACACACACGAGGAGCTCACCCGATGGCGACTACCGAATTCGAATGCATCGACGGCCATACCTGCGGCAACCCGGTCCGCCTGGTCACCCGCGGCGCGCCGGCGCTGGAGGGTGACAGCCAGGCCGCGCGGCGGCTCGACTTCCTGGCGCGTTACGACTGGATGCGCACCGGGCTGATGTTCGAGCCGCGCGGCCACGCGCAGATGTCCGGCGCCTTCCTCTACCCGCCGACGCGCGACGATTGCGACGTGGCGGTGCTCTATATCGAGACCAGCGGCTGCCTGCCGATGTGCGGGCACGGCACCATCGGCGTGGTGACGATGGCCATCGAGCACGGCCTCGTCGAACCGGCGACGCCCGGCGTGCTCAACCTCGACACGCCGGCCGGCAAGGTCGTCGCCCGTTACAGGCAGGAAGGCGGCAAGGTGAAGTCGGTGAAGCTCACCAACGTGCCGTCCTTCCTCTTGATGCGCGACGTCGAGGTGGAAATCCGCGCGCTGGGCCGGCTCAAGGTCGACATCGCGTACGGCGGTAACTTCTACCCGATCGTCGAGGCGCAGCAGAACTACCGTGACATGGCCGACTACACGCCGGGCGAACTGGTGGCGATGGGCAACGAGCTGCGCGACTTCCTGAACGCGCACTACGACGTCGTGCACCCGCTGGACCCCGACATCCGCGGCGTGCGCCACGTACAGTGGACAGGCGCGCCCAGGCAGCCCGGCTCGCACGCGGCCAACGCCGTGCTGTACGGCGCGGCGGCGCTTGACCGCTCGCCGTGCGGCACCGGCACCTCGGCAAGGCTCGCGCAACGCTACGCGCGCGGCCTGATGAAGGCGGGCGACGTGCTGGTGCACGAGAGCCTCATCGGCAGCCAGTTCACCGGCACCATCGAGGCGGAAACCGAGGTCGCCGGCCTGCCGGCCATCGTCCCGGGCATCGAGGGCTGGGCGGTGACCACCGGCTACAACCGCATCCTGCTCGACGACGCCGACCCGTACGTGCACGGCTTCGTGGTGGGCTGAAGGGTGAACGCGCGCGCAAGCTTCCGCCCCGGCCGGGTGCTCGTGGCCGGCGCCGGCGTGGTCGGCATCGCCACCGCGCTGCAGTTGCGGCTGGCCGGCTGCGAAGTGGTGCTGGTCGACCGCGGCGAGCCGGCGATGGCCACCAGTTACGGCAACGCCGGTGCCTTCGCCGTCAGCGACGTCATCCCGCTGTCCGAGCCGGGCGTGCTGGCCAGAGTGCCCGGCTGGATGCTCGACCCGCTGGGGCCGCTGGCGGTGCGCTGGCGCTACCTGCCGACGCTCGCGCCGTGGCTCGCCCGCTTTGTCGCTGCCAGCCGCCCGCGCAAGGTGGCCGCGCTGACCGCTGCGCTCGCCGCGCTGCTGGGGCGGGTCAACGACGACTACGCGCCCCTGATCGGGCGCGCGGGGCTTGACCACCTGTGGCGGCGCCACGGCAACCTGACGCTGTACCGCGACGAGGCGGAATTCTCCGCGGTGGCCGCAGCCTGGCAGACCAAGCGCGCGCACGGCGTGCGCTGGCGCAAGCTGGACGGGCGTGAACTCGCGGCACTCGCGCCCGCGCTGGCGGCCGGATGGCAGGTAGCCGTCGAGGTGCCGGACTGGTCGCACGTGGACGACCCCTATCTCTTTACCCGCGGCCTGTTCGACGCCTTCCTGCGCGAGGGCGGGCAGCTCGTGCAGGACGAGGTGACGGGCGTCTGGCGCGAGGGCGGCGGTGTGCGCGGCGTCGAGACCGCTGGCGGGCGCATCATGGCCGACTGCGTGGTGATCGCCTGCGGCGTGTGGAGCGACCGCTTCGCGCGGCAGGGGCGCTACCGCCTGCCGCTGGAGAGCGAGCGCGGCTACCACGTCACCCTGCCCAAGGCCGGCGTGCCGCTACACCATTTCATCCAGTGTGCGAGCGAGAGCTTCGTGATCCTGCCGATGGCAGGCGGCGCGCTGCGCCTGGCCGGCACCGTCGAGCTCGCACACCGCGACGCGCCACCCGACTGGCGGCGCGCGCACATCCTGCTGGACAAGGCCCGGCGCATCGTCGGCGACTTCGGCACCGAGGGCATGAGCGTGTGGATGGGCAACCGCCCGTCGCTGCCCGATACCCTGCCGGTGATCGGCCCGGCCCCCGACGTGCGCGGGCTCTACTTCGCGACCGGGCACGGCCACCTCGGGCTGACGCTGGCGGCGACTACCGGCGCCATGCTGACCGAACAAATCCTGGGCGGTGCGATGGCCACCGACCCCCACCCTTATCGACTCGACCGGTTTTAGGCGGCCCTCGCGGCCATTCTTGGTGTGAAAGAGGAGGAGAACAGCATGGCACAGCAGGCTTTTCGCAAGCTTCACCTGGTCCTGGCGCTGGGCGGCATGATGGCGCCGTTCGCGATCAGCGCCGCGCACGCCGACAGCGTGGTCAAGCTCGGCTTCGCGTCGCCGCTGTCCGGGCCGCAGGCGCACTACGGCAAGGACAACGAGAACGCGGCGAAGATGGCGGTCGACGACCTCAACAAGCAAGGGCTCGTCATCGGCGGGCAGAAGGTGAAGTTCGAGCTGGTGCCCGAGGATGACCAGGCCGACCCGCGCGTCGGCACCCAGGTCGCGCAGCGCCTGGTCGACTCGGGCGTCAAGGCGGTGATCGGCCACTTCAATTCCGGCGTGTCGATTCCCGCCTCGCGCATCTACTCTGACGCCGGCATCCCGCAGCTGTCGGTGGCGACCAACCCGGCGTATACCGCCAGCGGCTACAAGACCGCCTTCCGGCTGGTCGGCTCGGACAGCCAGATCGGCGGCTCGCTCGGCCAGTACGCGGTCAGGCAGCTCAAGGCGCAGCGCATCGCGGTGATCGACGACCGTACCGCCTACGGGCAGGGCATCGCCGACGAATTCGTGAAGTCGCTGGCCGCGCAGGGCAAGCAGCCCATCAAGCGCGAGTACACCAACGACAAGGCGAACGACTTCACCGCGATCCTCACCAGCCTGAAGGCGCAAAAGCCCGACGTGGTCTTCTACGGCGGCGCGGACGCGCAGGCCGCGCCGATGGCGCGCCAGATGAAGCGGCTGGGGCTCAACGCGCGGCTGATGGGCGGCGACATGCTAAACACGCCGAACTTCATCAAGCTGGCCGGCGCCGACGCCGCCGGCCACTACTCGGCGGTCGCCGGCGGCGAACTGGGCGCGCGCCCGGCCGGCAAGGACTTCGAACAGCGCTACAAGGCGCGTTACCAGCAGGACGTCGTGCTGCTCGGACCGCAGTTCTACGACGGCGTGATGATCGTCGCCGACGCGATGAAGCGCGCAGGCTCGACCGACCCCGCCAAGTTCCTGCCCTACATCGCCAAGACCGGCTACAAGGGCGTGACCGCCGACTTCGGCTTCGATGCGGCCGGCAACCTGAAGAACGCGCCGGTCACCATCTCTTCGGTGGAGAACAACGACTGGAAGGTCAAGTCGGTGGTCCAGTAAAACCCGCGCGGCAGGCTACAACGAAGCACGGCGCCCCGGTCCGGGGCGCCCGGCCTGCCGACGCCCGCCCTTGCGGTGGCGTGCGGCAGGTGCCTTCCACTGATCTGCCGGGCCGGTTGCGTGAACCGGGCTAGTCTTGCGGCACACCCCGCCCGGCACCTTGAACCTGCGGCCGGGCAGGCGGAGCGCACGCGATGGACCCTTTGCAGATTCCCCGCCTCAGCCTGTACGTGCTCGGGACGCTCGGCAGTGCCGCGCGCGAAACCCTCGGCGAGCTGGGTATCACCAGCGTCGCCGAGCTGTTGGCCTACCCGCCGTTTCGCCATGCGCGCGCCTTGCGCGCCGCCGAGGCCGGCCTGCTTGGCCGCGAAGCGGTGGCCGGCCATGTCGGGCCGGCTTGGCAGGGCAAGCCGCTCGAGGCTTTGCTGGGCGCCCCGTGCGCCGTACTCGCCGGGGTGGACGCGCGGCAGGCGGCGACGCTGGCGCGGCTGGGCCTGTCAAGGGTGGCGGACCTTGCCGCCTTCGCCGCGCTGGACGAGGCCGAGGCGCTGGTGGCGGGCGGCAGCCGGGCAGGGGGCGGCGGCGCGGGCGTGCAGCGCTATACAAGTTTCTTCCGGGCGCGCGCGCTTAGGGACTCGAGCGTGTTGTGCCAGACGCCGGCGCGCATCGGGCAGCTGTTCAATTTCGACGGCGCGCAGCCGGGCGCCGCCGCGCTGGGCTACGCGGTGACGTACCGCCAGCAATGGGTGCAGCTTGGCGTGCGCCTGGGCAGCGTGACGGGTACCGCGCCGGCTACGCAGGCAGGGCGGCCGCTCTCGGCCGCAGGCCATGCCGGGGGCGCGCCGGGCGAAGTCGCGCGCGCGACCGCCCTGCAGCACCAGTGCGGTGCCACCAGCGCGCTGGCCGCCACCGCGGCGACGGCCGGCTGCTTCGTTGGCACGACCGGCGGCGCGGGCCCGTTGGTGGCGGCAGACACCGTCGTTTTCGGCGGCGTCGCGCTCGGTTACGTCGAAGCCGACGTCGAGGCAGACCGCGAGGCCTTCGCCGCCTCGGCGCTCAACCTGCAGCAGCGCACCGTGCACAACGCGTCCTTGTTCCGGCCCGGCTCCGATCAGGCGGTGCAGCCGCTCCCCGGCGCGTTGTGCTTCGAGGTGCTCAACGACTACCGGGTCAGCATCGCGGCGCAGGACTTCACGCCGCTCTTGTTCCTGCCGTTCAAGCCCCTGCACTTCAGTGCCGAACTGCTGGGCGAATACTGGTGGCTGATCCGGCCGGCCGTCGCCGACAGGGCGCTTGTCCGCCGGCTGGACGCCCGCGACTTGCGCCTGCGCCCCGATGCGGGGCTTGGCGCGTGGCCTGCCATGCCGGCAGCGCCGGAAGACGCCGAGGCCGGGCGCGTCAGCGTGACCGTGCGGCTGTCGGGCGCGACGGCCGAGCAGGCGATCCGCCAGCGCGCCTGCGTGACGCCCGCGCTTGGTAGCGACGACGACGGTAGCGGCGTCACTGCCGCAGTGGGCCTGTTCTGGCAACTGTTCGACGAAGAGAAGCGGCGGCGCGTGACGGCAGCTTTGCTGACCACGCAGGGCCCGGTCGAGATGGTGTGCGAATCGGTCGACGGCGAGCGGGACGTCAGCTGGACGTTTGCGACCGATCGCGCCGTGCGCGTCGCGGACATCACCGGCGTGCGCGTGGCCAACGGCAACGGCGAATTGAAACTGGGCGGCGTCGCGCTGGGCACGCTAGGCTTCGACGAAGTCTGGGCGCGGCTGCAGGTTCGCGACGCCGACGCGTACGCCGCCCCTGTCGTCGCGCTGCTCGAAGAAGAGCAAAGGCTTTGCCGCGGCTGCGTCGTCGGCGCCCACGGGCAGAAGGACCTCGCCTGGCTGCCCGCCGCGCATCTGGAGGGCCAGACAGGCCGCCGCGCGGCGGCGGGCATGGACGGTGCAGAGGCCGAGGCGACGCTGCTGGGCTTTCTCAACGCCAACCCGTACACCTTCACCCCGCGCATCCTGCAGGGGCTCGAACCCGGCGCGCTAGAGGGTGCGCTGGAGGGCGTGCATATAGGTGACATCGCGCTCGCGGACGTCGCGGTGACCACCCCCGTCGGCTTTTGCGCGGGCCATGTGCTGCTGCCGATGAAGGCGTGCAAGGCGGCGACGGGCAGGTACGGCAAGATCGGCGTCGACACCCTGAGGCTAGAGATGATGCTTGCCCAGTTCGAGCGCGCGGCGCACGACAAGCCGGCCGAGGCGGGCGCCGCCCGTGCCGCGCTGCACGACTACCTCAAGCAGTTCCTGCAGATCGGCGCGGGCTCGGGCAACGGTTCGGTGCGCGAAGTGCGCCTGCTCGGGCATGTGCGGGCGCTGAGCGACTTGCTCGAACAGTTGTCGCGGCTCGCCGCGGCAGGCGGCGCCGGCCTGGCCGACGCCCGGCTGACGGCCGCGACCGGCAGGCTGCTCGACTTCCTGCATACGCCGGTGCGCAGCAGCGGCAAGGACGCGGCGCAGTTGTGCGGCCATTTCGACGCGCTCAAGGCGAAGCTTGGCCGGCGCATGGGGCAGTGCCTGGGCTCGGACGAGGTGAGCCTGCCCTCCGGCGGCGTTTACGCCGGGGGCGCACCGGCAGCCGGCGACGCCTGAGGCCGCGGCAAAAGGATGGCCGTGCCACGCTGGCACGGCGCAGCGGGTGGCCGGCGGGCGGCCCGCCTTGATTAAGGCGATGTCCCAATTGCAAGTTGGTAGGTTGATCCCGGATTTTGTGTCCGCTGCGCGGACGTGATTGAGTGCCGCTTCCGCGCGGCCAACGGGCAAGGGGCTTGTAGCGACAAGCCCCTTGCAACCCAAACGCCCCCGGAGGCTCGCGACTTCCCCGTCAACAAAGACGCTGGCGAGGCGCTGGCCAACTCGCGATTCGCTACCGTCGAATCGCTCGAACAAGGGCCAGCTTAAGACCTCGCCAGCACCTTTGTTGCCGGCGCGAGCCTACGCGGAAGGGTGGCTGTCGCAAGAACAGCCCGCGATGTCAGCAACAGCACCACCAACTTTTAATTACGACATAGCCTTGATTAAAGGAGGGGAAAACATGCAACTCACCCAACAATGCGCGCTGGTCACCGGCGCGGCCAGCGGGATCGGCCTCGCCATCGCCCGCCGCTTTGCGGCAGCCGGCGCGGCGGTGGCGGTGGCCGACATCCGGCAGGACGCGGCCGAGGCCACCGCGCAGCAACTGCGCGACGAGGGCGCGCACGCGGTGGCGATAGAAATGGACGTCAGCGACGAGGCGTCGGTCGAGGCGGGTTTTGCCGACGCGATCCGCCAGCTGGGCGGGCTGCACATCCTGGTCAGCAATGCCGGCGTGCAGCATATCGCGCCGATTGTCGAGCTTGAGTTCGCCGACTGGCGGCGGCTGATCGCCGTGCATCTGGACGGCGCCTTCCTGTGCAGCCGCGCCGCGATGCGCCATATGCGCGCGCACGGCGGCGGCGCCATCCTGCTGATGGGGTCGGTACATGCCAAGCTGGCGTCCCCGTTAAAAGCCCCCTACGTGTCGGCCAAGCACGCGCTGCTGGGCCTTGCGCGCACCATCGCCAAGGAAGGTGCCGCCGACAATATCCGCGCCAACGTGATCTGCCCGGGTTACGTCGACACGCCGCTGGTGCGGCGGCAGATCCCCGAGCAGGCCAAAACGCTGGGTATCAGCGAAGACGAGGTGGTGCGCCGGGTGATGCTGGGCGGGACGGTCGACGGCGAGTTCGTCAAGGACAGCGACGTCGCCGAGGCCGCGCTCTTTCTGGCCGCCTTCCCGAACAAGGCGCTGACCGGGCAGTCGCTGCTGGTCAGCCACGGCTGGTGTATGGAGTGAGGGAGCGTTGGACGGAGCCGGCTGGGTGGTCACCGCCCCGCCTGGTTGGCGGGGCGGGTCACTCAAGCATTCTTCTGCCGCGCATCCAGCGCCGGCGCCAAGGCGCCGTATTGCGCCAGCACCAAGAGGCCGCCCGCGGTCGAGAGGTCGCCGATAAACAGGATCCACTGCGTCTCGTTGGCGAAGTCGTGGTGGAAGATCAGCGCCGCGGCAACGGAAAAGGCCGCCAGCAACAGGGCAATCCACCGGACTTTCCAGCCGGCGATCAAGGCCAGACCGCCGCCGACTTCAAGCAGGATGACGAGGGGTAGCAGCGCAGTGGGGACGTGGAAAGCCTGCATATAGGCGGCGGTGCCGTCGTAGTTGCTGATCTTGTCAAGCCCCGCCAGCAGGAAGAATTGGGCCAGCAGCACGCGGCCAGCCAGGTTCAAAAGTGTGTTCATGGCGACGTCTCCTCGTCCATGCGGAATGTCCTGCCGGTATAGCAGGGCGGGTGCGTCTGTCGCCGGCTAAAGCCGTGCCGCTTATCGGCTTGCACGGCGTACCGGGCGGTGGCACTACTGAGGGTTCGGCTGGCTGTGGCTATAACCTTAGCTTGAGGGGAATTTGCCCGTTCACGTGGAGGGAGGGGACGATGGCCGAACAGCCAAGGAATGTTGCCGGGGTGCACGACTATGCGGGGCCGGCCGGTGGCTGGGGGGCGCTCAAGGCGGTGGCCATCGCGGTGCGAGAGCAGATGGACACGGTCGAGGCGTCCGCCACCCTGCTCAGGACCAACCAGCCGCAGGGCTTTGACTGCCCGGGCTGCGCGTGGCCGGACAAGCACCACGCCTCGACCTTCCAGTTTTGCGAGAACGGCGCCAAGGCGGTGACCTGGGAGGCAACGCAGCATCGGGCGACGCCAGCGTTGTTCGCTACGCACCGTGTGTCCGAACTGCTGCAACTGAGCGACCACGAACTGGAAAACTTCGGCCGCCTGACCGAGCCGATGCTGTACGACAAGGCGAGCGACAGCTACCAGCCTCTGTCCTGGGACGCCGCCTTTGAGCGCATCGGCGCCGTCCTGGCTACGCTGCCGCCGCAGCAGGTCGACTTCTACACCTCGGGCCGCGCCTCGAACGAGGCGGCCTTCCTCTACCAGCTGTTTGCCCGCATGTACGGCAGCAACAACTTTCCCGATTGCTCGAACCTCTGTCACGAGCCGACCAGCGTCGGCCTGCCGCGATCGATCGGCATGGGCAAGGGTTCGGTGTCGCTGGACGACTTCGACCAGTGCGAGCTGATCATTTGTATCGGCCACAACCCGGGCACCAACCACCCGCGGATGATGGGCGTGCTGCACGACGCGGCACGGCGTGGGGTGCCGATTGTCGTGTTCAACCCGATGAGGGAGCGGGCGCTGGAGCGCTTTGCCGACCCGCAGGACCCGGTGGAGATGGCGACGTACGGCGCGACGGCGATCGCGTCCAACTACCTGCAGGTGAAGGCGGGCGGCGACGCCGCCGCGATCAAGGGCGTGATGAAGGCCTTGCTCGAGTTGGAAGCGCGGCAAGGCGGCGTGCTTGACCACGACTTCATCGCCGAGCACACCGCGGGCTTCGCGCCGCTGCAGGCCGACCTCGCGGCCACCGCCTGGCAAGACATCGAGTCGGCCAGCGGCCTGAGCCGGACTAGCCTGGAAGAAGTCGCCCGCCTGTACGCCAACTCCGGCGCGACCATCATCAGCTACGGCATGGGCATCACCCAGCACCGGCGCGGCACTGCCAACGTGAGGTTGCTGTGCGACCTGCTCTTGCTCAAGGGCAACCTCGGCAAGCCTGGCGCCGGCATCTGCCCGCTACGCGGCCATTCCAATGTGCAGGGCAACCGGACGGTCGGCATCACCGAGAAACCGTCGCCGGCGTTCCTGGACAGTCTCGCCGCCACCTTCGGCTTCGCGCCGCCGCGCTGGGCGGGGCGCGACGCCGTGCGTGCCATGCAGGCCATCGTCAGCGGCGAGTGCCGGGCGCTGCTGTGCCTGGGCGGCAACCTGGCGGTCGCCTTGCCCGACCCGGGACAGTGCTTCCCGGCGATGGCGTCGCTGGAGCTGGCCGTGCACGTCGCGACCAAGCTCAACCGCTCGCACCTATTGGTCGCACAGACGACGCTGCTGTTGCCCTGCCTGGGTCGCACCGAGGCCGACCTGCAGGCCAGCGGCGTGCAGGCGGTCACCGTGGAAGACTCGATGTCGATGGTGCACGCGTCGGTCGGCAAGCTGCCGCCGGCGTCCATGCACCTGAAGTCCGAGGTCTCTATCGTCGCCGGCATCGCGCGGGCGACTCTGCCGGACAGCGGCGTCGACTGGGACGCGCTGAGTGCCGACTACGACCGGATCCGGGCGCTGATCGAACGGGTGATCCCCGGCTTCGATGACTACAACGCGCGCATCCGGGTGCCCGGCGGCTTCCGGCTGCCGCTGCCGGCTACCGAGCGCGTCTGGAATACCCCGTCGGGCAAGGCCGAGTTCTATGTCTTTGACGGGCTGGACGAAGACCTGCAGCAGGGTGACGCGTTCCGGCTGGTGACCGTGCGCAGCCACGACCAGTACAACACGACCATCTACGCCTACGACGACCGCTACCGCGGGGTGTTCGGCCGGCGCGACGTGCTGTTCATGCATCCGGATGACCTGACGGCACTGGGGCTGGCGCACGGCGACAAGGTCGACGTCGAGCTGGCGGCGGAGGGGGATGTACGGCGCTACCCTGGGCTGACCGCCGTCGCCCACGCCATCGCCCGCGGCACCGTCGCCGCCTACTACCCGGAGGCCAACTGCCTGATCCCGCTCGACCATATCGACGCCGAGAGCGGGACGCCGGGCTACAAGTCGGTGCCGGTCAGCATCCGCAAGAGCGCCGGTGCGTAAGCCTGCTCCTCGGCGATTTGTGTCGATGCGGGAAGACCCATGAGGTAGCAACGGCCTTGCAACGGTTCGCTTGTGCGCGGGAAGCGTCATCAACGCACGTCATGAGCGGCACCTAAACTAGGTAAACGGTCAACCCCTCCACGGCGCGTCCAAATGCATACAAAACACCAACGTTCGGATCTGGTGCGCCTCTCTGTCGCAGCCATGCTGGAGCATGGCCTGCAACCCGAATTCAGTGATGCGGCCCAGCGGGAACTCTCCGCCATCTGGCAACCTGCACATGAGGCCGACACCGACATCCGTGACTTGATCGGGCTGCTCTGGTGTTCGATCGATAACGATGACTCGCGCGATCTGGATCAGCTCACCGTCTGCAAGAAGCTGAAGGACGGCGCTGTTCGCATGCTGGTGGCTATCGCCGACGTGGATGCGCTAGTCAAGCAGGGGTCAGCCATCGACGAGGCCGCGCGGATCAATACCACCACGGTCTATACCTCGGCGCGCATCTTCCCGATGCTGCCTGAGCTGTTATCCACCAACCTGACCTCGCTGAACCCGGGCGAAGAGCGGCTGGCGGTGGTGACCGAGATGACCTTCGATGCGCAGGCGGTTCTGACCCGGTCATCCGTCTACCGGGCGCGGGTGCGCAACCAGGCCCAGCTCGCCTACGACGCGGTCAGCGCCTGGCTGGACGGAACGGGTGCGCTGCCGCCGGCGGCTGCGGCTGTGCCGGGCATGGCGGAGCAGTTGCGTGTGCAGGATGCCCTGGCGCAGCGGCTGCGGCAGCGTCGTCATGCCGAAGGTTCGCTGGAGCTTGAAACCTTCGAGCCCCGGGCCGTGTTTGACGGGGAGCAGGTGGTCGACATCCGGCAGCAGGCGCATAACCGCGCGCGCCAGCTGATCGAGGAGATCATGATCGCCACGAACCACTGCACCGCACGCTATCTTGCCGAACGCGGTTGCCCTTCGCTGCGGCGGGTGGTGCGCTCTCCCGAACGTTGGTTGCGGATCGTGGCGGTCGCGGCAGAGTACGGCGAGCAGTTGCCTGCCGAGCCGGACTCCAGGGCGCTCGAGGCCTTTCTGGCCCGGCAGCATCGGGCCGATCCATTGCGCTTCCCCGACCTCTCGCTGGTCATCGTGAAGCTGATGGGGTCCGGCGAGTATGTGGTAGAGCGGCCGGGTGACATGCCCATCGGCCATTTCGGCCTGGCAGTGCGGGACTACACCCACTCGACGGCACCCAACCGCCGCTATCCGGACCTGATCACTTCCCGTCTGCTCAAGGCCACCATGGCCAGCAAGCCAGCCCCGTATACGGCTGGCGAGTTGTATGTGCTGGCAGAACACTGCACCCGGCAGGAAGATGCCGTGCAGAAAGTTGAACGTCGCATGCGAAAATCGGAGGCCGCGCTGGTGCTGGAGTCCAGGGTGGGTGAAACCTTTGATGCGATCGTGACCGGCAGCAATAGCAGCGGCGTCTGGGTCAGGGCGATCGCTCCGCCGGTTGAGGGCAAGCTGCTGTACGGCTTCGAAGATCGGCGCGTTGGCGATAAATTGCGCGTCAGGCTAATTTCCACCAATGTTGAACTCGGGTTTATCGACTTCGAGGCCATGGAGTGATGACCCGTCTAGCCGGATGCTCCGGCTAAGTGCTCAAAAATGAAGTTCAGCACGCCACCGCAGCGGTAATACTCGACCTCCATGAGGGTATCCAGGCGTGTGCGCAGGGTGATTTCCCGGCACTCGCCTGACGGATAGTGCACCCGCGCGGACAGTAGCTGCTGCGGTACCAGCTTGCCATCCAGCCCCAGGATGTCGAACCTCTCTTCTCCGCTAAGCGCCAGGGTCTTGCGGTTTTCGCCCGGCAAGAATTCCAGCGGCAACACCCCCATCCCCACTAGGTTGGAGCGGTGGATGCGCTCGAAGCTCTCGGCGATCACGGCCCTCACACCCAGCAGCAACGTCCCTTTGGCTGCCCAGTCGCGGCTCGAACCGGTGCCGTATTCCTTGCCGGCGACCACCATCGTGCCGACACCGGCCGCCTGGTACGCCATCGCCGCATCGTAGATGAAGACGGGGGATGCCGTCTGGCCTGCGCTGTTGGTGTGCAGCACGGTATAACCGCCTTCAAGGCTGGGCGTCATCTCGTTGCGCAGGCGGATATTGCCGAAGGTGCCGCGCATCACCACTTCGTGGTTGCCGCGCCGGGCGCCGTAGGAATTGAAGTCGGCGTCCAGTACCCCCTGGCTGCGCAGGTAGCGGGCGGCCGGGCTGTCCGGCGGGATCTGCCCGGCAGGCGAGATATGGTCGGTGGTGACCGAGTCGCCCAGCAGCGCGAGAATGGGCGCACCGACGATGTCGCCCGTGTTGCCGCGCCATCGTGCCTCGAAAAAGGGCGGCAGGCGGATGTAGGTCGAGTCGGGCGAGAACGCGTAGTTCCCGCCGGCGTCGGACTTGATCGACTGCCACGCCGCGTCGCCGTCGAACACGGTACGGTAGCGCTCGGTGAACATGTGCCGGCCGATGGCGTGCACCCAGTGCGCGACCTCCTCGTCAGCGGGCCACAGCTCCTTGAGGTAGACGGGGAGACCCGCGCTGTCGAGCCCGAGCGGCTCTCGGCTCAGGTCGATGCGGGTGGTGCCGGCCAGCGCGTAGGCGACCACCAGCGGGGGGGACGCCAGCCAGTTGGCCTTCACCTGCGGGTGGATGCGCCCCTCGAAGTTGCGGTTGCCGGAGAGCACCGCGCTCACCACCAGCTGGTGGCGGCTGACGGCCTGTTCGACCGCCTCGGGCAGCGGCCCGGAGTTGCCGATGCACGTCGTGCAGCCGTAACCCACCAGATTGAAGCCCAGCGCGTCAAGGCACGCTTGCAGGCCCGATAGCGCGAGGTAGTCGCTGACCACGCGCGAGCCGGGTGCCAGCGACGACTTGACCCAGGGCTTGCGCTGCAGGCCGCGCGCGAGCGCATTGCGGGCGAGCAGGCCGGCGCCGATCATGACCGCCGGGTTCGACGTGTTGGTGCAGGACGTGATGGCGGCGATCACCACGTCGCCGTGGTGCAGGCTGTCATCGCCCCCGGGCAGCGCGAACGCCGTGTCCAGTTCGGCCGCCTTGCCGTTTTGCGTGATCACGGCTTCGGTCGCTTCGCGCAAAGCGGGCAGCGGCACGCGGTCTTGCGGGCGGCGCGGCCCTGCAAGGCAAGGTTGTACCGAGGAGAGGTCGAGCGACAGGGTCGCGGCGTAATCGGGCGCGGCACTCTGCGCGTCGCGCCACAGGCCCTGCGCGCGGCAATACGCTTCGACCAGGGCGCAGGTATCCGCGTCGCGACCGGTCACCGCCAGGTAGCGGATCGTCTGTGCGTCGACCGGGAAAAAGCCGCAGGTCGCGCCGTATTCTGGCGCCATATTGGAGAGGGTGGCTCGCTCGGGCAGCGGCAGGTGGTCGAGCCCGTCGCCGAAAAATTCGACGAATTTGCCGACCACCCCGAACGCACGCAGCATCTGCACCACCTGCAGCACCAGGTCGGTCGCGGTGATGCCGGGCTCAAGCGCCCCGGTCAGCTCGAAGCCGACGACCTCCGGAGTCAGCATCGGCACCGGTTGCCCGAGCATGGCCGCTTCCGCTTCGATCCCGCCGACGCCCCAGCCGAGCACACCCAAAGCGTTGATCATGGTGGTGTGGCTGTCGGTGCCGACCAGGGTGTCGGGAAACGCGAGCGGCCCGTCTTTTCCGGGCTGCTGCCAAACCACCTTCGCCAGGTACTCGAGGTTCACTTGATGGCAAATGCCGGTGCCCGGCGGCACCACCCGGAAGTTGTCGAAGGCGCCCTGCGCCCACTTTAGAAAGCGGTAGCGCTCGTGGTTGCGCTGCATTTCCAGGCGCACGTTGATGTCGAAGGCGGCGGGGCTGCCGAAGCTGTCGACGTTGACCGAGTGGTCGATCACTAGGTCGACCGGTGTCAGGGGGTTGACCCTGAACGGGTCGGCGCCGCGGCCGGCCAGCGCGTCGCGCATCGCGGCGAGGTCCGCCACCGCCGGCACGCCGGTGAAGTCCTGCATCAGCACCCGCGCCGGGTGGAACAGGATTTCCTGCTCGACAGCCTTGCCTTGGCTGCCGGCCAGCGCCTCGATGTGGTGGCGAGTGACGCTTATCCCGTCCTCGTGGCGCAGCAGGTTCTCCATGAGGATGCGGGTGCTCACCGGCAGGCGGCGTACCGCCGCGCATCCTGCAAGCTCGCCGCCTTGCAAGGCGTAGTAGCGGTAGGTCTTGCCGTTGACCTCAAGCGTGGACAGCGTGTTGAACGAGTTGGTCGGGGTGTGCATGGCTTGCCTCACTGACGCGGTGGTGGTCATCCCCGTCCGGTATAGCTGGCGGCGCGTGGCGCGGCGGGGTGGCCGGGTTCAGGGCAGCGGCAGGTTGACTACTCCTGCGATGCGATCAGGCCTGTGCACGGCAAACATGCGCTTGCCCCGCTTGTCGCGCCCCCCTTGCTTGATCAGTGGGCGAGCCGCAAGGGGAAATCCGCCTCGGCCAGCAAGGTACGGGTGGCCGAGTAGAACAAGCGGTCGCGCCAGCTGTTGCGGCCGAATGCCCCCATGGCCAGCGCGCGTGCGCCGTGTGCGGCAGACTTCGCGAGCAAGACCTCTGATGCCTGCTCAGTACAGCACGCGGCAGCGCAAGGTGCCCTCCACCCGTGACAGCGCGGCGAGCGCGTCCTGGCTTGCCGCGCTGTCGGTCTCGACCACCACGTAGCCGATGTCGGCGTCGGTCTGCAGGTGTTGGGCGGCGATGTTGGCGCCCGCGCGGGCCAGTGCCTCGTTCACATGCGCGAGCACGCCGGGCCGGTTGTGGTGGATGTGCAGCAGCCGGCACTTGCCGGCGTGGGCAGGCAGCGACACCTCCGGGAAGTTGACGGCGGAGAGCGTCGAGCCGTTGTCGCTGTAACGGATCAGCTTGGCCGCGACTTCATGGCCGATGTTCGCTTGCGCTTCCTGGGTGCTGCCGCCGATATGCGGGGTCAGCATCACATTGTCGAAGGCCGTCAGCGCCGAGACGAAGGGCTCTGCGTTGTGTTCGGGCTCGTGCGGGAAGACGTCGACGGCGGCACCGGAGAGCTTGCCGCGCGAGAGCGCGTCGGCGAGCGCTTCGATGTCGATCACGTTGCCGCGCGAGGCGTTGATCAGGCGCACGCCGTCTTTCATCATGGCAAGCTCGCCCGCGCCGATCATGCCTTGCGTCTGAGGGGTTTGCGGGACGTGCAGCGTGATGGTGTCTGCCTTGGCGCACAGTTCGGCGAAGGCGACCTGACGTGCGTTGCCCAGCGGCAGCTTGTTCTCGATGTCGCAAAACAGCACCTGCATGCCCAGCGCCTCGGCCAGCACGCCAACCTGGGTGCCGATGTTGCCGTAGCCGACGATGCCCAGCGTCTTGCCGCGCACCTCAAAGCTGTTGGCGGCGGATTTGTCCCAGCCGCCGCGGTGCAGCAACGCGTTCTTGGCCGGGATGTTGCGCATCAACAGGATGGTTTGGGCGATCACCAGCTCGGCCACCGAGCGCGTGTTGGAGAACGGCGCGTTGAAGACAGGTACGCCGCGGCGCTTGGCCGCGGCCAGGTCGACCTGGTTGGTGCCGATGCAGAAGCAGCCGACGGCGATCAGCTTCTGCGCGGCGGCAAGTGCTGCTTCGTCCAGCTGGCTGCGCGAGCGGATGCCCACCAGGTGCGCGTCGCTGATCTTCGCGGCGAGCTCGGCCGGCGGCAACGCCTTGTCGTAGCGTTCGATGCGGGTGTATCCGGCGGCGGTAAACGCGTCGACCGCGCTTTGGTGTATGCCTTCGAGCAACAGAACCTTGATGCGGTCGCGCGGCAGGGAAAGGGCTTGAGTCATGGCATGCCTTTGTTGAGTAAATTACTCGGGTTTTGGTATTATGCGATGTGCTCATGACGTTTGAAAAGAGGGAGAAAGCCATGTCGACCATGCCACCTTTGCCGGCCCTGCTTGCCGATGCACCGGCGCTGCGTATCGTCACCGACGACGCGAGCCGCGCCAAGTACGGGTTGGACTGGACCCGCTACTGGCAGCCGGATACCCCCGCCGTGCTCTTCCCGACCACGGTGGACGAGGTGGTCGCCATTGTGCGCTGGGCGCGGCGGCACAAGGTCGCGCTGGTGCCGTCCGGCGGGCGCACCGGCCTCTCCGGCGGCGCGGTGGCGGCCGGCGGCGAGGTGGTGGTGTCTTTCGAGCGGATGAACAGGATAGGGCGCTTTGACGCGCTGGACGGCATCGTCGAGGTCGAACCCGGCGTCGTCACCCGCACCCTGCAGGCTTTCGCCCGCGAGCACGGCATGCATTACCCGGTCGACTTCGCGTCCAGTGGTTCCAGCCAGATCGGCGGCAATATCGCGACCAACGCGGGGGGCATCAAGGTGCTGCGCTACGGCATGACCCGCGACTGGGTCGCCGGCCTGACGGTGGTGACCGGCGCCGGCGAAGTGCTGGAACTAAACCGCGGGCTGGTGAAGAACAACACTGGCTACGACTTGCGCCACCTGTTCGTCGGCTCGGAAGGCACGCTGGGCTTCATCGTCGGCGCGTCGATCAGGCTGACGCAGGCCCCGCCCGAGACGGCCGTCATGGTGCTCGCCTTGCCCGACCTCTCGTGCGTGATGCGGGTGTTCGACGCGTTCAGGCGCGCGCTGACCCTGCATGCGTTCGAATTCTTTTCCGACAAGGCGCTTAAGCACGTGCTCGCACGCGGCGCGGTACGCCCGTTCGAATCTGCGGCGCCATATTACGTGCTGCTCGAGTACGTGCGCCCGGCAGGCGGCGCCGAGCCGGACCTTGTCGTGTTCGGCCACTGCGCGGAGCAGGGCTGGGTGGTCGACGGCGTGGTATCGCAAAGCGACGCGCATGCGCGAGCCTTGTGGCGCTTGCGCGAAGACATCAGCGAGGCGATCACGCCGCACACCCCGTACAAGAACGACATCGCGCTGCGTATTTCAGAGGTAGACCCCTTCGTCGCCCGCCTCGACGCCTTGCTCGGTGAGGCCTATCCGGACTTCGAGGTGGTCTGGTTCGGCCACATCGGCGACGGCAACCTGCACATCAACGTGCTGCGTCCGTCAGGCATGGATCTGGCGGCGTTCCGCCAGGCATGCGAACACGTCAACGAGGCGGTGTTTGAGCTGGTGCGCGAGGCGGGCGGCAGCGTGTCGGCCGAGCACGGGGTCGGGCTCTTCAAGCGCGACTACCTGTCGTATACGTGCAGCCCCGAAGAAATCGCCCTGATGCGCGGGATCAAGCAACTGTTCGACCCGGACGGGGTGATGAACCCGGGTAAGCTGCTGGCTTGATACGCATGTCAAATGCGGGCGTCCGGCCATCGGGTCCTTTGGGTTGAGCCCGAGGTGGAACGAGGTGGGTCGGTCTGAAATGGCATACTGGATGGCATGCTGGCCAGACCATTCAACAAAAAAGCCCTGAATGATCAGGGCTTTGATGTTTGTTCCTGGCGGAAGCGGTGAGATTCGAACTCACGGAGGGCGTGAACCCTCGTCGGTTTTCAAGACCGGTGCATTAAACCACTCTGCCACGCTTCCGTTCCGGATGAGGGCGCCATGATAGCGAAATGGCGCCGCTTTGCCTAGCCTGCTCAGGCGTTGGCTTCGAGCATCTCCGCGGCGTGTTGGCGCGTGGTGTCGGTGATCGCCTCGCCGCCCAGCATGCGCGCGAGTTCGTCGACGCGCGCGCTGGTGTTAAGCACGCTGATGCGGCTGACGGTGCGGCCGTTCTCGTCGCGCTTGGCGACGCGCCAGTGCGCGTCGCCGCACGAGGCGACCTGCGGCAGGTGGGTGATCGCCAGCACCTGGTAGCGGCGGCCCAACTCCTTCAGCAGTTTGCCGACCACCTCGGCGACGCGCCCGCCGATGCCGACGTCCACTTCGTCGAAGATCAGCGTCGGCACCGACGCGACCTGGCTGATCACCACCTGCATGGCGAGGCTGATGCGCGAGAGCTCGCCGCCGGAGGCGACCTTGGCCAGCGGGCGCAAGGTGGCGCCGGCGTTGGCGGCGACCAGGTACTCGACCGATTCCATGCCGTGCGCGGTGGGATCGGCGAGCGCCGAGAGTTCGATCGCGAAGCGCGCGCCGCCCATCGCCAGATGATGCATTTCCTTGGAGATGCGCTCGGAGAGTTCGCCGGCGGCTTGGCGGCGCTTGGCCGACAGACTCTCGGCCTGCGTGCGGTAGCGCGCGAGCGCCGCCTGTTCGGTGACGGCGAGTGCGGCCTGGTCGGCGCTCGCCTCGAGCTTGTCCAGTTGCTGCTGCCAGTCGGCGAGCTTTTCGGGCAGGTCCTGCGGCTGGCAGCGGTACTTGCGCGCGAGCGTCATCGCCTGGTCGATGCGCGCCTCGATGCGCACGAGCTCGGCCGGGTCCTCGTCGAGGCCGCTTGCGTAGTCGCGCAGGCCGTACACGACTTCGCGCAGTTCGGCGTCGACCGAGTCGAGCAGCGCCAGCGTCTCCGCCAGGCGCGGGTCGACGCCGGCCAGCCGCGACAGGCGGTTCTGCACGAGGCCGAGCAGCGACAGGCAGTTGCCGTCCATCTCGGAGAGGGCGTCGACCGCGTGCTGCGCGCTCTGGGTGAGCTCGACGGCGTTGGCCAGGCGCGAGTGCTGCTGGTTGAGCTCTTTCCACTCGTCGGCGGTCAGCGCAAGCTCGGTCAGCTCGCCGATCTGCCAGGTCAGCCGTTCGCGCTCGACCTCGGATTCGCGCGACAGCCGCTCGGCGTCTTCGCGTGCGCGGCGCGCGTGCTGCCAGTCTTGCCACGCGTCGGCGACGTCGGCGGCCAGCGCCAAGGCGCCGGCGTACGCGTCGAGCAGACCGCGCTGGGTGTCGGCGCGCACCAGCGACTGGTGCGCGTGCTGGCCGTGGATGTCGAGCAGATGCTCGCCGATCTCGCGCAACTGGGCCAGCGTCGCGATGCGGCCGTTGACCTGTGCGCGCGAGCGGCCGTTCTTGTCGAGCGCGCGGCGGATCAGGAGGTCGTTGTCGTCGCCGGCCAGGTCGTGCGCGGCGAGCCACGCGGCGAGCGCGGGCAGGCGGGCGATGTCGAACACGGCGGCAAGTTCGGCGCGGTCGGCGCCCTCGCGCACTTCGCCGCCTTCGGCGCGGTCGCCCAACAGCAGGCTCAGGGCGTCGAGCAGGATGGACTTGCCGGCGCCGGTTTCGCCGGTGAGCACGGTAAAGCCGTCGGTAAAGTCCAGTTCGAGTGCGTCGACGATCACGAAGTCGCGCACGGAGAGCGAAATCAGCATGGCTTTAGGGTGTGGCTCAGAGCAGGCGCTCGCCCCAGTGCAGCTTGTGGCGGAGCATGTCGTAGTAGTTGTAACCGGCCGGGTGCAGGATGCGCAGCGGGTTGCGGTAGCGGCGGATGATCACGCGGTCCATCTCCATCAGGTCGCAGTGCGACTGGCCGTCGAAGTGGACGCGGGTGTCGAGGCCGCGGGTGAGCATGAACTCGACCTCGCAGCTGTCGGACACCGCGATCGGCCGGTTGCTCATCGACTGCGGGCAGATCGGCACCAGCGCGATCGCCTGCAGGGTCGGGTGCAGGATGGGGCCGCCGGAGGCGAGCGCGTACGCGGTCGAGCCGGTCGGCGTGCTGATGATCAGCCCGTCCGAGCGCTGGCTGTACACGAACTGGTTGTCGATGAACACCTCGAACTCGATCATCGCGCCCAGCCCGCCGCGGTTGACGACGATGTCGTTGAGCGCGAGCGCGCTGGCGACCTCGGCGTCCTCGCGCAGCACCGACGCCGACAACAGGATGCGGTCCTCGGGGACGAAGTCGCCGTTCAGGATGGCGTCGACGCTGGTGAGCATCTCGTGCAGCGGGATGTCGGTCATGAAGCCCAGCCGGCCCTGGTTGACGCCGACCAGCGGCACCCGGTAGGGCGCGAGCAGGCGGGCGATCGCGAGCATGGTGCCGTCGCCGCCGAGCACGACGGCCAGGTCGGCGAGCTTGCCCATGTCGGTGCGCGACACGCGCTGGTGCGGCCCGGCTTCCTCTGCGCTGGCGCTCTCCTCGTCGATCAGCACGACGACCCCGCGCATGGCGAGGTGGTCGGCCAGTTCGCGCAGCGACGCGACGATATGCGCTTTGCCGTGGCGGGCGAACAGCCCGACCTTCTTGAATAGACAAGTCATGGTCGAATCTTAACGTGTTGTGGCTGGCATGCCAAAACCGCTATGGCATGGGTGTGTCGCCAGCAATCCGGTCGGCCGACAGGTAAAGGCGGATCAGTTCGGCCAGCGAGCCGACTTCGAGCTTGCTAAAGAGGCTCGCGCGGTGCGCTTCGACCGTGCGCGGCGAGAGCTCGAGCTCGCGGGCGATTTCCTTGCTGGAGAAGCCGTCGACCACGCGCTCGAGGATGTCGCGTTCGCGCTCGGACAGCCGGTCGAGCCGCTCGCTCGCGTCCTTGATCGCCACGTCGCGCGCCTGGCGGCTGATGCTCAGGCGGAAGGCGCGGCGCAGGCTGTCGATCAGCTGTGCGCGGTTGACCGGCTTGGGCAGGAAATCGATCGCGCCGGCACGAAAGGCGCGCGCGCACTGGTCGACGTCGCCGTGGCCGGTGATGAAGATGATCGGCAGCTTGGCCGCGCGCTCGGCGAGTACTTGCTGCAGCGCGAGCCCGGACAAGCCTGGCATGCGGATGTCGAGGATGATGGCGCCGATTTCGCCCGGGTCGGGTAGCGCGAGGAAGGCCTCGCCGCTCTCGTGGCCGTGCACGGTGTAGCCCTGGCTTGCGAGCAGCAGCTCGAGCGCGGCGCGGACCGCGGCGTCGTCGTCGATCAGGTGGACGACGGCTGTGGCGTGGTGGTCGGGCATGGGGGCTCCTCGAAACGGGGTGCGGGTAGTTCGAACATGAATTCGGCGCCGCCTTCGGCCAGGTTGCGCGCGTAGAGGGCGCCGCCGAACGATTCGATCAGCGTCTGGCTGATGGTCAGTCCCAGCCCCATCCCGCCGCCCTTGGGTTTGCCGCTATAGAAGGGGTCGAAGATGCGCGGCAACACGTCTGCCGGGATGCCGGGGCCGCTGTCGCTGACCCTGACCCGCACGCCGCCGGTGCACGCCTCGCTGCTGACGGTGATCCGCCCCCAGCCTGTCTGGCTGCCGGTGGCGTCCAGCGCGTTGCGGATCAGGTTCAGCAGCACTTGTTCGAGCTGGATCGGGTCGGCCTGCACGCGCGGCAGCGCGCTGGATAAGCGTGTGTTCAGGTGGGTCGTCGTGAAGCGCATCTCGGGCGTGGCCAGCAAGAGCGCGTTACGGACCGCCTGGTTGACGTCGACGCTGACGAGTTCGGGACGGCGCGCGGCGACGAAGTTGCGCAGCCCGCGCACGATATGCCCGGCGCGTTCCACCTGCGCGAGGCTGCCCTCGAGCGCGGTCCGGATCAGCTCGGGGTCGGCGTCGCCGTCTTCGAGCATGGACAGCGCGGCGTCGTTGTAGCTGTTGATCGCCGAAAGCGGCTGGTTGATCTCGTGCGCGATGCCCGAGGCCATCTCCGCCAGGCTGGACGCGCGTGCCGACTGCGCGTAGGCGGACGCGTGCGCGTGCAGCCGTTCGTCGCGCCGGTGCCGCGCGTCGCCCGGTTCCGCGTCCGGCAGCCGGGTCAGCGCGATCAGCGCGCCGTCGCCAAGCGGCGTCAGCCGCCCTTCGATGTACTGCTTGCCGGCTGGGGTGTCGACGTAGGCGTGGGCAGGTAGCGGGATCCGGACCTGCCGGGTGAGGCAATCTGCCAGCGGGTCGTCGCCGTGGGTCGCCAGTTCGACGTGCAGCGGCAGCACTTCGTCGATGCGCGCACCTTCGGCCAGCGCCCGCGTCGTCGCGGCCATCTCGAGCGCACGTGCATTCAGCGCGACGATGCGCCGCTGCGAATCGACGATCAGCACCGCGTCGCCGACGCCCTCGAGCAGCGCGTCTTCGCGGCGGCGGGTGCGGGCCGCGTGCGCCTGCGGGTCGTTGTGGCGCCGGCGCGCCCGCGCGTATCGGGCGTACAGCGTGCGGATGGCCGCAGCCAGCAGCGCGGCAAGCGCCGCGGTGGCCGCCAGCCAGGGGCCGGCTTCGAAGTTGCCGGGCAGCGCCGGCGCTTGCGCCTCTACGCGGTAGGGGAAGTCCGGCCGCAGTAGCGGCAGGCGCGCGTCGGGCGCGCCGAACAGCTGGCCGGACAGGCGCGCGAGGCGGGTTTCGGCAGTGGCGGGTGCCAGCAGCGGGATGGTTTCGGCGCGGCCTGTATGTGCGAGCCGTACGCTGATATCGGCGGGCAAGGGGACACCCGAGAGCAGGCGTTCGCTGCTCAGCGCGATCAGCGCGATGCCGTCCACTGCCAGGTTGTCGCGCCGGTTGTCGGTGAGTCTGGACTGGCGGCGCAGGATGGGCTCGACCAGGATCACGCCGCGTTCGCCGTTGCTCAGCGTGAGCGGTTCGGTGATGGCGAGCGCCGCGCTGCGCAGGCTGCGCCGCACGGCTGTGCCGATGATCGGGTTGGCCAACAGGTCGAGCCCGACCATGAAGCGGGCCGGGTAGTGGCGCTCCGGTGCGGTTTGCGTCAGCGGCAGGTAGTAATCGCGCTCGGGGGCTACCTGCCAGTAGCGCGCGTCCCGCCACGGCGCCTGCTGTCCAGGTGGCGGATGGAAGTCGCGGATGCGCACGGGGCCGCCGTACTGCAGGCTGAGCGACTTTTCGTATCCGGCGCGCGCCGCACGCGGAACGTAGGGCTGGCGGCCCATCACGTAGATAAAAGGCAAATCCTTTTGCAGGTGCGCGGCGCGTACGTGCAGGGTGTCGTGGGGGGCGGGCGCGTCGTTCGCCAGCAGGGAGAGCAGGTGTTCGGTCGCGGCGAGACGGGCGAGCAGCACGGCGCGCGCGGTTTCGGCCGCCTGCCGGACGTGCGCCTGTTGCTCGCGGTGGGTGGCGGCCAGCACGAGCAGCATCAGGCCTGCCCACAACGCGGCCCACAGTGCCAGCGCCATCGCATGGCTGCGTGCCAATCGCACCATGGGCTGGCTTACGGGGGGCGGCTGGCGCTTCATTCCTTGCCGCCGTGGCGGCCGATGATCATCAGTGACGCGCCATTTTGCAGCCTTGTGGCTGGGCCCGGGTTGAATAGCACATCTTCGCCGGGCGTTTCCAGGGCGATTACCATGGTGCGGCCGTCGTCCAGCGACAGGCATTCGCCAAGCTGCTTGCCGTCCCACTCGGGGTGTACGGGAACCACTTCGGCGCGGAAGGTATTGGGGTAGCGGGTATGGAGCCGCTCGAAAAAGTGCAGCGTCTCGGGATTGACGACCAGATTGGCGAGGTTGACGCCGCCTAGGTAGGAGGGGACGACCACCTTGTGTGCGCCGACCGCGAGCAGCTTGCGGCGTGACGCTTCGGTTTCCGCCTTGGCGACCAGCATCAGTTGCGGATTGAGCGTGCGGGCGGTGACGATTACGAAGGCGTTTTCGGCATCCGAGGTCAGGCAACTGATCAGCGCCCGCGCGTTGAGCGCGCCAGCCGCAGTCAGGTTGGCGTCTTCGGTTGCATCGCCGACGATATAGGGAATGTCCAGCGGGTCGAGTGCGCGTGCAGCGGCCTCGTCCCGTTCGACGGCGACGACGGGGTGGCCGCTGTGGGTCAGCTCGTCGATGGCGGCAAGCCCGGTGTGCGATAGCCCGCACACGATGATGTGGCCTTGCAGCCGGGCAATTTCTTTTTCCATGGCCCGTCTTTTCAGGATTTGCGGCAGGTCACTCTGGAACAGCAGCAGGGTCAGCGAGGAGAGCGCGTAGCCGACCACGCCAGTGCCGAAGAAGACCAGCGCGATGGTGAACGCGCGCCCCGCCTGCGAGAGGGGGTGCGTCTCACCGTAGCCTATGGTCGCCAGCGTAATGACCGTCATGTACAGGCTATCGAACAGCGGCCAGCCTTCGATCAGCGCGTAGCCTGACGTGCCGGTCAGGATGACGGCCCCGAGCAGTGCGGTCAGCAGCAGCAGTTTCCGGGTAAGTGCCTTGCCCATGGGTGACGCTCAGCCAAATGGGCGGATGTTATCCGATATGCATTATTTTGTGCAGATGTCGGCGGGGCGACCATCCGGAAAGTGGCGCGCCAGTTTGGCGAGTTTGGGCGCGATCACCGCCTGGCAATACGGCGCGTCGCCATGGTGCTCGAAATAGTGGTGGTGCTCGGCTTCGGCCGGCCAGAACGGGCCGGCCGCGGTGACTTCGGTAACGATGGGTGCGCCGAACACGCCTGTCTTGTCGAGCCGGGCAATCGCCTCGCGGGCGGCTTCGGCCTGCGCGTCGTCCAGCGTGAAGACCGCCGAGCGGTACTGCGGGCCGACGTCGTGCCCCTGGCGGTTGAGCGTGGTCGGGTCGTGGCAGGCGAAGAACACCGACAGCAGCGTCGGGTAGTCGATCACGGCCTCGTCGTAACGCACGCGCACCGCCTCGGCGTGTCCGCTGTCGCCGCGGCAGACCGCCCGGTAGTCGGGGTGTTCGAGCGTGCCACCGATGTAACCCGGCTCCACCGACACCACGCCCTGCATGCGGGCGAACGCCGCCTCCGTGCACCAGAAGCAGCCGCCTGCGAAGATCGCTGTCTGCATTTCAGTCTCCTGTGCGTTCGAAACGGGGGCGCAGGGCCCCGTCCACGCTGACGTTTTCCACGAACATCCCGGCGGGGCGCACCCACAGGGCGCCTGCGCCGTAGAGGGGGCGGTACAGCACCAGCCACTCTTCGGTCTCGCTGTGGCGGACTAGGTCGATCACCTGGTAGTCGCGCCCCTTGTAATGGCGGTAGCGGCCGGAGGGGATTGAAGGTCTTGCGTTCATGCCAGGTTCTCCCAGAGCCGGGTCAGGGCTTCGTATTGCTGGAGGTTGATGCGCGGCGGCACCGTCGCACCCTTGATCGGGTGTTCGGGTGCGGCGGTGTCGAGGATGTGTTGGGGGGCATCGGGCAGGACAACCAGCGGGCTTTGCGCCGAGGCGCCCCGCTTGACGACCACGCCAAGCTCGCCGCCGGCCAGTTCGACAAAACCGCCGGGCGGGTAGAAGCCAAGTTCGCGTACCAAGAGAGACACCAGCCGCGCGTCGAACTGTTCATCGCGGTTCTGGTAGAGCTGGGCCAGCGCCTGCCGGGCCGGCAGACGGCTCCGGTAGCCGCGCGGCATCAGCTTGGCGCATGCGATGTCGGCCAGATGCACGATATGCGCGGCGTCCACGATCTGCGCCTGTGTGAGCTGGAAAGGGTAGCCGCGGCCATTCCATTCTTCGTGGTGGGTCTGCACCGTTTCGTGCCAGCGCGGGTCGGTCACCCCCATTTCGCGCAGCAGCGCCGACGAGAGGATGGGGTGCAGGCGGATCAGCTGGTGCTGCGAGGTACTCGGCGGGCTGGCTTGTCCGGCCAGCAGGTCCTGCAGGCGGACGGTGCCGATATTCATGGTCATCGCGGCAAGCGTCACGATTTCCATCTCGTCGGCTTCCAGTTGCGCCTGCATGCCGAGCAAGGTGGCGAGCACGCTGGCGTTCAGTGCGTGCTGCAAGGTGTACTCGGGGCAGGGCGTGATGAGGATGGCGGCGATGCACGCGTCCGGTGCGTGGCAGGCGAGCCTGTTGACCTCTTTGCCCATCTCGCGCAATTGGCCTGCCGCGTCGCTGCAGGCGAGCGGGTCCCGGAAGATTTCGCCCAGTCGTTTGCGCAGCACGGCCAGGCTACGCATGGGTTCGCTTGGCGCGCCGTCTTCCAGCGCCATGTGCGCCGGGTGCGGTTGGTACAGCGAGCGGCCGCGGGCCGTCAGCCGGAATACGCCGTCGCCGTCCATTTCCAGATGGTTGCGGGCGAACAGGGTGTCGGGCAGGACTCTAGGCAGCATGGGCAGCTTCAACGTGAAAACCGAATATCATTATACGTTGGATGCTTGCCGTGCAAACAGGCGACAGCCGGCGCGGCATCGCATAAAATGCCGGCCTTTTGTGAAGGGTGGGCGAAGGCATGGCGATTGTTCTGGCACCGATGGAGGGGCTGGTCGACGAGGTGATGCGGGACGTGCTCACCCGCGTCGGCGGCATCGACTGGTGCGTGTCGGAGTTCATCCGCGTCACCGACACCCTGTTGCCGGTGAAGACCTACCAGCGGCACGCGCCCGAACTGTTCGGCAGCGGTGCGACCCGCGCCGGCGTCCCGCTGCGCGTGCAGTTGCTGGGCTCCGACCCGCAGGCGCTCTCGGTGAACGCGCTGCGCGCCGTCGAGTGCGGCGCGCGCGTGATCGACCTGAACTTTGGCTGCCCGGCGCCCAGCGTCAACCGCCACAGGGGCGGTGCGGCGCTGCTGAAGGAGCCCGCGCTGATGCACGAGATCACCCGCACCGTGCGCGCGACGTTGCCGGCTGACGTGCCGCTGACCGCCAAGATGCGGCTCGGCTTCGAGGACACCGCGCTGACCATGGACTGCGCGCACGCGCTGGTGAGCGGCGGCGTCGCCGAGCTCGCCGTGCACGCGCGCACCAAGGTCGAGGGCTACCGTCCGCCCGCGCACTGGGAATGGATAGACCGCATCCGCCGCGAATTTGCGCCGGTGAGGGTGATCGCCAACGGCGAAGTGTGGACGCTGGATGACTACCTGGCGATCGTCGAAGTGAGCGGCTGCGAGGACGTGATGATAGGCCGCGGTCTGATCGCGGCGCCCGACCTTGCGCGGCGCATCGTGCACTACCGCGCGACCGGCGAGCGGCTGGACGCGATGCCGTGGCGCGAGGTGTTGCCGTGGATCGTCGACTTCTTTGCGCAATGCCGCGGCAAGGGCGGCGCCACGCCGTTTGCCGTGGCGCGGCTCAAGCAGTGGCTGGGCCAGCTCAAGCGCAGCTACCCGCAGGCGGGCGAATTGTTCGAGTCGGTGCGCCGCCTGACCGACCAGGACGCGATCGCGGCGGTACTCTCGGGCGCGCACTAGGTATTTCTACGGATACCGCGACCCGGCAGCTGCGGGCATACTTGCCGCAAGTCCGGATCGCAAGGTTTGGATGGGCCAGCCCTCAGCTGGCGTTGCACTTCCCCATAGCAAATTGGTCCCCTTTCACCGTGTGAAAGGGGCTTTTTTTCGTTCTTTTGCGGCGCGGCAGCGGTTTGCGTGGCCGGGTGTGCGTGATAAAGTAAATTCTTATTTACCGAACAGACGCCGCCCAGGCGCCGCATCAGGAAGGACAAGCCCGTGACCCGAATCGCCGACCTCGCCCCGCAAGCCGTGTGGAGCCATTTCCAGACTCTGTGTGAAATTCCCCGTCCGTCCAAGCACGAGGGCGCGCTGCGCGACTATCTGAAGGGCTGGGCCGAACTGAAGGGCTTCGAGACCTCGGTCGACGCCACCGGCAACCTCTTGATCCGCAAGGGGGCGACGCCGGGCATGGAAGACCGCAAGGGCGTGGTGCTGCAAGGCCACCTCGACATGGTGTGCCAGGCCAACGCCGGTACCGAGCACGACTTCTTCAAGGACCCGGTGCGTCCGGTGCTGAAAGATGGCTGGCTGGTGGCCGAGGACACCACGCTGGGTGCCGACAACGGCATTGGCGTCGCGCTGGGGCTCGCCGCGCTCGAATCCGACACCCTCGCGCATGGTCCGCTCGAAGTGCTGCTGACCGTCGACGAGGAGGCCGGCATGGGCGGGGCGCTGGGGCTTGAGCCCGGCTGGCTGCAGGGTGAACTCCTGATCAATATCGACACCGAGGAGTGGGGCGACTTCTACCTCGGTTGCGCGGGTGGCGTCGACGTCAATGTGCGCACCGGCTACGCGCGCGAGGCGCTGCCGGCGGGGCATGCCGGCGCATTGCTGTCCGTGCGCGGCCTCAAGGGCGGCCACTCCGGCTGCGACATCCACCTCGAGCGCGGCAACGCCAACAAGCTGATGCTGCGCCTGATCCGCGAACTGCAGGCCGACTGCGGCGCGCGGGTTGCCTACTTCCGCGGCGGCACCGCGCGCAACGCGCTCGCCCGCGAGGCCGAGGCGCGCATCAGCTACCCCGCCGCGATGCACGCTGCGGTCGAGGGTCGCGTCGCCGCGTATCAGGCGCTGCTGCGCGACGAACTCGCCGGTGTCGACGACGGCGTGACGGTCAGCGTCAAGGCGGCCGAAGTGGTCGAGGTGATGGCGCAAGCGGACGAGACGCGCGTGTTCGCCGCGCTGCACGCCGCGCCGCACGGGGTCAAGCGCATGAGCCGCAAGGTCGAGGGCGTGGTCGAGACCTCGAACAACCTCGGCGTGATCGTGGTCGAGGACGGCGCGGTGTTCGCCAACCTGATGGTGCGCTCCTTGCTGGAGTCGGGCACCCGCATGCTGGCCGACGAGATCGTCGACCTGTTCACGCTCGCCGCGTTCGACATCGAGCGCGAAGGCGAGTACCCGGGCTGGGCACCGAACCCGGGCTCGGCCCTGCTCGACCTGTTCCAGCGCGTGTACGCGCGCGAGTTCGGCGGCGAGGCGGGCGTCAAGGTGATCCACGCCGGCCTCGAGTGCGGCCTGATCGGCGCGCGCTACCCGCATATGGACATGGTGTCGTTCGGCCCCGATATCCGCGGCGCGCACGCGCCGGGCGAGCGCGTCAACGTCGAGTCGGTCGCCCATGTGTGGCGCCTGCTGCAGGCGGTGCTCGCCGACGTGCCCGCCCGCGGCTAAGCGTCCGCGGCGCCTTCCAGTTAAAGCCCGGCCTCGTGCCGGGCTTTTTTTGTGCACAAGTCATGCGCATCGGGTGCCATGGGGTTTGCGGCAGCTTGCCAGGACGTGGTTTGATCTGGGTCAAGTTTTCTGTAAACCCATGTCGCATAGCTGATTGGGTGGTATCGAAGGCTTGAATTAGAATCGCCAAAAACCCACAAAGCCGTCACTACAAAGGAAAGCCTCAACATGAGTCAGGCAGTCACCCGTTCGACCTTTGACGAGGTCATGGTTCCCAACTACAGCCCGGCCGGCTTTATTCCTGTGCGCGGCGAAGGCTCGCGGGTGTGGGACCAGTCCGGCCGCGAGTACGTGGACCTCGCCGGCGGCATCGCGGTCAACTCGCTCGGCCACTGCCATCCTGAACTGGTGGCCGCGCTCTCCGAGCAGGCCGGCCTGCTCTGGCATGTCTCCAACGTGTTCACCAACGAGCCCGCGCTCAAGCTCGCGTCGCTCCTGGTCGAGAAGACCTTCGCAGAGCGCGTGTTCTTCTGCAACTCGGGTGCGGAAGCCAACGAGGCGGCGTTCAAGCTGGCGCGCAAGTACGCGAGCGACCATTTCGGCGCGCACAAGCACGAGATCCTGTCGACGCGCAATTCCTTCCACGGCCGCACCCTGTTCACGGTGTCGGTCGGCGGACAACCCAAGTACACCGAGGGCTTCGCGCCGGTGCCCGCCGGCATCCGCCACTTCGATTACAACGATATCGAGTCGCTGGAAGCGCTGATCAGCGACGCGACCTGCGCGGTGGTGGTCGAGCCGGTGCAGGGCGAGGGCGGCGTGCTGCCGGCCGATCCGGCCTTCCTCGAAGCAGCCCGCGCCCTGTGCGACAAGCACGGCGCGCTCCTCATCTTCGACGAGGTGCAGACCGGCGTCGGCCGCAGCGGCTCGCTGTACGCGTACATGGAATACGGCGTCACGCCGGACATCCTGACCTCGGCCAAGTCGCTCGGCGGCGGTTTCCCGGTCGGCGCAATGCTGACCACCAGCAAGGTTGGTGCGAGCTTCGTCGTCGGCACCCACGGCTCGACCTACGGCGGCAACCCGCTGGCGTGCGCGGTCGCGCTGCGCGTGCTGGAGATCGTCAGCCGTCAGGAGACGCTGGATGGCGTGCGTGCCAAGGCCGCGCGCCTGAGCCGGGGCCTGTCCGAACTTGGCGAGCGATTCGGCGTGTTCGAGTCCGTGCGCGGCATGGGCCTGTTGCTCGGTTGCGTGCTGGCCCCGGCGTACGCCGGTCGCGCGCGCGACGTGCTCAAGGCTGCCGAGGAAGAGGGGCTGATGCTGCTGGTCGCCGGCACCAATGTGGTCCGCCTCGCGCCAAGCCTCTTGGTCTCCGACGCGGACATCGACGAGGGCCTCGCCCGCCTCGAGCTCGCGCTGGCACGCCTCGCCCGCTGATCCGTTGAACCTGGCGCCGGGCCGGCCGGCCCGGCGCGCATTACCCGCTACCAGAAATCCCGCCCGCGAGGCGGGGCGGGCCTGCCTGCGCCCGAAAAACGAGGGGAGAAGCACCATGCTGACCGTAAGACCCGCCACCATCGGCGACTTGCCCGCGCTCGAAGCGATGGCCGTCGCCAGCGGCGTTGGCGTCACCAGCCTGCCGGCCAACCGCGAGAAGCTGTACGACAAGCTGCGCCGCTCCGAGGCAGCCTTCGAGCAGGAAGGCGCGGACAGCGACTACTACATGTTCGTGCTCGAGCGCGAGGGCGCCGTCGTCGGCACCGCGGCGATCGCGGCGCAGGCGGGTTTTGACGAGCCCTTTTACAGCTACCGCAGCGAGACGCTGGTGCACGCGTCGCGCTCGCTCGGGGTGAACAACCGCATCCACGCGCTGACCATGTGCCACGACCTGACCGGCCTCGTGCAGCTGTGCGGCTTCTACTGCGAGCGCGCGTTTGCCGCCGAGGCGGCCGAGCTCTTGTCGCGTGCCCGCCTGCTGTTCATCGCGAGCGAGCGTGCGCGCTTCGGCCGCCGCGCGATCGCCGAGATGCTCGGCGTGCACGACGTCGCCGGCCAGTCGCCGTTCTGGGACGCGATCGGCCGCCGCTTCTTCAACATGGACTTCAACGAAGTCGAGCGCGCGTTCGCCGAGCACAGCAAGACCTTTGTCGCCGAGCTGATGCCGGCGTACCCGATCTACGTGCCCTTGCTGCCGGACGCCGCGCAGGCGGCGATCGGCCAGGTCCACCCCGACTTCGAACAGCCTTGCCGCATCCTCGGCGCCGAAGGCTTCGAGGCCGACCAGTATCTCGACATCTTCGACGGCGGCGCGGTGCTGACCGCCGACATCGATTCGCTGCTGACTGTACGTGGTGCGACGGCCCTGCCGCTGGGCGTGACCGCGAGCCTGCCCGAAGGGGCGACACCGACGTTGCTGGGGGCCGGCGAGCGCGCGGCGTTCCGCTCGACGGTCGGGCGCGCGTTTGTCAGCGACGGCAAGGTTTGGGTCGACCCGGATACCGCCCAGGTGCTGGGTGCGGTGGACGGCCAGACGGTACGCGCGGTCGCGCAACTGGGTCTTTGAGGGGTTACAACATGGTGTGCATTCGTCCCGTCCGTTTCCAGGACCTTGACGGCCTGATGAACCTCGCGCGCAGCGCCGGGGTCGGCCTCACTTCATTGCCGGTCAACGAGGAGCGGCTGACCCGCCGCATCAGCCGTTCCGTGCTGAGCTTCGCCGGCGACCTCGAACGCGGCGACCAGGGTTACGTGTTCGTGCTCGAAGACCTCGCCACCGGTGCGATCGGCGGCATCTGCGCGCTGGAGGCCGCGGTCGGCCTCAAGGAGCCGTGGTACAACTACCGCGTCGGCACCATCGTGCACGCGTCCGAGGAAATGGGCGTCTACACCCGCCACGAGACGCTGTTCCTCTCCAACGACCATACCGGCTACAGCGAGCTGTGCACGCTGTTCCTGCACCCAGACTACCGCGTCAACCGCAACGGCAGCCTGCTCTCCAAGTGCCGCTTCCTGTTCATGGCGCAGTTCCCGCAGCTGTTCGGCAAGGTGACCGTCGCCGAGATGCGCGGCTACTCGGACGAGCAGGGCGCGTCGCCGTTCTGGGAAGCGCTCGGCCGCCACTTCTTCTCGCTCGACTTCGCGCACGCCGATTACCTGACCGGCATCGGCCAGAAGGCCTTCGTCGCCGAACTGATGCCCAAGTACCCGGTGTATATCGACTTCCTGGCGCCGGAAGCGCAGGCGGTGATCGGCCGTACGCACGACAACACGCGCCCGGCGGTGGCGATGCTCGAGGCCGAGGGTTTCCGCTACGAGGGCTACGTCGACATCTTCGACGCGGGCCCGACCGTGCAGACGTATACCAGCGAGATCCGCGCGGTGCGCGAGAGCGCGCTGAAAATCGTGCGCGTGATCGACCCGCTGCCGGCCGAAGGCGGCCAGGCGGTGCTGGTGTCGAACACCGCATTCGCCGACTTCCGCTGCCTGCTCGCCGTCACCTGTGTCGACCACGAATCCGTCGCGCTGACGCCCGCGCTTGCCGAGCGCCTGGGCGTCGCCGAGGGCGACACCGTACGCGTCGTCACCGTCAACCCTGCGGAGAAAATCGCATGAGTACCCACCTGATCAACGGGCAATGGCTGGCCGGGCACGGCGCGGCGTTCAGCAAGCTTGACCCGGCCAGTGCCGAGCCCCTGTGGCAGGGGCAGGCCGCCGGCGCCTCGCAGGTCGGCGCGGCGGTCGCGGCCGCCCGTGCCGCCTTCGTGCCTTGGGCGCGGCTGGGGCTGGCCGCGCGGCTGGAGATCATCCGCCGCTTCGCGGTGCTGTTGGGCGAGAACCGCGAACAGCTCGCGTCGGTGATCGCGCGCGAGACCGGCAAGCCTCGTTGGGAGGCGCTGACCGAGGTTACGACCATGTCGGCCAAGGTGGAGATCTCGGTGAAGGCTTTCGAGGAACGCACCGGCGAGCGCGCCGCGCCGATGGCCGACGCGCAGGCAGTGCTCAGGCACAAGCCGCACGGCGTCGCCGCCGTGTTCGGGCCGTACAACTTCCCCGGCCACCTGCCCAACGGTCATATCGTGCCGGCGCTGATCGCCGGCAACACCGTGGTGTTCAAACCGTCCGAGCTGACCCCGTGGACCGCCGAGGAGACGGCCAAGCTTTGGCAGGCGGCCGGCCTGCCGGACGGCGTGCTGAACCTGGTGCAAGGCGGCAAGGACACCGGCGTCGCGCTGGCCGGCAACGACGGCATCGACGCGCTGTTCTTCACCGGCAGCTCCGCCACCGGCGCCGCCTTGCACCGCCAGTTCGCCGGGCGTCCGGACAAGGTGCTTGCGCTCGAGATGGGCGGCAACAACCCGCTGATCGTGTGCGAGCTCGCCGACGTCGACGCCGCCTTGCACCACGTGATCCAGTCCGCCTTCGTGTCGGCCGGCCAGCGCTGCACCTGCGCGCGCCGGCTGATGGTGCCCAGGGGGGCGTGGGGCGACGCGTTTGTCGGTCGCCTCACTGCGGCGACTGCGGCGATCCGCGTCGGCCGCTGGGACGAAGAGCCGCAGCCCTTCATGGGGGCGCTGGTGTCGGTCGCCGCAGCGGATGCGCTGCTCGCGGCGCAGGACAATCTGGAAGCACTGGGCGCGCGCGTGCTGCTGCCGATGCGCCGCCTCGATGCGGGTAGCGCCATGCTGTCGCCGGGGATGGTCGACGTGACCGGTGTGGCCGGTGTGCCGGACGAGGAGTACTTCGGCCCGCTGCTGCAGCTCTATCGTTACGGCGACCTCTCCGAGGCGATCGGGCTTGCCAACGCCACCCGCTTCGGGCTGGCCGGCGGGGTGCTGTCCGACGACCGCGACAGCTTCGAGCGTTATCTCGTCGAAGGGCGTGCCGGTGTCGTCAACTGGAACAAGCCCCTGACCGGCGCGTCGAGCGCGGCGCCGTTCGGCGGGGTAGGGGCGTCCGGCAACCATCGCCCCAGCGCGTACTACGCGGCCGATTACTGCGCGTGGCCTGTCGCGTCGCTGGAGAGCGAGGCGCTCTCGCTGCCCGCGCAGCGCTCACCCGGCCTGCCTTTCTGAGGCGATCCGGGCAATGGGGAACAGGGGCCATGCGAACGTATGGCCTTTTTCTTGCATGGATGTTGCCCGGCTTGCCGGTACTTGTGGTTTTAACGCGTTAGATAAAAACGCGTCCGGCCGAGAGCTGGCCGGCCTTGGCTTGAGTTAGGTTGGAAGAAAATCGCAATAAAAACAGTACTTTGTGATCACCCATTTGCTCAGATTGTTATATGGATTTTTCATGCATTCTTCATTGACAGGCGATTGTATGCAGAAGCATAATCGCCCCACAATGGCCGGCTAAGTGCCATAAAGTTGTGCAATGCACAGGGGATACGGCGGTCAAGCAAGAGGCAAAAGCCCGCTCGCCGTGAAGCAGTCAAAACAAAGGAGTCTTTCGTGGACATCTTCATCCAGCAAATCCTGAACGGCCTGGTGCTGGGCAGCATCTACGCGTTGATCGCGTTGGGCTACACCATGGTCTACGGCATCATGGGGCTGATCAACTTCGCGCACGGCGAAGTGGTGATGGTCGGCGGCATGGTGACCGTTTCCGTGGTTTCCGCCTTGATGGCAGCAGGTCTTGGCCTGCCGCCCCTGGCGCTGATCCTGATCGGCCTGATGGTCGCCGTCGCCGCGTGCATGCTGCTCGGCTTCACCATCGAGCGCGTCGCCTACCGTCCGCTGAGAAAGGCGCAGCGTCTGGCGCCGCTGATCACCGCGATCGGCGTGTCCATCGTGCTGCAGCAACTGGCGATCCTGGTGTGGGGCCGCAACTACATCCCGTTCCCGCCGATTCTCGACCATGACGTGATCCAGATCTTCGGCGCGAGCATCACCCGCCTGCAGATGGTGATCATCGTGCTGTGCCTCGCGATCATGGGCGGCTTGCTGCTGGTGGTCGAGAAGACCAAGCTGGGCCGCGCGATGCGCGCGACCAGCCAGAACCCGGCGGTCGCCGGCCTGATGGGCGTCAACGTCAACACCATCATCTCGGCGACCTTCGTGATCGGCTCGGCGCTCGGCGCGATCGCCGGCCTGATGGTCGCGACCAACTACGAGCAGGTCCATTACTACATGGGCTTCATGATCGGCCTGAAGGCGTTCACCGCGGCGGTGTTGGGTGGCATCGGCAACCTGGCCGGCGCGGTCGCCGGCGGCATCCTGCTTGGCATCATCGAGAGTCTGGGCGCCGGCTATATCGGCGACTTGACCGGCGGCTTCCTCGGCTCGCACTACCAGGACATCTTCGCCTTCGCGGTGCTGATCGTGGTGCTGATCTTCCGTCCGTCCGGCCTGTTGGGCGAAAAGATGGCTGACCGCGCGTAAGGATGGGGAGAACAAAACCATGAACACCATGACCAAACAGCCGGCCAGCGCCAAGAAGGTTGCCACCTTCGTCGCCAGCGCCATCGTGCTCGCGGTGCTGCCCTTTATCGTCGGCGGCACCTTCGGCAACTCCTGGGTGCGCACGCTGGACTTCGCGCTGCTCTACGTGATGCTGGCGCTGGGCCTCAATATCGTGGTCGGCTTCGCCGGCCTCCTGGACCTGGGTTTCATCGCGTTCTACGCGGTCGGCGCCTACACCTTTGGCCTCTTGGCGTCGCCGCATTTCAGCCTAGACATGCCGTTCTGGATCACGCTGCCCCTGGGCGCGCTGTTCGCGGCGATGTTCGGCGTGATGCTGGGCACCCCGGTGCTGAAGCTCAAGGGCGATTACCTGGCCATCGTGACGCTCGGTTTCGGCGAGATCATCCGTATCTTCCTGAACAACCTGAACGCGCCGGTCAACCTCACCAACGGCCCGCAGGGCATCAACCTGATCACCCCGATCGAGGTCGCCGGCTTCTCGTTCGGCAAGCCGCACGAGTTCTTCGGCATCACCTTCAACGGCGTGTACATGTATTACTACCTGTTCCTCGCCCTGACGGTGCTGGTGGTGATCATGGCGTGGCGTCTGCAGCACTCGCGGATCGGCCGCGCTTGGGTCGCGATGCGCGAGGACGACATCGCCGCCGCGGCGATGGGCATCAACATCCGCAACATCAAGCTGCTGGCGTTCGCGCTGGGCGCGCTCTCCGGCGGTGTGGCAGGCGGCCTGTTTGCCTCGTTCCAGGGCTTCATCTCGCCCGAATCGTTCGGCCTTCTGGAGTCGATCATGATCCTGGCGATGGTGGTGCTGGGCGGCATGGGCAACATCCCGGGCGTGATCCTCGGCGCCGTGGTGCTGACCGTCGTGCCGGAAGTGCTGCGCGACGTGATCGGTCCCTTGCAGATGGCGACCTTCGGCAAGATGATCATCGACCCGGAAAACGCCCGCATGCTGCTGTTCGGCCTCGCGCTTGTTGTGATGATGCTGGTCCGTCCGGAGGGGATGCTGCCCTCCAAGCGCCGCAAGGCGGAATTCGAAGACGCGAAGGAAGGTGTGTGAGCCATGGCTGAAGTCCTGCTGAAAATCGACGGCATCGTCAAACGCTTCGGCGGCCTGGTCGCGCTCTCCGAGGTCGGACTGACCATCAACAAGGGCGAGATCTACGGCCTGATCGGCCCGAACGGCGCCGGCAAGACCACGCTCTTCAACGTGCTGACCGGCCTTTACATGCCCGACGAGGGGAGCTTCACCTTCAACGGGCAGAACCTGTTCCGCGCCAAGCCGCACGTGGTGGTCGGCGCCGGCATCGCGCGCACCTTCCAGAACATCCGACTCTTCAAGGAGATGACGGCGCTGGAGAACGTGATGGTCGGCCGCCATATCCGCTCCAAGGCGGGCGCGCTGGGCGCCGTGCTGCGCGACCCGCGCACCATGGCCGAAGAGCGGGCGATCCGCGACAAGGCGATGGAACTGCTGGCCTATGTCGGCATCACCGAGGTCGCGCACGAGTTCGCCAAGAACCTGAGCTACGGCCATCAGCGCCGCCTGGAGATCGCCCGCGCGCTGGCGACCGAGCCCAAGCTCCTGGCACTGGACGAGCCGGCCGCCGGCATGAACCCGCGCGAGACGGAAGAACTCAAGGCGCTGATGGAGAAGATCCGCGCGTCCGGCGTGACCGTGCTGCTGATCGAACACGACGTCAAGCTGATGATGGGCTTGTGCGACCGCATCGCGGTACTCGACTACGGCAAGAAGATCGCCGAAGGGGTGCCCGAAGTCGTCCGTCGCGACCCGAAAGTGATCGAGGCCTATCTGGGGGTGGCCCACGAATGAGCATGCTGAAAGTCAACAATCTTGAGGTCGCCTACGGCGGCATCCAGGCGGTCAAGGGCATCGATTTGACCATCGAGAAGGGCGAACTGGTCACGCTGATCGGCGCCAACGGCGCGGGCAAGACGTCCACCTTGCGCACCCTGGTCGGCATGGAAAAGAAGTCCGGCGGCAGCATCGTCTACGACGGGCAGGATATTTCGGGCGTGCCGGTGTACGACTTCGTGCGCCGCGGCCTGGTGATGATCCCCGAGGGGCGCGGCGTGTTCGCCAAGCTCACCGTCGAGGAAAACCTGCGCATGGGCGCGTACTACCGCAACGACGAGGACGGCATCAAGGCCGACATCGAGCATGTGTACGAGCTGTTTCCCCGCCTGAAGGAGCGCCAGAAGCAGCTCGCCGGCACGCTCTCCGGCGGCGAGCAGCAGATGGTCGCCATGGGCCGCGCCATCCTGTCGCGCCCCAAGCTTCTGCTGCTGGACGAGCCGTCGATGGGTCTCGCGCCCCTGATCGTCGAGAAGATCTTCGAGATCGTGCGCAAGATCTCGGCCGAGGGCGTCACCATGCTGTTGGTCGAGCAGAACGCCAAGCTTGCGCTGGAAGTGTCGCAGCGCGGCTACGTGATGGAGAGCGGCCGCATCACCATGAGCGGCAACTCGAAAGACCTGCTCGACGACGAGCGCGTGCGTAACGCGTATCTGGGCGAATAAGCACGTTTTTGGGTGCTGGCGGCGCCGTGGCGACACGGCGCCTTTTGCTTTTTGTGGAGGTTGGAATGCCGGTGGAAACCGCGCCGGGCGTGCTCGCCCGGCTCGCGCTGGGCAGCGTGCTGCTGCCGCCCGTCAACATGTTGCTGATCGCCGCGATCGGCGGAGTGCTGGCCTGGCGCGGCCGGCGGCGGCTGGGTCTTTCTCTGTTGGCGTTGGCCGCGCTCTTCAGCTACCTGATGGCGACCCCGCGCGTGGCGATGTGGCTGAACGCCGGGCTCGAACCGGGCGAAGTCGCGCGGGTGCCGGATGTCGCCAAAACCGGCGCCATCGTGGTGCTGGGCGGCGGCAAGAAGCCGGCACCCGAATACGGCGGCAACGAGCTGACCGCCGACGCGTCCGGCCGCCTGCGCTACGCGGCCTTTTTGTCGCGTCAGACAGGCGTGCCGCTTTTGCTGACCGGCGGCGCGCCGCTGGGCGGCGAGCCCGAAGCGTGGGTGATGCAGAGGACGCTGACGCGCGACTACCTGCTCGAGCCCAAGTGGGTCGAGTCGGAGGCGGTCAATACTGCTGACAACGCGCGGCTCGCCGCGGCGATGCTCAAGACCTCGGGCGTCACACGCATCACCCTGGTGTCGCAGGCCTGGCACCTGAAGCGCGCGATCCCGCTTTTCGAGGCGCAGGGCCTCAAGGTGCTGCCGGCACCGACCGGCTTTACCCGCTACGACGGCGGCGGCCTCGTGTGGTGGCTGCCGAGTGGCCGCGCCATGCAGGAGTCACATCAGGCGCTGCGAGAATATGTGGGATTGCTATACCATGCACTTGGTAAAGTTTTTTGAGGAGCAGGCATGGATTTTTCGGCGATCATCATCGGGGACGAACTGTTGAGCGGCAAGCGCCAGGACAAGCACCTGGCGGCGCTGATCGGCATCCTCGGCGCACGGGGGCTCGGCCTCTCCCGCGTCGTCTACCTGGGCGACACGCCTGCGGCGATTACCCGCGAGCTTGAGCGCGCGTTCTCCTCCGGCGAGGCGGTGTTCTCCTTTGGCGGTATCGGCGCGACGCCGGACGACCATACCCGCCAGTGTGCGGCCGACGCGCTCGGGGTGCCGCTCGCCATCCACCCCGACGCGCGCGCGATCATCGAGGCGCGCTTCGGAGACGAGGCTTACCCGCACCGCATCAATATGGGCAACATCCCGCAAGGCGCGGCGCTGATCCCCAACCCGGTCAACCAGATGCCGGGCTTCTCGGTGCGCGACGTGCACTTCGTGCCGGGCTTCCCGAGCATGGCGTGGCCGATGGTCGAGTGGGTGCTGGACACCCGCTACCGCCACCTGTTCGCGAGCGAGCCCGAGGTCGAGGCGACGGTGATCGCGCTTGACGCGCGCGAGGGCGACCTGATCACGCTGATGCAGGCGTTCACCGCGCGCTACCCGGCCTTGCGCTTCTCCAGCCTGCCGAACTTCGGCAACGCCGCCATTCCGCAGATGCATATCGAGTTCGGCTTCCGCGGCGACGCGGCGACCGTCGCCGAGGCGATGGCGCAGTGGCGGCAGGCGCTCGCCGAGGCCGGCTACAGCCTGCTGGAACGTCCGGATTAACCCGCTGCCCTTGCGCGCGCGCCCGACAAAAGGTAGCGTGCGCGCTTTTTATTGCCCATGAAACCCTGGTTGATCCTTCTGCCGGCGCTTGCGCTCGCCGGCTGCCTGTCCGAGCGCGCGGTAGAGCCCGCCGCCACCCAAGCCGCTTCCACCGCAGCAGCCCCGGCCGCAAGCGCGGGCCCGCTCACCCCTGTCCAGCTCGTCAACGGACGCAAGGCAGTCGGCCACCGCGACTTTGCCGACGCCAAGAAGGTGCTGCCGGCGGTGTTCAGCGGGCTGGAGGAAGACTTCTACTGCGGTTGCCCGTATACCGGCAAGTCGATGGACCTGGAAGCGTGCGGCTACCAGGTGCGCAAGAACCTCGAGCGGGCGAGCCGCCTCGAGTGGGAGCACGTGGTGCCGGCGTGGGTGCTCGGCCATCAGCGCCAGTGCTGGCAGCAGGGCGGGCGCAAGGCGTGTAGCAAGGACGACGCCGCGTTCCGCATGGCCGAGGGCGACCTCGTCAACCTGGTGCCGGCGGTCGGCGAGGTGAATGGCGACCGCAGCAACTACTCGTTCGGTGCGTGGACGCGCAACCCCGAGCCGATGTACGGCCAGTGCCGCACTATCGTCGACTTCAAGGGGCGCCGCGCGCAGCCGCGCGAAGAAGTGCGCGGGCGCATCGCGCGCATCTATTTCTACATGCACGAGCGCTACGGCCTGAAGATGAGCCGGCAGGACAGCCAGCTGATGTGCGCGTGGGCGCGCAGCTACCCGGTCGACGCGTGGGAGCGTGAGCGAGACGCGCGCATCGTACGCGTGCAGGGCTCGGGCAACCCCTTCGTCAGCCAGGGCGCGCGCATCGATACCGTGTGCCCGCGGCCAAGCTGAGGGCAGGGTGGCCACTTCGATGACGCCAAGGTAGAATCGCCGGCGCGCCGCGGGACCTCGCGGTTGCGCCCGATTCACTTCGACTGTTTTTCGAAGGACACCTGAATGAACCACGCCTTACCGGACCCGGCGTGCGCGCTTGTCGTGCTCTCCGGCGGGCAGGACTCGACCACCTGCCTCTACTGGGCTCTCGCGCGCTACCGGCGCGTCGAGGCCGTCACCTTCGATTACGGCCAGCGCCACCGCGTCGAGCTCGATGCCGCCCGTGCCATCGCCCGGATGGCTGGCGTCAGGCAAACCGTGCTGCCGATCGACACCTTCGCTGAGCTTGGCGGCAACGCGCTGACCGACAGCGCGATAGCGCCCGCATCGCCCGATGCAGGTGAGCTACCCAACACCTTCGTACCCGGCCGCAACCTGATTTTCCTGACCTTCGCCGCCGCGCTCGCCTACCAGCGCGGCCTGGGCGAGATCGTCACCGGCGTCGCCGAGGCCGACTACTCGGGCTACCCGGACTGTCGCGCGCATACCCTGGCTGCGCTGGAGGCCGCGATCAACCTCGGTATGGACACCCGCATCCGGCTGGTCGCGCCCCTGATGGCGCTCTCCAAGGCCGAGACCGTCGCGCTTGCGCGCGAAGTCGGCGCGCTGGACGCGCTCGCCTACAGCCACACCTGCTACCAGGGTGAAGTGCCGCCTTGCGGGACCTGCGTGTCGTGCGACCTGCGCGCGAAGGGCTTTGCCGAGGCCGGCGTCGCCGACCCGCTGATCATCCGCACCCGGGGGCGCTGACATGACCGTGCTCTCTTGCAGCGGCGCCGGTTTCGACGCCGCGCGTACCCTTGCGCGCACGCGCCACGGCCACGGATTCTTCGCGCAGGCGGTTTCGTCCATGCCGCAGGCGGACTTGTGCAGCGAACTGGCCGCGGCGTGCGCCGCGCTTGACATGCGCGACCTAGACCCGCTGTTCGCGTCACCGGATGATCTGACACTTGCCGGTCATCTCGCGTCCTGCCTGTCCGCGCCGGCAGAGCTTTCGCTGCGCTCGGCGCCGGACCGTGGCGTGCGTCGTCTCACGGACGGCGCCGAGCGGGTATGGCTGGACACCCGCTTCGAGGCTGCGCACCAGTTGCCCAACGTGCCGGCCGGCCATCCGTGCGGCCGCCTGCACGGCCACGGTTTCGGCGTGCGCATCGAGGCGGACGCGGCACGCGCGACGCACGCATCGCTAGTTGCCGCCTGGCAGCCGCTCGCCGCGCGGCTCGAACACCGCCTGCTCAACGATATCGCCGGGCTGGAAAACCCGACCAGCGAGGTGCTCGCCGCCTGGTTGTTTGCCGAGCTTGCCGTAGACGGGCTGGTGGCGGTCGAGGTGTACGAGACGGCGAGCGCGGGCAGCCGTTTTGACGGCGGGCGCTGGACGATCTGGAAGACGCTGCGTTTCGAGGCCGCGCGCGCCTTCGACATCGCCGGCCGCTACACCGGCCACAGCTACCTGCTGCGGCTGCGGCTGTCGGGCGACACGCTGGATGCCGAGCTTGGCTGGCTGCGCGACTTCGGCGACGTCAAGCGTGCGTTCGCGCCGCTGTACGACGCCCTCGACCATCATCTGCTTGACGAATTGCCGGGGCTCGCTGCGACCGATTGCGCGTCGCTGGCGGCCTACCTTGGCGGGTGCTTTGCCATGCCGTCGCTTACGGGCGTCGACGTGCTGCAGAACGAGCACGACGGCGCGCTGTGGCGCAAGGATGACGCATGTACACGGTAAAGGAGCTTTTTTACACCCTGCAGGGGGAGGGCGCGCACGCCGGCCGCGCGGCGGTGTTCTGCCGCTTTGCCGGCTGCAACCTGTGGAGCGGGCGCGAGGCCGACCGTGCGCGCGCGGTGTGCCGTTTCTGCGACACCGACTTTGTCGGGGTCGGCCCGGACGGCGGCCGCTTTGCCGACGCCGCCTCGCTCGCCGCGGCTGTCGCGCAGTGCTGGCAGGGCGAGGGCGGGAGGCGCTACGTGGTGTTCACCGGCGGGGAACCCTTGCTGCAACTGGACGCCGCGCTGATTGCTGCCGTGCACGCCGCGGGCTTCGAGGTCGGCGTCGAGACCAACGGCACGCTGCCTGCGCCGGCGGGCATCGACTGGCTGTGCGTGAGCCCGAAGGCCGGCGCCGACTGGGTGCAGCGTAGCGGCGACGAGATCAAGCTCGTCTACCCGCAGCCTTCGCTGATGCCCGGGGTGGTCGACGCCTCGAGCTTTGTCCACGCCTGGCTGCAGCCGATGGACGGCCCCGGGCGCGCCGCCAATACGCAAGCCGCGATCGACTACTGCCTGCAGGATGCGCGCTGGCGCTTGTCGCTGCAGAGCCACAAACTCGTCGGCCTGCGCTGAGCCGACCCTGACCCGGAGAACACCATGCACCTGCACCAGAACCTCAACGCGCTGGGCAACGGCCAGACGCGCTACCGTTACGACCACCCCGATGCGTCCTTGCTGGAGCGTTTCCCTAACCCCTTCGCGCGCAGCGAACTGAACCCCGCCGGGGTGAGCGGCAGCCTGAACATCAGCTGCCCGGAATTTACCAGCCTGTGCCCGATGACGGGCCAGCCAGACTTCGCGACCATCGTGATCGACATGGTGCCCGACGCCTGGTGCGTCGAGTCCAAGTCGCTGAAGCTTTATCTTGGCTCATTCCGCCAGCACGGCGAGTTCCACGAGGCGTGCATCTGCCGCATCTGCAACGACCTGGTGGCTTTGCTCGATCCCAAGGAAATCGTGGTCGAGGGGCGCTTCACGCCGCGCGGCGGCATTCCGCTGTGGCCGCGCGCGAGCTGGCGCAAGGGAGCCTGACACATAAAAAAACACGCCCGCCAAGCGGGCGTGTTTTTTAACGGGCAGACGGCTTATTTGACGCCGTGGCCGATCGCGCCGCCGATCGCGGCACCGCCGACAGTGCCCAGCGTGCTGCCGTCGGTCAGCACCGAGCCTGCAACGCCGCCAATTGCCGCGCCGACGGCGGCGTTTTTCTGTTTTTGCGTCATGCCGGCGCAGCCGCTGAGCACGGCGGCAAGGGTCAGCATCAACAGCGATTTGGTCAGGACGGGTTTCATTCTTGATCTCCTTGGATTTGCGCAGTTCATGCGCGGACGGGTATGCGCTATGACAGGCGGCGGCTCTCGCGGTTCCGTAGCCTGTCCGGTGCCAAACAAAACACCGCCAGTGCGCTGGCGGTGTTTTTTCGGGGTAGCACGGGCTTAGAGCTTGGCCTTGGCCTTGTCCCATCCGGCCTTGAGCTTGTCCCAGAAACTGGCCTTCGGCGCCTTCTGGCACTCCTGCACGACCAGCGGGACGACCTTCTCGATGCCGTCCATGTCCATCACCGCGTCGACCGGCTTGTCCTTCTTGTTGAAGCCCTCGGCGAAGTAGATCGCCTTGGGCTGGTAACTTTCGTCCAGCGCCAGGAAGTCTTCGCATTTCCATTGGGAAACCGGCTTCTTGGCGGCCGTGGTGGCGGCCATGCTCAGGCTGCTGGCGGCAAGCAAGGTCGCGACGACCAGGGTTTTCTTCATCATCTGTCTGACTCCGTATGGGTGAGGGGACCGGCGCGGCGGGGAGGGTGCCGCGTCGCCTCTAACGGCATAGGCGGTACGCGCGTGTTTTGCAAACTGCCACTCTTATGTCATTGGTAATCCACGCTCGCATTATCTAAACCCTAGTAATAACGGGCAGATCGGCCCGGCTTGAATTCAGGGGGATGCATGGACAGGCGTGATGTGTGGCTGGCGGCTTGGCAAGGAGGCGTGGATGAGTGAGCCGCTGCCACCGGGCAAGCCCGGCGAGGATACCGACCACCTGGCGGGCATCGTGCCGTTGGCGCTGGTCGCCGTGGTCGCCGGCGTGCTGATAGGCCTGGTCGGCGGGAGCTTTCGCGTCGCGGTCGAGCATGCCGGCACGCTGTTTAACGACGTGTACGCGTGGCTGCGCACGCTGCCGCCGGCGTACGGCTTTGCGGGGACGCTGGCCGTTGCTCTGTTGCTGACCGCGCTGCCTTTGTGGCTGACCGTGCGTTTCGCGCCGGAAGCCGCCGGCAGCGGTATCCAGCGGGTCGAGGCGGTGTGGCTGGGCGAGATTGCGCCGGTGAAGAACCGTGCATTCTTGCCGGTCAAGTTCTTCGGCGGCATCCTCGCGCTATCGTCCGGCTACGCGCTCGGGCGCGAGGGGCCGGTCGTGCAGATGGGCTCGGCGATCGGCGCCTGGGCCGGCCGCCGCTTCGGGCTGAGCGTGCCTGAGCAGCGCAATCTGATCGCGGCAAGCGCGGGCGCCGGGCTCGCGGTGGCGTTCAGCGCGCCCTTGGGGGGCTTGCTGTTCACCATCGAGGAGCTGACCCGCTCGGCCGGCGCGCGGCTGGTGATCGCCGGCATGATCACCTGCGCAGTCGGCGTGCCGGTCGCGCAGTACCTGGTCGGCGACGCGCCGGTGTTCGCGCTGGCGATGCCGGACGAACCCAGGCTCGCCTCGCTGCCGGTGTATTTCCTGTTCGGCGTCGCCTGCGGTGTGCTGGGTACTTTCTACAACCGGGTGGTGATGGGCACGCTGAACCTGATGGGCCGGGTGCGGCCGCTGTGGCGCGCGCCGGCCAGTGCCTTGGTGCTCGCCTTGACGCTGTGGTACCTGCCCTTTGTCGGCGGCAACGGCGAAGCGCTCAACCAGACGGTGCTCGGTGGCGCCTTCGGTGGCGGCGCGCTGGCGATCCTGCTGTTTACCCGCTTCCTGTTCGGCCCGTTCAGTTACGGGGTCGGCCTGCCCGGCGGCCTGTTCGCGCCGATGCTGGCTTTGGGTGCAGTGGCCGGCGCCTTGCTCGGGCTCGCCGGCGAGCATGTATGGAGCGGCTTGGGACTCTCGATGAGCGCGTGCGCGGTGGTCGGCATGGCGGCACTCTTCTCGGCGTCGGTGCGCGCGCCCTTGACCGGCATCGTGCTGATCATCGAGATGACGGGCGCGAGTTCGCTGACCCTGCCGCTGCTACTCGCTTGCCTGCCGGCGGCGATCGTGCCGTTCTGGCTGGGCGACGCGCCGATCTACGAGTCGCTGCGCGAGCGTATGCTCGCCGCGCGCGCCGCGCCGGCTAGCGAGGAGGGCGCGAAATGAGCGACGCGCACCTGCGCATGCCGCCGGCCTTGCGGCTGCTGCTGCTCGCGCTGGTGGTCGGCGTGGTCGCCGGTGCCGGCGCTGTGCTGTTTCGCGCGTTGATCGGCCTCTTTCACAACCTGCTGTTCCTGGGGCGCTTCTCGTTCGCCTACGACGCCAACGTACACACGGCAGCCTCGCCTTGGGGCTGGGCGGTCGTGCTGGTGCCGGTGCTGGGCGCGGCGGGGGTCGCCTACCTCGTGCAGAACTACGCGCCGGAGGCCAAAGGGCACGGCGTGCCCGAGGTGATCGACGCGATCTATTTTAACGACGCGCGGATCCGGCCGCAGGTCGCCGTGGTCAAGTCGCTCGCGTCGGCGTTGTCGATCGGCAGCGGCGGCTCGGTCGGCCGCGAAGGGCCGATCATCCAGATTGGCGCGGCGTTCGGCTCCACGCTCGGCCAGTGGCTGCCGCTGCAAACCCGCGAGCGGGCGGTGCTGGTCGCGGCGGGCGCCGGCGGCGGCATCGCGGCGACTTTCAACACGCCCCTGGGTGGCGTGGTGTTCGCTATCGAGCTGATGCTGCCCTTTGTTACCGCATCGACCTTGCTGCCGGTGGTGCTCTCGACGCTGACCGCCACCGCGATAGGCCGGGCCTTCTTCGGTGTGCTGCCATCGTTCAGCGTGCCGGCGCTTGAGCATGCGGTCGGCGCGTCCGTGCCGATCACCGCCTATCCGTGGTTCCTGCTGCTGGGTGTGATCGTCGGAGGGCTCGCGTGGGCGATGGCGCGGGGCGTGTACTGGATGGAAGACAAGTTCGACGCCTTGCCGGGCAACTATTACACCCGCCATATGGGCGGCATGCTGCTGGTCGGGCTGGTGCTCGCGCTCTTTATGCATTTCTCGCCGCTGCTGGGTCAGCCGGCGCACTACTACGTCGAGGGGGTCGGTTACGCGACGATCATGGACATCCTGCGCGGCGAACTTGCCGCGCCGGGCTTTCTTGCGCTGCTGGTGGTTGCCAAGCTGGCGCTGACCCTGCTGACTCTGGGCTCGGGTGCCTCTGGCGGGGTCTTTTCGCCGGCGATGTTCGTCGGCGCCGCTGCCGGCGCCGCGTTCGGCGTGCTCGTCGCGCCGTGGCTACCGGGTGTGTCGCCGGCGCACTTCGCGCTGGCGGCGATGGCGGGCATGGTCGGCGGGACGACCGGCGCGGTGGTGACCGCGGTGGTGATGGTGTTCGAGATGACCCGCGACTACACGGTGATCATGCCGATGATCCTGACCGTCGCGGTGGCCGCCGCGCTGCGCGAGCGGCTCATGCCTGCGACCATCTACACGCTCAAGCTGGTCCGGCGCGGCCACAAGGTGCCGCAGGGCTTGCAGGGGTTTGCCGGCGCCTTGTGCTGCCGCGACGTGATGTCGCCGGTGACCGGCGAAGAAGAGGGCCCCACGCTGCTGGTGGACGCCGCTTTGCCGTTCTCGCACGCGCTTGCCCGCATGCAGGCGGCGGGGAGCGATTACGCGGTGGTCACCGAAGCCGCCGAATCCGGCGGCGTGCGCCGGATCGGCGTGATCGGCCCGCGCGAGGTGGCGCGTGCGCTGTCGCGCGACGCGCACCTCGCGCCCTGAACTTTATCGGGCCGGGGCAAGCGCCTCGATCAGCGCGACTTCCTGCGTGTAGGAGAGCGCCTTGAGCTTGTCGAGCAGGGCCTCGCCGTCGACCTCGAAGTGGCTGTCGAGCGCCTCGTCGAGGATGCGCGCTTCGATGGCCAGCCACAGGCCGCGGCACGATGCCGCTTCCTCGAAGTGCACGCCTTCGAGCACGGCGGCGATCAGCTTGAGTTCGGCGTCGCTAAAACGGCGCGACAGCAGCAGCTGCTCACGGCGGATGATCTCGGCGTAGCGCTCGAGCATCTCGTGGGTGCGCGCGTCACCGACAGCCGGTGCTTCGACGCTGGTCGTGGCGGCCTGGGGCGTCTGCGCGCGCAGGGCCGGGTCGAACCACGCCTCGATGTCGGGGGCGAGCGCCGGCAGGTCGTGCTGCCAGGCTTCGTACAGCGCGTCGCGAAAGCGCGAGTTGTCGGTGAACGAGAGTTCGTCGAACGACATCGCCGGCATCAGGCCTTCATCCAGGCGGCGGTTGCCGATCCAGATGTTGCCCTGCTTGTCTTTTGTTACTGGCGCGCGCCAGAGGCCGTGCTCGCCGGTGGCCAGGTTGTCGACCGCTAGCTCGAGCCTGGGCGCCGGGCAGTCGGCCTCGTCGCTGTCGTCCGCCTCGGGGACGAAATGCAGGGCCAGGTCGAACAGTTCCTGCTTGCGGATATGCAAGAGTTGCAGTCCGTCGTGGTAGCCGGCCAGCGTGAAGCGGCCGTCTTCCTCGTAGACCGCGACGTCGTGCGGCCCCTTGGCCGGGTGGATCAGGCGGGCACCCAGCTCGTCGGCCAGCGCGTTCAGTTCGCCTTCGGCGGCGTCAGTCTTGGCGGTGTAGCCGGTGCGGTAGCCGGCGTGCTGGTGCCACAGTGCGTTCCAGTCGTACATGTATCCTCCGTCATTTTTTGCCGTTAAACCGGCATTCGCCGGCATTATAAGCGAGGTATCTGCCTGAGCCGGCGGCAAATTTTTTTTGGTGATGGGTCAGTCGTGATACTATCTGACCCATTTTTCGCTCCAGCTCCCCTTGAGTACGCAGAGACAATGAACCGACAGATCCGCAATATCGCCATCATCGCGCACGTTGACCACGGCAAGACCACCCTGGTCGACCAGTTGCTGCGCCAGTCCGGCACCTTCCGTGATAACCAGCAGGTCGCCGAGCGCGTCATGGACAGCAACGACCTCGAAAAGGAACGTGGCATCACCATTCTGGCCAAGAACACGGCCATCGAATACCAGGGTATCCACATCAACATCGTCGACACTCCCGGACACGCCGACTTCGGCGGTGAGGTCGAGCGCGTGCTGGGCATGGTCGACGGCGTCGTCCTGCTGGTCGACGCGGTCGAAGGCCCGATGCCGCAGACCCGTTTCGTGACCAAGAAGGCCCTGGCGCTGGGCCTCAAGCCCATCGTCGCGATCAACAAGATCGACCGTCCGGGCGCGCGTCCGGACTGGGTGGTCGACCAGACCTTCGACCTGTTCGACAAGCTCGGCGCGACCGACGAGCAGCTCGACTTCCCGATCATCTACGCGTCCGGCCTGAACGGCTTCGCCAAGCTCGAGCTGGAAGACGAGTCGGAAGACATGCGTCCGATGTTCGACATGATCCTCGAGAAGGTGCCGGCACCGGAAGGCGACGTCGACGCGCCGCTGCAGCTGCAGATCTCCGCGCTCGACTACTCGACCTATACCGGCCGCCTGGGCCTGGGCCGCATCCTGAACGGCCGCATCAAGCCCGGTCAGGTCGTCGCCGTGATGAACCATGAAGAACAGGTCGCGCAGGGCCGCATCAACCAGGTGCTGGGCTTCAAGGGTCTCGAGCGCGTGGCCGTCGAAGAAGCCGCCGCCGGCGATATCGTGGTGATCTCGGGCCTGGAAGACATCGGCATCGGTGTGACCGTGTGCGACCGTGACCAGCCGATCGGCCTGCCGGTGCTGTCGGTCGACGAGCCGACGCTGACCATGGACTTCATGGTCAACACTTCGCCGCTCGCCGGTACCGAAGGCAAGTTCGTGACCAGCCGCCAGATCCGCGACCGCCTGACCAAGGAACTCTTGACCAACGTCGCGCTGCGGGTCGAGGACACCGAAGACGCGGACATCTTCCGCGTGTCCGGCCGTGGCGAGCTGCACCTGACCATCCTCTTGGAAAACATGCGCCGCGAAGGCTTCGAGATGGCCGTCGGCAAGCCGCGCGTGGTGTTCAAGGACATCAACGGCGAGAAGTGCGAGCCGTACGAGAACCTGACCGTCGACGTGGAAGACAGCTGCCAGGGCGCGGTGATGGAAGAGCTCGGCCGCCGCCGCGGCGAGCTGACCAATATGGAATCCGACGGCCAGGGCCGTACCCGCCTCGAGTACCATATCCCGGCGCGCGGCCTGATCGGCTTCCAGGGCGATTTCATGACCATGACCCGCGGCACCGGCCTGATGAGCCACGTGTTCGACGACTACGCGCCGGTGAAAGCCGACATGCCGGGCCGTCACAACGGCGTGCTGATCTCGCAGGAAAACGGCGAAGCGGTTGCCTACGCCTTGTGGAACCTGGAAGACCGCGGCCGCATGTTCGTGTCGCCGGGCGACAAGATCTACGAAGGCATGATCATCGGCATCCACAGCCGCGACAACGACCTGGTGGTCAACCCGCTCAAGGGCAAGAAGCTGACCAACGTTCGTGCTTCCGGTACCGACGAAGCGGTGCGCCTGACCACGCCGATCAAGATGACGCTGGAATCGGCGGTCGAGTTCATCGACGACGACGAAATCGTCGAGATCACCCCGCAGTCGATCCGCATGCGCAAGCGCTTCCTGCAGGAGCACGAGCGCCGCAAGCAAAAGAACGCGTAACGCGATTCTGTCAGCAAAAAACCCCGGGCTTTGTCCGGGGTTTTTTGTCGCCTGCGGCGGGCTACTTGGCCGGCTGCGGGGTTACCGAGATGCCCAGGGCGTCGATATAGGTGCCCTTGATCTGGTCGCCCACCTGGATTTGCTTCAGCTGCTCCGGGTTGTCGATTTTCAGCTTCAATTTGCGCGAGACGCCCTTCAGTTCGATGGAGTGCGTCTTGGCGTCGACCTTGATGACGTCGGCCAGCACGGTCGTGGACCTGGCGAGCGCGCCAGCCGGTGCACTGCCGTCTTCGGCCCGGGCAGCTTCCACGCTATCGACGCGGGTGCGCACGCCCGCGCCGCCCTTTTTCAGCTCCAGGGACAGCGATTCGAGCAGCCTGACTTCGACGCGGTCGCCAACCTTGATCTGCGCGAAATTGCGTACCTCGGGCCCTGCGACGACCTGCCGTGCCTGGCCGTTGTCACCTTGCAGGGTCAGCGTGCGGGTGGCAGGGTCGATCGCGGTGACGGTTGCTGCAAGTCTGACTGCATCGGCGAGCATCGCCTTGCCCGGTAACGCGATAAACGCGGTGCCGGCTTCTGCGGCCAAGGCGCCGCCGCTTATCAGGGACAGCAGCAATACGCTGAGAGTCTTGTTCAGGGGCATGGGGCTTCCTCTTGCTGTGGCTGGGATCGGTCACACGCCGGCCCGGGGCGGCTGATTGCCCAAGGACAGCGTGGTATCCGTTATTTGTATGCCATGAGTCGGCTTTATTCAAATTGCCGGTTGGCTGAGGTTCGCCTGCTGGACGGCAGTGCCCTTGCGGTGAGTTGCAGGCCTTGGGTTTAAATCTGCAGTGCGTCGATCAGCTCGCCTTCGAGCGCGAGCAGGGTCTTGTCATCGTCGGCGCCGTCTGCACGCAGCAGGAATGCGTCCTCGACGCGACTGCCCAGGGTCATGATCTTGGCCGAATGCACGCTGAAGCGGTACGCCGAGAGCAGGGCGGTGACGCGGGCGAGTAGCCCCGGGCGGTCGCCGGCGACGATGGAGAGCACGTAGCGGCGTGGCGAATCGTCCGGCTGCAGCGAGACTTGTGGCTGTATCGGGAAGTGCCTGAGGTGGCGGTCGAGGCGGCCGCCACGGGGCGGCGGCAAGGCGTCGCCGCGCGTCAGTGCCGCGGCGAGTTCGAACTCGATGAAGTTGATCATGTCGCGGTAGTCGTCTTCGTGGTGTTCGGGGATGAACACGTGGAAGGTGTCGAGCGCGTAGCCTTGCGTGGTGGTGTGTACGCGCGCGTCGGCGATGCTGTAGTGGGTGCGCCCGAAGAACGCGCAGATACGCGCGAAGAGCTCCGGCGCGTCGTGCGTGTAGACCAGCACCTCGATGCCGTCGCGGGTGGCGGCGAGCCGTGCGCGCACCACGGGCTCCGGGCTGTCGACGCAGCGGTTGAGCACGCGCGCGTGCCAGGCGATGGTCGACGCCTCGTGGCGCAGGAAGTAGACGGTGTCGAGCGTCTGCCACAGCCTCGTCTCGACCCCGTCCGGGATCGCGCGCAGGCGCAGCTCGGTACGGGCCTGCGCCTTGCGCTCGTCGACGACCGACTCGCGGTCGACCTGGCCGCCGTGCTCGAGTACGCGAAGGGTCGCGTGATAGAGGTCCTCGAGCAGTTTGGCCTTCCAGCTGTTCCACACCTTGGGGCTGGTGCCGCGGATGTCGGCGACGGTCAACAGGTAAAGCGCGGTCAGCCGGCGCGGGGTGGCAGCAATTTCGGCGAAGGCGATGACGGTGGCCGGGTCGTAGATGTCCTGTTTTTGCGCGACCGACGACATGGTCAGGTGTTCGCGCACCAGCCAGACCACCAGTTCGCGGTCCTCGAACGGCAGGCCGTGCGTCTGGCAGAATTCGGCGGCGTCGACCGTCCCCAGCAGCGAGTGGTCGCCGCCGCGGCCCTTGGCGATGTCGTGGAACAGCGCGGCGATATACAGGGTTTCGGGGCGCTCGAAGTCGCCGATCAGCCGGCTCAACAGCGGGTATTCATGGTTGAACGCAGGTACGGCGAGGCGCCTGAGGTTGCGCACCACCATCAGGATGTGCATGTCCACCGTGTACGCGTGGAAGAGGTCGTGCTGCATGCGCCCGATGATGCGACCGAACGCCGGCAGGTACTTGCCCAGCACGCCGTACAGGTTCATCCGCCTGAGCGTGTGGGTGAGCCCGCTTTCGCGAAAGAGCTGCACGAAGCGCTCGCGGTTGCGTAGCTGGCGCCGGAAGCGCTCGTTGATGTGCCGGCGCGCCCGCCACAGCGCGCGCAGCGTGCGCGGCGCCATGCCGGTGAGTTCAGGGTGGCGCTGCAGGTGCAGGAAGGCGTCGAGGATGGCGCCCGGGTCCTGTTCGAACACGTCGGGCGTCTTGATGCCCAACAGGTCGTTGACCGTGTAGAAGCGATCGTCCAGCTCGCGCACCACGCGCGGCAGCGGGCAGAAGATCAGCGCGCGCAGATTCGGCAGCAGCACGCCGGAGAGCTGGCTGACCGTGCGCGAGGCCTTGTAGTAAGCCTGCATCATCTCTTCGCTGGCGCGCCGTGCGCTGGCGTCGGCGTAGCCGATCGCCTGCGCGGTCTGTTGTTGCAAGTCGAAAATCAGGCGGTCTTCGCGGCGCCTCGCCTGCAGGTGCAGCTCGATGCGCAGCCGCTCGAGCTCGCGTTCGCTGACGCGCAGCATGCGCGCCTCGCTCGGTGTGATCACGTCGCGCTCGACCAGCATCTGCCAGCTGCTGCCCAGGCCGATCGCGCGGGCGAGCCACAGGATGGTGTGCAGATCGCGCAGGCCGCCCGGGCTCTCCTTGATATTGGGCTCGAGATTGCTGGTGCCTGCCAGGCTCTTGTTGTGGCGCTGCTGCTGCTCGAGCAGCTTGCCCTCCAGAAAACGCAAGGGTTCGCGGCTTTTCTCGAGCGCGGCGATCAGCGCGCCGTGCAGCCTGGGGTCGCCGGCGAGCAGGCGGTTTTCCAGCAGGGTGGTCTCGACGGTGATGTCGGCGCGCGCCTCGGTCAGGCATTCGCCGTGCGTGCGCACGCTGTGGCCGACTTCAAGGCCGATGTCCCACAGGATGCCGACAAAGCGGGTGAGCGTCTCGTCAAGCGCGTCGTCGTGGTGGTCCGGCAGCAGGATCAGCAGGTCGATGTCGGACGCGGGAAACAACTGGCCGCGACCGTAGCCGCCGACGGCGACGAGCGAGGCCCGCGCGCCCAGCTCGAGCGCGTGCCAGATGCCGGTGAGCAGGGTGTCGATCAGCGCGGCGTGGCGGCTCAGGTAGTCGCGCGGCTCGCTATGTTGCCGGTAGCGCTCGGCGAGCGCCTGACGGCCCTGCTGCAGTTGTTGACGCCATGACTGGCACTGGGCAAAGCCGTCGCAGGCGCTCATGCTAGCGTTTCTCCTGGCGGGAAATGGCGAAGAGTCCGGCGATCAGGAAAACGAGTGAGGGGACGGTCGCCGACAGGATGGGGTTCCAGTCGTACAAGAGTCCCAGATGCCCGAACAGCCGGTTGCTGAAGTGGAAGGCGATACCGAGGCAAATGCCGGTAAAGAGCTTGATCCCCATCTCGCTGTGCCGGCTTTGTACCGGGGTGAACGCCAGCGCGACCAGCGCCATCGAAATGCACGCGAGCGGGTAGAACAGCTTGCTCCACAGCGCGATCTCGTAGCGCTGCGTCTTCTGGTGGTTCGCCTTCAGGTGCTCGATGTAGGAAAACAGGTTGTACGCTGACATCTGCTCGGGGACGACCAGGAGCACCGACAGGATGTCCGGTTGCAGCACCGACTTCCATTCAAGCGTCGGGTAGTCCTTCACCAGGATGCGGTCGGGGGTGATCGTCGAGTCGCGCACGCCGGTGAGTTCCCACACGCCGTTGCCGACGTAGCGGCCGCTCTCGGCGTAGCGCTGGCGGGTCAGCGCGAAGGCTGCGTCGTAGGTGTAGATGCGGACCTTGCGCAGCGTGGTGTCCGGCAGCATCTCGTCGATATTGATGAAGTTGTTGTCGTCCTTCGCCCAGACGCCCGAGCTGAACTCACGTGTCACCAGCGACTGGGTGCGTTCGAGCTTGAAGCGCTCGGCGGTGCGCTCGGACCACGGCGCGCCGAATTCGCCGAGCAGGAGCGCGGCGGTCGCCGCGAACGCGCCGAACAGCAGTAGGGTGCGCGCAACCTGGCCGAGCGAGACGCCGGCGGTGCGGATCGCCGCGTATTCGGAGGTGGTCGCAAGCTGGGTCATCGCGACCATGCAGCCGATCAGCACCGCTAGCGGCATCAGTTCGTACGCGTGGCCGGGCATCAAGAGGGCGACGTAGGCGAGCATCGCTGCCGCGTCGTAGTCGCCGCGGCCCACGCGCGGCAACTCCTTGATCACGTCGAAGAACGCGTAGAGGCCGACCAGCGCGATCAGCGTGAAGATGCTCGCCGCGACAAAGCGCGACAGCAGGTATTGGCGCAACTGCTTCATCGCGTGCCTCCGGTCTTCTGCTTGCCAAGGCGGGCGCCGATAAAGCCCGTCGGGCGGCTGCGGTACCAGATCAGCGCGAGCGCGATCGCGAGCATGATGAAGTGCATGGGCAGGATGCCGAGCGCCGAGCCCAGCTTGTCGGCCTTGATCCAGTCACGGAACAGCCACAGGCCGTTCTGGTAGGCGAGATAAGCGCCCAGCGCGACGAGCAGGTTGTACGCGTGGCCGGCGCGAGGGTTGTAGTAGGCGAGTGGAATGGCCATGAGCGCGAGGATGAGCGAGGAGAGCGGCAGCGACAAGCGCCACGCGAGCTCGGCACGCGCCTTTGGGGAGTGCTCGGCCAAGAGGGCCGAGGTCGGCATCATGTCGACGTCCGCGATGCTCTCGATCAGCTTGGGCGGCGCGCCGATGCGCACCGTGTAGCGCTCGAATTTTCCGACCTCGAAGTCGCCGCGGCCGGCTTCGCCCAGATAGCGGTGACCGTTTTCGAGCACCAGTTCGCGCTCGCCCTTCTCGTTGGTGCGCACGAAGCCGCGTTCGGCGAAGATCGTCGACAGGCCGTTCTCTTCGACCGAGCGCACGAACAGGTTGCGTGCGGCGCCGGTGGCCGGGTCGAAACGCTCGATGAAATAGATGCGACGACCGCCCTGCGCTTCCTTGAAGACGCCGGGTGCGATCGCGCTGATTTCCTCACGCTGCTTGAGTGTCTGCGCGTATTCGCTGCTGCGCGTTTGCGCCCATGGGCCGATCACGGTGGTGCCCAGTGCGATCAGCAGCGTGAAGGGCAGGGTGAAGCGCACGACCGGCCCGATCCACGCGGACAGCGGCTGGCCGGCGGCGAACCAGACCGCCATCTCGTGGTCGCGCCAGGCGCGGCCGAGCACGACCAGCACGCTGACGAATACGGTCAGGATCAGGACTACGGGAAAGAAACCGAGCGACCAGAAGCCGACCAGCGCGGCGACCGCCTCGTTGGCGACGCGGCCTTGCGCGGCGCGGCCGAGCATGTTGATGGTCTGGGTAGTCAGGAGAATCAGGAACAGCACGAGAAAGACCCCGATGCTGGTCGTCGTCAGCTCGCGCGTGAGGCTTTTTCGGAAAAGCATGTGCTAAAGCGCCTGTTTTTGACAATTTGTCAAAAGCGTATGGATAATGGGAAATACACTCGGTAACGGGTTTGTTCTGGCTTTTTTGCTCCGTCAGGAGCCCCGCCCGCCGGCGGCATCCCGCCGGTGCCCAGTTCTGGAAACGCCAAGCATCGGGAGCAATCTTATGGAGTTTAACATCAAAAGTGGCAGCCCGGAGAAGCAGCGCGTTGCCTGCGTGATCGTCGGGATTTACGAAACCCGCAAGCTTACGCTGGCGGCCGACCTGCTTGACCGGATCTCCAACGGCTTTATCAGCGACGTGATCCGCCGTGGCGACATGGAGGGCAAGCTCGGCAGCACGCTGCTGCTGCACTCGGTGCCGCATACGCTGTGCGACCGCGTGTTGCTGGTGGGTCTGGGCAAGGAGCGTGAGTTCCGCGCCAAGGAATACCGTGAGGCGACCCGCGCGGCGGTGCGCGCGCTGGGACAGACCGCGTCTGGCGAGGCGGTCAGCTACCTGTCCGAACTGACGGTCAAGAAGCACGACGTCGAATGGATGATCGAGCAGGCGTGCGTGGTCACCCTCGATACGCTCTACCGTTTCGACACCTACCGCAGCAAGGCGGACGAACACGGACGCGAGCTGCGCAAGCTGACGCTGGCCGTGCCGCGGCGCAGCGACCTCGCCGACGGCGAGCGCGGCCTCGCGCGCGGCCTCTCGATTGCCGCCGGCATGAAACTCGCGAAAGATCTGGGCAACACGCCGGGCAACGTATGTACGCCGGCGTATCTCGCCCAGACCGCCCGCTCGCTGGCCGCAGACTTCGGCGCCGAGGCCAAGGTGCTCGGCCGCGAGGAGATCTCGGCGCTGGGCATGGGTGCCTTCCTGGCCGTCGCGCAGGGGGCGGACACCGAGCCGCAGTTCATCGAGCTCGTATACCGCGGCGCGGCCGACGTCGAAGAAAAGCCGCTGGTGCTGGTCGGCAAGGGGATCACCTTCGATTCGGGCGGCATTTCGCTGAAGCCCGGCGAAGGCATGGACGAGATGAAGTACGACATGGGTGGCGCCGCTGCCGTGCTCGGCACCTTCCGTGCGGTGGTCGAGATGAAGCTGCCGATCAACCTGGTCGCGCTGGTGCCGACCTGCGAGAACATGCCGTCCGGCCGCGCGCTCAAGCCCGGCGACATCGTCACTTCGATGGCCGGCAAGACCATCGAAGTGCTGAACACCGACGCCGAAGGCCGGCTGATCCTGTGCGACGCGCTGACGTACGCCGAGCGCTTCGAGCCTGCCGCGGTGATCGACGTGGCGACGCTGACCGGCGCGTGCATCATCGCGCTGGGGCATGTGGCGACCGGGCTTTACAGCAACCAGGACAGCCTGGCGCGTGACCTCGCCGCGGCAGGCGAGGAAGTCGGCGACCGCGCGTGGCACATGCCGCTGTGGGACGAGTACCAAGAACTCCTGAAGAGCCCGTTCGCGGACATGGCGAACATCGGCGGCCGCCCGGGCGGCAGCATCACCGCAGCCTGCTTCCTCTCGCGCTTTGCCAAGGCGTACGACTGGGCGCACCTCGATATCGCCGGCACCGCGTGGAAGAGCGGCAAGGACAAGGGTTCGACCGGCCGTCCGGTGCCCCTGCTCGTGCAATTCCTGCAGGATAGGGCCGATATCGCGCTGGGCCGAACCGTCCGCCGCGGCCGTCCGCGCCGTGACGCGCACGATACGCACGACGTCCATGACGCGGATTGATTTTTACACCAAGGTCGCCGACCCGGCCGCGTTTGCGTGCCGCCTGGCGGCGACCGTCCAGCGCAAGGGCGAGCAGCTCTTCGTGCTGCTGCCCGACGAGGACGCGCTCGGGCGATTCTCAACCCGGCTGTGGAGCTTTGCCGACACCGCTTTCGTGCCGAACTGCCGCTTCGACGCCCCCGAGGCCGCCCAGACGCCCGTCTGGCTCGGCCTCTCGGCGGCTGACGGCGTCTCGCGCAAGGTGTTGCTGAACCTGGGTGACGCGGAGCTTTCCCGGCCCGGCGAATTTGAGCGTATCCTCGAAGTGATCGGCGTCGACGACGCCTCGCTTGCACGCGCACGCGAGCGTTACCGCCAGTACCGTGCGGCGGGCTTTCCCATCGAACACCACGATATGCAGCACCTGAAACCATGAGCCAAGCCAACCGCCCCGCCGGCGTACCAGACAACCTGCCCGTGCTGACCGAAGTCGTCGAGTACGTGGACGACGCGCCAACAACGGCAGACGAGCCGCTCGCCCTCGAGATGCCCGCCGAACTCACGCTGGACGAACTGTTGCCGCCGCCTCCGGCGGCTGCCGTCTTCGAGACGCTGCCTTCGCTCGACCTGGACATCCCCGGGCCTCTGGAGGCGCTGTCGGACAATGCTGTGCCGGCGCTGTCCGAAGAGGCTCCGCAGGCGTCGCGCTGGAGCGAGCCGGTGGTCAGCCCCGAGGCCTGGCAGGCGACGCCGGCGGACGAGCTCTTCGCAAGCCCGTGGGTAGCCGCCCCGCGTACGCAGCCAGCGGCTGACAGTACCGAGCCGCCAGTCGAAATGCTGGCGGAAGCAGGCATTCCCGAACTCTCGCTCGACGACTTGCTGTTCGAAGCCGATGGGCCGGCCGGCGAGCAGGCAAGCGGAGCAGCGGCCGAAATGGCCGCCGCGTGGGCGCAGCTTGCGCCCGTCAGCGCCGTGTCGCCAGAGCCGGAGCTGGTGTCCGGGCTGGAGCCGCGGCCGGCAGAGGCTGCCGGGGATCTGCCGCTGGACGAGTTGCTGGGCGAACTGGCGTGGCCGCAAGCGGCGGCCGCCGCGGTCGAGCCCGGTTTAGCCATTCCCGAAGAGATGGTGCCCACGGCGACGGATCATGCTTTCATGCCGGCACCTGCATTCGGGGGGGAAGGGGCGGTAAGCGGGCAGACGTTGGCAGCGAACCTGCCGCAGGGATCCGGCTTTGCCGGCCACGATCCGGCCGAAATGGTCCTGTCCCCCGACCCGCTGGACGCGGCTCAGGGTGCTGGCGCGGCGCCAGCGGGTCGGCAGCCCGACGCGCTGCCTGTTGCTGCGGATGCAGCCGAAGCTGCGTCGGTTGCCGGCTGGGCCGACCAGGCGTTGGCGCAGGCAGATGTGTTTGCGTCGGCGGAGCCGGTAGCGCCGCCAGTCTCCTGGGTGCATGAGACGGCGTCCGATGGGCAGGCGGTTGACTCGGCGCCGCTTGAGGCGCCGTCGGCGATACCCGCCGAGCCCGAGCCCGCCGTGCAAGACCTTGTTGAAGTGCATGCAGACGCAGCGGCCGTGGGCTCTGTCGCTGAGCCGGCGTCGGACGGCGCTTGGACCGAATTCACGGGTGTTGCCGTGCCGGCGGGGCCGGAAAGCGCACCGTCCGTGCCAGGTATTGCGCTGACTGGCGCAGCCGAAGCGGGTCTTGCGTCTTCCGCTGCGGCACAGTCGGAGGCGGCGGCGGATGAAAGCTTTGCAAGTCCGGCCGAAGGCAGTCTGCCCGAGCTGCTGGCGCCAGCCGCCGGTGTTGAGCCGGTCGTCGAAGTGTCGGCTATCGACGCTAATGCGGGTCTCGCAGTCATGCCGGACGGACTGGCCGAGCCTGTCCAGCCCTTCGGTGTCGCTGCCGGGGCCGTCGACGTGCCCGCGGTCCACCCGGGCCCGGAGGTGGTCGACGCCCGCCTCCCGGCGTCCTTGGACGCCTGCGCGGGGCAACAGGCAGCCGAGAGTGCGGATGCGGCTCCGTCGGCAGGGGTCGCCGAGGGCGACGAGCTGTTTGAAGCGCAACCAGATGCCGCCATGGCCGTCATCGCAGCGGCCGCGTCCGTGCACGCAGTCGATGCAGGGAAGGTGTCCGCAGAGAATCCGGCCGTGCCTGCACAGCCGGTTCCGGCGCAGGAGGCGCTGGCTTTGGCGGGGGCTGTCGCGGCAGCTGGCGTTGCTCTCCAGGCGGGGGCCGAGACAGAAGCTGCCGAACAGGCGGCCCTGCTGCCGCAGGGTGCCGCCGGAGAACGGGTCGCCGTCGTAGACGAGGCTGCGCTGCTGGAGGCGATCTACCAGCGCATCCTGCCCAGGATGCGGGTCGAGCTGTCGCTGTGGCTGCAGGACGCGATCGAGAACCAGACCCGCCACCTGCTCGCCGGCGTGATGCAGCAGATGCGGGAAGACTACGACATGCTGTTCGGCGAGACACTGCGCGAGAGCATCCGCCAGGCGATCAGCGACATCGAGACCAACCACAAGGATGAGCAATGAGTGACCGGCTGACCAGTATCGTGACCCGTGGCGGGGATGACGGATCGACTTCGCTGGGCGACGGCCGGCGCGAGCACAAGGACGCGCCGCGCATCTGCGCGCTGGGCGAGGTTGACGAACTCAACTGCGTGGTGGGGCTGCTGCGCGCGCAAGGCGGCGCATCGGCGCACGACGCGCTGTTGTGCGCGATCCAGCACGACCTGTTCGACCTGGGCTCGGAACTGGCCGTGCCCGGCTACAGCGCGCTCAAGGAGGCGGCGGTCGAGCGGCTGGAGGCGGCCGTGGAGGCGCTGAACGCCGACCTGCCGGCGCTCAAGGAATTCATTCTGCCCGGTGGCAGCCAGGCCGCCGCGGTGGCGCATCAGGCGCGTTCGGTCGCCCGCCGCGCCGAGCGCGCGTTGGTCGCGCTCGCTCGCTTCGAGGAGGTATCGATGAGCGCGCGCCGTTACCTGAACCGCCTCTCCGACCTGATGTTCGTGCTCTCACGCGTGCTCAACCGCGAGGCTGGCGTGCCCGACGTGCTGTGGCAGCCGCGCCGCGACGCTTCCGGCGGGTAAAGCAGGATGCACGGGCTGATCCGTTTGTGGTCGGCCGCGCCGCGGTACCGCAAATTTGCCGCCGTGGCCATGCTGGCCGCGGCGGTTTTCGTTTTATGGCCGCATGAGGCTGGACAGTGGCGGGTCGCCACCGTCGCCGACGGCGATACCCTGCGCCTGGTGTCGCCTGAGGGAGATGCGGTACGCGCGCGGCTGCAGTTTGTCGACGCGCCTGAGCTTGCGCAGGCGGGCGGCCCGGCTGCCCGCGACGCGCTCCTGCGGCTGAGCCGGGGCGGGGCACTTCTCTGGCGCAAGGCGGCGACCGACGCCTACGGCCGCGAGCTGGGGGCTCTGGAGGTGGCGGGCGAAGATGTCGCGCTGGCCTTGCTCGGCGAGGGCTGGGCGTGGCATTACCGCCGCTACGCGCAAGAAGGTCAGCCGGCGGCCGACTACCGGCGGTACCAGCAGGCCGAGGCGGATGCTAGGCAGGCTCGGCGAGGGTTGTGGGCCGATCCGGCGGCCGAGCCTCCCTGGCGTTGGCGCCATCGTCACCGGCGTCCGTAGCGGGGAAGGTGGCTTGCAGCCAGCTGACGATGAGCTGGCAGGCAGACGGCCAGTCCGCGTCCAGCATCAGCATGTGCCCGGCGCCGGGCAGGATTTCCGATATGCCGCCGAGCGCCTGCGCGGTCCCGGCGATCTCCTCCGGCGCGACGATGCGGTCGAGCCCGCCGCCGAGCACCAGCGTGGGCGGCGGCGCGCAGCTTGTGTCCAGCCACTGTCGCCACGGTGCCCAGCACTGCATGTCGATGATGGCGCGGGTGCTCTCGTGTTGCGCGCGCGCCGCCATCAGCCGCATGTCCTCGATTGCCGCGTCGGGCGAGAACAACAATTCGCGCAGCGACGCCTCGGCCGCTTCGTCGGTCCGCCCGGGGGATGCCTGGAAGCGGTTAAGCGCGTCCAGCAGCGTCGGCGCTTCTGCGGCCAGGCGCAGCGTGGATCTGGCCAACCCGGCAGGCGGTACCGGCGCGAGCAGCACGAGAGCTGGCAGCGCGTGGCGACGGATCAGTTGCTGCGCGACGTAGCCGCCCATCGAGTGCGCGATGAGCACCGGCGGGGCGGGCAGGCGCGGCAGCGTAGCGGCGATGTCCGCGACGTAGTCGTCGATGCTCGCCGCGTCCAGCCAGTCCCGCCCCTCGCTTGCGCCGTGGCCGGACAGGCTCAGCGCGTAGCAGTCAAAACCGCGCGCGGTGAACCAAGGCATGAAGTGGCGCTGCCAGCACCACGCCGCGCAAAACGCGCCGTGCACGAACAGCAGCGGCAGCGGCCAGGCGGTGCCCGCCGCTGCCTGGTGCACGAGTTCAAGCTTGCGCGTCACAGAGCGTCCGCCGCGAAGTCGGCCAGGCGCGAGCGCTCGCCGCGCTGCAAGGTGATGTGCCCGCCGTGCGCCCAGCCCTTGAAGCGGTCGACCACGTAGGTGAGCCCCGAGCTGCCCTCGCTAAGATAAGGCGTGTCGATCTGCGCGATATTGCCCAGGCACACCACCTTGGTGCCGGGGCCGGCACGGGTGATCAGCGTCTTCATCTGCTTGGGCGTGAGGTTCTGCGCCTCGTCGATGATCAGGAACTTGTCCTGGAAGGTGCGCCCGCGCATGAAGTTCAGGCTCTTCACGCGGATGCGCGAGCGCAAAAAGTCGCCGGTCGCCGCGCGGCCCCAGTCGCCGCCGTCGTCCTCGCTCTTGCCCAGCACCTCGAGGTTGTCCTCGAGCGCGCCCATCCACGGCGCCATCTTCTCTTCCTCGGTGCCCGGCAAAAAGCCGATGTCCTCGCCGACCGGGATGGTTACCCGGGTCATGATGATCTCGTTGTAGCGCTTGCTCTCCAGCACCTGCGAGAGGCCAGCCGCCAGCGTGAGCAGCGTCTTGCCGGTGCCGGCCTGGCCCAGCAGCGACACGAAGTCGACCTCGGGGTCGAGCAGCAGGTTCAGCGCGAAATTCTGCTCGCGGTTGCGCGCGGTGATGCCGAACACGTTGTTCTTGGCGTGGCTGTAGTCCTTGAGGGTCTGCAAGGTCGCCTGCCGCCCCTGTTGGGCGACGACCCTGACTGTCAGCGGGCTGGCGCCTTCCTGCCACAACAGCTGGTTGAGATAAAGCGCGGGCACGTCCGGCCCCTCGATGCGGTAGTGGTTGCGGCCATGCTCGGCCCACGACTCGATCTCGCGGCCGTTGCGCTCCCAGAACGCGTCGTCCAGCTCGCGCGCGCCCGAGTACAGGAGGTCGGTGTCCTCGAGTACCTTGTCGTTGAAGTAGTCCTCGGCGTCCAGGCCCAGTGCGCGCGCCTTGATGCGCATATTGATGTCTTTCGACACCAGGATCACGCCGCGCTCGGGGTGCAGTTCCTTGAGCGCCATCACGATGCCGAGGATCTGGTTGTCGGCCTTGCCCACCGGCATCGAACCGGGCAGCACGCTGTGGATCGCCTGCGTCTGCAGGATCAACCGGCCGCTCGCCTGCTCGTGGCTGGCCGGAGCGAGCGGGATGCCGGATTCGATGCGGGCGGGCGAAGACTTGAGGATCTCGTCGATGAAGCGGCTGGTCTGGCGGGCGTTGCGCGCGACTTCGGACATGCCGGTCTTGTGCATGTCCAGCTCTTCGAGCGTGATGATGGGGATGAAGACGTCGTGCTCGGCGAAGTGGAACAGACAGGTCGGGTCGTGCAGCAGCACGTTGGTGTCGAGGACGAACAACTTGTCGGGACGGGACTTCTTGCGCGTAGCCATGAGACTTTCCCCTCGGTTGGCGGCGCCGCGGGCGCGGCGCCCGATTTTCATCGTTTACAGCGACTGCAGGTAGGCGAGGACCTCCTGGGCGTGGCCGTCGACCTTGACCTTGCGCCAGGCACGCAGCACGCGGCCGTCTTCTCCAATGATAAAGGTGCTGCGCTCGATGCCGCGCACCTGTTTGCCGTACATGTTCTTCATACGGATCACGTCGAAGGCCTGGCAGGCGACCTCGTCCGGGTCGGACGCGAGCTCGAAGGGCAGCGCGAACTTCGCCTTGAAGTTTTCGTGCGACTTGAGGCTGTCGCGCGAGAGGCCGATCACGGTCGCACCGGTGGCGGCGAAGGCGTCGGCGAGGTCGCGGAAGGCGGCCGCCTCATTGCTGCAGCCGGGCGTGTTGTCTTTCGGGTAGAAGTAGAGCACCAGCGGTTTCGCTGCGGTCGCCGGGTTGAAGGTGGTGCCGGAAGTGGCGGCCAGTTCGAAGGCGGGGCAGGTGTCGCCCTCGGCGAGCGGTGCGCCTGCAATGACTTCAGGCTGTTTGTCGTTTTGCATTGATGACATTGTATATATCCGTTGCTTTCAAGGATAGTCGGTGGAAGAGGGCACCGCCCGGCGCAGCAGCACCAGCAAGGCGCCCTGGCCGCCGGCGATGGCCGGCGCCGGCGTAAACGCCAGCACATGCGGGTGGCAGGCGAGCCAGCGGCGCACCATGCGCGGCAGCACCGGTTCGCCGCGCGAGCCGTAGCCCATGCCGTGCACGACGCGCACGCAGGCGCCGCGGCTACGGGCGCGGTGCAGGAACAGCGCGAGCGCGCCGTGTGCCGCGTAACGGTCCATGCCGTGCAGGTCGAGCGTCGCGACGACCGGAAAATGGCCGGCGACGAGCCGTTTGAGGGTGATGCGCGCGACACCGGAGGCGAGATGGGTGTCCGGCTCCTCGCCTCGGTCGAACCAGCCGCTCATCTGCGCGATCACGGACGCCTCGGGTAGTGCGTTGGTGCCGGCGTCGCCGCCTTGCCGGCGCGGCCAGTGCGGCGGTGCCGGCCTCGCCGGGTGGGCGCGCTTGCTGTCCCTGAGCGGGCGCACGTCGGCGAACAGCGTGGCAAAGTCGGGCTCCGGCACGGGCGCTGGCGCCGACGGCAAAACAGCCGGAGCTTTGGGCTCCAGCTGTTTTTTCAGCGCCTTCAGTTGTGCGCGGTGCGCTTTCACTTCAGTGCGTCGAGGTAGCGCTCGGCGTCGAGCGCGGCCTGGCAGCCGGAGGCCGCGCTGGTCACCGCCTGGCGGTAGATGTGGTCCTGCACGTCGCCGGCGGCGAACACGCCGTCGACGCTGGTCGCCGTCGCGTTGCCGTCACGGCCGCCGCGGGTGATCAGGTAGCCGGTAGCGTCCATCTCGAGCTGGCCCTTGAAAATGTCGGTGTTCGGCTTGTGGCCGATCGCGATGAATACACCCATCAGCGCGATATCTTCGTGGGTGCCGTCGTTGAAGCGAACGCGGGCGCCGGTCACGCCGGAGGCGTCGCCCAGCACTTCATCGAGCTGTGCGTTGAGCTTGAGCGTGATCTTGCCCTCGGCGACGCGCGCCATCAGCTTGTCGACCATGATCTTCTCGGCGCGGAAGGTGTCGCGGCGGTGGATCAGCGTCACATGCTTGGCGATATTGGCCAGATACAGCGCCTCCTCGACCGCGGTGTTGCCGCCGCCGACCACGGCGACGTCCTGACCGCGGTAGAAGAAGCCGTCGCAGGTCGCGCAGGCGGATACGCCCTTGCCCATGAAGGCGGCTTCGGACGGCAGGCCGAGATACTGGGCGGACGCGCCGGTGGCGACGATCAGCGCGTCGCAGCTATAGGTGCCCATGTCGCCGAACAGGCGGAAGGGCTTCTGGCCCAGTTCGACGCGGTGGATCTGGTCGAACAGCATTTCGGTGCCGAAGCGCTCGGCGTGCTGCAAGAAGCGCTGCATCAGCTCGGGTCCCATCACGCCGTCGGCGTCGGCCGGCCAGTTGTCGACCTCGGTCGTCGTCATCAGCTGGCCGCCCTGCGCCATGCCGGTGATCAGCACCGGCTTGAGGTTGGCGCGCGCGGCGTAGACGGCGGCGGTGTAGCCGGCCGGGCCGGAACCGAGGATCAGCAACGGGCTGTGGCGGGTTTCGCTCATGGTGCAAAGTCCTGTCTGACGTTGGATGTCGCCGATTCTACCAGTTCGCGCCGCGCTCCGTGTTTAAACGCCGCAATCGGACGATAGGATCTGGCTATGCTGGGAAGCAGGTGCCGAGCGGATTGCTTGACGCAGGTCACATGAACGCCGCTCGATCAAAATTAGTATATGCACATGTTTTGTCGATTAGGCCAAGTGCCTTACTAGGAGCCACAAGCATGCCACGCAATCTGTTCAAGTTGTCCGCCTTCGCCATCGCACTGGGGTTCGCCGCCGTCGCTCAGGCCGCGCCGCACGGTGAGGTGGCCGCGCGCGAGATGGTCCACGTCGCGACTGCGTTCAAGGGCCGCATGGCGGGCACCGCGCAGGAGAAGGCGGTCGCCGACTATCTGGCCGGAAAGTTCCGCGCAATGGGCTACCAGGTGGTCGAGCAGCCGTTCACTTCCTCGTTCGAATACGAGAAGGCCGACAAGCAGAAGGAAAAGCGTGAAGTGAAGTCGCTCAACGTGATCGCGACCAAGCCGGGTCAGGACGACAAGGTGGTGATCGTCGGCGCGCACTTCGACTCGCGCACGCCGAAGAAAGACGGCGACATCGGCAAGATCGGCGGCCCGGGGCTCGAGGGGCTGGACGACAACGCGTCCGGCGTCGGCATGCTGCTCGAACTGGCCGACCAGCTCAAATCCGTGAAGACCAAACATACGATCAAGTTCGTCGGCTTCGGCGCCGAGGAACTGGGCCTGTTGGGCGCGAAGGACTACGTCGCGCGCATGACCGACACCGAGCGCAGCCAGCTGATCGCGATGGTCAACATGGACAGCCTGATCACCGGCGACAAGATGTACTTCCACGCCGGCAAGAATACCGTCGCCAAGGATGCGAAGGCCGGCCACGCGCGCGACCGCGCGCTGGCCATCGCCAAGAAACTGGGCGTCGCGGCCGGCACCAACCCGGGCCTCAACAAGGAATACCCGAAGGGTACCGGCTGCTGCTCGGACCAGGAAGCGTTCGACGAGGCCGGCGTGCCGGTGCTGGCGGTCGAGGCGACCAACTGGGAGATCGGCGACAAGGACGGTTACGAGCAGACCACCAACAAGGCAATCAAGGACGGCATGAGCTGGCACCGTCCGGATGTCGACAACGTCGCCAACCTGAAGCGCGTGTTCCCGAACCGTGTCGAAGAGCGCGCGCGCGACTTCAGTCGCGTGCTGACCCCGCTGGTGATCGAGCTGGCCGGCGGCAAGGTCAAGTAAGCCGAGACGGCGCACAAGAAAACGGCCCCTTTAAAGGGGCCGTTTTTCATTGGCTGTGCGTCAGTCCTTCAGCGTCAGCGCCATGATCTCGTCGGCCAGCTCGGCGACGCCCAGCGTGCCAGCGCGGTTGTACCACTGCACCGTCCAGTGCAGGCTGCCCAGTAGCGTGCGCCTGAGCAGGCGGGTATTGGCCTTGACGAGGCCGGTAGCGGCAGCCTCGTCCAGCACCTGCTGCCACAGCGCCTCGTAGCGGTCGCGCAGCACGATGAGGCCGGGGCGGGACTCGGGCGACACGCTGCGCCACTCGTAGAGCATCACCTCGAGCGCGGCCTGGTTCTCGCCGAGCAGCGAATTGAGGTGCACGTGAAAGAGTGCGCGCACGCGCTCGAGCGGCTTGCTTTCGCGGGCAAGCGCCGCGGCCAGCTGTTCGGTGGTGCGGGTGATGCCCAGCGCCATCACCGCAACCAGGATCTCCTCCTTGGTGCGGAAATGGTAGAACAGGCTACCGGACTGCATGCCGGCGGCGGTGCCGATGTCTCGCACGGTGGTGCGCTCGTAGCCCTGGTCGCGGAACAGGCGGGCGGCGATGCGGACAAGTTCCATCCGCCGGGTATTGTCTTCGGGCAGGGTCAGGCTCATGGTGCTGGCGTGGTGGTGGGCGGGTAACGGTCTATCAGCTGCAAGGCGGCGTCCCACACCCTCTCGGGCATGAGTTTTTGCAGGCAGTCGGTGTGGCCCAGCGGGCAATTGCGCTCGAAGCACGGGCTGCAGTCGAGGTTGAGCGAGACGATGCGCGCCTTGTCGGTGAGCGGCGGGGTGAAGTCCGGGCTGGATGAACCGTACAGCGCGACCAGCGGCTTGCCCAAGGCGGCCGCGACGTGCATCAGCCCCGAGTCGTTGCACACTGCGAGGTCGACGCGGCCCATCAGGTCGATCGCGTCGGCAAGCGAGGTCGCGCCGCACAGGTTGCGCGCGGCGCCGCCGGACAGTTGCTCGATCTCCTGGCCGATGGCAGCGTCCTTGTCCGAGCCGAACAGCCACGCCTGCCAGCCCGCGTCGGCGAACGCGCGCGCGAGCGCGGCAAAGTGGTGCGCCGGCCAGCGCTTGGCCGGGCCGTATTCGGCCCCCGGGCACAGCGCGACGGCAGGCTTATTTGCGTCCAGTCCCAGGCGCGCGGCGACTTCGGCGCCGGCCGCCGCGTTGGCGCGCAGCTCGGGGTGGGGAATGGGCGCGGCAGGCAGCGTGCCCGGCGCCTCGGCCAGCGCGCAGAAGCGTTCGACCATGCGCGGCAGCGCGTTCTCGTCAAGCTCGCGCATATCGTTGATCAGCCCGTAGCGCATCTCGCCGGTAAAGCCGGTGCGCTTGGGGATGCCGGCAAAGGCCGGGATCAGCGCGGCCTTGAGCGAGCCGGGCAGCACCACGGCCTGGTCGAAGCCCAGGGCGGAGAGCTTGCGCGCGACGCGCCAGCGCTCGCCAAGCCGCAAGGCGCCGTGGCCGAAGGGGTTGAGGTGGGCAGCGGCCACCTCTGGCATGCGCTCGAGCAAGGGCAACGTCCACGCCGGTGCGAACACGTGCACTTCGGCGCCGGGGTTGCGCTCGATGAGGCGGCGGTACAGAGGTTGCGCCATCACGCCGTCACCGACCCACGACGGGCCGATCACCAGGATTTTCTTCATAGAGTGGTCAAGCAAAAAAGGTGCGGCAAGCGCACCTTTGCCGGCCGGTACGGGCCGCCTGTCAGTGGTGGTGGCCGACCGGTCCGGTCAGTTTGTAAAGGGTGCCGCAGTAAGGGCAGCGAGCTTCGCCGCCGAGTTTCACGATCGGCAGGAATACGCGCGGGTGCGCGTTCCATTTGACCATGTCGGGCATCGGGCAGGCCAGCGGCAGGTCCTTGGCCGTCACTTCGATCACGCGCTGGGTGTTTTCGGTCAGTTCCATGATGGTTCTTTGTTGCGTTGGTTGTGGTTGTTCTGCCCGGCAAGGGGCCGAGTATAGCGCCGGCGGCCTCAGTCGACCAAGGTCAGCCAGTGCGCGTAGCGCACGTCCTCGCCCTTGACGATGGCGAAGTAGCGGCGCTGGATCTCCGTGGTGACCGGACCGCGGCAGCCCGCGCCGATCACCCGATTGTCCAGTTCGCGGATCGGCGTGATCTCGGCGGCGGTGCCTGTGAAGAACGCCTCGTCCGCGCTGTACACCTCGTCGCGGGTGATGCGCTTCTCGACAAGTTCGAGGTCCATCTCGGCGGCGATGGTCAGCACGGTGTCGCGGGTGATGCCCTCGAGCGCGGAGGTCAGATCCGGCGTGTACAGCTTGCCGCGGCGCACGATGAAGATGTTCTCGCCGGAGCCTTCGGCGACGAAGCCGTCGACATCCAGGAGCAGCGCCTCGTCGTAGCCGTCGCGCACCGCCTCCTGGTTGGCGAGGATGGAGTTCATGTAGTTGCCGTTGGCCTTGGCCTTGCACATGGTCACGTTGACGTGGTGGCGGGCGAACGAACTCGTCTTGACGCGGATGCCTTTTTCCAGCCCCTCTTCGCCGAGATAGGCGCCCCACGGCCAGGCGGCGACGATCAGGTGCACGTCGCCCGCCGGCGGCGCGATGCCGAGCTTGCCCGAGCCGTAAAACGCCATCGGCCGGAAATAACAGCTCTTGAGCGCGTTCTCGCGCACCACGGCCAGATGCGCGTCGTTGATCGCGTCGCGGCCGAACGGGATGTCGATGCCGAGGATGTGCGCCGAGCGCAGCAGGCGGTCGGTATGGTCGGCGAGGCGGAAAATCGCCGGCCCCCTGGCGGTTTCGTACGCGCGCACGCCCTCGAACACGCCCATGCCGTAGTGCAGGGTGTGGGTGAGCACGTGGGTGGTCGCCTCGCGCCACGGCACCAGTTTGCCGTCGTACCAGATCCAGCCGTCACGGTCAGACATCGACATTGTCTTGCTCCTTGGGTTGGAGATATTACGTGCGATTATACAGGCCGAATCACGTTTGCGGCGGCTCGACGCCGGCAAACAGCGCCTCCCACAGCGCCGCGACCTGCCGGTAGTGTGCCTTCAGCGCACCGTCGACCGCCACCGCGCGCACTTCGGCGAGGCGCGAGGCATGCTGCAGGCGCCGGTAGTGGCGGTACGCGGCCTGCGCGTCGGCGGCCAGCGCCCTGTCTATCAGCCCGGCGTCGGCGGCGACGGCGAGCAGCGCGATGGTGCCGGTGTTCGCGGTCAGCGCGGGCAACTCGTGCGCGTGGGCGAGGATCAGGTACTGGACGATGAACTCGGCGTCGATGATGCCGCCCGTGGCGTTCTTCACGTCGGTGTCGATGGCCGGGTGGCTCTCGCGCATGCGCGCGCGCATGGCGACCACTTCGGACGCAAGCGCCTGCGGCTCGCGCTTGAGGCCCAGCACCCGCTGGCGGATCGCCTCGAAGCGCGCGCCGATGGCCGCATCGCCCGCGACAAAGCGCGCGCGGGTCAGCGCCTGGTGCTCCCACACCCACGCCTCGTGCTGCTGGTAGTGTTCGAACGCGTCGACGGTGCTCACCAACAGCCCGCTTTGCCCGTTCGGGCGAAGCCTCAGGTCGATGTCGTACAGCACGCCCGCGCTGGTGGTGCTGGTCAGCCAGGTCGTCATCTTGCGCGCGAGGCGCGCGTAGAGTTCCGGCGCGTCGGCGTGTTCGTCGTCGTAGAGGAAGATCAGGTCGAGGTCGGACGCGTAGCCGAGCTCCTTGCCGCCCAGCTTGCCGTAGCCGACGATGGCGAAACGCGGGGTGTCGGTGTGCCGGCCGCGGATGTCCAGCCACGCGTACTTGAGCGTTGCGGCCAGGGTGACGTCGGCCAGGCGAGAGAGTTCGTCCGACAGCGCTTCCAGCGTCCACATGCCGGCGATGTCCTGCGCGACCAGGCGGAACACCTGCGCGTGCTGGAAGTGGCGCAGCGTGTCCATCTGCGCCTCGGCGTCGCCCTTGTTCTCCTGCATGCCCGCGTCCAGTTCGCGCGCGAGCCTGTCCCAGTCGGGGCTCGCGTACAGCACGCGCGCGTCGAGCAGCTCGTCAAGCAAGATGGGGTGGCGCATCAGGTAGCCCGACACCCAACTGCTCGCCGAGCAAAGCTGCGCGAGCCGCTGCAGCGTCTGCGGGTATTCGGTGAGCAGCGCAAGGTAGGACGCGCGCCGGCTGACCGCTTCCAAGAGGGCGAGGATGCGGGAGAGCGTCGCGTCCGGTTGCGGCAGCGCGCCGGCCACCTCGATCAGGGGCGGCAACAGCGCGTCGAACTTGTGCTGGCTGCTGGCGGGCAACTGGCGGTAGCGCTGGCTGCCGGCCAAGGCCGACAGCTGGCGGGCGACGGCGGCGGCGTCTTCGTAGCCCAGGCTTGCCAGTGCGGGGGCGGGGTCGGCCTCGCCGTTTTCGCGGATGTCGCGCCACAGTCCGGCGAGCGGGTGCGCCGGCGCGTTCTCGGTCGGCAGGAAGAACACCTGCTCGAAGTGGCGCGTCACATGGCGGCGGTGTACGTTGAGCGTCGCCATGAACGCGTCCCAGTTGGTTGCCCCCATGCTTTGCGCGATGGCGTGGCGTGCGGCGTCCGTCTCCGGCAGCGTCTGCGTCTGTGCGTCGTCAACGTATTGCAGGCGGTGTTCGAGGCGGCGCAGGTAGTCGTAGGCGGCCTCGAGCTCGGACACCGCGTCGTCTTCCATCAGGTGCATGGCTTTGAGGCAGGCGAGGGTCTCGCGGGTGCCCTTGAGCTGCAGGCGCTTCTCGCGGCCGCCGCGGATCAGCTGGAACACCTGCGCGATGAACTCGATTTCGCGGATGCCGCCCGGCCCCAGCTTGATGTTGGCCGCCATGTCGCGGCGGGCGACCTCGCGGCGGATCTGTGCGTGCAGTTCGCGCATCGCGCCGTAGGCGCCGTAGTCGAGGTATTTGCGGTAGACGAAGGGACGCACCAGCTCGGCGAGTCCGGCCGCGTCGCCGGTGACGGCGCGGCCCTTGATCCACGCGTAGCGCTCCCACTCGCGGCCCTGGGTGAGCAGGTAGTTTTCCAGCGCGGCGAAGCTCATCACCAGCGGGCCCGAGTCGCCGTAGGGGCGCAGGCGCATGTCGACGCGGAACACCAGGCCGTCGGCGGTGGTCTCGCTGATGATGCGGATGATCTCTTTGCCCAGCCGCGTGAAGTACTCGTGATTCGACGTGACGCGACCGCCGGCGGTCTCGCCGTCTTCGGGGTATACGAAGATCAGGTCGATGTCGGACGAGACGTTGAGCTCGAAACCGCCGAGCTTGCCCATCGCGACGACGATCAGCTGCTGCGCCTCGCCGCTGTCCTCGCCCGTCGGCGTGCCGTAGCGCGCGAGGCTGGCGCATGCCGACGCCTCGGCGCGTACGATGGCGAAGTCGGCCAAGTCGCTGATGGTGGTGACCACCTCGTCGAGCGGGGCGAGGCCGGCGAGGTCGCGTGCGATCAGGCGCGCCATCACCGCCTGGCGCAGCCGGCGCAGCGCACCGATCAGCGCGTCTGCCTCATCCAGCGTATCCCAGTCGGCAAAGGCGGCCATTTCGCCGGGCGTGAACGGCTGGTGCAGGTGCGCCTTGAGCTCGGCGAGCCGCTCGGGTCTAGCCTGAAAAAGTCGTTCCAGATAGAAGCTGAAGCGGCGGGCGCCGGCGATGGCCGTCTCTGGCATATAATACGGACCCCAAGTGATGACAAGATCGTGACTGAGCATTCTAACCCCACGCCCGCCGCGCCGCTCAAGCGTTTGCGTGCCTCGCTAGGCGCCCTGCCACTGTCCGCGCTGCTGCGTTGGGGCGGTCGCGCCTTGCTGGCGTTCGCCGCGCTGTGGGTGTTCGTCGCGCTCGCGCTGACGCTCGCGTGGAATTTCTGGCTGCAACCAAGATTGCCCGAGGTGAAGGCGCGGCTCGCCAGTGAACTCAGTACGCTGACCGGCCGAAAGCTCACCATCGGCACGCTCTCGGCGAGCTGGCAGGCGCTGGAGCCTACCCTTGCCGTCGGCGACATCCGCATCCGCAATGCCGACGGCAGTGACCTGCGCGTGGGCGAAGTGACGCTGACGCCTTCGTGGTCGTCGTTGTGGCGCTGGCAGCCGCGCTTTGCCAGCATCCGCGTGCAGGGGCTGGAGCTTGCGCTGACGCGCGCGCGTGACGGCAAGCTGAGCCTCAACGGCATCCCGCTTTCGGCCGAGGGTGGCAAGGGTGAGGGCGAACGCGTCGTCAACTGGCTGATCGCGCAGCCGTCCATCGTTGTCGACGCCAAGCGGCTCGCCTGGCACGACCTGCAAGTCGGCGTCGGCCCATTGACGGTGTCGGACACCCGGCTGACGCTCAGGGATACCCTGCTTGGCCACCGCTTGCGCCTCGAAGGCCGGCCCGACAGCCGTTTTCTCGGCAGTTTCCTGTTTACCCTCGCCTGGCGCGGCGACGAACTCTCGCGCTGGCGCGAATGGTCGGGCGACGCGCAACTCGTCGCGCGCGACGGCCGCTTCGGCTGGTGGGAGCGCTACGCGCCCGAGCTGCCGCTGGCTAAGCGCGGGCGCGCCAGCGTAGACATGCGCGCTGAGTTTGCCGGCGGCGAGCTCACCGTGCTGGCTGGCACCGCCTTGCTCGAACAGGCGGCGCTGGCTGGCCAAGGGGGAGAGCAGCTTGCCCTGCCCAAGGTCGCCGGCCGCATCGACTACCGGCTGAAAGAGGACGGCGAGCATGTGCTCGCCGCCGACCGGCTGTTCCTCACCACCTCGCGCGGCCCGCTGTTCGAGAACAGCCGGGTGAGCGCGCGCTGGGGCAGGCAGGGCGGCGAGGCCAGCGCAAGCGGGCTCGACCTTGCGCCCCTGTTGCCAGTGCTGATCGCGGCGCGCTTGCTGCCGGAGAAACCCTGGTCGACCGCAGCGCTGACCGGCAACCTGACCGAGCTTGCCGCGCGCTGGCAGGGCAAGCCACTCAAGCCGCAAGGCTACCGGGTCAGCGGGCGCTTCAGCGACCTTGGCTGGCACACGGTCGGCGCCTTGCCCGGTGTCGCCGGCGGCTTCTCGGGCCGCGTCGCGTTCAGCGAACAGGGCGGCTCGGTGGTGCTCGCCGGCCGCGACGTGACGGTCAGCGCGCCGGAAATCTTCGAGCAGCCGTGGCAGCTTGTGCGCGCCGACGGCGAGGTGAACTGGCAAAGGCAAGGCGACAGCTGGCAGGTGAAGCTGCCGGGCCTGAAACTGCTCACCGGGGACTTCGAAGGCGAGGTCGGCGGTACGCTCGACGTGCAGCCGGGCGGCGCGCTGCTGGCCGACTTCAAGGCGCGCGTGCCCGAAGTCGCGCTGACCCGCGTCGAGCGCTACCTGCCGCGCGAACTGGGCGAGGAGACGCTTGTGTGGCTGCGCGAAGCGCTGCTTGGCGGGCAGGGGCGTGACGTGGAGGCGGTACTGAAGGGGGATCTGAACGCCTTCCCGTTTGCCAAGGGCCGGGGTGGCCGCTTCGCGCTGGACGCGAAGATCGTCGACGGCGCCTTGCGCTTCGAGCCCGACTGGCCGGTGATCGGCAAGATAGACGGGCGGCTTGAGCTCCTGAACGACAACGTGACGGTGCGCGCGCAAAGCGCGCAAAGCGCAGGCGCGGCGCTCTCCGACGTGGTGGTGCGCCTGCCCGACCTTGATACGCAGGATGCGCGGCTTGACATCGCAGGGCAGGTCGACGCGCCGCTCTCCACCATGCTCGCGTATACGGTGCAGAGCCCGGTCAACGGCTATCTGGACGGCTTCCTCGGCGAAATCGCCGCCACCGGCCCGGCGAAGCTCGGCCTCAAGCTCGACGTGCCGCTTAATACGCCAGAAAAGACCCGCGTGAAGGGGACGCTCGCGCTCGCAGGCAACGACTTGCGTTTTACCGGTCTGCCGATCCCGCCGGTGACGCGGGCGAAGGGCGACTTGGTGTTTACCGAGTACGGCGTCGATATCGCTGGCATTTCGGCCGAGGTGTTCGGCGCGGCGCAGCGGCTGAGTGCCCGGAGCACGCCGGACGGCGTGTCGCGTTTCGCGATCCGCGGCGAGGCCGATACCCGGCGCCTGGTCGGCTACTACCTCTCGCCACTGGATCGCTTCGTGGAGGGCACAAGCCCGATCGACATCGACTTCACGCTGAAAGACGGCGGCCTTGCCTCGCTCGTCGCGAAAAGCCCGCTGATAGGCACCCGCATCGACGCGCCATTGCCCGCCTTCAAGGCCGCCGACGCGCGCTGGCCGCTTGCGCTGTCGATCAAGCCGGTGCGTGAGGACCTGGAAATCGACTGGTCGCTGGAAGGGCACGCCTCCGGTGTGGTCCGGCTGGACGGACGGGGTGGCCTCAAGGGCGCCAGCGTCGGCGTCGGGCGCGCCCCGCCTGCCTTGCCTGCGCACGGGCTCGCCGTCGGCGTTGCCGCGCCGACCCTCGACGCCAGTGCGTGGCTGGCGCGGCTGGGTGGTGGCGGCCCGGCGTCTGCGCATGCCGGGCCCGCCCTGCCACCTTGGCCGGTCAGGGTGGATGTCAGGACGGCCGAGCTTGTGGCGGATGGCAAGCCGCTGGGCGCGGTTGACCTCGCAACCGTCATCGACGCGCACGGCGCGCACGGCGACGTGGATAGCCCCCTGCTTGCCGGGCGCTACCGCTATGACGCGCCGGCGGCTGCCCTGCAGCTCGACCTTGACCGCCTCAAGCTGCCGCTGCCCGAGCTGGGTGGCGCGGGTTCCACGCCCGCTAGGTTGCCGACGCAACTGGTCAGGCTGGTCGACGTGAAGATCGCCAACGTTTACTACAAACAGTTCGACCTGGGGCGCCTGAACGCCCGCCTGAGCGCGCTCTCCGGCCAGTTGCGGCTGGGTTCGGCCTCGCTGGTGTCACCCGCCGGCGAGATCGAATTGACCGGCACCGGTCTTGTGCCCGGCGCCGGACGCTTTGCGCTGGCGGTGCGTTCGGCCGACATCGGTGCCCTGCTGGCTCGTTTCGGTATGCCCGGCGCAGTCAGCGGCGGGCAGGGGGTGCTGACGGGGGAGCTCGGCTGGCCGGGTGCCGTCAGCGATTTCTCTGTCGAGAAGCTCAGCGGCGAGATGCGGCTGGACGTGAAAAACGGCCGCTTCGCCGGCTACGATCCGAGTGTCGCGCGCCTGTTGTCGGTGCTGTCGTTGCAGTCGGTCGGCAAGTTGTTGAGGCTTGATTTTGCCGGCGTGTTTGACAAGGGCTTTGCGTTTGACAGCATCAAGGGCAATATCGCGGTGAACGACGGGGTGTTCGCGACGGAAAACCTGCAACTGAAGAGCGTGCCGGCGACGGTGGCGATCGCAGGTTCGGTCAGCCTCAAGGCCGACACGCAGGCGCTGACGGTGACGGTGACGCCGAGGCTGAGCCAGGGCGTCGCGCTGGCGGCGGGCGCCGCCATGCTCAACCCGGTGGCGGGGCTGGCGACGCTGGCGGCCGAGACCATTCTCGGCAACCCGTTCGACAAGGTTTTTCGTAGCGTATACAAGGTCAGCGGGCCGATCGCGGACCCCAAGGTCGAGCGGGTCGAGTCGGCGCTGGCAAGGCCCAACTGAGGGCATGGCTAAAGGAGGGGGGATGGAGCGCTTGAAGGTCGCCGCGGTGCAGATGGTGTCGTCGACGTGCGTCGATGAAAACCTTGCGCGTGCGCAGCAGCTGGTGGCCGAGGCCGCAGCGGCGGGGGCGCAGCTGGTGGTGCTGCCCGAGTATTTCTGCCTGATGGGGCGCAGCGACACCGACAAGCTCGTCATCGCCGAGGCGCACGGTGACGGTCTCTTGCAGCGCGCGCTTGCTGCGCTCGCGCGCGAGCATCGGGTGTGGCTGGTGGCCGGCACCTTGCCGCTTGTCTCGCCCGAAGCGGGCAAGGTCTACAATAGCACGCTCGTCTACACGCCGGGAGGGCGCGAAGCGTGCCGCTACGACAAGGTCCATTTGTTCGGCTTCTCCGGCCTTGGCGAGCGTTACGCCGAGGCCGACACCATCTTGCCGGGGACCGCCCCCGCGAGTTTCGAGATGCCCGGCGCGCGCGTCGCGCTCGGCGTCTGCTACGATCTGCGCTTTGCCGAGCTCTTCCGGCGGATGGCGCCGTTTGACGTGCTGGTGCTGCCGGCCGCGTTCACCGCCGTCACCGGCGAGGCCCACTGGGAAGTGCTGCTGCGCGCGCGTGCGATCGAGAACCAGTGCTACGTGGTCGCCAGCGCGCAGGAGGGGCTGCACGAGAACGGCCGGCGCACCCACGGCCACAGCATGATCATCGACCCCTGGGGGCGCATCGAGGCGTGCCTGCCCGAGGGCGAGGGCGTCGTCGTCGCCGAACTGGACCCGGCGCGCCTCGCTTCGGTGCGCTCCCGTCTGCCCGCGCTGGCCCACCGCGTCTTCTGAGAATTCAAGGAAACCATGAACCCACAACACGAACAACTGGCGCTGGAACTGATGCTTGCACCGGGCAGCGTCGACGAGGCGGTGCTCGAGGCGACTTTCGCGCGGCTGTCCGCGCCCGGTGTCGACTACGCCGACCTCTACTTCCAGCGTACCCGCAACGAGGGCTGGAGCCTGGAAGAAGGCATCGTCAAGGCCGGCAGCTTCAGCATCGACCAAGGCGTCGGCGTGCGCGCGGTCAGCGGCGACAAGACGGCGTTCGCGTACGCGGATGAAATCAGCGCGGCGTCGCTTGCGCGCGCGGCTGACACCGTGCGCGCGATCGGCCACGGAGGCGGCGTGCTGAACGTCGGTGCTCCCAAACCCACGCGCGGCAGCGTGCTTTACCCTGCAAGCGACCCGGGCGCCGCGCTCGACGCGGCGGCCAAGGTCGACTTGCTGCACCGCATCGAAAAAATCGCGCGCGCGATGGATTCCCGCATCATCCAGGTGATGGCGAGCGTCGCCGCCGAGTACGACGTGGTGTATGTCGCGCGTGCCGACGGCGTGCGCGCGGCCGACGTGCGCCCGCTGACCCGGGTGTCGGTGATGGTGATCGTCGAGGAAAACGGCCGGCGCGAGCAGGCCGGCGCCGGCGGCGGCGGCCGTTTCGACCTCACCTATTTCACCGACGAAGTGGTGACCGGCTACGTCGAGCGCGCGGTGCGCGAGGCGACCACCAATTTGCGCGCGCAGGCGGCACCGGCCGGGCAGATGACGGTCGTGCTCGGCGCCGGCTGGCCGGGCGTGCTGCTGCACGAGGCGATCGGCCACGGGCTGGAAGGCGACTTCAACCGTAAGGGCACCAGCGCGTTTGCCGGCCGCATCGGCGAGCGCGTCGCCGCGCCGGGCGTGACCATCGTCGACGACGGCACACTGCAAGGCCGGCGCGGTTCGCTATCGGTCGACGACGAGGGTGAACTGACCCGCTGCACGACGTTGATCGAGGACGGCATCCTCAAGGGTTATATGCAGGACGCGATGAACGCGCGCCTGATGAAGATGGCGCCAACCGGCAACGGCCGGCGCGAGTCGTACGCGCACATCCCGATGCCGCGGATGACCAACACCTATATGCACGCGGGTGCGCACGACCCCGAGGAGATCATCGCGTCGGTCAAGGACGGCCTCTACGCGGTCAACTTCGGCGGCGGCCAGGTCGACATCACCAGCGGCAAGTTCGTGTTCTCCGCGTCCGAGGCGTGGAAGATCGAGAACGGCAAGCTCGTCTACCCGGTCAAGGGGGCGACGCTGATCGGCAACGGTCCGGAAGTGCTCAAATACGTGGGCATGATCGGCAACGACCTCGCGCTCGACACCGGCGTCGGCGTGTGCGGCAAGGAAGGGCAGAGCGTGCCGGTCGGTGTCGGCCAGCCTACCCTGCGCATCGACGGCGGACTGACTGTCGGCGGCACCGGCGGCTGATCAGGCACGGCCGGCCGTGAGCTTAACGCTTGACGGCCGGCCGTCCTTGCTGTAAAAAGCGGCTACTTGCAGGTTTTTTGACGTTCACGCTTCATCCTCACGCGCCTTCGGCGCTCCTTCACGGGGTTCTTCCCCCTGTCTTCAAACGGATGATTTCTCTGGCCGGGCTGGTTTCCGCGCCACGCTGCGTTCGTTCACGCAAACCTTCAAATCGAGACCGCGGCCCGCAGGATGCTGGCTGCAACTTTTGGATCGCGCCCGCCCGCGCCGTCGCATTGCCGTCACATTCGGCAGGCACACTGGCACTCGCATGAGATAGGGAGGACGCAGCAATGACAAGAAAGACAACCGAAATGACCGAGAAAACCGGAACCCTGATGACCATCGCCCAACTGAAGGCGGGCTACCGCGTATGCGAGCACCTGGATTGCGGCGCGGTGCGCCACTACGACGTGCTGAAAGTCGCGCCGGCCGGCCGCCGCGTGGAAGTGACCTTCGCGACCACTTGCGGCGCCGATAGCGTCAGCTACCCCGCCGACGCCTTCCTGTACGCACACGCGTAAGCTGTGCTGCCCGGCAAGGCGTACAGGCGGGCGCCAGGTCCGCTGCCTTTGCCGTCAGGCAGTTTGCACGCCTGCCTTAGCTTTCCGCCGTCTTACCCCAGCCGTTTTCAAACACCAGCGCCTCGCGCGCGCGCGGGCTGTCCCAGCCGGCGCTCTTGAGCATGGGCTCGGGGTAGAACCCGGGCACCGGCCCGATGCACAACAGCGCGACCGGCGCGCTGCCCGCGGGCAGGCCGAACATTTCGCCGACCACGTCCGGGTCGAAGATCGACACCCAACCAAGGCCGAGCCCCTCGGCGCGCGCGGCGAGCCACATGTTCTGGATCGCGCACGCGACCGACGCGAGATCCATCTCGGGCAGCGTGCGCCGGCCGAGCACGTACTGTTCGCGCGCGTTCGGCAGGGCGACGAGCAACAGCTCGGTGCACTCGCGGATCCCTTCGAGCTTGAGCCGGCGCACCTCTTCGGCGCGCTCGGGGATCGCCGCCGCGGTGCGCTCGCACTCTTCTTTCACATGGCGGTGCAGCGCCTCGCGAAGCCGCGCGTCGCTCACTCGCACGAAGCGCCACGGCTGCATGTAGCCGACACTCGGAGCGAGCAGGGCGGCGTCGATCAGCCTGCCCAATTGCCCGTCTTCCATCGGCGCGCCGGTAAAGTGGCGCATGTCGCGCCGCTCGCGCATCACGCGGTAGATGGCGGCGATATCGGCGTCTGGGTAGCGGTGCGGATTCATGGCTGGGCTCTCGGGCAAAGGGGCGACATTCTAGCAAAGCGGCGTGCCGTCTTGCGAGCGGCCAAGCGCGGCGAGGATGGCCGCCTTGTCGCAACGGTTGGCCGCCAGCATGCCGGCCTCATCGAGCGTGCCGCCGGCGTTGAGGTAACCCAGCGCGTGCCAGGCGCCGGCGCTGTTCGCGATCGGCCACAACAGCCCGGTCAGCGTATGCGGGCGGGTGTGGCAGACCAGCACGCGCGTCGTGCCGGCCGGGAACGCCGCCTCGCGCGCGTCCGCTGCCACGCAGTACGCGTGCTCGGCCTCATCCCGCCCGTCCTGCAAGCGCGCAGGTTCGATCAGCGCGATAACCTCGTGCGCGACGCCTTGCCGTGCCAGCGCGTCGGACGCGGCGAGGCATTCGCGCAGCTGCGGCGCGCCCACTGCGATCAGTTGCAAGGACTTGGGCGCGTCGCCGACGCTGTGTACCACCGCCCAGCCTTGCGCGACGGCTTCGCGTGCGGCCGGGGCATCCAGCACGCGCGCGTGCACGCGTTTAGGGATGACCAGATGGTAGATCCGGCCGCTACTCGCGTAACACGCGTGGAGCGCGGCGACGGCGCTGTCGGCGTCGACGGGAAACAGCACCCGGCAACTGTCCGCCATTTCGCCCAGCAGCGCCTCGGCGAGCGTCGGGTCCTGGTGCGACTGCTCGTTCTTGCCGTTCTCCCAAGTGTGCGAGGTCGAGATCACCGGCAGCGAGCGCCAACCGGTGGGGTGGCCGGCCTCGCGCAGGTGGCGTGCGAAGATGATGTCCTGGCGCAGCGCGCCGAGCATCTTGACCGCGAACGCCTCGTAACTGGCGACCAGCGCGAGCCCGCCCTTGTTGGCGATCGCCGCGCACACCACCGCCTCCTCGTTGAGCGCGGTGATCACCGCCCCGTCAAGGCTTTCGGCGATGCCGGGTTCAGGCGCGAGCACGCGGTGCTTGAGCTTGTCGAGCGTGCGGCACAGCTTGTTGCTGCGCATCTCGTCGGGATTGCCCACGCGCACGCGAAGCGCAGGGTTGGCGTCGATGATGTCACAGAACGCCAGGTCGACCGCGTCCATCGGCGAGAGCGCGCCTGCCGGCAGTTCGGGTTCGGGCAAGACGGGGCAGGGGACGTCGCGCGTGGCGAGCGCATGGTCGCGCTCCAGTGGCCGCCCCTGCACGTCGTGGGTGGCGAGCAGCGCGCGGGCGTTTTCGATCGCCTCCCGGCTTTGCCAGATCAGCGCCGCGCCCGCGTTGAAGAGCGCGCGCGCGTCGGCATCGGTAGCCGGGTTGGCGGGCAGCGGCAGGTTGTGTGCGGCCTGCGTGCCCGAGCCGGGGAAGCCCCAACCCTTGTCGGTGACGGCAATTACATACGGCAGCGGCACCGGCAGGCGGGCGCGGCCGGCGGCCATCGCTTCGGCAGTCGCCTGCAGTCGCTCCTCGGCGGCGATGATCGCGCAGGCGTAAGCGGCCGGGTCGCGCCCGTCGATCAGCTCCGGCGCGAAGCCGTTGAGCCTCAGGTGCGCGTCGAACCACGCGATGCCGTCTGGCCGGCCCATGCTGGTCTTCTGGTCGATGCGCCGGCCGTTGGCGACCATCACCGGCACCGCGAGGCCGCAGTCATCGGGGCGCCACCAGCGGCTCATCCAGTCGCTGCCGCGCTGCTCCTCGAACGCGCCATCGGACAAAAAGGCGACCAGCCGCTCGCCCGGCAACGGCAGGTGCACGTACTGCAGTTCGGCAAACCCGAGATACCCGCCCTCGATCAGCGCGCCGGCGGTATGCGCGTTGACGTGGCTGCCCAGGGGCGACACCGGCCGGCCGAGCTCGTCGGTCTTGTACGAGTAGAAGTCCTGCGCCAGAGTGCTCAGTCCCGCGTCGCTGACGTCGTAGCGCGCAGCGTGGGCGGCGGTCATGTTGCCCACCAGCACGTTCAGCGCGTCGACGCCGGCCACGCAGTGGCCCTGACCCATCAGCCAGCTACGGGTGTAGCCGGAGAGCGCGTTGGCTGCGAGGTAGCCGGCGTAGGCGACGGCGATATTCAGCGAGCCGCCGGTGTGGCCTTCCGGAGCGCGCTTGAAGTCGAGGGCGGCGAGCGGCGCGCCGTCGAGCCGTACCCGCCGTGCGTACGTCATGTGCGCGACCAGCCACATGCCGGCGCAGGCGAGGGTGTCGGCCGCCTCGAAGCGGCGGTAGACGGCGGCCGCGTCGGCAGCGAGCCCCGCGGCGACCAGCCGCGCGGCGAGCGCGTGCACCGAGAGCTGCACGCTGGCGCCATGGCGGATCGGCCCCTTGCCCGCCGCCCAGTGGGCGAAGGCGGGGTCGGCGCTGCAGAGCAAGGCGGCGTGGCGCTCGGCGCGGAACAGGGTCTCTTCGCTCTCGGTGCTCATCGTGCGCTCCTTCTTGCGGGCATGATGAGAAAAGCATACGCCGGCGCCGGCCGGCGGTCACCCGCTTACAGCGCGATCTCGAGCACCCGGCGGATGCGCGCTTGATCGAGGTCGCCGCGTTCTCCCAGCCGGGTGAGGCCGTGTTCGGCAAGCTTGGCGACAATCGGTCCGATGTCCGAAGCGCACATGCCCTCATGAGCCAGATGCACGGGTGCGCCAAGTTGCGTGAAGAAGCGGCTCGTCGCGTCGATCGCCGCGCTCGCGCGTTCTTCGGCGCTGCCCTCGGTGATGCCCCAAACCCGCTCGCCGTACTGCAGCAGCTTGTCGTGCTTGCCCACGCGCTGGACGGCGAGCACGGCCGGGTAGAGCGCGCTCAGCGTCCTGCCGTGGTCGATGCCGCAGCGTGCGGTCACCGCGTGGCCGATCATGTGTGCGGCCCAGTCGTGCGGCACGCCGACGCCGATCAGCCGGTTGAGTCCAAGCGTCGCGCACCACATCATGGTGCCTCGCAAACTGAGGTCGTCCGGCCTTTCCAGTAGCGCGGGCCCGGTTTTGGCGAGGGTCAGGAGCAGCCCTTCGGCGAAACGGTCCTGTACCGGTGCGTCGGCCGGGTAGGTCAGGTATTGCTCGACGATATGGACAAAGGTGTCGACGATGCCGTTGACCGTTTGCCTCGCCGGCAGCGACAGCGTGGTTGCCGGGTCGAGCAGCGCGAAACAAGGAAACAGCAGGGGGGACGAGAAGTCGAGCTTGTCGCCGCTGGCGCGGCGGCTGATCACCGCGCCGTCGTTCGATTCGGACCCGGTCGCGGGGAGGGTCAGCACCACGCCCAGCGGCAGCGCGCGCGTGAGCGGCGCCTGGGCAGCGACCAGTTGCCACGCGTCGCCGTCGTGGCAGGCGGCCGCGGCGATGAACTTGCAACCGTCGGCGACCGAGCCGCCGCCGACCGCCAGGATGAAGTCGAGCGCTTGTTCGCGGCACAGGCGGGCCGCGCGCAGCAGGGTGTCCGCGTCGGGGTTGGCTTCAATACCGGAAAATTCGGCGACGTGAAAGCCTGCGAGCGCGCGGCGGATGGCGGGAAGCGTGCCGTTCCGTTCGGCGCTGCTGCCGCCGCTGGCCAGCAGCACGCGGCTGCCGGGCGGGATCAGGCGGGCGACTTCAGGTAGACGGCCGGCGCCGAAAACGATGCGGGTAGGGTTGTAGTAATCGAAGGCTTGCATGGCGGGTACGGTTCAAGGCTTGTGCGCGGACGGGATGTCCGCGCCTTGCCCAACCGTAACGCCGCCTTTGCCGAGCAGGTGTTGCGCAAAATCAGACAGGCGCACTCACAGCACAAAGCCGGCGACGCTGACCACCATGCACAGGCTGCCGCCTAGCACGAAGAGGTGCCAGATGCCGTGGCCGTGGCGGATCTTCTCGTCGTTGATGAACCAGTACACGCCCACGCTGTAGGTGACCCCGCCAGCGACCAGCCAGGCGAGCCCCGCCGCGTCCAGGTTCTCGGACAGGGGGCTCGCGGCGACCACCGCGACCCAGCCCATCACCAGATAGATTAGCAGCGACAGCCAGCGGCTCGGGCTTTTGCGCCCGTAGGTGAGCTCCTGCACGATGCCGACGATGGCGAGCCCCCACACCACGCCCAGCAGGCTCCAGCCCCACGTCCCCTGCAGGGTGACCAGCGTGTACGGCGTGTAGCTGCCGGCGATCAAGAGGTAGATCGCGCAGTGGTCGAACTTCTGCAGTACGCGCTTGGCGCGCCCCTGCACCGAGTGGTACAGGGTAGAAATCAGGTAGAGCAGGATCAGCGTGCCGCCGAACACGCTGGCGCCGACGATGCGGTACGGGTCGCTGCTGCCGATGGCGACCGTCAGCATCCAGATCAGCGCGCCGACGCTGGCGACGGTACCCAGCAGATGGCTGATCGCGTTGAAGCGTTCTCCTTGGTACATGGCAGGTCCGATCGTATGGGTGATTGTCCGCCGTAGCGGCTTGTTCTTGAAGCTATGGTCGCCCGCCTGCCGTGTCCGGGTCAAGGCTGGGCTGTGCATGTCCGTCCTCTGCCTGCGCCGGCAGGGCTGACACCAGCTCGGCAAACGAGGCGAATGCGTACACGCGGGCGAGTCTGGCAAGGCCTAGCAGGCGGGCTGCTTGCTGCCAGCGGCGCGGCCCGATCAGCAGACCGAGCGTGGCGCGGTTTTGCCTTGCAAGAAGCCGCAAGGTGTCGAGCCCCTTGTCCGGCAAGGGGCTAAGGGTGAGCCGCGGGTCGGCCAGACGTGCGCACTCCGCGGCAGCTTCCGGCGCGGCGTAGACGTCGATGCGCGCGTGCGGGTAGGCAGCGCGCAATGCCGGCAGGTCTTCCGTCCAGCGCCCGGACGGCATGAGCGCGTAAAGCGCGAGCGTCCGCGGGCAACTGGCCGGCAGCAAGGCCGCTGTTGCCGGCCGCGGCCGCCAGAGATCCGGGTCGGGTAGTCTGTCCAGCGTGTGCAGCGTCTCGCCTTGGCGCTTGGTCGCCGCCAGCAACTCTTGCCAGATGGCCTGCGGATCGAATTGCGAGCGGTAGACTCCGCACAGCCGGCGCTTGGCTTCCTGCGCTGCGCCCAGGTCCAGTTGTGCGCTCGTGATGCGGCAGCCGGCAGCCCTGAGTCTTGCCAGCACTTGGGCAGCGGCGCCCGGCACCCGTGCAGCGTAAGGCAGGTCTTCGTACAGCCTGACCGTCGGCACGGGCGTGCCCGCACGCGACAGCGCCTTGAGCCAGGCGTCGCGCGTCGCGACATGGTCGGTGTGGCCAAGCCCGAGCGGCAGCCACACTTCCGCGTAGCGGGAAAGATCGACCGTTTCGCTAATCAGCGTTTCGAGCGACTCGACGTCGGCGCTGCTCGGCGGCCGCCCGACAAAGGCGCCGATCGCCGAGAGTTCACGTGCGATGACGGTCGGGTCGTCCGCTTCCAGCCCGTACGGGCGCAGATGGCGCAGCGGCGCGTCCTCGAAGCCGAGGGCAAGGTGGTGCCCGGCCAGCATCGCGGCGGCGAGCCTGGACTCGACTGTCCGCAGTGCACTGACTTCGCAGGTGCTTGGCAGCGGGTTGCCGGGCAGGCCTGCGCTGCGGGTGAAGTTGCTGCGTCCGATGGCGCTGACGAGGGTAAAGACGTACGCCCCGCGCAGCGAGAGCATGTGCGCGCCGATGCTGAAAGCCGCATCGTCCATATGCGGCTCGGCCACCAGCACAGGCCGTCGTGTCACGGGGAGGTTGGCAGGCGCGGCCTCGACGCACCAGCCAAGCGCGGCGAAGGCCGAGAGCCGCCCGTTTTCGTCTTCGTCGGCTGGGGTGAGTTCGACCGCTTGCTGCAGGCGCCGCCAGAGGGCGGCGTCGGCCGCGTCAAGCGTGGCCAGCGTGCCGCCCGTCAGTTCGCCAAGCCGCCCCTCGGCATTAAGGCGCAGGTTGGGGTTGGCCAGGAAGCGCGTGCGCATGTCTAGCCCGCCGCAGGAATCGACATGGGAGGCAGCGCGTCGGCCCGCGCGCTACACAGCGCAAGCACACCCAGCTGGTAGCGCTTATCCAGTAGCGGCGGTGGTGCGAGCTGGCATCCGGCGCTGACGATGCCGGCCGGCGGACCTCCCTCGTCGATCATGGTGACAAGTTCGCGGGCGGCCGAGGCTGGCGTGCGCATGCGCACGAAGTTTTTCAGCAGCAAACGCCACGGCATGCCGTTGCCGAGCGTCATCGGCGTGCGGCAACTGCCCGGGTCGACGCCGCTGATGCGGATGCCGTCGCCCGCATATACCGCTTGCAGCGCGAGGCCCAGCGCGGCGAGCGCACGCTTGCTGCGTGCGTAAGGGCCGAACACCGGCACGAAGGGCAGGGTGGGGTTGGCCAGCTGGGCAACTTCGCTGGCGCAGGCGTCGGTCTCGTAGACCACGGCCGAGACCAGGTTCACGATGCGGCCGTTGCCTGCACGCGCGAGTGCGGCGCGCAGGGCCTGCATCAGGACGAAGGGTGCGAGCGTATTGACGGCGAAGTGGGTTTCGTCGCCGTTTTCGGTGTACTGGTAGTCGCCGAGCATCAAGGCCGCGTTGTTGACGAGCAGGCCGACGCGCGGGTAATCCCGCGCGATCGCGCGTGCGGTATGCGCGAGATGCGCGGTGTCCGTAAGGTCTACGAGACGCGCGTCGTCACCGACGCCGGCACGCCGGTTGATCGAGATCACATGCCAGCCCGTGCCTGCGAGGCGAAGGGCCAGATGGCGGCCGATGCCGGTGGTAGTGCCGGTGACGACGGCGACCGGGCGTTGCGTCATCGGGTTTTTACCCCGGTGCCGCCCTGTCCGGCCAGCGGGGTACGGCCAACGTGCCCGGCCAACCATTTGGCCAGCCGCCCGCCCTTTTTCAACAGGTGTCCCAGGGTATGGTTGAGCGCGTAGGCGTGCGCGAGCAGGCGCTTGCCCCGGTTAAGGCGCACCGGCAGATCCTGCCGTACCGCCGCGACCTCCATCAGGCACGGGTAATCCTTGCGTAGCTGTCTGTATTCGGCGGCGTGCCAGGGCTCGTTGCCGCCGGCGCCAAGCAGCCCCAGGTAGACTTTGCGAAAGGCAAGATAGGCCAGTTCGTCCGGGTAGCGTCCGAGTAGGCCCTGCTGTTCCAGCACGTTGCGGACATAGTGGTAGGCGCGGATGTCGTCGTGGATGTAGCGGCCGGCATTTCCGGTCAGGCTGCCCGGGCGGCGCACATAGTGGTAGCAGGTGCCATCCAGCTTGCGGATGCTGCTTGCATGGCAAAAGGCGGCGACGTCAACGCACATGTCCTCCGAGTAGCGGATGTGCTCGGGGTAGCGGATGGCCTTTTGCGCTAGCAAGGCGCGTCGGTAGACGCGGGTAGGTGGCCACGATGGGGCCTTCAGCGACAGGACGTTGGACAGCCATTCGTCCTTGCTTGCGGCGTTCGGCAGTGTGACAAGCTCGCTGCGGTCTGGGTAGTCGACCCTGAGGTCGGTCACCAGAATGTCGCACGGCGCTTCGTGCAGGTGCCGCGCGATGCGCTCAAGAGCGCCTGCGTCTATCCAGTCGTCGCCGTCAAGCTGCCAGAGGTAGGTGCCCTGTGCCGCGTCAAGTGCCGCGTTTCTGGCGGCCGAGACGCCGCGGTTGGGCTGGGTGACAAGATGCAGGCGTGCGCACTGGTAGACGGCGATGACTTCGCTGGTGCGGTCGGTCGAGCCGTCGTCGACCACGATCAGCTCGTAGTCGTCAAAGTTCTGCGTCAGTACCGAGCGCAGGCAGCGTCCGATGTATTTATCGATATTGTGCGCGGTTACGACGACCGAGAGCAGTGGCTGTTTGGGCATGGGGTTGTCGCGGGAAGAAGGCGTCAGATCGTGTGGGCCGTTTTTGTTTCCTTCTGTTGACATAGACCTTGCATTCATGACGTGCAAGCCTTTGTCATGAAAATTGACTGCTTGAATATCTATGGGTATCGCTTAGCGTTGGGAGATGGGGGCAGTCAGGGTAAACCGGTGGTAAAAAGTGTGCCGGCGGCCTGTCTGTGCAGGCGTGTGGCATGAGGCTGACGGGAAAGGCGGGGGGTATGTCTGCGAAGGTCATCAGGTTCGACGTCAACCGTATCGTTCGCGTGCTGTGTACGGCGGTAGTCGTGCTCTTGGTGCTGAGCGTGCTCTTCGAGTGGCTGAAGCTGCAGCGGGGAGCCGAGCGGGTGTTCGGTATCCGTAACTTTTTTGCCGTCGACGAAGAGTTCAACCTGCCTAGCGTGTTCTCTTTTCTCGACATGCTGTTTGCGGCCTTGCTGCTGTTCCTGCAGGCGAGGCTGGAGCAGGGTGTCAAATTGAAACGCTACTGGACGGGGCTCGGTTGCGTGTTTGTCTACTTGGCGTTTGACGAACTGTTGTCGATTCACGAGCGGCTGGGACCGATCATGCGCGCCGAGTTCGGTGCCACCCATGGTGCGTTTTACTTTGCCTGGGTGCTGGCCGCGCTGCCGCTGCTTGCCGTATTCGGGCTGGTCTACCTGCGTTTCTTGCTGTGGTTGCCCAGACGCTTGGCGCTCGGACTGGTACTGGCCGGCACCGTATATCTGGGTGGTGCCCTCGGCGTGGAGATGATCGGCGGCTGGTACTCGGAGCAGTACGGCGAGCAGAACCTCGGCTACAAGTTGATCACGACCCTGGAGGAAAGCTGCGAGATGTTCGGCGTCTTGTTGCTGGTGAGGTTGATGCTGCACCAGTTGGCGCCCAGGGGCGCGGTCAGCGTCGACTTCAACGTGGCGGCGCAGCCGGCATTGCAAACGGGAACGGACGGAGTTTCTTCCGGCAGCGCGGCCGGCAGCGGGCTCTGGCAGAAGCGCAGGTAGGTGCGCGGACAAGAAAAAACCGGGGCAAGCCCCGGTTTTTTCGTTCCGGCTTACAGTGCCGGCATCGTGTAGCCTTCGATCTTGGCGTCGCGCACCAGCGAGGCCAGGTACTCGTGCATCGCCTTGCGGCCGGCCATTTCGTTCAGGTACTGGATCAGGCGCGGCTTGATCTCGTCGAACGACACGCTGCCACCTTCGTGGCGGGCGTCGACCTGCACGATGTGGTAGCCGAACTGGGTCTTCACCAGCTCGGGGGCGAGTTCGCCCGCGGCGGTGCCGAACACGGCCTGCTCGAATTCGGGGACCATCTGGCCGCGGCCGAAGCGGCCGAGGCTGCCGCCTTGCTGGCCGGACGGGCAGGTCGAGTGTTCGCGCGCGAGCGTCTCGAAGCGCTCCGGGTTGGCCTGCAGTTCGGCGAGGATGCCCTCGGCCTTGGCCTTGACCATGGAGTCGGCGAAGTCGTCGGCGCCTGCGGCAAACAGGATGTGGCGCGCTTCGGCGCTGTCGCCCTGGCTGAACTGCTCGGGGTATTGCTGGTAGAACGCCAGTGCGTCTTCCTCGCTTACCGGGGTGTACGCGAGTTCCTTGTCGAGCAGCGCGCCGATCGCCTCGCCCTCGTTGTCGCCTTCGATGCCGCTCGCGCGCGCCTTCTGCAGCAGCAGCTGGTGCAGGACAAGCTGCTGGATGGCGCCGTCGCGCGGGCTCGGGTTGTCCTGGTGGTTGGCAAGTTCTGCCTCGATCTGCGCTTCGCTGAGTTCGACGCCGTTAACGGTAATGGCCATGAAAAATCCTGTCTAAATAAAATGGCGCGCCGCCTGGCGCGCGCGGGAAACTTACCACAGCCAGGTGGGGACTGTCGTGCGAAAGGCAAGCGCTAAATATCGACTTCGAAGGTCAGTGCGAGGGAATTGATGCAGTAGCGCTCGCCGGTCGGCGGCGGGCCGTCCGCAAACACGTGCCCCAGGTGCGCGTCGCAGCACGCGCAGCGCACCTCGGTGCGCAGCATGCCGTGGCTGGTGTCCTCAAGCCTCTTGATCGCGCCCTCGGCGGCCTCGTGCCAGAAGCTCGGCCAGCCGCAGTGTGACTCGAACTTGGCGGTCGACGGGAACAGCAGCGCGCCGCAGCACGCGCACAGGTAGCGGCCGCGGCGCGTCTCGGCGAGCAGCGCGCCGGAGAACGGCGGCTCGGTGCCGCCCAGGCGCGTGACGCGGAAAGTCGCCGGGTCCAGCCGCGCATGCCAGCTGTCTAGGTCGAGTTCCAGCTTGTCGGTCATGATGGAGGCCTCCTGTCAGAACTTGCCCATGCGGGCGCGGTACCAGCGGTGGAAGTGCTGCATGCCAAGCTCGGTCGGGTCCTGGTAGGGGCCGGTCTCGTCAAGCCCCGCCTGCCACAGCGCCTTGCGTCCTTCGTGCATGCGCAGGCAGATCTCGTCGTCTTCCTTCGCCGTCTCGAAGTACGCTGCCTGCTCGGTGGCGATGAAGTCGGGCTCGAACCAGACGATGTCTTCCGGGTAGTAGAACTCGGTGGTCACCGTGCACTTGTCGACGCCGCGCGGCAGCGCGCAGCTGACGACGATGCAGTGCGGATAGCACTCGACCATGATGTTGGGGTAGTAGACCAGCCAGATCGCGCCGAACTCGGGCATGCGCCCCGCGTAGCGGCGCAGCACCTCGTCGTGCCACTGGCCGTACACCTTGCTGCCGGCGCGGGCGAGGCGGTTCTTGATGCCGACCGTTTGCACATGGTAGTGCTCGCCCCATTCCCACCTGAGCTCCCCGCAGTCGACGAAGTTGCCGAGGCCGGGGTGGAAGGGGTCGACGTGGTAGTCCTCCGAGTACACCTCGACGAAGGTCTTCCAGTTGAAGTCGTAGTCGGTGCTGTGGCTCGAATGCCAGGCGAAGCCGGAGAAATCGATATGGCGGGCGACGCCCAGTTGTTCGAGGTCACGCGCGACATTGCGGCGCGCATCGAACGCCAGGCCGTGCCACTCGGTGACCGGCGTCTGTGCGAGCGCAACGCATGGCGTTTCCGGGAAGTGCGGCGCGCCGATCAGCTCGCCCTTGCCGTCGTACGTCCAGCCGTGCAGGTTGCAGGTGATGGTGCGGCCGTTGCCGCGGCCCTGGTAGATCAGCGCCTGGCGGTGGCGGCAGACATTGGAGACGACCCTGAGCCTGCCCTCGACGTTGCGCAGCATGCGTGCGTGGCCCGTCCAGCCGAGCGTGTGGTAGTCGTCGGGCTTGGGCACCATCAGGCGGTGGCCAAGGTAGACCGGCGCGTCGGCAAACAGGCGCGCCTCTTCCTGCGCGTGCACGGCAGGGTCGAAGTAGCAGCGCACCGGCAGTTGCGGCGCGTCGAGTGATTGTGTTGCCAGATCAGACATTATTCCCACACCCCCAAAGATCCGAAGATATAAGACCAGCCGAATCCCGCCCGCGTCACCTGCGCGGGCGCTGCCGCCGTTGCCGGCGGCGGGTTTCGAGGGGGGGGATTGTGCCCACTAAGCCGCCCCGGGGCAAGATGCAATTTGTATAAACAGGTGTCTTTCCCGGCGTCTGGGCCGAAGGCACGCCTTTTGCACATTTGGAAGCATCAGGGTGCGCGCCTGAGTTCGGCGTCGAGCAGGTCCACCGCCTCGGCCCAGTCTGCGTCCTCGTCGCGCTCCTCGCGTAACAGATCGCTTTGCGCCGGGCGCCAGAATGGTGCGTCTTCCAGCCGGATCGAGGCGGGCAGCGGCGCGTGCGCGCGGATGAAGGCGTCGATCGACGCGTGGTCGGCGGCAAGACCAAGTTGGGCGAACAAGAGGTGCAGCGGGTGACGGTGCGGGTGCATGGTGAGATCCATCCTGGAAGATGACCTGACCAGCGTAGACGCAGGCGGCGAGCCTTGCTCGGCCTGCGTAATTTTTGCGCACCTGCTGAGCAGGTCTTGATTGAAAAGGATTTTCTGTAGGAATGTGCGAAAATTTGCGCAGTTTTTCCACAGATTCTGTGGAAAACAGGGGGCGCAAAAAAACGCGCACCGAAGTGCGCGTTGGTGGTGGGGGAGATCAGCGCTTACTTGACCTGTGTAAACTCGACCATCCCATCGTTTGCAACAACCTGGAGTTTGCCGTCAGCGATGCGCATGGAGAGTGTCTTAAATTCGCCGTTGGTACCCGTATTGGCGTCAGAAAGCCCCCAGTCTCCAGTCTGATCGTACAAGACTTTGTAACTCAGTAAGTTGTTGGTCCAGCTATAGAGTCCCTTCTCGAAACCCCAGCACTCTCTGTCAGGCAAGCTGCAGGTGTTGCTGCCTTTTTCGCTCAGTACATACTTGATACCTGTGCTGTCGGCTGCCTTGCCCGTGTTGTAGAAGCTCAGCAAGACATCGTTGCCACCGGCTTTGGTGACCCAACTGCCATAGAGCGGCAGGTCTGTGTTCGGCGCTAGCTTGTAGAAGGTCGGCTTGTCCACGCTATCGGCGATGGTTAGCAGGCCATCCTTGTCGAGGCTTGCCTTGAACTTGCCGATTGGGTGTGACAACCCCCATTCGCCGTTGGTATCCACCTCCCGGGTGGTGTCCAGCGTGCCGTCTACCGCGTTCCAGGCGTATTTGCCCCATTCGATACCGGCTTGCCCCGAGCTGTCTGCTTCGCCTTCATGCGAGAGGACGTAACTGCCATCCGACATGAAGGTCACCAGCACCAGCGGCGCGTTGTCGTCGTTGAGCCGCCAGGTGCCGACCAGTTGCTTGCCGAGGCTCGTGTTCATGTGTGCGGTTGCCGCGGTTTCGTCGACCAACGGTTTGCCCAGCGTAGTCGCCGCATTGGTGTCGAAGTTCGGATCACCAAAAGCAAGCGTCTTGCCGGCAAGTTGTTGCACATCCTCCGGGCCGATGCTGATGATGCCGTCGGCGGGGTTGCTATCCAGCGTCTGCAAGAGCTGGGCAATGTTGACGGCGACCGTACTGTCTCCGGCGGCCAGCGTCAGCGGCGTTACCAGTTCGCCTGCCTTAGCCGGCGGCAGGGTCACGCCGCCGATGCTGAAGGTGACCGTCTCACCCGGGCGGTACTGGAAGGTGCCGCCGCTGCCGGTTGTGCCGCTCAGCGTTTCGGTGCGGTACGCGATCCCCTCGACGGGGGCGTCGACGAACTTGCCGGTCAGCGCAGCAGTTTGCGGGCCACCAGACGAGCCTCCACCGCCACCACCACCGCAAGCAGCCAAGGCGAGCGGAACCAGAAGGGCGAGCCATGTTTTGTGTGCTGACATTTTCGTTCTCCTCGTACGGGGTTTATCCCCTGCTCACCTTCAACATATGCTTGGCATAAATACAGAAATTGATTTACGTCAATCGCAATAATGGGCGAGAGAAAAACGTCGCATTTCTGCAGTGCCGCGGCGCCAAACCTGTTGCGGAAAATAAAAAGGCCCGCCGAGGGCGGGCCGGTGCGTGTTGCGGCGCTGGGGAAGGCGCTCAGCCGGTGGGGTGATCCGCCTCGCCCAGCCAGTGGCGGTACAGCGTCAGCGCGACCGCGAGCAGGGTCGGCCCGATGAAGAGGCCGATCACGCCCCACGCCAACAGGCCGCCGATCACACCCATGAAGATCATGATCAGCGGCATCTGCGCGCCCTGGCTGATCAGTAAGGGCCTCAACACATTGTCGACGGTGTTGACGAGCAGGAAGCCCCACAAGAGCAGGAACACGCCGTACGTGTTGTCGCCGCTGTAGAACACCCAGCCGGCGGCGGGTAGCCAGACCAGCAGAGTCGGCAACTGGGCGACGGCAAACACGAAGCACAGGAACCCCAGCGCCAGGGCGCCCGGCACGCCGGCGATCAGAAGGCCGATCACGCACAGGATGGTCTGCGCGAGCGCGGTGCCGACCACGCCGTTGGAGACGCTGCGCACGGTGCGGGCGACCACTTCGGCAAGGTCCCCCGCGGGCGAGCCGCCCAGCTTGCTCAGGGTCAGGTTGGCGCCGTCCCACAATTCGTCGCCCTTGGTCAGCAAAAAGCCGGACAGCACGATGGCGAGGATGATCTCGAGCAGGCTGAAGCCGACGCTGGCGCCTTGTTCGAGGATCCACAGCGCGACCTTGTTGACGGTTGGCCTGAGCTTCTCGAGCATGCCCGGCAAGTCGCCCTGTACCGACAGCCAGAACTGGGTCAGCTTGTCGCCGGCAAGCGGGATGCGCGCGAGCCACTCGGGCGGTGGCGGCAGCGGCGCGTGGCTGAGCGTCTCCAGCGACTGCGCGTCGGGCAGCACGTGTGCGAGCTTGACCGCCATCAGGCTGATCGGTCCGGCGATAGCCAGCATCAGCAAGGACGAGATGAGCAGCGCGGCGAGCCTGCGCCGGTGGCCCAGCAGGTGCGCGAGGCGCAGGTACCACGGCCAGACCGAGATCGAGATGATGGCGGCCCAGATCAGCGCGCCGGTGAACGGCAATACCACTTTCAGGCAGGCGCCGATCAGGAGTAGCACCGCGCCGATGCGCAGTACGGTCATCACGTTGATGGCAGGCGTTTCGTTTTGCATGATTTTTGGCGGCAATGGAATGCGTTCAGTCTGGCACGCGCGGGCGCGTGCCGCCGGGTCAAGCCTTCAGCGCCGCGGCGAGCGTGGCCGCGCCGACAAAGCCGGTGTAGCGCTGGCGCTCCTGGCCGTTTGCGTCGAGGATGATCAGGCCGGGTGGCCCCCACAGCCCGTACCGCTTGAGCAGCGCCTGCTGTTCGGGGGTGTTGTCGGTGACGTCGACCCGGATCGCGGCGTAAGGCGCGAGCGCGCCGCGCACGGCGGGGTCGGGGAAGGTTTCGGCGTCCATCTGCTTGCAACTCACACACCACTGAGCGGTAAAGTCGATCACCGCCGGGCGGTTTGCTGCGCGCGCGTCGGCGAGCTGGCGGTCAAGTTCTTCGCTGCCAGTGACGGTGTGCCAACTATCGAGTGGGCGCTTGCCCTCGGCGGACGCCTGCGCGGCAAGCCAGGCCAGCGGCCTGGCTGGGTCGCGCTCGCCGGCGAGCACGCCGGCCAGTTGCGCGGTGCCGACGACAAACAGCGCGAGGCCGAGCGCCTTGCCCAGCTTGCGCGCGGCGCCCGCGTTGCCCGGCAGCGCCTCGAAGGCGCGCAGGAAGACGGCCGAGCCGATCGCAAGCGCCGCCCACGCGAGCATGACCAGCGCCGGCATCAGGAAGGGTGCGGCCATGCGGATGGCCAGCGCGAGCATCACGACGCCGAACACGGCCTTCACCGTCTTCATCCACGCGCCGGCCCGCGGCAGCGCGTGCCCGCCGAACAGCCCCAGCAGCAACAGGGGCGCGCCAAGGCCCAGCGCCATCGCGTAAAGAGCCGCGCCGCCGAACAGCGCATCCCCGGTCGCGCCGATGTAGCCGAGCGCGAGCGCGAGCGGCGGCGCGACGCAGGGGCCGACCAGCAGCGCGGAGAGCGCCCCCATCAGCGCGACGCGCGCGAAGCGCCCGCCGCCGACACGGTTGGAGCGTTCGGCGATGCGCGACTGCCAGCTGCTGGGCAACTGCAGGGCGAACACATCGAACATCGACAGCGCCATCAGCACCAGAAGGGCGCTGGCCGTCAGTACGACCACAGGCTGCTGCAGCCAGACGGTCAGCAAGGCACCGGTCATGCCGGCGGCGACGCCGACGGCGGTGTAGGTGAGCGCGAGCCCCTGCACGTAGGCAAAAGCCAGGGCGAAGCCGCGTCGGCGGGTGATGGCCGCGCCTTCGCCGGCGATCAGTGCCGAGACGATGGGAAGTAGGGGGTACATGCACGCGGTCAGCGCCATGCCGAGGCCCGCGACAAAGAAGAGCGCGAGGGTGGTCAGTGGCGGGCCGTCGCCGAGGCGGGCCGACGGGCTGCCTGCAGCCGGCGCGCCAAGCCACGCGGCGAGTGCACCCTTCTTGGTGTTGTCGCCGGGTTTCAGTGTCTGCGTCACCGGCGGGTAGCAAACGCCGATGTCCGCGCAGCCCTGGTAGCGCACCTCGAGCGCGGTGTCTGCCGGGGCGTCGGCCGAAAGCGGCAGCGTGATGGACAGGGCGCTGGTATAGATTTGCTGCAGGCCGAAGAAGGGGTCGTCCTTTTCCTTGCCCGCGGGCAGCGCGGGGACCGTGACGGCACCGGCCGGGATCGGGCGGATGCTGATGCGTTCGCGGTACAGGTAGTAGCCCGGCGCGATCTCGAAGCCAAGCCTGAGGGCGTCGCCGTCACGGATAAGGCTGGGAGCGAACGCCTTTTCGGGCGGCAGCAGGTCGTCCTGTTCGATGGCCTGGACCGGCCAGGCGAACAGGGCGATGAGCAGGGCGGCAAAGGCGGCAAACAGGCGGGTGCGGGTCAGGGCACAGGATGTTTTCGGCATGGCTGGATTGTCGGGGGGCGCGAGCCCGCTGGCAAGCCTGAACTACGCGTCGACGGCGACCCGGTCGCGCCCGGCGCGCTTGGCGCCGTACATCGCGCGGTCGGCGCCGGCCAGCAACTGGGTGAGCGTCTGGCCTGCATGGGCCTGGGCGACGCCGAAGCTCATCGTCATCGGGGGCAAGGTGCCGTCCGGTTCTGGCGTCAGGACCTTGAGCGCTTCGCGCAGGGACTCGACCAGCGTCAGCGCGCCGGTGAGCGTTGTCTGCGGCATCAGCAGCAGGAACTCCTCGCCGCCCCAGCGCGCGCACAGGTCGCTCGCGCGGATCCGTCCTTCCAGCGTGCAGGCGACCAGGCGCAGCGCTTCGTCACCCGCGCCGTGCCCCCAGCCGTCGTTGATGCGCTTGAAGTGGTCGACGTCGCCCAGCGCGATGCAGAAGGGCTCGCCGCCGCGGGCGAGCCGCTGCAACTCGGCTTCGATCCGGCCGTACATGTAGCGCCGGTTGTAAAGGCCGGTCAGCTCGTCGCGCTCGGACTGTTCGCGCAATTCGTCGTTGAGCTCCTGCAAGGACTTCTGGTAGCGGTCTGAAATGCGCAAAAGCCGGGTGAGCTGTCGCAACTGGCGCTCGTAGCGGTCGGCGTATCCCATCCCGCGCTCTCGCTCGGCGTTCTGGTAACGGTCGGCGATGCGGGTGAGGCGCTCCAGCGCGTGGGCGTGTTCGCCGTAGCGCTGGTAGAGCTCGGCAAGCGCGTCGCGGAGCGGGTGGCCGTGCCACTGGGGGTCGGCCAGCAGCTCGGCGATGCGCGTATCCAGAAGATCGCTCATCGGGTTTCGCAAGCCTCGATGGTGAAGGGGAAGCTGCAGTCTTCGCGGAACTCCTCCGCAAGCTCGGCGACCCGTTCGTTGTCGCTGTCGTAGCGCCAGGTCAGGCTGACGTCGCGCCCGGCCTGGAACGCCTCTTCGGCCTGGTCGAGGATGTCCATCAGGATGCGTACGCTGCTGGTGTTCAGGTAGAGCAGCGCAAGCTCCAGGCGCAGCGGCGCGTCGGTCTGCGCCAGGTGCTGTTTGACCCACGCGAGCAGCGGCGCGAAGAATTCGAACGCGTGTTCGGGGTAGGAGTCGCCGGCCAGTTGCAGGGTGCCGCTTGCACCGTCGGTGCGGATCATCGGGGTCGAGTTGGTCGCGATAATGTTCAGTTCGTTCACTTTGTTGCCTCCAAAATTCAGATGACGACCTGCAGGCTGAAAAAGCCCAGCGCCGGGTCCATGCGCTGCAGGAAGGCCGCCGGCGGCTGGCTGGCGCGGCGGGCAATGTCGATCAGGCCAAGCCCCGCGCCGCTGGCCGCGTCAGGTTCGATCGGCGCGCGCAACTGCGCCTTGTAGGCCGCCTTGAGCGCCGCCTTGTCGAGGCCTGCTAGCGCCTCGACGCGCGCGAGCAGGGCTTCGCCGTCCGCGTACTGCACCACGTTGCCCGCGCACACCTCGTAGCGGCCGTCGGCGCGGTGCGAGATGACCAGCGTCGCGCCGGTGTGCACGTCGGGGACCGCGTTGCGCGACGTGTAATGGCGGATGTTCTGCGTCAGCTCGATGTAGATCGCGAACACGTCGGTGATGGACGAAGGCGCCGCCTCCAGTGCCTCGAGGTGGCGTCTGAGCGCGAGCCCGATCTCCTCGATCAGCGTGGCCGAAAAAGGGCCGTTGAAGCTCATCAGGATGGCGTTGCGGTCGAAGGTTTCTCTGAGGGCGAGCAGGTCCTGTGGTTTCATGCGGTCTCCAGGGCGCAGGGCGCGACACCGAATACGGCGATGTCGTCCAGTTGGGCGTTGTGGGTCTGGTAAGCGTCAAGCGTGGCGGCGAGCGCGGCCGCGCGTTCCGGCCAGGGCAGGCCGGCGAGCGATACGAGCGTGGCCTCGAAGCGGGCGCGGCCGAACGCGCGCAGCGGCTCGCCCCCGCGCTGGTCGAGCAGACCGTCGCTGGTCAGGTAAAGCGCGAGGGTCGGGGTCAGCGCGAGGGTCTGGTTGGCGGGCGCGGGGGGGCGCTTGTCCCCCAGCGCGCGGCGGTCGCCGCCGAGCACGCGCACGGCTTCGCCGTCGGCGCAGTAGAGGTCCATATGTGCACCGGCGAAGGTCGCGCTGCCGCTTGCGTGGCAGACATGGCAGAGCGCGGCGTCCATCGTGGTGCTCACCTGGGCGTTGTCCGCGGCGAAGCGGCCGCGCACCGCGGCGTCCATCGCGCGAAGCAGGGCGGCCGGGTCGTCATCCGGCGCCTCGAGCAGGGCGGTCTTGAACGCGGCGTGCGCGAGCATGGTCATCAGCGCGCCGGATACGCCGTGGCCGGCGCAATCGACCAGGCCGAACAGGAAACCCTGTCGGGTCGGCGTGAACAGGTAGAGGTCGCCGCTGACCACGTCGCGCGGGCGCCAAAGCACCAGGTGGCGGCCGGGGAGCGCCGTGCCGAGCGCGGCATCCGGCAGGATGCCTTGCTGGATCAGGCTCGCGTAGCGGATGCTGTCGGACACCTTGCGGTGGGTCTCGCTGAGCGTGCGGTGGGCGTCGCCCAGCGCCTGTGTGCGCTCGGCGACCTTGTCCTCGAGCTCGTGGGTGTGCGTCTCGATGGTCGCCGAGAGCTGGCGGCAGGCGTCGGCGAGCTGGCCGACCTCGTCGCTGCGGTGAACCGGCACCCGGGTCGCGTAGTCGCCGGCAGCCATCCTGCGCACGGCGGCGGTCAGCCGGGTCAGGGGCCTGAGCAACTGGTGGTCGAGGCTGATGGTCAGCAAGAGCAGGCTCAGCAACAGCAGCACGCCAACCGCGGCGAAGGCGCCCCACAGCAGCGAGGCGTCGCCTGCGGCGACCCGCTGCGGATCGACCGTGGTCACGTTGAACCAGTCAAGCAGGGGCAGGTAGGCCACGGCGATCACCTGCTCGCGCCCGTCCAGCCGGCCGACCAGGGTCTTGACCTTGCCGTCCGCCGCCGCTGACGCGAGCGCCGAGGCCAGCGCGTCCCGTGCGGCGGTGTCTGCCAGCAGCCCTGCGAGGCGCTGGGCGTCGGAGGCCGGCGCTGCCGTGCCGAATGCGATGTTGGCGACGTCCTGGTGCGCGCGGATCACCCCGGCGCGGTCGAGCAGCATGCCGCCCACCCCGGGGCGGCTGCCGTGCACGTACTGGTCGACAAAGGGTTGCAGCGACAGGCCGGTGCCGATCACGCCAAGGCCCTGGCCGCCGTCGCGCACCTGCACGTTGAACCACAGCATGCTGCGCTGCATTTCTTGGTTGACGTCGATATTGACGCGGTAAGCCTTCTTGCCGTGCAAGGTGGTGTAGAACCAGCGGTCGTCCGCCTTGCCCGCCTGCAGGGCGTAGCGCGCGGCGTCGCTGAACGGCAGCTTGTTGTCGTTGTAGTAGTAGTAGCCGGAGGCAGCCGGCACGACGAAATAGGACTGGTCGGTGAACAGCTGGCGGTAGGATTCCGCCTCGGCAAAGAAGATCCGGCGGTTGTCCGGGTCATCTTCGTCTCGCATGAAACTGCGGGTCAGTTCGGCGTCGGCCAGCTTGCGTGCGAGTGCGAGCTCCCGGCTGATCGGCGCGAGCAGTTTCTCGCGGTTGAGTGCCGCGTGCTCGCGCGCGAAGGATTCGGCCAGCCGTGTCTGCACGCGGTCCATCGCGAACAGCCCGACCGCCGCGGCGATGGCCAGCGTGAGCACTGCAAGCAGTGCGGTCATGAGGACGACGCGGGCACGGATGCCCAGCTGGCGAAGGAAGTGCGGCATGCGCTTGATCGGGTGCTCCGGAGCTGCAGTGGGCGGATTGTAACGACACGCCATTGCAATGACAAACAATTGATATCATTGCGGGGCGTATGACATAAAAGCAAAAACAAGACCAACTCGAGGACGAACACATGTCGCACAGCACGCCCTTATCGCGGCCGCCGCTACATTTCGCGCACGCCAATAGTTTCCCGGCGAGCGTGTACCGCAAACTGCTCGCCGATCTCGCCACGCACTACGAGGTGGGTTTCATTGACGCCATCGGCCACAACCCGGCGTTCCCGGTCTCCGATTGCTGGCCGCACCTGGTGCGCGAGACGATCGCGCATATCGAGACTAACTACCGCGAACCGGTGTGGGGCGTCGGGCACTCGCTGGGCGGCTTCATGGTGTTCTACGCGGCGATCGAGCGGCCCGACCTCTTTCGCGGCATCGCGATCCTCGACTCACCCCTGATGGGTCCGCTGCGCTCGCGCGGCATCTGGCTGGCCAAGCGTCTGGGCTTCATCCACAAGGTGACGCCGGGGAAGAACACCTTGACCCGGCGCGACAACTGGGCGGGGGTCGACAGCGTGCGCGACTATTTCGCGAGAAAGCCGATGTTCGCGCGCTGGGACGCCGACTGCCTTGCCGACTACGCGAGGCACGGCACAGTCGACAACGGCGCGGGCGGGCGGCGCCTGAAGTTCAGACCCGCCATCGAACATGCGATCTACGGCACCTTGCCGCACAACCATCCGCGCCTTAGCGGCCGGCTCAAGGTCCCCGGCGTGTTTGTCGCCGGCGCTGACTCCGACGTGTTGCGCAAGGGCGACCTCTCGTGGATGCAGCGTCACTTCGGGCTGGACGTCGTCCACCAGCGCGGCAGCCATCTGTTTCCGTTCGAGCACCCGCTGGAGACCGCGCATCTTCTGCGCACCCAACTGGAGCGGCTGGCCGCGCGTACGTGAAAAAGCCCGGCACGGGCCGGGCTCGGGCAGCGGGGGTATGGCCGGGTTTACTTGGCCGCGGACGCCGCCTGCGCGGCAGGGGCTTCGACCGTCTTCCAGGCGCCGTTCTCCAGCCGGTACAGGGTGACGGTGCCGCCGACGATGTCGCCCTTGGCGTCGAAGGCGATCGGGCCGGTCACGCCGTCGAGCTTGGTTTTGGGCAGTTCGGCAAGGTACTTGGCCGGCTCGGCCGAGTCCGCGCGCTTCATCGCGTCGATCAGCACGCGGGTCGCGTCGTAGGTGTACGGCGCGTACGCTTGGATGTCGCCGCCGAAGCGCTTCTTGAAGCGCTCGCTGAACGTGGCGTAACCCGGCATTTTCTCCTTGGACGCGCCGGCGCTCGACGCGTAGCTGCCGTTGGCCGCCTCGCCGCCAAGCTTGACGAATTCGGCGGTGTTCACGCCGTCCGCGCCCATGTACGGCACGGCAAGGCCGACTTTCTTCATCTGCTTGACCATCGGACCGGCCTGCGCGTCCATGCCGCCGTAGAACACCAGGTCAGGCTGGCTGCCCTTGATCGAGGTGAGGATGGCCATGAAGTCGCTGGCGCTGTTGGTCGTGTACTCGCGCTTGACCACCTTGCCGCCGGCCGCCTCGACCGCGCGCGCGAAGTCGTCGGCCAGGCCCTGGCCGTAGGTGCTGCGGTCGTCGATCACCGCGATCTTCTTCGCGCCGAGCGCGCCCACCGCATGCGCGGCCAGGGCGTTCCCCTGCTGGGTGTCGTTGGCGATGATGCGGAAAGTGTTGGCGTAGCCTTGCTGGGTGAACTTCGGGCTGGTCACCGACGCGGCGACCATCGGCACGCCGGCGTCCGAATAGATGCGCGAGGCGGGGATGGTCGCGCCCGAGGTCAGGTGGCCGACGACGCCGGCGACGCCCGCGTCGACAAAGCGCTGGGCGACCTGGGTGGCGACCTTGGGGTCGGCCTGGTCATCTTCAGAGACCACCTCGAACTTGATTTTCTGCCCGCCAAGCGTCACGCCTTCTGCGTTGGCTTCCTCGACGGCGAGGACCACGCCGTTGTCGCTGTCGCGGCCCCAGTGTGCGAACGGGCCGGTCAGCGGGTTGGCCGAGCCGATCTTGACGACCTGGACATTGTCGGCCGCGGCGGACGACGCGTCGGTGGCGGCGGATTCGGCGCCTTGTTTGCCGCAGGCGGCGAGGGTGGCGAGCGCCAGCGCGCCCAGGGTGAAACGGAATGCTTGCATGGTGTGCCCTTTGATATGAAATGGAGGTTTCGTTTTTTAGGGTCCAGCAGCGTTCAATGCTTGTGGCACTGTATGCTTCGGCGCGGCGGCTTGCCGTTCCGGCTTTAATCGATTGGATGCAATCGATTAATGACATGGCGTTATATTTATCGCACTGTGGCAATCAGGTCAATTGCATTGTTGGTTTATAAAGAGCAGTTAATATTGCCCGGCTCTATAAAAAGAGAGTAATTTCATGGACAATTGTTAGGAATTGCCTAACCCCGCAAAAGCCTTTGAGCCAATGAACTCTCTCCCTGTCCTGACACAGGCCCTGGATCAAGGGGTCCGCAGTGACCTCGTGTTGCCGTTGCTGCTTGAAAACTCTCCCGAGAGCATTGTCGTCACCGATGTTGAAGCGAATATCGTCTACGCCAACCCGCGTTTTTGTGCGTTGACCGGTTACCGGGCGGACGAATTGATCGGCCGTAACCCGCGGGTGCTGAAGACCGGCCACACGGACGACGAAACCTATCGCCAGATGTGGCGACAGCTGAGCCGGGGGGAGCCCTGGCGCGGCACCTTCCTTAACCGGAAGAAAAACGGCGAGGCGTACTGGGAGGACGCGCGGATCCTGCCGGTACGCGACGAGACGGGCCTGATCGTCCGCTACCTGGGCATCAAGGAAGAGATCAGCGAGCGCTTGCGCATGCAGGAGAAGCTTGCGCGTCTCGTCCATTACGACGCGTTGACCGGACTTGCCAATCGCGAGCGGCTTGGGGCGGAGCTGAGCCGGCTGAGCCTCGACAGCCGTGACGGTTTGCTGCTTTTCTGCATCGACCTCGATGGCTTCGGCAAACTGGCAGCCCGGCTCGGGGCACTTGGCACGGATGCATTGATCTGTGAGCTGGCCGACGGATTGGCCATGCTGGCGGGCGAGGGCGGGGTCGCCGCGCGGCTGGGCGACGACGAATTTGCATTGCTCGCAAACGCCAGCGAAGGGGCGCGCCTCGCGACGGCCATCCCCGAATTGCTTGCCACGCTGACCACACCCTTGTTCGCGAGCATCGGCGAGGCCCGCCTGCCGGCTTCGTTCGCCGGACAACAACCTGCGGCACACCTGGTCAGGCATGCCATGGAGGCGATGCATGCGGCCAAGCACGCTGGAGGCAACCGCCTGGTCGTGTACGGTAAGGCTGGAACTCGCGCAGCGCCTTCGCACTGTCCGTCGCGAGACATGCTCAAGGATGGGTCGCTCATCCTGTTCTACCAGCCCATCGTCCATGCGGACGGCTCGCTCGCCGGCGCGGAGGCCTTGCTGCGCAGACGGCGGCCAGACGGCATCTACCTGCCGCCTGCGGACGTGCTCGCCACATTCGCCGCCGATGGCATTGAGTGCGAACTCGACCTTTACGTGCTCGCGCAGGCGCTTTCACAAATCGTCTGCTGGCTGAAGGCCGGGCGTGGGGTCGACGTGTCTGTCAACCTGCATGCGCAGACGCTGCAGTCGCCCGGGTTTGTCGATACGCTAGCCTCCATGCTGGAGGGGCATGGTCTTTCCGGCGCGCCGCACCTGACGCTCGAGATCCTGGAGGGCGTCGCGCTGACCGACCTTGCGCACGCGCGAAAGGTGGTCAGCGAATGTCGCGCCCTTGGCGTAGGGGTCGCGATCGATGACTTCGGCAGTGCGTATGCGTCGCTCGGCTATCTGCGCAGCCTGCCGGTGACCCGCGTCAAGCTTGAGCGCACTTTCGTGCAATCGATGTTCGACGACGAGGGTGCGCGGGTGATTGTTGAGAGCGTGCATGCCTTGGTCAGCGCCTTCGGCGCAGAGCTGGTCGCCGAGGGCGTGGAAACCGAGCGCCACGCCCAGCACCTGGCGACATTGGGCCCGATGCTGATGCAAGGCTACGCTTTCGCGCACCCCATGGCTGCCGCCGATTTCGAATCCTGGCGCGCCAGCCGCGCGCCGTAAAAACAGAAAAGCCGCCCGGGAAGGGCGGCTTTGCGAAACGCAGCAGGTTTACTGGGCGGCGCTGGCGGCCGGCGCGGAAGCCGCTGCGGCCGGGGCGGCGGCACCGCCGACGGTGGTCAGCACTTCCCACTTGCCGTTCTTGACCTGGTAGACGGTGACCGAACCGTTCTTGATGTCGCCCACCTCGTCAAACTGCAGGTTGCCGGTCACGCCATCGTGGTTGGTCTTGCCGACTTCCGGCAGGTACTTGGCCGGTTCGGTCGAGCCCGCGCGCTTCATCGCGTCGACCAGGATCATCACCGCGTCGTACTCGTACGGCGCGTAGATCTGGATTTCCTGGCCGTTGAAGCGCTTCTTGAACTTGTCGTTGAAGCTCGCGAAGCCCGGCAGTTTTTCCTTCGGCTGGCCCGGGCTCGCGGCCAGCTGGCCTTCGCTAGACTCGCCGGCGAGCTTGATGAATTCCGGAGTCTGCCAGCCGTCGCCGCCCATCAGCTTGGCCTTGATGCCCAGGCGCTGCATCTGCTTGGCCAAGGGGCCTGCCTGCGCGTCCATGCCGCCGTAGAAGATCACGTCCGGGTTGGTCGCCTTGATCGAGGTCAGGATCGCGTTGAAGTCGGTCGCGTTGTTGGTGGTGAACTCGCGCTTGACGACCTGCGCGCCCTTGGCCTTGACCGCGCCTTCGAACTGGTCGGCCAGACCCTGGCCGTAGGCGGTGCGGTCGTCGATGATCGCGACTTTCTTCGCCTTCAGGTTGTCGACCGCGAATTCGCCCAGCGCCTTGCCCTGCTGGATGTCGTTGGCGATCACGCGGAAGGTGGTCTTGAAGCCCTGCTTGGTGTAGTCAGGGTTGGTCGCCGACGGCGAGATCTGCGGGATGCCCGCGTCGGAGTAGATCTTGGACGCCGGGATGGTGGTGCCGGAGTTCAGGTGGCCGACCACGCCGACCACGCCGGCGTCAACCAGACGCTGTGCGACCTGGGTGCCGATTTTCGGGTCCGCCTGGTCGTCTTCGGAAACGAGTTCGAACTTGACCTTTTCGCCGCCGATTTCGGTGCCCTGCGCGTTCAGCTCCTCGATGGCGAGGATGGCGCCGGCTTCGTTGTCCTTGCCGAGGTGGGCGATCGGGCCGGTCATCGGCGAGACCTGGCCGATCTTGACGACTTTCTCGCCGGCCGCGGCCGGTGCCGATGCGTCGCCGGTCTTGGCTTCTTCCTTGCCGCAGGCGGCGAGGGTCATGACGGCGGCGGCGATGATGCTCAGACGGGCAATGTTTTTCATCCCTGTGTTTCCCCTGGTTGTCCTTGTTGGGTTGACCGGCGATGTCGCCGGCATGAACACAGTTTATGTTATCTGCCCGTCGGTATGTCAATCGGGTTTATGGCGCGCCATGGCTTTCAAAACAAATAAAAATTTTATTGCGTAGCACCGGCTGATTTGGCAATTTCCAATCGATTATCCGCTTTAACCTTGGCGTTTTGAGTCCAGTCGCCGAGTGTGGCGACCGTGATCCGCCCGAGCGCGGCGATCCAGTCGCTGCTTTCGTTCAGGCACTCGATGTAGCGGTAGTCGCGCCCGCCCGCGGCCATGTACGCCTGCTTGCCTTCCATCGCAATTTCCTCAAGCGTCTCCAGGCAGTCGGCGACAAAGCCCGGACACGCGATGTCGACGCTCGAGACGCCCTCACGGGCGAGTTTCTCCAGGGTCGGCTCGGTGTAGGGCTGCAGCCATTCGGCACGCCCGAAGCGGCTCTGGAAGGTGACGATATAGTCGTCCTTGGCAAGATCCAGCGTTTGGGCGAGCAGGCGGCCTGTCTTCAGGCATTCGCAGTGGTAAGGGTCGCCAAGATCCAGCGTGCGGCGCGGCACGCCGTGGAAACTCAGCACCAGCTTTTGCGCGCGCCCGTGGGTGGCCCAGTGCGCGCGGATGCGTTCGGCCAGCGCGCCGATGTAGCCGGCATCGTCGTGGAAGTGGCGCACCGTGCGTACTTCGGGCATGTTGCGCTGCTTCATGAGTGCCCGGAACACCGCGTCAAGCGCGGTGCCGCTGGAAGAGGCGGCGTACTGCGGGTAAAGCGGGATCACCACCAGCCGCTCGACGCCCTGAGCACGCATGCGCGCGAGGGTGTCCGCCACCGACGGGTTTCCGTAGCGCATCGCGAAGTCGACCACCATGCCCGGCAGCCCCTGCTCGCCCAGCCAGCCTTTGAGCAGTTTTGCCTGGCGCTGCGTATGTACGAAAAGCGGCGAGCCTTCGGCGGTCCACACCGACGCGTACTTGGCGGCGGATTTCTTGGGCCGCAGGGTGAGGATCACGCCGTTGAGGATGGGCCACCACACAAGGCGCGGGATCTCGACGACGCGCCTGTCCGACAGGAATTCCTTCAGGTAGGGGCGCAGCGCCTTGGCGGTCGGCGCCTCGGGGGTCCCCAGATTGATCAGCAATACGCCGGTTTTGGGCGTGTAGTCGTGGCGGAATTCTGGCTCTGGCAGGAAGTCGGGCATGGCGTCTGTTTTTCTTGGTCGGGCCCGGCACGCGCCGGGCGGTTTCACATTTCTTCGCGGGCGGGCACCAGCACGGTGCGGTTGCCGTTGGTCTCCATCGGAGAGACGATGCCGGCCGCTTCCATCTGCTCGATCAGCCGCGCCGCGCGGTTATAGCCGATGCGCAAATGGCGCTGCACCGAAGAGATCGACGCCTTGCGCGTCTTCATCACGATGGCGACCGCCTCGTCGTACAGCGCGTCCGCTTCGCCGTCCGGCGCCGCGCCACCGGCCGCGTCCCCCGTTTCGCCGTCGCAACCGCCGGTGAGGATGCCCTCGACGTAGTCGGGCGCGCCGGTGGATTTCAGGTACTCGACCACATGGTGCACCTCGTCGTCGGCGACGAACGCGCCGTGCACGCGGTTGGGATAGCCGGTGCCCGGCGGCAGGAACAGCATGTCGCCCATGCCCAGCAGCGCCTCGGCGCCCATCTGGTCGAGGATGGTGCGGCTGTCGATCTTGCTCGACACCTGGAAGGCGACGCGGGTCGGGATGTTGGCCTTGATGAGGCCGGTAATCACGTCGACCGACGGACGCTGGGTGGCCAGGATCAGGTGGATGCCGGCCGCGCGCGCCTTCTGCGCGAGGCGGGCGATCAGCTCCTCGATCTTCTTGCCGGCGACCATCATCAGGTCGGCCAGCTCGTCGATCACCACCACGATCAAGGGCAGGGTGTCCAGCGGCTCCGGCGTCTCCGGGGTCAGGCTGAACGGGTTGGGGATCTTCTCGCCGGCCTTTTCGGCCTCGCGGATCTTCTGGTTGTAACCGGCGAGGTTGCGCACGCCCAGCTTGGACATCAGCCGGTAGCGCTTCTCCATCTCGGCCACGCACCAGTTCAGCGCGTTGGCCGCGTGCTTCATGTCGGTGACCACCGGCGCCAACAGGTGCGGGATGTCCTCGTAGATCGACAGTTCCAGCATCTTCGGGTCGACCATGATCAGGCGCACTTCCTTGGGGGTCGCCTTGTAGAGGATGGACAGGATCATCGCGTTGATCGCGACCGACTTGCCCGAGCCGGTGGTGCCGGCCACCAGCATGTGCGGCATCTTGGCGAGATCCGCGATCACCGGCTGGCCGGCGATGTCCTTGCCCATCGCCATGGTGAGCTTGGACGCGTTGTTCTGGTAGAGCCCGGAGCCAACGATCTCGGAGAGGCGGACGATCTGCCGCTTGGGGTTGGGCAGCTCAAGGCCCATGTGGGTCTTGCCGGGGATGGTCTCGACCACGCGGATCGACACCAGCGACAGCGCGCGTGCCAGGTCCTTCATCAGGTTGACGATCTGCGCGCCCTTGACGCCGACCGCCGGCTCGATCTCGTAGCGGGTGATCACCGGGCCCGGGTAGGCGGCGACCACCTTCACCTCGACGCCGAAGTCGGCCAGCTTGCGTTCGATCAGGCGCGAATTGAATTCGACCGTATCCGGCGACACCGGGTCCTGCTGCGCCTTGGGCGCTTCCAGCAGGGTGAGCGCGGGCAACTCGGTGTGCTCGCCGTCGGAGAATAGCGACGCCTGCACCGGCTTGGCGAGCGCGGGTGCCTGCGGGATGTCGAGCACCGGCGGCTCGATGCGCACCGGCGGCTTGTCGGCCAGTTTCTGCTTTTCTTCCTGAACCTTGCTTTCGCGCTTTTCCTTGACCATGGCGCCGACCTTGCGGTCTTCCCGCGCCTGGTAGCGCTGGTAGAGGCGCAGGACAAAGTCCTCGAGCGCGCCGCCGACCCGCTCGGAGAGCTCGAGCCAGGACAGGCCCGTCCACAGGGAGACGCCGGAGGCGAAGGTGACGATCAGCAACAGCCCCGCGCCGGTGGAGCCGAAGGCATGGGTCAGCAGATTGGCGACGCTCTCGCCGAACAGTCCGCCGGCAGCCAGCGGCAGCGACAGGGCCTTGCCCGAGAGCAGCATGGATTCGATGCCGGCGCTGCCGACCATCAGGCAGGCGAAGCCGGCCAGCGTCGGCCACGGCGGCGGCGCTTCGTCGGCGCCCTGGCCAAGCTTGCGGTAGCCCAGCGCGATGCCGGCCAGGCACAGCACGATCAGCCACCACGCCGAGTAGCCCCACAGGTAGAGCAGGATGTCGGAGAGCCAGGCGCCGAAGCTGCCGCCGTAATTGGTGATCGTGCCCCCGTCTACGCTGTGCGACCAGGACGGATCGGTGATCGAATAGCTGGCGAGGCTGATCACCAGGTAGACGGCGCTGGCGGCCATCAACAGCCACCACGCCTCGCGCAGCAGGCTGGCGAGGTGCGGGGACAGGGGAGTTTTCGAGTTTTTTACGGCTGCTTTGCGTTTGAATAGACGCATGTCACTTGTTCATGTCCGGTGGTTGCGCCCGATTATAACGGCTTGTGCCGTGTTGCGACGCGTCAGCGCGGGTAGAGGGCGCCCAGCACGCGGTTTCCGGCAGCGCCGGTGACCGCCGGCAGGTTGCCGGACAGGCGGTGGACCAGGCGTCTGGCGAGCCAGGCGAACGCGGCGGCCTCGACCTGGTGCACGGGCAGCCCGAGCAGGGCGGTGTCGCCGACGGTGGCTTCGGGCAGGAGCGTGGCCAGGCGGCGCACCAGCGCCCCGTTCAGCGCGCCGCCGCCGCACAGGTAGAGCTCGCGGGTGGCCGGTGCGTGCTGGCGCACCGCGTCGGCGATGGAGGTGGCGGTCAATTCGAGCAGCGTCGCCTGCACGTCGGCGGGTGCGGCATGCGGGTGGTGCGCGAGGTGCGCGTCCAGCCAGGCGAGGTCGAACAGGTCGCGACCGGTGCTCTTGGGCAGCGGTGCGGCGAAGTAGGGCTCGGCCGCGAAACGCGCGAAGAGCGCCGCGTCGACGCTGCCGCTGGCCGCCCACGCGCCGTTCGCGTCGTAGGGGCGGCCGGTGTGGCGCCGGCACCACGCATCCATCAGCATATTGCCCGGGCCGCTGTCAAAACCGGTCACCGTTTGTCCGGGGGTGAGCCGTGTCAGGTTGGCGATGCCGCCGATATTGACGATGGCGCGCGCGACGGACGGGTGCGCGAAGCATTCGTGGTGGAAGGCCGGTACCAGCGGCGCGCCCTGGCCGCCGGCGGCGATGTCGCGCGAGCGAAAGTCGCAGCCGACGTCGATGCCGCAGCGTTCGGCGAGCAGTGCGCCGTTGACGATCTGCAAGGTGTAGCCGTCCTGCGGCGCGTGGCGAACGGTCTGGCCGTGGCAGCCGACGGCGGTGACGGCGCTGGAAGGCACGCCGGCGCGATCGAGTACCGCGGCGACGGCCTCAGCGTAATGGCGGGAGAGGGTGTTGGCGAGCATGGCCGCGCGCGCGAGTTCGTTGCCGCCGACAGGCTGCAGCGCGAGCACCGCGTCGCGCAGCGCGTCGGCAAACGGCACGAAGGCGTCGGCCTCGACGGCCAGCGTGCCGGCCTCGTCAAAACGCACCAGCACCGCGTCGACGCCGTCGAGGCTGGTGCCGGACATCAGCCCGATATAGCGTTCGGCCATAGCTCGCCCCTGTTTGCCTAGTCGAGCTGGGCGACGTTGACCGGCAGCGCACGCAACAGCGCGAGGCGGGTCTCCAGCGACTTCTGGTTGGCCGCAAACGTGCTTTTCTCGGCACGGGTCAGTTCGCGGGCCGGCATCGCGACGGTGACCGGGTTGACCGTGTCGCCGCCGACGCGCACTTCCATATGCAGGTGCGGGCCGGTCGAGCGGCCGGTGCTGCCCACGTAGCCGATCAGATCGCCGGCCTTCACCGTCTTGCCGGCCTTCATGCCCGGCGCGAAGCGGCTCATGTGTGCGTACAGCGTGGTGATGCCCTTGCTGTGCGCGAGGCGCACCACGTTGCCGTAGCCGCTGTCGCGGCTGGCGGAGGCGACACGGCCGTCGGCCGGCGCGTAGATCGGCGTGCCGGTCGGCGCGGCGTAGTCGATACCCTTGTGCATGCGCATGCGCTTGAGGATGGGGTGAAAGCGGAAGCCGTAGCCCGAGCTGACCCGCGCCCCCTTGACCGCCTGCAGCGAGAAGCCCTTTTTCAGCGCCTTGCCGTTTTCGTCGAAATAGGCGCCGGTCTCGCTGTCGAAGGCATGGTAGAACGCGCTGTGGCGCTCGCCGCCCTTCACGATCTCGACCGCGTCGATGTTGCCGGTGCTGATCGGCATCCCTTCGTAGTACATGGTCTGGTACACGAGGTTGATGCGGTCGCCGCGTTTGAGCGACTTGAAGTCGAAGCTGTCCGAGAAAATGTCCGAGAGCTGCGCGCGCACTTCGGAGGGAACGCCGGCCTGCGCGAGCGCGCCGTAGGCGCTGCCCTTGATCTCGACCGAGCGCACCGTGGCGATGGTCTCGGTCGGCAGCGGGTCGGTGCTGGCCTGCCAGGTGCCGCCGCGGTTCTCCAGCACCACCAGAATCTGTTCGCCGTTCTCGTCGTCGTTCAAAAAGCGCAGGGTGAAGAGTTCGCCCTTGTCGTTAGTCTGCACCGACAGCGTCGAACCGGCCCGCAGCTTGAGCACGTCGGCGGGCACGCTGCCCGAATACAAAAAGCGCCGGGCGTCGGCGTCGCCGATGCCGAGGCGGTTGAGCAGGTGGCCCAGCGTCTCGCCGCGCTGGATCTGCGCCTCGCGCCAGTAGCGGGTGGTGTCCGGCGCGGTGCTCGTGAAGGCGGGCAGCGCGAGGCGTTCGCTGACTTGCTGCACGGTCGGCAGCGGCTGTTCGGCCGCGTTTTTCTCGTCTGCGGCGACGGCGACGGTGGTCACCACGCCAAACAGCGGCAACGCGGCGACGACGCCCAGCCAGGCGAATTTGTGGTTGGCGATGAAGCCGGCCATCTTTTGCGGGATGGCCTGCAGTTTGCGATAATCCATGTCCTGCCTGTCCTGTGCCCTCGGGGGCTCTGGCTCCGCCGCCGGCTTGTCGCGGCAACGGGCAAAATTCGAAAAGCCGATGCTATCAAAAAAGTGTCGGCGCTAAAAGATAAAATCCCACTCAAAACAAGGGGATGGTGCGCGTGCGCCAGCGATGCAGATGGCAAGACTAATTTGGTGCGCCGAGGTTCCGCGCCTTGAATTTTGTTTTGCGCGCTGATCCCCCATTTTCACCCGGATTGAAACCGATGAAGTTGACGCTGGCCCTGCCCGGCCTGATCTGGCCGGACGGCCACGACGCGAAGGAAGTGCTCGCCGGCTTGCCGCTACCCGCGCTCTCTTACCTGCTTGGCCGAGGCGTGCTCTGCCCGGCGCCCGCCGCCTTGTCCGCCCTGCAGTCCGGCCTGTTCGGCGCTGCCGCACTAGCGCCCGCCCGCGCGCTGGCGGCCGAAGCCGGCCTTGAAGCGGCGGGCGGTGACTGGCTGCTGGCCGACCCCGTGCACCTGCGCGTGAACCGTGACCGCGCCGAACTTGCCGACGTGGGCATCATGAAACTGTCGCAGGCCGAGGCGGCCAGCCTGATCGCCACGCTGAACGAGCTGTTCGGCGAGGACGGGCTCAAATTTTACGCGCCCGAACCCGGGCGTTGGCTGCTTAGGGTGCTGGCCTTGCCCGACGCGCGCTTCACCGCCCTGTGCGACGCGCTGGGCGAAGACGTCAACCGCCTGTTGCCTGCCGGTGCGGAAGGCCTGCGTTGGAGCAAGCTCATGGGCGAGATGCAGATGCTGCTCTATACGCATCCGGTCAACGACGCGCGCGAGGCGCGCGGCGAGCCGACCGTCAACAGCGTGTGGCTGTGGGGCGGCGGTGCGCCCGAAGCGGCCGCTGCGCCCGAAAGGGCGGTTTATTGCGACGACGCGTGGCTCGCGCGCTGCGCCAAGGCGGTGCAGCCCTTGCCGTGGGAGGCGGACGCCGTACTGCAGGGCGGGCAGGACGCGCTGGTGTGGCTCGACCGCTTGCTCGCGCCCGCCCGCTACCGCGACGCGTGGGGCTACCGCGAGGCGCTCGCCGAACTCGAGCGCGGCTGGTTTGCGCCCTTGCTGGCCGCCCTGAAGGCCGGGCGGATCACCGAGCTTGAAATTGTGTGCGACGGCGAGTCGGGTTTCTCGCTGACCGTGTGCGCGGCCGACCGCTGGCGCTTCTGGCGCAAGGCGCGGCCGCTCGCCTCGGTGGTCGGCGAAACAGGGGGTGCGTCATGTCCTTGATCCGTACCCGTGAAGCGCCGGCCGCGGCGACGCACGCGCTTGCCGAGCAGGGTGTGCACCCCTTGCTTGCGCGGGTGTTCGCCGCGCGCGGTGTCACCGATGCTTCCGACGTCGACTACCCGCTCGCCGGCCTGTTGCCGTGGGAGTCGCTGAAAAATATCCGCGCGATGGCTGCGCGCCTTGCCGACGCGATCGCGCGGCGCGAGAAGCTGTTGGTCGTCGCCGACTACGACGCGGACGGTGCGACCGCGTGCGCGCTGGCGGTGGAGGGTCTCTCGCGCATGGGCGCGGTGGTCGACTACATCGTCCCCAACCGTTTCGAGTACGGCTACGGCCTGTCGCCGCAGATCGTCGAACTGGCCGCCAGCCTCGCGCCCGACGTGATCGTCACCGTCGACAACGGCATCGCCAGTGTCGACGGCGTGAAGGCAGCGCGCGCACGCGGCATCGAAGTGCTGGTCACCGACCATCACCTGCCGGGCGACAGCCTGCCCGACGCGCTGATCGTCAACCCCAACCAGGGCGACTGCCCGTTCCCGTCGAAGAACCTGGCTGGCGTCGGCGTGATGTTCTACGTGCTGCTGGCGTTGCGTGCGCACATGCGCGAGACGGGCGCGTTTGCCGACGGCAAGGGACCGAACCTTGCCGAACTCTTGGACCTGGTCGCGCTGGGCACCGTCGCCGACGTGGTGAAGCTTGACCGCAACAACCGCATCCTGGTTGAGCACGGCCTGCGCCGCATGCGTGCGGGCAGGATGTCGCCCGGGGTCGCCGCCTTGTTCCGCGTCGCCGCGCGCGACGCGAAGAAGGCCAACACCTTTGACCTGGGTTTCACGCTGGGGCCGCGCCTGAACGCCGCCGGGCGGCTGGACGACATGAGCCTCGGCATCGCCTGCCTGTTGTCCCGCGACGAGGAAACCGCCACGACGCTGGCGAGCGAGCTTGACCGCCTCAACCGCGAGCGGCGCAATATCGAGGCGGGCATGCAGGAGGAGGCGCTGGCCGATTTGGCGCTGGTCGACGCCGAGGGGCGCTACACGCTCGCGCTGTTCCACGACGACTGGCACCAGGGCGTGGTCGGCATCGTCGCCTCGCGGCTGAAGGAGCGTTTTCACCGGCCGACCATCGTGTTCGCGCCGGGCGACGACGGGCAAATCAAGGGTTCCGGCCGCTCGATCGCGGGCTTTCACTTGCGCGACGCGCTCGACCTGGTCGCCAAGCGCCACCCCGGGGTCATCGTCAAGTTCGGCGGCCACGCGATGGCGGCCGGGCTCACCATTAACGCCGACGCCTTCGACGACTTCTGCCGCGCCTTCGAGGCGGTCGGCCGAGAACTGCTGACGCCCGACACCCTCGAGCGGCTGATCGAGACCGACGGCGCGTTGCCGGCCGACTGCATGGTGCTTTCCTTTGCCGAGCAACTGGGCGCGATGGTGTGGGGGCAGGGTTTCCCGGCACCGACCTTCCAGGGGCGCTTTTACGTGGTCAGCCAGCGGGTGGTCGGCGGCAAGCACCTGAAGCTCAGGCTGATGCAGGGCGACGCCGAATTCGACGGCATGTTCTTCAACCGCGGCGAATGGCTGCCGGAGACGGTGGACGCGGTCTACCACCTGGCCGCCAACGAATGGCAGGGCCGCAAGGAATTGCAGGTGTATATCGACCATGTGCTGTAAGGGGCAAATATGGAGTGGCTGATCGCGCTGGTCGGCGGTGTGCTTGCCGGCGGCGGCGCGGCGGTGTTGTGGTTGCGCGGCCGCGCCGCGCAGGCCTTCCGCCAGGGGCAGGACGAGGGGCGGCTGGCGGTGGCCGCGCTCGAGGGGCGGCTCGATGCGCTAACCGGCCAGTTGGCCGAGGCGCGCGAGCGGGCGGCCGCCCAGGAGCGGCGCTGCGACGAAATGCGCGCGCTGCTTGCCGACGCGCAGCAGAAACTCGGCGCCTACGGCGCGCGCGCCGCGCGGGTGCCCGAGCTGGAGGCGCGGCTCGCGCAGCTTGAAGCCGAGTTGAGTGCCGAGCGCAGCCGTGCCGCCAGCCTGGACAGCCAGCTCGTGGCGCAGGCGGCACACCACGAGGAGAAGCTCGCGATGCTCGCGTCGGCGCGCGCCGAACTTTCCGACCAGTTCCGCGCGTTGGCCGGCGAAATCCTGGAAGAGAAGACGCAGCGCTTCACCGAGCACAACCGCGAGCAGGTCGGCCTGCTGCTGGGCCCGCTCTCCGAGCGGCTCGGCGAATTCGGCCGTCTGGTGCAGGACACCTACGACAAGGACAGCAAGGAGCGGCTGACGCTGGAGAACGAGCTCAAGCGGCTGACCGCGATGAACGCGCGTCTGGGCGAGGACGCGCTGGCGCTCACCCGCGCGCTGACCGGCGCCAACAACAAGGCGCAGGGCACCTGGGGCGAGATGGTGCTGGAGAAGGTGCTCGAGGCGTCGGGCCTCACGCGCGACCGCGAGTACCGCGTGCAGGTGGCCGACACCGTCGACACCGGCGAGGGCGTCAAGCGTTACCAGCCGGACGTGGTGATCGACCTGCCCGAGGGCAAGCAGCTGGTGGTCGACGCCAAGGTGTCGCTGAACGCTTACGTGCGCTACACGGCAGCGAGCGACGAGGCCGAGCGCGCGCGCGAGCTCGCCGCGCATATCGGCGCCTTGCGCACCCATATCCGCACGCTGTCGGAGAAGCGCTACCAGGACCTCTACCAGCTCAAGACGCTGGACTTCGTGTTCATGTTCGTGCCGGTCGAGCCCGCCTACCTGTTGGCCGTGCAGCACGACATGTCGCTGTTTAGCGAGGCCTTCGAGCGGCGCATCATGATTGTCGGCCCGTCGACGCTGCTGGCCACCTTGCGCACCGTTGAGAGCATCTGGCGCTACGAGCACCAGAACCGCAACGCGCAGGAGATCGCGCGCCAGGGCGGCCTGTTGTACGACAAGTTCGCCGGCTTCGCCGAGACGCTGGAGAAGGTCGGCCGCCAGCTCGACACCGCGCGCGACAGCCACGCGCAGGCGATGCGCCAGTTGAAGGATGGCCGCGGCAACCTGATGTCGCGCGCCGAGAACCTGCGCCTGATGGGCGTCAAGGCGAGCCGCCAGTTGCCCGCACACCTGCTGCCGGAGAGCCTGGACCCCGACGGCGCGCCCGAGGGCTAAGCGGTGGACACCAAGTGGCTGCTCGACTTTGTCGCGCTCGCCGAAGAGCGGCATTTCTCGCGCGCGGCGGCGCGCCGGCATGTCACCCAACCCGCGTTCGGCCGGCGCATCCAGGCGCTCGAGGCGGCGGTCGGCGCGCCGCTGATCGAACGCGGCACCACGCCGGTGACGCTGACCGACGCCGGCTGCCAGTTTCACGCGCTCGCGCGCGGCCTGCTTGCGCAACTGGACGACGGGCTCGAGCGGATCCGCGGCGAAGAGGGCGCGCTTGCCACGCCCATCCGCGTCGCCGCACCGCACGCGCTGGCGTCGCGCCTGCTGCTCGACCTGTTGCAGGCGGGGGCGGACGGTTGCCGAACGGCGGTCGAGGTGATGCGGGTCGACGAGGCAGCCGAGGCGCTGCTCGAAGGGCGCATCGATTTTTTGCTCGGCTTCGAGCTTTTGGCGTTGATGGCGCCGCCTTACCGTAACCTTGCGTTGGGTGACGGCCATTTCCTCTTGGTGTCGGTGCCGGACGCCGCCGGCGCGCCGCGTTTCGACCCGCGTGCGGGCAGCGTGCCCTACCTGCGCTACAGCGCCGATGCCTACGGCGCGCGCCTGATTGCACGGCACAACGCCGACGCCGGCCTGCAACTTGTGCCGCGCTTCGAGACGTCGATGTGCCAGTTGCTTGCCGAAATGGCATTACGCGGTGAGGGCGTCGCCTGGCTGCCGGACGCGCTGATCGCAGGCGACTTGGCCGAGGGGCGGTTGGCCGCCGTCGCGCCCGACACCCTGCGTATCCCCTATCAGGTGCGGCTGTACCGTTCGCCGGCGCGTCAGGGCGAGGCGGCCGAGCGGATGTGGACGGCGCTCGAGGCGCGGCTCGCCGGCGACTGGCGGCTGCTCGCGCCGTGGTGTCCGCAGCGTGCTGATGCCGATCCGGCATAGGCAGACTCTAATCGGCATTTCACAGCGCGCGGCCGATCCGGACAATCGCCCGGGTCTTTCATTTGCGTCTGTTGCCATGAAACCCGATTCGCTGTCGCTGGCCGACTTCTACCGGCTCATTCCCAAGGTCGAACTGCACTACCACCTGTTGGGTGGCGTGCGCCTTGCCACCATGCTTGACCTTGCACGCAAGTACGCGGTGCCGCTTACCGAGCGCGACGCCAAGTGCTACTACCGCGCCCACCAGGCCGAGACCGGCGAGGCGAAGGGCGGCATCGCCGCGCTCGAGTGCCTGTACGCGCTGATGCGCGAAGCAGGCGACTACGCGCGGGTGCTCGAAGAAGTCGCCGAAGACGCGCACGCCTGCGCGGTGCGCTACCTGGAACTCTTCTGGAACCCGAGCGACACCGTGCCGCCTACCGAGGGCGTCGTCGCGGCGCTCGCTGCGGCCATCGCCCGCGTCGAGGCACGCTACGGGATGCGGGTGCGGCTGATCGCGTCGATCAACCGCGAGAAGACGCCGGAAGACGCGGTGGCGATGGTGCGCGAAGTCGCGCGGCTCGCCCACCCCTATGTGATCGGCGTCGGCATCGACTACCGCGAGGACAAGGCGCCGATCGAACATTTCTGGAAGGCGTACCGCCTCGCGGCCGAGGCAGGCCTCAGGCTGACCGGCCACTGCAGCGAATTCGGCCTGCACTGGCGCAACGTGGAGGCCGGCGTCGAGCTGATCGGGCTCGACCGCGTCGACCACGGCTACACCATCGTCGACAACCCCGAGCTTGCCGGGCGCTACGCGAGCCAGGGCGTGCCCTTTACCGTGGTGCCGTCGAACACCTGGTATTACCGGCAGTGGCCCGACCATGACGAGTGGCGGCGCCGCCACCCGATCCGCGCGATGGGGCAACTGGGCTTGTCCATCGTGCCGGCCACCGACGACTGGCATATCCACGCGACCGACGCCGCCAACTGCTACCGCACGCTGGTCGAGGACTTCGGCTTCGACCTCGATAGCCTGCGCGCGATGCTGGAAGTTTCGGTGCGCGCCAGCTGGTTGCCTGAGGCTGACAAGGCGCGGCTGGGGGATGCCTGGCTCGCCGACTTTGACGCGCTGCGCGCGCGCCTGGCGTTTGAACCCGACATCGACGAAGTGTGGCGCATCCGTTACCGGCCCGGCTTTGCCGGGCAGATGGGGGGTGAGGCATGACGACGCTCGCCCAGAAACTGGATGCGCGCTTCGCGCTGACGGCGCAGCACACGAGCGTGCGCCAGGAATTGATCGCCGGGCTGACCACCTTCACCACCATGGCGTATATGGTCGCGGTGGTGCCGGGCATGCTCGCCAAGGCGGGGTTGCCGTTTGGCGCCGCGCTGACCGCGGTGATCGTGATGACGGTGCTGACCACGCTGGCGATGGGGCTCTACACCAACCGTCCCTTCGTGCTGGGGCCGGGCCTGGGTAGCGTCGCCATCTATTCCTACACCCTGCTCGGTGGCGGCGTGCCGCTGGCGGTCGCCAACGGCATCGTGCTGGTCAGCGGCCTGCTCTTCATGGCGGTTTCCTTCCTGGGCGTGCGCGACTTCGTGGTGCGGGTGATCCCGCACGGGGTCAAGGTGTCGGTCGGCGTCGGCATCGGCCTCTTTATCGCGCTGCTCGGCTGCAAGCAGGCGGGCATCGTCGTCGCCGACGCCAAAAAGAACGTGCTGGTGTTCGGCGACTTGTCCGCACCTGCGACCCTGCTCGCGATCGCCGGCTTCTTCCTGGTGCTCGGCCTGTCGGTGCGCAAGGTGCGCGGCGCGATCATCCTCGCCATCGCGCTGATCACGTTGGCCGCCTTGCCGATGGGGCTGACCCGGCTGCCGGCGTCGCCCCTGTCCATGCCCGAGTCGATCTCGGCGCTGGCCTGGCAGGTCGATCTCGTCTCCGCGCTGTCGCCGGCCTACCTGCCGTTCCTGCTCGCGTTCTTCATCCCGGACTTCTTCTCGACGCTGGGTACCCTGCTCGGGGTCGGTGCGCAGGCGGGCTACCTCGACAAGGACGGCAACCTGCCGGGTATCGACCGCAACTTCCACGTCGACTCGACCGCCACCGCCGCCGGCGCCTTGCTGTCGTGCCCGGTGTTGACGACCTACGTCGAGAGTTCGGCCGGGGTTGAGGCGGGCGGGCGCACCGGGCTGACTGCCATCTTTGCCGCGCTGTGCTTCGCGCTCGCGCTGTTCGCGGCGCCCTTGGCCGGGATGATCCCGACCGCCGCCACCGCGCCGGTGCTGATCTATATCGGCGTCGGCATGATGGCGTCGATCCGCAAGGTGAACTTCGACGACGTCACCGAATGCCTGCCGGCCTTCGTCTGTGTCGCGGTGAGCATCTTCAGCTTCAACGCGGGCAACGGTATCGCCGCGGCGATGCTGGTGTACGCGTTCATGAAGCTCGCGACCGGCCGTTACCGCGAGGATCACTGGTCGGTGTACGCGATCGCCTTGCTGATGGTGTACTACTTTTCCATCGTCGCGCGGCATTGAGCGGACGGGCACTAGGGGGAATCCCCAACGGCCCATACGCTTGAAATAAAATGCGATTGTACTTTATCCTTTGTAGATAGATTTCAATAACAATCATTTGCAAAGGAGAAGCGCATGAACGTGGTTTCCGTCCACCGCGCCGAAGTGAAGCAGGAAATGGGCTGGACAGCGTGGGCAGGCTTCGCGCTGGGTCTGGCCTTGCTGTTGTCGACCTGGGTGCTGCCCGCGCCGGGCGGCATGAGCGCCGAAGCCTGGCATTGCGTCGGGCTCGCGCTGTTGATGGCCACCTGGTGGTCGACCGAGGCGATCCCGATCCCGGCGACCGCCTTGCTGCCCATCCTGCTCATCCCGCTACTGGGTCTGGGTTCGATCAAGAGCGCGTCCGCGCCCTACGCGAACCCGACCATCTTCCTGTTCCTCGGCGGCTTCATCCTCGGCCTCGCGCTCGAGCGCTGGAACCTGCACAAGCGCATCGCGCTGATGACGCTGCGCGCGGTGGGCTACCAGCCGCGCCGCCAGGTCGCCGGCTTCATGATCGCGACCGGCTTTGTCAGCATGTGGGTGAGCAATACCGCGACCACCATCATGATGCTGCCGATCGGCCTGTCGGTGATCGGCCTTCTGATGCAGGACAAGGAGACCGACGAGCAGGAAGCGTTCGCGACCGCCTTGCTGTTGGGCATCGCGTACGCGGCGAGCGTCGGCGGCATCGCCACCTTGATCGGCACGCCGCCCAACGCGCTGCTGGCGGCCTTCCTCAAGGACAGCTACGGCGTGCATATCGGTTTTGGCCAGTGGATGCTGATCGGCGTGCCGGTGTCGGTAGGCATGCTCGCCTTTACCTGGTGGTGGCTGACGCGCAAGGGCTTCACGGTCGACACCGGCAAGGCCGGGTCGCTGATCCAGCGGGAACTGGACGCGCTGGGGCCGATGAGTCGTGCCGAGAAGATGGTCGCCGTGGTGTTCGTGCTCACCAGCCTCGCCTGGGTGTTCCAGCCGCAGCTCAAGGCGCTGCTGCCGGCGGTCAACGACACCAGCATCGCGATGGCGGCGGCGCTCGCGCTCTTTTGCATCCCGGTCGACGCCAAGAAACGGGTATTCCTGATGAGCTGGGAACACGCGGCCAAGGTGCCGTGGGGCGTGCTGCTGCTGTTCGGCGGCGGCCTGTCGCTGGCCGGCGTGATCTCGAGCTCGGGCCTGGCCCAGTGGATCGCTACGGCTTTGGGTTCGCTCTCCGGGCTGGAGGGCATCCTGCTGGTGCTGTTGGTCGTCGGCGTGATCATCTTCCTCACCGAAGTGACGTCGAACACCGCGACCGCCGCCGCCTTCCTGCCGCTGTTGGGCGCGCTCGCCGTCGCACAGGGGCTGCCGCCCGAGATGCTGGCGATCCCGGCGGCGATTGCGGCGAGTTGCGCGTTCATGATGCCGGTGGCGACGCCGCCCAACGCCATCGTGTTCGGCACCGGCCACATGCATATCGGTGCGATGATACGCAACGGTTTCGCGCTCAACCTGTTCGGCATCGTCTTCGTGTCGGCGCTCAGTTACGCGCTGGTCGGCGTGATCTGGACGGTGGCCTGAGCCGGATCCCTTTCAAAGCAAAACCCCTGCCGATTTGGCAGGGGTTTTGTGTTTTTTGGGGCGGTCAGCCCTGCGCGCTCAGGCAGGGCGCAAAGAGCGGAATCAGCGTCTCCAGCGCGGCGCGGTCGGTGTCGTCGAAGTCGGCCAGATGTACCGAATCGATGTCGAGCACCGCGGCGACGCGGCCGGCGCTGTCGGTGAGCGGCACCACGATCTCGGAGCGCGACAGCGACGAGCACGCGATATGGCCGGGGAAGGCGTCGACGTCGGCGACCACCAGCGTTTCATTTTTCGCCCACGCGCTGCCGCATACGCCGCGCCCGTGCGGGATGCGCGTGCACGCGACCGGCCCCTGGAAGGGGCCGAGCACCAGCGTGTCGCCGACCACCCGGTAAAAGCCGACCCAGTGCCAGCCGAAGGCTTCCTTCAGCGCGGCGGATACGTTCGCCATCACCGCGATGGCGTCCTCTTCGGACCCGATCAGGGCGGCGAGTTGCGGCAAGAGTTCGCGGTAGCGGCCGGCCTTGTCGGCGGCGGTAAGGGTCAAGGTAGTGGACATTTCAGTTTCTTTCTTGTGGATGGGGGGCGGCGAGCGCCTGGCACGCGTGCGCGAGCGCACGGCCGGAAAACAGCAGCGCCAGGTGGCCGACGCCGGTAAGGGGCACGTCCTGCATGCCGGTGAGCCGCTGGCCGTCCTGCGGGCAGACGAAGTCGTCGTGCGTCGCGCGCAGCGAGAGCGCGTGCGGCGGCAACGGCCAGCCTGCAAGGGATGTAAGGAAGGGCGAGGCAGGTTCCATCTGCCGCGCGTTGTGGCCAAAGCCCAGCCGGGCGAGCGCGCTGCCCTGGTGCGGCGTCGCCAGTGTAATGAGTAGCGGCACCGGCGCGTGCGGGTATTGCTTCAGGTAGGTGCGCGACACCAGCCCACCCATGCTGTGGCCGATCAGCAGCACTTCTTGAGCGCCGGTCGCGGCCTGCACCTCGCGGATGCGGGCAGCCAGTACGCCGGCCAGCGCGTCGATATCCGCCCACGGCGGGTTCAGGCTGACGGTGGCCACTATATGGCCGGCGGCCTCCAGGCGGCGGCGCCACCACCACCACACGCCGCGGCTGCAGCCGTAGCCGTGCACCAGCAGCACCACCTGGCGCGCCGGGCGCAGCCTGTCCGGCCGCATCCATAAGCCTTCCAGCGGCAGCAACACGACAAAGCACGCGAGATACGCAGCGAATTCGGCACCCAGCATCTTCAGCCAGGCCCAAGCGCCCAGTGGCGGCGCGCTGGACGCGTGCGCGCGCGAGAAGCCCCAGATAAACGCCTGTTGCAGGGCGCGTACGGCGAGCACGGCGGCGAGTGCGAAACCGAAAGCATCAGGCCAGGCGTGCCCCAGCATGCCGTGGCCGATATTGGTCCAGAAGAGAAGTTCCAGCGCGATCAGCGCGCGTAGCAGCACAGGCATCGTCATGGCGGAAGCTTCGCGGCAAACGCCACGGCGCGTCAAGTTGGCGCCTTGGGTGCACGCCTTGCACTTGTGCGGTGCATCAATGGATCGGGCCGGTGTGCTGGCATGCCCGTAGACCTGCATCCATGCGCCTTGCGCTGCTTGGCACGCCACTTGCTAAGGATGGGGCAAGGCCCGCCAACGGCGGCGGGTTTCCAGGCGGACAACGGCGTCCGTCGGCGTGAGCCTCCCAGGGCCTGCGCCGGCGGACGCCTTTTTCATGGTTAGACGAAGGAGGCACACGATGGGCATGGACGACAAGGCAGGCAACACGGGCGGCGCGCGCCGCGACTTCCTCAGGGGCGCCGTTGCGGTGCTGGGTGCGGTGCTGGCGCCAACGCTGCCGGGCGTCGCGCAGGCGGCAGCGTTGAAACCCGAGAAGACCGAGGTGAAAGTCGGCTTCATCCCGCTGACCGACTGCGCGTCGGTGATTGTCGCCTCGAAGATGGGCTTCGACAAGAAGTACGGCATCACCATCGTCCCCTCCAAGGAGGCGAGCTGGGCCGCGGTGCGCGACAAACTGGTCAACGGCGAACTCGACGCGTCGCACGCCCTGTACGGGCTGGTTTACGGCGTGCACCTGGGCATCGGCGGGCAGAAGAAGGACATGGCCGTGCTGATGACGCTCAACCAGAACGGGCAGGGCATCACCCTCTCCAAGCAGCTCAAGGACAAGGGCGTGACCAGCGGCGCGACGCTGGCCAAACTCGTCAAGGCCGAGCCGCGCGAGTACACCTTCGCGCAGACCTTCCCGACTGGCACCCACGCGATGTGGCTCTACTACTGGCTGGCCGCGCAGGGCATCGACCCCATGCGCGAAGTGAAAACCATCGTGGTGCCGCCGCCGCAGATGGTCGCCAATATGCGCGTCGACAATATGGACGGCTACTGCGTGGGCGAGCCGTGGAACGCGCGCGCGATCGCCGACAACATCGGCTTTACCGTCGCCACCACTCAGCAGGTGTGGCCGGATCACCCGGAAAAGGTGCTCGGCACCACCGGCGACTGGGTCAGGCAGAACCCGAACACCGCGCGCGCGCTGGTCGCCGCGCTGCTTGAGGCGTCACGCTATATCGACGAGCCGAAAAACCGCCCGGCGGTGGCGCGCATGATCGCCGACAAGGCCTATGTGAACGCTCCGGCGCCGGTGATCGAGGGGCGCTTTACCGGCGCCTACGAAGACGGGCTCGGGCGTAAGTGGCAGGACGCGAAGCCCATGAAGTTCTTCGACGGCGGCAAGGTCAACTTCCCCTACCTGTCCGACGGCATGTGGTTTTTGACCCAGCACAAGCGCTGGGGCCTGATCAAGGCCGACCCGGACTACCTGGGCGTCGCCCGCCAGATCAACCAGCTGGCCGTCTACCGCGATGCGGCGAAGCTCGCCGGCGTGCCGGTGCCCAAGTCCGAGATGCGCGCATCGAAGCTGATCGACGGTGTGGTGTGGGACGGCAAGAACCCGGCGGCGTACGCGGCCAGCTTCAAGATCAAGGCGTAGGGGGTAGACCATGATGAGCAAGACCCTGGACATCCGCGTGGCAAGGGGCAAGGCGGCTAGGCGTAGCTTGCCGCTGCCGGCACTCCTGGAGCCGCTGCGCTCGCCCTTTGTCGCCGTGACGCGCACGCTGGTGCCGCCCGCGCTCGGCATCGTCGCTTTTCTGCTTTTGTGGGTGCTGGTCGCGCAGGGCAGCGGCGGCAGCCTGCCTGGGCCTGTCAGTACCTGGCGGGCCGCCGTGCTGCTGTTCGCCGACCCCTTCTACCAGAACGGCCCCAACGACCAGGGCATAGGCTGGAACGTGCTGATGTCGCTGGGCCGGGTCGGCGCGGGCTTCGGCCTCGCCGCGCTTGTCGGCATCCCGCTGGGCTTCATGATCGGCCGCTTCGACTTTCTGGCCCGCATGAGCGCGCCGGTGATCAGCCTGCTGCGTCCGGTGTCGCCCCTGGCGTGGTTGCCGATCGGCCTTTTGGTGTTCAAGGCGGCGGGGCCCGCGTCGATCTGGGTGATCTTCATCTCCAGCATCTGGCCGATGATCCTCAACACCGCGGCTGGCGTGCGCGCGGTGCCGCAGGACTACCTGAACGTCGCGCGGGTGCTGCGCCTGTCCGAATGGAAGGTGTTCACGGTCATCCTGCTGCCCGCGGCGCTGCCGGCCATGCTCACCGGCGTGCGCCTCGCCGTCGGCGTCGCGTGGCTGGTGATCGTCGCCGCCGAGATGCTGACCGGCGGCGTCGGCCTCGGCTTCTGGGTGTGGGACGAGTGGAACAACCTGAACGTCGAACACATCATCATCGCGATTTTCGTCGTCGGCATCGTCGGCCTCATGCTCGAGCAGGCGCTGGTCTGGCTCGCACGCAAGGCAAGCTTCGGGGAGGAACACTGAAATGGAACGTTACGTCGAGCTAGACCAGGTCGGCATGCACTTTGACGGCAAGAAGGGGCGCTTTGTCGCGCTCAAGGACGTGAACCTGACCATCGCCCGCGGCGAGTTCGTCTCGCTGATCGGCCACTCCGGTTGCGGCAAGTCGACCGTGCTCAACCTGATCGCCGGCCTGCTGCTGCCGACCGACGGCATCGCGCTCGCCAATGGGCGCGAGATCGCGGGCCCAGGGCCTGACCGCGCGGTAGTGTTCCAGAACCACAGCCTGCTGCCGTGGCTCTCCTGCTGGGGCAACGTGCACCTGGCGGTCGAGCGGGTGTTCGGTGCGCGCGAGACGCTCGCGCAACTGGCCGAACGCACCGACGCGGCGCTCGCGCTGGTCGGCCTCAGCCACGCCCGCGACAAGCACCCGCACGAGGTGTCCGGCGGCATGAAGCAGCGGGTCGGCATCGCGCGGGCACTGGCGATGGCACCCAAGGTGCTGCTGCTGGACGAACCCTTCGGCGCGCTGGACGCGCTGACGCGCGCCCATCTGCAGGACGAGCTGATGGGCATCGTCGCGAACACCGGCAGCACGGTGGTGATGGTCACCCACGACGTCGACGAGGCGGTGCTGCTGTCCGACCGCATCGTGATGATGAGCAACGGCCCGGCGGCGACCATCGGCGACATCCTCGAGGTGCCGCTTGCGCGTCCTCGCGACCGCCTCGCGCTCGCGGCCGACCCCGAGTACCAGCGCCTTCGCGCCGAAGTGCTCGACTTCCTGTACCGCCGCCACGCACGGCCTGAAGCCGCGTAAGCCGGCAACCACGCCGCCGTGCCCGTTTCCGGGCACTGCGTTTGCTTTGGCAGGCAGAGGAGGATTCACCATGCTCAAAATTCTGCTCGTCAACGACGGCGAGGGCCGCACCCGGCTGCTCAGGGACGCGCTGGGCGCGGCCGGCGTGCGCGTGATCGGCGAGATAGAGGCGTGCGCGGACCTTGCGCGGGTGCTCGACGCGCTGCGCCCGGACATGGTGCTGATCGACACCGACGCCCCCTCGCGCGACACGCTGGAAGCGGTCTGCGTGGCCAGCGAACACGGCGGGCGGCCGGTGGTGATGTTTACCGACGACGGCCGGCGCGAAAGCCTGCGCTCCGCGATCCGCGCCGGGGTGTCGGCCTATGTGGTCGGCAGCGTCGACGGTGCGCGGGTCGAGAACGTGCTCGCGGTCGCCGCCGAGCGCTTCGAGGTGGAGCGTACGCTCAAAGACGAGCTGGCCAAGAGTCGCGCCAGGCTTGCCGAGCGCCAATGGGTCGACAAGGCCAAGGGCCTGTTGATGCGGCTGAAAAACCTCGACGAAGACGAGGCGTTCCGCCTCTTGCGCACGCAGGCGATGCGCGAGCAAAAGCGCATCGGCGAGGTCGCGCAGGCGATGGTCGAGGCGGCCGGCTGGCTCGCCTAGCGGGCGGGCGACATCTACGCTCAATCAGGATGGTTATTTCTGCCTGAAGGAGCTGCCATGAGCATTACCCCGCTGCGCATCGCCCGCGCATCCGATAGAGACCTTGAACTGTTGCCGGCCCTGGCCAACCGCCACGGCCTGATCACCGGTGCGACCGGCACCGGCAAGACGGTCACGCTGATGCGCATGGCCGAGGCGTTTTCCCGCATCGGCACCCCGGTGTTCGTCTCCGACGTCAAGGGCGACCTCGCGGGCCTGGGCGCCGCGGGCGAGGCCGGCGACAAGCTCGCTGCCCGTTGTGAAAAGCTGGGGATGGCGCTGCCCGAGATGGCCGCGTGCCCCGTGGTGTGCTGGGACGTGTTCGGCGAACTGGGCCACCCCTTGCGCGCGACGGTGTCCGACATGGGGTCCTTGCTGCTCGCGCGGCTGATGGGGCTCAACGACCTGCAGCGCGACCTTCTGCAGATGGTGTTCCGCATCGCCGACGACAACGGCTTGTTGCTCATGGACCTGAAGGATTTGCGCGCGATGCTCGCGCACGTGGCCGGGCACGCGAAGGACTACGCGGCGCAATACGGCAACGCGAACGCGGCGTCGGTCGGCGCGATCCAGCGCGCCTTGCTCGCGCTGGAAGAAGAAGGCGGCGACGCCTTCTTCGGCGAGCCGATGCTGGACATCCGTGACCTGATGCGCCGCGACGCGGTAGGGCACGGCGTCGTCAACGTGCTCGCCGCCGAGCGGCTGATCCGCTCGCCGCGCGTCTACGCGACTTTTCTCTTGTGGCTGCTGGCCGAACTCTACGAGACCCTGCCCGAAATCGGCGACGCCGACGCGCCGGGGCTGGTGTTCTTCTTCGACGAGGCGCACCTCTTGTTCGACGACGCGCCACCGGCGCTTGTCGACAAGGTCGAGCTGATCGTGCGCCTGGTGCGCTCGAAGGGCGTCGGCGTCTACTTCGTCAGCCAGAACCCGCTCGACATCCCCGAAACCGTGCTCGGCCAGCTCGGCAACCGCGTGCAGCACGCGCTGCGCGCGTACAGCCCGCGCGACCAGAAAGCGCTGCGCGTCGCCGCCGAAACGCTGCGCGCGAACCCGGCGTTCGACGCCGAACAGGCCATCGCCGAGCTCGCCGTCGGCGAGGCACTGGTGTCCTTCCTGCAGGCAGACGGCGCGCCGTCCGTCGTCGAGCGCGCGTGGGTCTATCCGCCCGGCTGCCGGATGGACCCCTTAAGCAGCGACGAACGCGCGGCGCTGGCGCGCGCATCCGGCATGGCGAGCCGCTACGACACGGCGCTCGACCGTGAATCCGCCTACGAGAAGCTCGCCGCTGGCTTTGGCGCGGCCGCCGCTGCTGCGCCGAACGGCGCCGCTGCGGAGACGCCCGAGGCCGAAGGTGAGGGCGGAGGGCTCGCCGCCACCCTGTCGGGCATCCTGTTCGGCAGCCGCGGGCCGCGCGGCGGACGCCATGAGGGCGTACTCGAGTCGGCCGCCAAGAGCGTTGCCCGCGCAGCCGGCTCCAGCGTCGGGCGCGAGCTGGTACGCGGCATTCTGGGCTCCTTGCTCGGCCGGCGGCGTTAAAAGGGTGCAGGGGCACCGCCTTGGTGCGCTGCAGCGGGAGATCGGACAGGCCGGGCCGGCCTAACAGGGGGTGAGCGGCTGGCACGGCAGTTGCTAAGGATGGGCAGGGGCGCGCGCCAACGGCGGTACGGGCCATCGCAAGGACAACGGGGTCCGCTGGCGCAAGGCGCCGGCGGACCCTTTTTTCATTCTGCCTGTCAGGCAAGGAGAACACGATGGGCCGCAAGAAACTCGTCATGGTCGGCAACGGCATGGCCGGGGTGCGTACGCTGGAGGAGCTGCTGAAGCTCGCGCCCGACGCTTACGACATCACGGTATTCGGCGCCGAGCCGTGGGGCAACTACAACCGCATCCTGCTCTCGCCGGTCCTCTCCGGCGAGCAGGCCTTCGACGACATCATCCTCAACGACCCGGCGTGGTACGCCGAGAACGGTATCACGCTGCACCTGAACGCCAGGGTGACCGAAATTGACCGTGCGCGCCGCGTGGTACGCACCGAGGGCGGCCTGGAAGCACCGTACGACCGCCTGCTGCTCGCGACCGGCTCCAACGCCTTCGTGCTGCCGGTGCCGGGCAAGGACCTTGCGGGCGTCGTCGCCTACCGTGACTACCACGACGTCTGCACGATGCTTGACGCCGCAGCCAGCCACCGCCACGCGGTGGTGATCGGCGGCGGCCTGTTGGGGCTGGAGGCGGCCAACGGGCTGGCCGCCCGCGGCATGCAAGTGACGGTGGTGCACCTCGCGCCGTGGCTGATGGAGCGTCAGCTCGACGCGCAGGCAGGCGGGCTGCTCAGGGCCGCGCTGGAAGCGCGCGGCATCGCGTTCGCCTTGTCGGCGCAGACGTCGGCCTTGCTGGGCGACGAGACGGGCCGCGTGCGCGCGCTGCGCCTCGACAACGGCACCGAGATCGCCGCCGACCTGGTGGTGATGGCCGCCGGCATCCGCCCGAACACCGAGCTTGCCGAGCAGGCCGGCCTCTATTGCCACCGCGGCGTCACGGTCGACGACACCCTGCAGACCTTCGACCCGCGCATCTACGCGGTCGGCGAGTGCGCGAGCCACCGCGGCGTCGCCTACGGCCTGGTCGCGCCACTGTTCGAACAGGCGAAAGTCGCGGCCAACCATCTGGCCGGCCACGGCATCGGCCGCTACCTGGGCAGCGTGACCTCGACCAAGCTCAAGGTGACCGGCATCGACCTCTTCTCCGCCGGCGACTTCATGGGCGGCGAGGGCACCGAGGCGATCACCCTGTCCGACCCGATCGGCGGCGTCTACAAGAAGCTGGTGATCCGCGGCGAGCGCCTGGTCGGCGCCTGCCTGTACGGCGACACCGCCGACGGTGCGTGGTACTTCCGCCTGATCCGCGAGGGCAAACCGGTGCACGAGATCCGCGACGCGCTGGTGTTCGGCGAGTCGGCGCTGGGGGATGTCGGCCACGGCGGCGAGAACCGTGCGGCGTCGCTGCCGGACTCCGCCGAGATCTGCGGCTGCAACGGCGTGTGCAAGGGCACCATCGTGGCGGCGATCCGCGACAAGGGCCTGTTTACCGTCGACGCGATCAAGCAGCACACCAAGGCGGCCAGTTCATGCGGTTCGTGCACGGCGCTGGTCGAGCAGGTGCTGATCAACACGGTGGGCGGCGCGGCGGACGTGACGCCCAAGGGCGAGAAGCCTGTATGCGGCTGCACCGCGCTCAACCACGCCCAGTTGCGCCAGGCAATCCGCGACCGCCACCTCACCAGCATTCCCGAGGCAATGCGGGTGCTTGAGTGGCGCGCTCCCGACGGCTGCGCAAGCTGCCGCCCGGCGCTCAACTACTACCTGATCTCGACCTGGCCGGGCGAGGCGAAGGACGATGCGCAGGCGCGGCTGATCAACGAGCGCGCGCACGCCAACATCCAGAAGGACGGCACCTATTCGGTGGTGCCGCGCATGTGGGGCGGCGTCACCACCGCCGACGAGCTGCGCCGCATCGCCGACGCGGCCGACAAGTACCAGGTGCCATTGGTCAAGGTGACCGGCGGCCAGCGTATTGATCTTCTGGGCGTGAAGAAAGAAGACCTGCCCGCGATCTGGCAGGACCTGGCGATGCCGTCCGGCCACGCCTACGGCAAGAGCCTGCGCACGGTGAAGACCTGCGTGGGCAGCGCGTTCTGCCGCTTCGGCACGCAGGATTCGACCGCGATGGGCATCGCGCTGGAGAAAGACCTGTTCGGCATGTGGAGCCCGGCCAAGGTCAAGCTCGCGGTGTCCGGCTGTCCGCGCAACTGTGCCGAGTCCGGCATCAAGGACGTCGGCGTGATCGCGGTCGACTCGGGCTGGGAAATCTACGTCGGCGGCAACGGCGGCATCAAGACCGAGGTCGCGCAGTTCCTTTGCAAGGTGGCCACGTCCGACGAAGTGCTCGAGGTGACCGGCGCCTTCCTGCAGCTTTACCGGGAGGAGGCGTTTTATCTGGAGCGCACCGTGCACTACCTCACACGGGTCGGTCTGGACCACGTGAAGGCGCGGGTACTGGACGATGGCGAGGCACGCGCGGCGCTCTACGCGCGGCTCAAGTTCGCGCTGGGCTTCGAGTCCGACCCTTGGCAGGCGCAGATTGCCGACGCGAACAAGCGCCGCCAGTTCGAAACGCTGGCGGTATAGGCCGGCGCAACAGGAGATCAAGCAAATGAACGACTGGATCAGGGTGTGTACGGTAGGGGAAATTCCGGCGCAGGGCGCGCGCGTGCTCCGGCAGGCGGGGGAGGTCGACATCGCGGTGTTCCGCACCGCGGCCGACGAGGTGTTCGCGCTGCGTGACCGTTGCCCGCACAAGGGCGGCCCGCTCTCGCAAGGCCTGGTGCACGGCAAGACCGTCACCTGCCCGCTGCACAACTGGACGATTGAGCTGGATACCGGCAACGCACGCGCGCCGGACATCGGCTGCGCCGGTCACCTGCCGGTGCGCGTCGAGGCAGGCGACGTTTACGTCAGGCTGGGCCGCCGCCATGGCTAGCGAAGGCGTCGGGATGGATAGGACCGTCAAGTCGGTGTGCTGCTACTGCGGCACCGGCTGCGGGGTCAACCTCACGGTGAAGGACGGGCAGCTTGCCGCGGTGGAGGGGGACGCTGCCCACCCGGCCAACTTCGGCCGCCTGTGCAGCAAGGGGCGCACCCTCGGGCTGACCGTGCGGCGCGACGAGGCGCGGGTGCTGTCGGCGCAGCTGCGTTGCGATCGCGGCGCGGCGCTTGCCGCCGTGCCGCTGGAAACTGCGCTCGATGCGGCCGCGGACCGGCTCGCTGACATCATCAGGCGCGATGGGCCGGACGCGGTGGCGTTTTACCTCTCGGGCCAGTTGCTGACCGAAGACTACGTGGTGTTCAACCGTCTGGCGCGTGGTCTGGTCGGCACCCGCCATATCGACAGCAATTCCCGGCTTTGCATGTCGAGCGCGGTGTCGGCTTACAAGGCGTCGTTCGGCGCCGACGCGCCGCCCTGCAGCTACGAGGACCTGGACGCTGCTGACTGCGTGCTGATCGCCGGTGCCAACCCGGCCTACGCGCACCCGGTACTGTTCAGGCGCCTGGAAGAGGCGAAGGCGCGCCGCCCCGGCATGAAGGTGATCGTCATCGATCCCAGGCGCACCGATAGCGCGGAATTGGCCGACCTGCACCTGGCCATCGCGCCGGGTACCGACGTCGTGCTGTTTCACGCGATGCTGAACCAGCTGGTATGGGACGGCCTCGTCGACGACGCGTATGTCGAGCGGCACTGCGAAGGCTATCCGGAGGCCAAGGCGCGGGTGCGCGAATTCACCCCCGAGGTCGCCGCCGGCGTGTGCGGGGTGGCCGCGGCCGACATCGTCAAGGCCGCGCGCTGGTTCGGCGAGGCGGGCGCGGCGCTGTCGCTCTACACCATGGGGCTCAACCAGTCGGCCGCCGGCGTCGACAAGAACCGTGCGCTGATCAACCTGCATCTGGCCTGCGGCCACATCGGCAAGCCCGGCGCCGGCCCCTTCTCGCTGACCGGCCAGCCCAACGCAATGGGCGGACGCGAAGCCGGCGCGATGGCGACGCTGCTGCCCGGACACCGCGACCCGGACAACGCGCAGCACCGCGCCGAAGTCGCCGCCGCGTGGGGCGTCGACGCGCTGCCCGCGGGTACGGGGCTGACCGCGGTCGAACTCTTCGACGCGGTGGGGACCGGCCGCGTGAAGGCGGTGTGGATCGCGGCGACCAACCCGGCGGCCAGCCTGCCCGAGCAGGCGAAGGTGCGCGCGGCGCTTCAAAAGGCGGAGCTGGTGATCGTCTCCGAGGCGTTCGCCGGCACCGACACCCTTGCTTTCGCCGACATCGTGCTGCCGGCGGCGACCTGGCCGGAGAAAGACGGCACGCTGACCAACAGCGAGCGGCGCGTCTCGCGGGTGCGAGCAGCCTTGCCGCCGCCGGGCGACGCGCAGGCGGACTGGCAGCTCGCCTGCGCCGTCGGCACGCGGCTCGCCGCGCGCATCGCGCCCGAGCGTGCGCACCTGTTCGATTACACGGGGCCGGCCGACATTTTCGCCGGACACGCGGCGCTGACCGCCGGGCGCGACCTCGACTATTCGGCACTCAGCTACGCGCTGCTAGACGCGCAAGGCCCGCAGCAGTGGCCGTTCCGGCAGGGGGCGGGGCAGGTGCGCCTCTATACGGACGGCGTGTTCGCGACCGGGAGCGGCCGTGCGCGCTTTGCCGCGCCGGCCTATGTGCCGGTAGCCGACGTGGTGAACGCGCATTTTCCGCTGCGCCTGACCAGCGGCCGGCTGCGCGACCAGTGGCATACCGCGGGGCGCACCTCCCTGGCGGTGCCCCTGCTGCGCCACGTCGAGGCACCCGCGCTCGCCATGAACCCTACCGACCTCGAACGCCTCAGGCTTGCGCCCGGCGCGCTCGCCCGCGTGCGCTCGCGCCGCGGTGAACTGGTGCTGCCGGTGACCGCCGACGAGGCGGTGCGCGCCGGCCACGCCTTCGTGCCCATGCACTGGGGACGCGCGTGGATGGCGGGCGACGGCGTCAACGTGCTGATGAACGGCGCGCTCGACCCGCTGTCGCGCCAGCCCGAACTCAAGCACGCCGCCGTCGCGGTGGCGCCGGCGAACCTTGCCTGGCAGGCCGAGGCCTTTGTCGCCGGCGACGCGCCCTTTTTGCGAGGGCGTCTTGCGCACTGGCTCGAGGCATTCCCCTTCGCGCAACTGATGGCGGTCGCCGACGCCGGCGGCGGGGTGTGGCTGCGCGTGGCGGCAAAGGCGACGCCCGACGCGGCGCTGCTAGCCGACCTTGCCCGGGACTTCGGCGGGGTCGGCGCCGACCTTGCGCTGGACGACGCCGCGCGCGGCGTGCTGCGCCGGGTTTCTCTGGATGCGGGGCGGCCGCGCGCCTGGCTGTTGTGCGGCGACACCCGCGCGCGCGACGCGCTGCGTGGCTGGGCCGACGGCGGCGCAGCACCGCAAAGCGCGGCGGCGCTGTTCGGTGCTGCGCCGGGCTCGCGTTCACGCGTGGTGTGTGCGTGCGAGGGGGTGCGCGAGGCCGCGATCGACGCGGCGATCCGCCGCGGCGCCGACCTGACGGGCCTCAAAAAGGAACTGGGTTGCGGCACCGGCTGCGGCTCGTGCGTGCCGGAGATCATCGGGCGGCTGAACAGGGTGTGTGCCGCGTAAGCACTAGGAGGCAGGACATGGGACAGGGCAAGGTTTGGCTGGTGGGTGCGGGGCCCGGGGACGCCGAATGGCTGACGCTGAAGGCGGCGCGCGTGCTCGCCGCGTGCGAGGTATGGCTCGTCGACGACCTGGTCGATAAAAGCGTGCTGGAACTGGCGGGGCCTCGGACGCGCATCGTGCGGGTGGGCAAGCGCGGCGGCTGCAAGAGCACGCCGCAGGCCTTCATCCTGCGCCTGATGCTGCGTTACGCGCGGCAGGGTCGCAGCGTCGCCCGGGTGAAGGGGGGCGACCCCTTCGTGTTCGGGCGCGGTGGCGAAGAGTGGGCGTGGCTGGCCGAGCGCGGGGTGGAAGTCGACGCGGTGGCCGGCGTCAGTGCCGGGCTTGCGCTCGGTGCGGCGCTGGGCCTGCCGCTGACGCACCGGCAAACCGCGCGCGGCGTCGCGCTGGTGACCGCGCACACCACCGACGGCACGCGCCCCAACTGGCAGGCGCTCGCGCAAAGCGCGCTGACGCTGGTCATCTATATGGGCATGCAGGATGTCGCGGCACTTCAGGCGGAATTGCTGGACGCGGGCTTGCCTGATGGCACGCCGGTACTGGTCGCCGAGCGGGTCGGCTGCGAAGGCTCGCGCTCGCGCACCATGGTGCTGGGCACGCTCGCGCGCATCGTGCGCGAGGCGGGCCTGGCGAGCCCCGCGCTGGTAGTGGTCGGCGAAGTGGCCGCGCTGGCTGCCCGGCTGCCTGCAGCGGCCGTCGGGCAGCGTTGCGCGTAAGGTTTAGCGCGCGGGAGGCGGCGTGTTGATCATTGCCGCGCGGTCGACCCAGCTGCCGCCGAACACCAGATAGAGCCGGGCGGCGTCGCCCAACTGGCTGGTGCGCGCCTGTGCCTGGCTGATCTCGGCCGCGTACAGCTGGCGGCGCGCGTCTAGCACGGTCAGGTAGGGCGCGAGGCCGCCGTCGTACTGCAGCCAGGCAAGGTCCGCGTACTCCTTGCTGCTGCGCGTCAACGCAACTTCCGACGCAAGCTTGCGCCCGTCCGCGCTGTACTGGCTCAGCGCATTTTCTACGTCGGCGAACGCCTGCTGCACGGTCTTCAGATACGTCTGTTCGGCCGCACGCTTCTTCGCCTCGGCACTGCGCACCTGGCCGAGTGTCGAGCCGCCGGAGAACACCGTGCCGGCCACCGCGGCGCCGACGCCCCAGATCGAGGTGCCGCCCTTGAAGAGGTCGCTCAGCGCGAGGCTGACGTTGCCCGCGTTGCCGGTCAGGCTGATGGTCGGGAAGAACTGTGCGCGGGCGACGCCGATCTGCGCGTTGGCGGCGACCAGTTGCCGCTCGGCTTCGAGGATATCCGGGCGCTGGGTGAGCAGGGTGGACGGCAGCGCGGCCGGCACCTGCGGCAGGGTCAGCGCGTCGATGTCCTTGCCGCGCGCGATCGGGCCCGGGTTGCGTCCGAGCAAGAGGCTCAGCGCGTTCTCGCTCTGCGCGATCGCGGCTTCCAGCGGCGGGATTGCCGACAAGGCCTGCTGGTACTGGCTCTTCACCTGTTCGACGTTGATGCGCGCGACCGCCCCGTAACGGAACTGCAGCTCAAAGAGCTTGACCGTCTCATCGTAGCTTTGCGCGGTGCGCCGGGTGATCTCGAGCTGGCGGTCCAGTCCGCGCAGTTGCAGGTAACCCTGCACCACGGTGCCGGTCACGCTCAGGAGCACGCCGCGGCGCGCCTGTTCGCTCGCGGCAAGCTGGGCGCGGGCCGCCTCGCGCTGCCGGCGCAAGCCGCCCCACAGGTCGATCTCCCAGCTGGCGTTGCCGAGGAACTGGTAGGTGTCGTTGCTCTTGCTGTCGCCGGCGAGCCTTTGCGTCGCGGTCACCCCGCGCTGGCCGTTCAGCTGGTAGCCAAGCTGCGGGTAGAGCGCGGCCGACGCCGTGGTCAGTTGCCCGGCGGCAGCCTCGACGTTGGCCAGCGCGATCGCGAGGTCGCGGTTGTTGCGTAGCGCCTCGTCCACATAAGTGTCGAGCACCGGGTCGCCAAAGGCACGCCACCAGTCGTGGTCCAGCGCCGCAGCCTGCGCGTCCTTGGTGGCGTACCGGAAGGCGTTCGGGGTATCAACAGCCGGCTGCCGGTAGTCGGGGCCGACCGCACAGCCGGTTGCCAGCGCGACAAACGAGAGGGTCAGGAGCTTTTTCATGGTTGTCCCTCCTTGGAAGTCGCGGCGGCCGGTTCGGGGGTGTCGCCGGTCTTGCCTTGCCCTTTCTCGCGCCAGCGCTCGAACAGGTAGTAGAAGAGCGGCACGAAGATCAGCGCAAGCGTGGTGAGCAGGAGCATGCCGCCGACGATGCCGGTGCCGATCGAATGCCGCGAGTTGGCGCCGCTGCCGGTGGCGAGCGCCAGGGGCAGGGTGCCGAAGATGAACGCGAGCGAGGTCATCACGATCGCGCGCAGGCGCAGTTCGCCTGCGTCGACCGCCGCCTCGATCAGGCTCTTGCCGGCCTTGCGCTGGATCACCGCGAATTCGACGATCAGGATCGCGTTCTTGGCGGCCAGACCCACCAGTACCAACAGGCCGATCTGCATGTAGACGTCGTTGTCCAGCCCGCGCAGCCAGGTGGCAAGCAAAGCGCCCAACAGGCCGAAGGGCACCGCCGAGATCACCGCCGCCGGTAGCGCCCACGACTCGAACATCGCGGCGAGGATCAGGAACACCATCAGCATGCCCAGCAGGAAGATGAACGCCGAGTCGTTGCCCGCCGTGGTTTCCGAGTACGACAGGCCGCTCCACGCGTAGCTGTAGCTGGAGGGCAGTGCTTCGGCGGCGGTCTCCTCAAGCGCCTTGATTGCCTGTCCCGAGCTGTAGCCGGGCGCGGGCGAGCCGGTCACTTGCACCGCCGGGAAGCTGTTGAAGTGCGACATCAGCGCAGGGCCGTTGGTGAATCGCGTGTTGACGAGTGCCGAGAGTGGCACCATCTCGCCGCTTTGCGAGCGGGTATACACATGCGCGATGTCCTCGGGCGTCTGCCTGTACTTGGCGTCGGACTGCAGGGTGACGTCCCACACCCGGCTGAACTGGTTGAACTGGCTGGCTCTAAGCGAGCCGAACTGCGCCTGAAGCGTGGAGAGCACCTCGTTCACCGGTACACCGATCAGGTTGCTGCGCGCACGGTCGATGGTCACCTTCAGTTGCGGGCTGTTGGCGTTGAAGGTGCTGGTCATGCGGCCCAGTTCCGGGCGCTTGGACGCGGCCTGGATAAAGCGCTGTACGATGGCCTGCATCTGCTCGGGGCCGTCGGTACCGCGGTTCTGGATCCATAACTCGAACCCGCCTTGCGTACCGATGCCAGGAATCGGCGGCGGCACGATGGGGATCACCGTGCCCGCAGTCATCGCCTGCGACTGCGCGCCGATCTTGCCGGCAAGCGCGAACACCGACTCGTCGGCGTCGGGGCGTTCCTTGAATGGCTTAAGACCGATGAAGGCAGTCCCCGCATTCGACTTGACCTGCCCGTCGAGCAGGCTGAAGCCGTCGATCATGGTATTGAATTGCACCTCCGGGTTGCTGCGAACGATGGTGTCGAGCTGATCGCCCGCCTTGACCGAGCGTTGCAGGCTGGCGGCTTCCGGCATGATCAGTGCAGCCATCATGTAACCCTGGTCTTCCTGCGGCACGAAGCTGGATGGCACCATGCGGAAGAGCTGCCACAGGCCGACCAGCATCACCGCGAGGCAGAGCAAGGAAAAGAACGCCTTGCGGATCACCATGTGCGACAGGCGCCCGTACGCCTTGGTGGTGCGCTCGAAGAAGCGGTTGAACACGGCGAACGGCCCCCTGGACGGCGGCGTGGTGCGCTTGAGTAGCAGCGCGCACAGCATCGGCGTCAAGGTCAGCGCGGAAATGCCGGACACCAGCACGCCGCTGGCGATGGTCGCCGCGAACTGCTTGTAGAGCTGGCCGGTGGTGCCCGAGATGAATAGCGCCGGGATGAACACCGCCGAGAGCACCAGTGTCATGCTGATCACCGCGCCGGAGACTTCCTCCATCGACGCGATCGCCGCCTCCTTGGGCGTCATCTCCGGGTGGTCGTGCATCATCTTTTCGACGTTCTCGATCACCACGATCGCGTCGTCGACCACCAGGCCGATCGCGAGTACCAGCCCGAACAGGGTGAGCAGGTTGATCGAGAAGCCCAGCGCATAAAGCCCGATGAAGCCGCCTAGCAGCGACACCACGATGGCGATGCCGGCGATCAACGTCGCACGCAAATTCTGCAGGAACAGGTAGATCACCACGATGACGAGCACCATCGCCTCGATCAGCGTCTTGACTACTTCCTTGATCGAGTCGCGCACGAAGTCGGTTGTGTCCAGCGCGACGGTGTATTCGACCCCCTTGGGGAAGGTCGCCTTCATGTTCTCAAGCGTCTTCCTGACTGCGTCCGAGACGTCCAGTGCGTTAGCGCCTGGCGCGAGGTAAATGCCGATCGCGGACGTCGGCTTGCCGTTGAAGAAGCTCGAGCTGGTGTAAAACTGGCGACCGAACTCGACACGCGCGACGTCCTTCAGGCGCACCACCGCGTTGCCGTCCTGCGAGGCCTTGAGGATCATGTCCTCGTAGACGGAGAGGTCGGAGAACGCGCCGTCGGTGACCACCGGGAAGGTCATCTGCACTTCGCCTTCGCTCGGCGCCTGCCCGATCTGCCCCGCGCCGACCAGCGCGTTCTGCGCGGCGATCGCGTTTTTCACGTCGGTGGTGGTGACGCCCAGCGATGCCATATCGCGCGGCTTCAGCCAGATGCGGATGGCCTGGTTGGGCGAGCCGAACATCGAGGCCTGGCCGGCGCCGGGCACGCGCTTGATCGCGTCCATGATGTTGACGTTGGTGTAGTTGTCCAGCTGCTGGGCGTTCATGGCGCCGCTCTGGTCGGTGATGGTGACCACCATCAGGATGCTGGACGACTTTTTCTGTACCGACACCCCGTTCTGGGTGACGATCTGCGGCAGTTGCGGCGTGGCGAGGTTGACCCGGTTCTGCACCTGCACCTGCGCGATGTCAGGGTCGGTCGCCAGGTCAAAGAACGCGGTGATGGTGACGTTGCCGCTGGAGGAGCTGCTCGAACTCATGTAGAGCAGGTTGTCGACGCCGGTGATCTGCTGCTCGATCGGCGCGGCGACGGTCTGCGCGGCGGTCTGCGCGTCGGCACCCGGGTAGTTGGCGGTGACCTGCACCTGCACCGGCGCGATGGTCGGGTACTGCTCGATCGGCAGGCCGGACATCGCCAGCACGCCGATCAGCGAGATCACGATCGATACCACCGCCGCGAAGATCGGCCGTTCGATAAAGAAGCGGGAGAACATGGCGGACCTCCCGCGTTCAGGGTTGGGTGGCGGCCGGGGCAAGGCCCAGCTCGGCGTTGACCTGCGCGTCGCTCAATGGCTTGACCTTGAGCGGGGTGTCCGGGCGCAGGGTGGCAACACCGTCGACGACGACCTGCTCGCCAGGCTTGATCCCGCGCTCGATGAACCAGCCCTTGTTCTGCCACGGGCCGACTTCGACCGGACGGTATTCCGACTTGCCGCTCTTGCCGACCACCCACACATAGTTGCTGCCCGCGCCCTGCTGGACGACCTTTTGCGGGACGAGAATCGCGTTGGGGCGGGTGGCGCCGGTGAGGCGGATGTTCACGTATTGGTTGGGCATCAGCACGCCGTCCGGGTTGGGGACCGACGCGCGGACCATGAAGGTGCCGGTGTCGCTGTTGTAGAAGGGCGACGCGAAGGTGATCTTGCCGGTCTGCCCGTACTGCTGGCCCTCGCCTAACAGGATCTCGGCGTTGAACATGCCTCCCGGCGGCGTCTTGAGCAGGCCCTTGCGCGCGGCGGCATCCAGACTCTGGCGCTGGCTCTCGGACATGCTGAAGTTCACCCACATCGGCGAGAGCGTCGCCACCGTCGTCATCTTGCTGTTGGTCGGGCTGATATAGGTGCCGACCGACGGGATCGCCATGCCGGACACCCCGTCAACCGGCGAGGTGATCACCGTGTAGCTGAGGTTGAGCTCGGCCTGCGTCACCGCCGCCTCGGCCTGCTTCACGCTGGCCATCGCCTGCTGGTAGGTGCCGGTCGCCTTGTCCAGATCAGCCTGCGCCGCCGCGCCGCGCGGGGTCAGCTCCTGGTAGCGCTTGAGGGTGAGCCGTGCGGTCTCGAGCGCCGCCTGGCTGTTGGCCAGTTGCGCGCGCGCCGAATCGAGCGCGGCCTTGAACGGCCGCTGGTCGAGCACGAACAGTGTCTGCCCCTTCTTGACGCGACCGCCTTCGGTGTACTGCTTGCTGTCCAGATACCCGGCGACCCGCGCGTTGATCTCGACGTTCTGCGAGCTCTCGACCCGCGCGACGTAGGTGAAACTGACCGGCACGTCGCGCGCGGCGACCTTCATCGCGGTGACGGCGGTCGCTGCTTGCTGGGGGGGCTGTTGCTCCTTGCCGCAGCCGCTGACGGTGATGGCCAGCGCGAGCAAGCTCAGGGTGCTGCCGGCCTGTGCCAGGCGCAAATCTGTTTTTGGTGTCATGCCCACTCCTAAGCATCGGTCGATCGGATGCCGGCCGCGTTGCGTACCGACTACACTACGAACGTCGTACCGGCCGTCTGGCCGGTACGGTGATCCGGAGGCCGTCTGCGTGCACGCGCAGACGGCCTTTTTATCTTTACACCCTAGTGCAAGCGGGCAAGATTGCACTATGCGTATGCATTAGAAGTGACGTGCGACCGGGGTCGAGCCAGGGAGAGGGGCGGTGGGGCTGCACCGCATCATGCGACGGGGGTATTCACGCGAAATAAAATCGGGTACATTCACCCGCATGGATTCAAACGATCGTTTGGAACGCACAATTAGAACGATCAATCTAAAAACTGGTGGAAATACTCTAGCGCTCTGGTAGTATCGCATTGCCTTGCAATATGCGGGCAACATAGGCAAACAACATCAAAGCCGCACACAGAGGGACACACACATGAAGCTCAAGCACCTCAGCCTGTCCGTGATGCTGATCGGGGCCACTTCCACCGTTTTCGCTTCCGGCTACCACTTCGGTACCCAGTCGGTCAGCGCCCAGTCGACCGCCAACGCGAGCGCCGCCGAGGCCGCCAACGCGTCGACCATCTTCTACAACGCCGCCGGCATGACCAAGCTGGAAGGCACCAATTTTGCCGGTGCGCTGAACCTAGTTGCGCCGAGCGTGAAGTACAGCAATGCCAAGGCGTACACCCCGCCTAACCCGGCCACGGGCTACCCGGGCACCGAAATCAAGGGCAAGCAGTCGGGCAAGATCACCGACGACATTCTCGCGGTGCCGCACCTGTACTTGACCCATCAGCTGAACGACAAGATGACCGCCGGCTTCGGCGTGTACGTACCGTTTGCCTCGTCGACCGAATACCAGCGCGACTCGGTGTTCCGCTACAACCTGAACGAGACCGCGCTGAAGACCATCGCTTTTAACCCGACCATCGCGTTCAAGCTGAACCCGCAACACTCGGTCGCCGTCGGTGTCGTCGCCCAGTACGCAGATGCCAAGCTGCGCCAGTACGCAAACTTCGCTCAGTCGTTGGCGGGTTATTACAGCAGGCAAGTAAATCAAGCTACCACAGACGCAGTTAAAGCATACGCAGCATATCAACTGGCTCCTACTGACCAAAATAAAGCTTTGGCCTTTGCCAAAGCAGCAGCCGCAGCTGGTATTGATCCTAAGTCTACTGCTGGTCAAGAAACCTTGAAGAAGGCTGGTGCGACCCTTAAGCAAGCAGCTGGATATCTTGCTCAGGATGGTGCAGTCGGTGTTTATGATGGTTATTCCAAAATCAACGGTGACGACTGGGGCTTCGGCTTTACGCTGTCCTGGTTGTGGGATATCAACGAAAACGCCCGCGTCGGTCTGAACTACCGCTCCAAGGTCAAGCACAAGCTCGAAGGCGACGCCGACTGGACGGTGCCGGGTGGTGCCGAAGGTCAGATCGTGGCAGGCCTCGGCTACGTCGACAGCAGCGCCAAGGTCGATATCGATACGCCAGAGTCGCTGTCGCTGCACGGCATGTACAAGTTCAACCCGAAATGGACCGGCTTCGGCGACCTGACCTGGACCAAGCACTCGCGTTTCGATCAAGCTGCCGTAGTGTACGGCGTGCCCAAGCAGGTATTGCCGCCTCCAGCGGGCAAGGCCGATAAGACCATTCTGAGTCCGGAGTGGAAAAATACCTACCGCCTGTCGCTGGGTGCCGCATACGAGTACAGCGAGCCGCTGCAACTGCGTGCTGGTATCGCATATGACAAGTCTCCGGTTCCGTCCGAAGACAAGCGCCTGGCTACCATGCCGGACAGCAACCGTATCTGGTTCTCGGTGGGTGCCAACTACGAGCTGAACAAGCAGTCTTCGCTGGATGTTGCGTACAGCTACATCCATATTGCGGACGCCAAGGCCAAGGTGAACGGTTACTGCGGTGGTTCCGCCCCGCGCGAAGTCAACTGCGTGTCCAGCTATACCAAGGGCTCGGCTGACTACAAGTCTTACGCCAATCTTCTTGGCGTGCAGTATAACTACCGCTTCTAAGCCCTCACCGGTGAGTTTGGGAGCGTGAGTTCTCGGGGTTGGCCGCCGCAAGGCGGCCCGCCCTCAGATGCAAGACGGCCCTGCAGGGGCGCCGTCTGATGATTGTTGTGTTTCAACCAACGAGGAAACCATGTCTCAATCCAAATTCATCGTACGCAAGGTTGCCGTGCTCGGCGCCGGCGTGATGGGCGCGCAGATCGCCGCCCATCTCGTGAACGCCAAGGTGCCGACCGTGCTGTTCGACCTGCCGGCGAAAGAAGGCGACAAGAACGGCATCGTTCTCAAGGCAGTCGATGCGCTGAAAAAGCAGAAGCCGTCCCCGTTGTCGAACAAGGAAGCCGTGCTGCACATCACGCCGGCCAACTACGAAGACCACCTGCACCTCTTGAAGGACTGCGACCTGGTGATCGAGGCGATCGCCGAGCGCGCCGACTGGAAGGCCGACCTCTACCGCAAGGTCGCGCCGCATCTGGGCGAACACACCATCTTCGCCACCAATACTTCCGGCCTGAGCATCAACATGCTCGCCGACGCCTGCCCGGAAAGCGTCCGTCCGCGCTTCTGCGGCGTGCACTTCTTCAACCCGCCGCGCTACATGCACTTGGTCGAGATCATCCCGTGCGTGACGAGCGACGCGGGCATGCTCGACAACCTCGAGCGCTTCCTGGTGACCACGCTGGGCAAGGGCGTGATCCGCGCCAAGGACACCCCGAACTTCGTCGCCAACCGCATCGGCGTGTTCTCGATGCTGGCGACCATCGCCAACGCCGAAAAGTTCGGCATCCGTTTTGACGTGGTCGACGACCTGACCGGCCCGCGCCTGGGGCGCCCGAAATCCGCCACCTTCCGCACCGCCGACGTGGTTGGCCTCGACACCTTCGCCCATGTAGTCAAGACCATGGACGACACGCTGCCGGCCGACCCGTGGCACGCGCTGTTCAAGTCGCCCGAGTGGCTGCAGAAGCTGATCGCCGACGGCGCGCTCGGTGCCAAGGCCAAGCGTGGCATCTACAAAAAAGACGGCAAGATGATGCTGGTGTTCGACCCCGCTGCGGGTGAGTACACCGGCGCCGGCCAGAAGGGCGACGACGCGGTCAAGGAAATCCTGAAGATTTCCAACCCGGCCGACAAATTCAAGAAGCTGCGCGAGAGCAGCCACCCGCAGGCGCAGTTCCTGTGGGCGTGCTTCCGCGACGTGTTCCACTACATCGGCTTCCACCTCGCCGATATCGCCAACTGCGCGCGCGACGTCGACTTCGCGATCCGCTGGGGCTTCGGCTGGAGCGTCGGCCCGTTCGAAACCTGGCAGGGTGCCGGCTGGCAGCAGATCGCAGGCTGGGTGGCCGAGGATATCGCCGCGGGCAAGTCGCTGGGCAACGCCCCGCTGCCGGCGTGGGTGCTGGAAGCCGACCGTGCTGGTGTCCACTTTGACGCGGGCTCCTATGACGCTGCTTCCGGCAAGCTGATCGGCCGCTCGCAGCTTGACGTCTACCAGCGCCAGTTGGCGCCGGCCAAGGTGCTGGGTGAAACCAACGCGCCGCTGGGCGAGACCGTGTTCGAGAACGCCGGCGTGCGCGCCTTCACCTCCGGCGACGACGTGTTGGTCGTGTCGTTCAAGTCCAAGGCACACGCGATCGGTCCGGACGTGATCGACGGCCTGAACGCCGCGCTCGACATCGCCGAAGACCGCTTCAAGGCGCTGGTGATCTGGCAGACCGAAGAGCCGTTCTCGGTCGGGGCGGATCTCTCCTCGATGATGCCGGCCTTCATGATGGGCGACTGGGACGCGATCGAGAACGCGGTGACCCGCTTCCAGTCGATGTCGATGCGCCTGCGCTACAGCCAGGTGCCGGTCGTCGCGGCGACCCAGGGCTACGTGTTCGGCGGCGGCTGCGAATTCGTGCTGCACGCGGACCGCGTGGTGTCCCACCTCGAGAGCTATATCGGTCTCGTCGAAGTCGGCGTCGGCCTGCTGCCGGGCGGCGGCGGCTGCAAGGAATTCGCGATGCGCGCGGCCGCCGAGGCGCGCGGCGACATCCTGTCCGCGCTGAAGGACTACTTCATGACCATCGCCATGGCCAAGGTCGCCACCAGCGCCGCCGAGGCGCAGGAAATGGGCTTCCTGAAGAAGGCCGACGTGGTGGTGTTCAACGCGTACGAGCTGCTGTACGTCGCCAAGAGCGAAGCGCTGGCGCTGGCCAACGCCGGCTACCGCCCGCCGCTCAAGAGCAAGGGCTTCCCGGTGGCCGGCCGCGCCGGTGCCGCGTCGATCAAGGGCCAACTCGTCAACATGCTGGAAGGCCGCTTCATCTCCGAGCACGACTACTTCATCTCCGGCCTGATCGCCGACGTGATGTGCGGCGGCGACGTGGAGCAGGGCACGCTGGTCGACGAGCAGTGGATCCTGGGCCTGGAGCGCAAGGCGTTCATCACGCTGCTGAAGCACCCGAAGACGCAGGCGCGCATCGCCAACATGCTGACCACCGGCAAGCCGCTGCGCAACTGACGCGACGTCCGCAACGCATAGACAGACTTTAAGCGGCAGGGTGGCCGGCCACGAGGGGCCGCCCGGCGCGCCAGACGCGCACCGCAGGAGAAAACAAGGTATGACCAAGCAAGTACAAGAAGCGTATATCGTCGCCGCCACCCGCACCCCGGTGGGCAAGGCGCCGCGCGGCATGATGCGCAACGTGCGCCCGGACGACATGCTCGCGCATGTGATCCGTAGCGCGATGGCGCAGGTGCCGGAACTCGACCCGGCGCTGGTCGCCGACGTGGTGACCGGCTGCGCGTTCCCGGAGGCCGAGCAGGGCCTCAACATGGCGCGTATCGGCGCGCTGCTGGCAGGCCTGCCGGACACCGTCGGCGGCATCACCATCAACCGCTACTGCTCGTCCGGCATCAACGCCGTGCAGATGGCGGCCGACCGCATCCGCCTGGGTGAAGCCGACGTGGTGATCGCCACCGGTTCCGAGTCGATGTCGATGGTGCCGATGATGGGCAACAAGGTGTCGCTCAACCCGGAAATCTTCGCCCGCGACGAAAACCTGGCCATCGCCTACGGCATGGGCCTGACCGCCGAGAAAGTCGCCCAGCAGTGGGGCATCTCGCGTGAAGACCAGGACGCGTTCGCCGTCGAGTCGCACCGCCGCGCCATCGCCGCCATCGAGTCCGGCGCGTTCAAGGCCGAGATCAGCCCGCTGACCGCGACCTACCGAACGCCCAACCTCGAAACCGGTGAAGTCATCGTCAAGACCCGCGTGCTCGACACCGACGAAGGCCCGCGCCGCGACACCTCGCTCGAGGGTCTGGCCAAGCTGAAGACGGTGTTCGACGCCAAGGGTTCGGTCACTGCCGGCAACAGCTCGCAGATGTCCGACGGCGCCGGCGCCGTGGTGCTGGTCTCCGAGAAGGTGCTCAAGCAATTCAACCTGACCCCGCTCGCGCGTTACGTGACCTTCTCGGTCAAGGGCGTGCCGCCGGCGATCATGGGCATTGGCCCGAAAGAGGCGATCCCCGCCGCGCTGCGTCAGGCCGGCATCTCGCTTGCCGACATCAAGTGGATGGAGCTGAACGAGGCGTTTGCCGCGCAGGCGCTGGCTGTCGCCCGCGACCTCGAGCTCGACATGGGCGTGGTCAACCCGCACGGCGGCGCGATCGCCCTGGGCCACCCGCTGGGCGCCACCGGCGCCATCCGCGCGGCGACCCTGGTGCACGGCATGCGCGGCCGCGGCGAGAAGGGTTACGGCATGGTCACTATGTGCATCGGCACCGGCATGGGCGCCGCAGGCATCCTCGAGATCTTGTAAGCCTGGCTCTATGCACCGGTTCAGCCGGTGCTTCCGTAAAGCCCCCGGCCTTGGTCGGGGGCTTTTGTTGGCGGGTACCCTTGAGTCAAGTCATTTGGCTTGCAGAAAGAGGCGGGCGATGGAGGCTGACGCGTGGGGCGATTTCAGTTACGACCATCTCGGCCCTAAGGCGGTTGCTAGTGAGGATACCGTGGGCGCGACGGCTGGGTTGTTGCAAATAAGTAACAAGAAGTTACGGCCGCCTACATAGGCAAAACTGTGCGCAGCGCACTGCTGACGTGCGTAAGCCCTTGTATCGTTGGCTTTGCGGTGTTCAGGGACGGCCACGGGTAATCACCCTTTTCCTGCTCGCCTAGGAGTAACCTGCCATGCGGGTGTTTCATGCGTACGAAGTCCAGCCTGGCGAAGTAAAATCCAAATTGGGTGATTGGCTATTGCCATAAAAAGGGGCGCATAGGCTGGGGGCAACATGAAAAACGGATTTACCCTGATCGAGATGGTGATCACGGTCGCGATCATCGGCATCCTCGCTGCGATCGCATGGCCAGCGTATACGGATTATCTGGTCAGAGGTCGCCTCAGTGAGGCGCATGGCATCCTGTCGACCTGGCGGGTTCGTCTCGACCAGTTCTATCAGGACAACCGGCACTACGGGTCGAGTGCAAACGCTTGCGGTGTATCGGAAGCGGTACCTGCCAACTCTCCCTTTACCTACAGCTGTAACTGGGGTGCAGTCGGAACCAACCAGGGCTTTACGGTCACCGCTGCCGGCACTGCCGGCGGCGCAATGGCTGGCTACACCTTCATGATCGACCAGGCCGGCAACAGGGCAACTACCGCGTTCCCGGGCTTGTCCGGCAGCGCAGCTTGCTGGTTTACCAACAACGGACAGACATCATGCTGAGGCGCTTTGCCGGTTTTACGCTGGTTGAGGCAATGGTCAGCGTGGTCATCCTGTCTATTCTCGCCGCGCTGGCCTTGCCGTCATTCAACCAGATGGTCGCCAATTTCAGAGTTCGCACGGCGGCCGAGGCGATGCTGAACGGCCTGAAGCTTGCCCGGTCCGAAGCGGTGCGCCGCAATACGCAAGTCAGCTTTACCGCCAGCGGCACGGGCTGGACCGTCGCTCAGGTTTCGCCAGCGACCACCTTGCAGACCCGGCCGGCTAACGAAGGCGGGCGTGGCCTTACCATGACGTTTGCTAGTGGTAACGCCAGTGCGACTTTCCAGCCGAACGGACGGGTACTGGCGGGCTCGCCGCTGACCCAGATCAAAGTCTCATCAGGTGTGACAGGTGCCGATCGCCTGCAGGTGAACCTTGGGCCTGGCGGGCAGGCTCGGCTGTGTAACGAGTTAATCACCACTGCCAACGATCCGCGAGGCTGCTGATGACTTCACTCCATTCCAGACAACGTGGTGTGTCGCTGATCGAAGCGCTGGTCGCCATCTTGCTGTTTTCTCTGGGCGTGCTTGGTCTGATTGCGCTGCAGGGCCGCGCGGTGACCTTGAGTGCCGATGCGAAATACCGGGCGGATGCAGCATTTTTGGCCGACAGCCTGATCGGCCGCATTGCGGTAGCCGATCAAAGCAACCTCGACGTTTTTAAAACACCGGCCGCCAGCGGGACGATCACCGGCGACTGGGTGGCCGAAGTGGTGGCGACCCTGCCAAATGCCACAACGCAGACACAGACGGTTGCCGTCAATAAGGCAGCACGCGAGATCACGGTCACCCTGCAGTGGCGGTCAAGTCCGGGTGCAGACTTGCGAAGCCATCGAGTATTCACGGTGTTGCCGCCACAATAAGTTTCAGGGGAGATCAGCGTGAAAGCATTGAACCTCAATCGAGCAAGCCGGGGCTTTACCCTGGTCGAACTGATGGTCGGCATTGCGGTCGGCTTGCTGGTCGTGCTGGCGGTTACGCAATCGGTCGCTTTCGTCAACCAGCAGCGCAAGGCGACTACCGGTGGCAACGACGCGCAGGAGAATGCTCAAGCCGCCTTGGTTTTCTTGGACGGAGCATTAAGATTGGCCGGAAACGGAATGTCTTTGCGGGAGAGTCCGTTCGCTTGCACCTCGTACAACGCGTATTACGATCCGCCCGGTGGCGGCTCGCCTGTCACCGTAAGTGGCGGGACTGACCTTGGTTTCATTCCCGGGGTGGCGATCCCTAGAAATGGTCTAGCGGTGAGGTTGCAGGGTGGCGCTGGCGTAGCCCCCGACGCGCTCACCGTGTACAGCGCGCCGCGTAATATCAACGGGGTGATTGGAGATGCAGGGCTGGTACAACTTTCCGGCAACATGCCGGTTCCTTCCGCAAACATTGATGTAGACGGTTTTGCCGACCTGAAAGAGGGCGAGCTGATTCTGATCAAAGACCCAACCAATCCAAGCATGCCTTGCAGTCTGCACAAGATTACAGGCCTGGTGAGTGGTGGGCTGAAGATCCAGGCCAACCCCGGTGCCAATGGTGAGTACAACCCTTCCGGCACCCCCCCATGGACTAATTTCAGCTATTCGGCCGGCTCGTTGGTCCTGCGGGCACCGACGCCGGGCAATCAGCTGCTGGAGACTAATAGTTATAACCTGGCTGCCAGCCGCCTGCAGCACTGTGCCGGCGAACTCGGATGTGCATCGCCAACCGCACTGGTCGACGGCATCGTCCAGTTGCAGGCGCAGTACGGAGTCAGTGCCAGCGCCGCTTCGAAGGTTGTTTCGCAGTGGGTGGAGCCGACCGGTGCCTGGGCAAACCCGAGCAGTGCAGACGCCAAGCGCATCCGCGCGGTACGCCTGGTGGTGGTCGCGCGCAGCGCGGAAGTGGCACCCGACAATGTGACGGCCGCGTGCACCAATGCCGCCGGCGTCTCCAATACCGGTCCTTGCAGTTTCCAGGATGCAGCCGCCCCGGTGATCGACCTGTCGGCTGTGTCCGTGCCGGCTGGCCGGACCTGGCAAAACTACCGCTACCGCGTGTACACCACGGTGGTGCCGTTGAGGAATGTGGTATGGAACATCTAGCAGGGCGTCACCGCCAACGCGGGGCGGTGCTGTTTGTCACGCTGATCGTACTCGTAGTGTTGATTCTCGCCGGCGTCGCCGTGGTGCGCTCAATGGAGACGTCCAGCCAGATCGCCGGCAATACTGCTTTCCGGCAGGCAACCATGCACGCGACGGATCGCGCGATCGTCGACGCGCGCAATGCATTGCACCAGCGGATCGTGGTCGACAAGGCTGGCAATACCGCTGTCGCCAACCGCTACCTGAACACGCGCTCGGCCAATGCTGCCGATTTTGGTGCGCGTGGCATCCCGACGGCGATCAACTGGGCCAACGTGACCTGCACCAAGGCGGACGGTACCAACGGAGACTGCACGGCGAACAACGGAGATTACCGTTTTCAGTATGTGATCGAGCGGCAGTGTTCGGCCAATCCGGTGTTGACCAGCGTTTCTGACGTGAAGGCCAAGTGTGCGTATGAGATGACAGGCGGGGCGGTCGAGGTCAGGTACCGTGTTTATATCCGTGCGCTGGGCCCGAGAGGGACCGAGTCGTTTTACGAGGTGATGCTGGGAGGGCCGTACAATTGAATGCAAATAATAAATTACTGCTGGCGGGTCTGGCCGCTTCCTTGTTGCCCATTTCTGCCATGTCTGCGGTGTCCATCAGTGACGTGCCGCTAGCTGTGCGCAATAATGTACGGACCAATTTTATTTTCATGATCGACGATTCAGGGTCGATGAAGGATAAGGTAAGCGGATCTGGTGGCAAAACCAGAATGGCGGTCGCCCAAGATGCTGCCAAGGCTGTGCTTGATTCCTTGCCTTCAGCTAAGTCGCGGGTTGCTATGGTCAGCTTTTCCAATGCGGGCTCCCAGCATTTGGGTGGTGCGCTTGACTATGGATTGAGGGATCTGGATAGCGACTCTCTTTCCGGAATCAAGTCCGAAATTTCAAAATTATCTCCGGCCAACTGGACTCCGCTGTCCGAGACCCTGGCGGGGGTTGGTCGTTACCTCGCCAATGCGTCTGCCGATAACACACTGAATTTCAGTGGCAATCAAACTGCCAAGGTCAGCAAGTTTTTCGAACAGAATAATACTGGTCGTACAGAGCTGGCAGGGATGTCAGATTCAGACTATCCGATCGAATATTGGTGCCAGCGTTCAAACGTGATTGTAATGACGGACGGCGAATCGACGGAGGATGTCGGTCTGTCCGGTAACGTCTATCTCCGTGATTTTGACAACGATTGTCCGAATTGCACTTACGACAGGAAAACAAGCAACAACCATCCCCCTACTTCGCATATTGGTGGGACTCACACGTATAACCAAACTGACTCATCTCCTCGCGGTAGCGATTATCTGGATGACGTAGCACAAGCCATACACGAAGTTGATCTGCGGCCGGACCTGTTGCCGCCTGCCGGTAAGGCCAAGGGGCGTACCGTTTCCGTTTATATGATTGGCTTCGCAGATGACACGCTGAAGGACTCTCCCTTGATGCAGGAATCCGCCGCGCAGGGGGGCGGCAAGTTCATGTACGCGGGAGACGAGGACAAGTTGAAGGAAGCCTTTCAGGGGGCTATCGACGACGCCTTCGCCAAGGAAAACGCTGCGGCGGCGGTTGCCGTCGTCAATACGCAGGTCGTGGTCGACAATACTGCGTACGCGTCTCGCTACAACTCGGGTACCTGGAGCGGGGACCTGATGGGCTACCGCTTGAACACCACCACCGGCATCCCGATCGAACCGCCAGCCTGGTCGGCGGCCGGTTTGTTGGCCAAACGCACAGACCCACGCAAAATCGTGACTTACAGCGGCAGCAATGGGGTGGTGTTCAGTGGGGCGATGGGGGGGCTAAGTGCCGCCGACGTTGCAGCCCTTCGCGGCGCTCGGCTAGGCGACATCGTCAACGCCGAGCCGGTCGTCGTTAAATACGGTAGCCGCACCGTGGTATTCCAGCCAGCCAACGACGGCATGTTGCACGCCTTCGAAGGCAAACTGGAGGCTGGAGGCGGTGAAGAGTTGTTTGCCTATGTACCGCGTGCTTTATATACAGGCAGTGCGCCGGCGTTGTCTTCACAGAAACTGCCACTAAAGGCGGGGGCTAACCACCAATATCTGGTTGACGCGACGCCGGCTGTCGCCGATTTCGGCAGCCAGAAGCTGCTGGTTGGGGGGCTGGGCAAGGGCGGCAAGGCATATTACGCGCTCGATATCAGTTCGCCCGATGCCAACAACGAAGTCGGCTACGCCAGCAAGGTGAAATGGGAAGTCGTTCCGGATGCCAGCAAATCAGGCTACAGCTTTGCCACCCCCTTGCTGGTCAAGACCAGCAAGGGGGACCGGGTGGTGGTGCCTTCCGGCTATAACAACAGCGACGGCAAGGGCTACGTATTCCTGCTCGACCCGGCCGACGGCAGCGTCGAAGCGACCATCGAGACAGGTGTGAGCGGAGACCTTGCCTATCTTGCCAAACCGCAGGATGCGGTTGTCACGGCCGTAGTCGACGTGATCTACGGCGGCGACACCCAAGGCAACCTGTTCCGCTTTAACCTGGCCAGCGAAACATCCGTCCGTATCGCGCAACTGAAGGATGGTAGCGGCAACGTCCAGCCGGTGACCTCGGCACCCTTGGTGACTACTGGCACCAATGCTGGTGAGTTTCGAGTGTTTGTCGGCACCGGCCAGTATCTGGATGTGGCGGATATTGCTTCGACCAGACGGCAGACGCTGTACGGCGTGTTCGACAACAGTAGTGTGGCGACACCAACCCTGCCAAATATTCGTGGCAGCAATGGTGCCAGCTGCCCGACGGAAGGTGGTGATGGTGCATTCGTCTGCCAGACCCTGAGCGGGAACGATTCGTCAGGGTACTCGGTGAGCGCGAATGCCATCGGCAGCAAGAAAGGCTGGTACGTCGACCTGCCGGTCAGCGGTTCTCGCATCACCTCGCAGGGGGCACTCTCGCGTGGTGGTGTGCTGGTCTACACCGCGAACAAGCCGACCGATACCAAATGCGAGCCCGGCGGCAGCAGCTATCTTTTGACACTGAACCCTGAAACTGGAGGCAGCTTGGGGAATGGCGTCAAGGGCATGGTTTGGATCAGTTCTGCGCTGGCTAGCCGGCCGGTGCTGGTCGAGACCGCCGACGGCGAGCGTGCACTGGTACGCCATGCTGACCAGAGCTTTACGAGTACCAAATTGTGGACGCCGCCCGTGGCGGGGGCGACGACGTTCAGGGTGTTGTCTTGGCGTGAACTGTTGTAGCCGCCACGAGCGAAGATCAGCCGGACAACGGCTCAGCCCCGCCTGAGCCCCCGCATCGCGCGGGTCAGCCCGTCCACCGTCAGCGGGAACATGCGGCCGTCCATGCGCTCCTGCAGCATCGCGATCGACTGCACGTAGGGCCAGCGCGATTCGTCCTCGGGGTTCAGCCACGCGGCGTGGCGGAAGTGCTGGGTGAGGCGTTTGAGCCACACTTCGCCGGCTTCCTCGTTCATGTGTTCGACGCTGCCGCCCGGGTAGGCGATCTCGTACGGGCTCATCGTCGCGTCGCCGACGAACACCAGCTTGTAGTCCTGGCCGTAGGTGTGGATCAGGTCCCACACCGGCAGGACGCTGGCCTGGCGGCGCGCGTTGTCGCGCCACACCGTCTCGTACACGCAGTTGTGGAAGTAGAAGGTCTCCAGGTGCTTGAACTCGCTGCGCGCGGCGGCAAACAGCGACTCGCACACGCGGATGTGGTCGTCCATCGACCCGCCGATGTCGAAGAGCACGATCACCTTCACCGCGTTGTGCAGCTCGGGCACCATTTGCAGCGAGAGATGGCCGGCGTTCTGCGCGGTGGCAGCGATGGTGGCGGGCAGGTCGAGCACCTCGGCGCTGCCTTCGCGCGCGAATTCGCGCAAGCTGCGTAGCGCGACCTTCAGGTTGCGGGTGTCCAGCTCGCTGTCGCCGTCCAGGTTGCGAAATTCGCGCTTGTCCCACACCTTGACCGCGCGGCGGTGGCGCGACTGGTCCTGCCCGATGCGGATGCCTTCCGGGTTGTAGCCCCACGCGCCGAATGGGCTGGTGCCGCCGGTGCCTATCCACTTGTTGCCGCCCTGGTGCCGGCCGTGTTGTTCGGCCAGCCGCTCCTTCAGCGTTTCCATCAGCTTGTCCCAGCCCAGCGCTTCAAGCGTCTGCTTTTCTTCTTCGCTGAGGAATTTTTCGACCTGTTTTCTTAGCCACTCCTCGGGCAGCTCGCGCGCTTCATCGGAGAGGGACGACTCGATGCCGTACGCGAAGCGCGCGAACACCTGGTCGAAGCGGTCGAAGTGGCGCTCATCTTTAACCAGTACGAGCTTGGACAGGGTGTAGAAGTCGTCGACACGGCCGAAGGCGAGGTGGCGGCGCAGGGCGTCCATCAGCACCAGCCATTCCTTGATCGAGACAGGGACGCCGGCTTCGCGCAGCGAGTAGAAGAAGTCGAGTAGCATGATGTGCGGGTGGTGACAGCGTCAGGCGATTGGCTTAGAGTGAAAATACTATGACAAACGACCGTTTGAACGGTCGCCCGGCCACACGAGGATAACATCATATGGACGCACCGACCGCCCCGCTCATGCTTTCCGGCGACCTTGCCGCGCGGCTCGACGCCTTGCGCGGCGCGTGGCGTGCCGACCCCGACCCCTCGCTCGCCGCGCGCCAGCGGGTGCTCGATGCGCTGCGTGAAATGCTGCTGAATCACGAGCACGAGTGGTGCGCGGCGGTGTCCGCCGATTTTGGGCATAGAAGCGACACCGAGACGCGTCTCGCCGAGCTGTTCCCGTCGCTGGAAGGTATTCGCCACGCCAAGAAGCACCTGTCGCGCTGGATGAAGCCGCAAGGGCGGCCGGTGTCGCTGTGGTTCAAGCCGGCGCGTGCGCATGTCCGGCCCCAGTCGCTGGGCGTTATCGGCGTGATCGTGCCGTGGAACTACCCCGTCTACCTCGCGCTGGGGCCGATGCTGGCGGCGCTTGCCGCCGGCAACCGGCTGATGGTCAAGATGTCGGAGTTCACGCCCAACACCGGCGCGCTGATGGCTGCGCTGTGCAAGCGCTACCTCGCCGGCTGGGTCGACGTGGTCGAGGGCGACGCGGCCGTCGCGGCGGCCTTCTCGGCGCTACCCTTCGACCATCTGCTGTTTACCGGGTCGACCGCGGTCGGCCGCCACGTGATGCGCGCGGCGAGCGAGCACCTGACGCCGGTGACGCTGGAGCTCGGCGGCAAGTCGCCGTGCATCGTCGCACCGGGGTTTGACGCGCGCCGCGCGGCCGAAGGCATTGTGGTCGGCAAGATGCTGAACGCCGGGCAGACCTGCGTCGCGCCTGACTATCTACTGGTACCAGAAACTGAAGCGCCGGCGCTTGTCGACGCGATCAGGGCGGCGGCGACGCGGATGTACCCGACGCTGGCCGCCAACCCCGACTACACGGCCATCGTCAACGCTCGCCACCACGAGCGGCTCACCGGCCTGCTTGCCGAAGCAGCCGCGCGCGGCGCGAAGCTCACCGAGGTCAACCCCAAGGCGGAAGACCTTAGTGCCAGCGGCAAGCTCGCACTCACGCTGGTCGAGGGTGCGCCGGAGGACTCGCGGCTGATGCAGGACGAGATCTTTGGCCCGCTGTTGCCCATCGTGCCTTACCGCAGTTTCGACGAGGCGATCGCCTACGTGAACGCAAGGCCGCGCCCGCTGGCGCTGTACCTCTTCGACACCGACAAGGCGCGCATCGCCCGCACCGAGCGCGAGACGGTCGCAGGCGGCATGTGCGTGAACACCACGGTGCTGCACGTCGCGCAGGACGATTTGCCGTTCGGCGGCGTCGGCGCGTCGGGCATCGGCCACTACCACGGCCACGAGGGTTTCCTGACCTTTTCCAAGCTCAAGCCGGTGCTCACCATGCCGCGCCTCAATACCCTGTGGCTGCTGCACGCGCCTTACGGCGCGCGCGCGCGCTGGCTGCTCGCAAGGATGCTCGGCCGATGAGGGCCGACCGCCGCCGTTTCATCCAGGCAGGCCTCGTCGGCTCGCTGCTGCTGGCGGGCGCGGCCTGGCTCGCGCGCCCCGACGCGACCTCGCCCGCGCTGCTGGGCGGCACGCGCTTTGTCAACGCCCAGGACGCGCCCATGCTTGCAGCACTGGCGGTGCCGATGCTGGGGCTGGAACTTACCGCCGGGCAGCGCGAAGCCGTAGTGCGCGGGGTGGACGCGGCGGTGGCCGGCATGCCGCTGGCGATCCAGGCCGAGGTGAGGCAGTTGTTCGACCTGATAGGTTCGGACTGGGGCCGGCGCTACCTTGCGCTGGTCAAACCCGCGTGGGGCGAGGCCAGCGCCGCCGAAGTCGCGGCCTTCCTCGAGCGCTGGCGCACCGCGCCCATTGCGCTACTGCGCGCCGGCTACCAGGCGCTGCACGCGCTGATCAACGCCGCGTGGTACGGGCAGGCAGCCAGCCACGCCGCCATTGGCTATGCGCGGCCCGAGTTCGCGAGGAGGCTGTTTGAATGACAAGCCCCATCCATGACACCTCGCTCGAAGGCCTCGCACGCGGCTGGCGGGTGACCGACGCGTCCACGCTTAAGGCGAACCAAAACCTCGAGTGCGACGTGGTCATCGTCGGCAGCGGCGCCGGCGGCGGCATGGCGGCCGAATCGCTGGCGCGGCGCGGCCTCTCGGTAGTTCTGATCGAGGAGGGCGGCTTGCTTGGCGCCAGCCGCTTCAAGATGGTCGAGGCGCTGGCTTACCCCGAGCTCTACCAGGAATCCGCCGGGCGGCAGACGGCGGACAAGGCGATCACCATCCTGCAGGGGCGTACCGTCGGCGGCTCGACCACCGTCAACTGGACGAGTTCGTTCCGCACGCCGGCCACCACGCTTGCCTGGTGGCGCGACGCGCACGGGCTCGCCGGCCTGACCGACGCCGAAATGGCACCGTGGTTCGCCCAAGTGGAGGCGCGCCTGGCTATCGACACCTGGGCGATGCCGCCCAACCCCAATAACAGCGTGCTGGAGAAGGGTTGTGCGGCGCTGGGTCTCTCCAGCGCCCGCATGCGCCGCAACGTGAAGGGCTGCTGGAATCTCGGTTACTGCGGGATGGGCTGCCCGACCAACGCCAAGCAGAGCATGCTGGTGACGACCATCCCCGCCGCGCTCGACGCGGGCGCGCATCTGCTCACCCGCGCCCGCGCCGAGCGCCTGCTGCTGCAGGGGCGCCGCGTGGCGGGAGTGATACTTGCCGCGCTGGGCGCAGACGGCATCCGCCCAAGCGGGCAGACGCTGACCGTGCGCGCGCGCGAGGTGGTGCTCGCGGCCGGCGCGATCGGCACGCCGGCGATCCTCTTGCGCAGCGGCGCGGCCGACGCGTCGGCGCAGACCGGCAAGCGCACCTTCCTGCACCCGGTGGTGCTCTCCGGCGCGGTGATGAACGAGGAAATCCGGCCGTGGCAGGGCGCGCCGCAGACCGTGTACTCGGACGAATTCCTGCACCGCTGGCCTCTGGCAGAGCGCGTCGGCTACAAGCTCGAGGTGCCGCCTATCCACCCGGTGTTGCTCGGCACCACGCTGACGGGCTTCGGTAGCGCGCACCGCGGACAGATGCGGCAGATGCCCAACCTCAACGTGATGCTCGCACTGACCCGCGACGGCTTCCACCCCGAAAGTACCGGCGGGCAGGTGAAGCTCAGGGGCGACGGCTCGCCGCTGCTCGACTACCCGCTGACCGCTCCCTTGTGGGACGCGTTCCGACACGCCTGGCTGACCATGGCCGAGCTGCAGTTCGCCGCCGGCGCGCAAAGCGTGCTGACCGTGCACGAGGACGCGGCGCCGGCGCGAACGCTTGCCGAGGCACACGCGCAGTTGCAGGCGCTGCCGGACGAGGTGCTGCGCGCGCGGGTGGTCAGCGCGCATGTGATGGGCGGCGCGGCGATGGGCAAGGACGAGCAAAGCGGGGTGGTCGACGCGCACGGCCGCCACTGGCAGTACGACAACCTGACGGTGGTGGACGGCTCGGTGTTTCCGACCAGCATCGGCGCCAACCCGCAAGTGTCGGTGTACGCCTTCGCGGCGCGCAGCACCGACGCACTGGGAAAGCGGCTGGCGTAGGGCGCTTCCACGGTTTTACTTCTACACACACCCGGCCTGTGCCGGGTGTCGTTTTTTGTCGCGCGGTGGCAAGGCTGTCTGACCCAGCTCAAGCCCTGTTCATGCTCATGTGTTAAAATGCTAATGAACAATCATTCATTTGTCAGGGGTCGGCATGAAGGCCTTGCTCGGTGGGGTATGCCTGTGCGCGGCGTTCGCCGCGCACGCGGAAACGCTGGAGGAGGCGTGGCAGGCGGCGCTCGCCAATAACCAGGCGCTCTTCGCAGCGGGGCTTCGGGTCGAGGCCGGCGCGGCGACACTCGAGGCTGCACAGGCGGCGGCGGGCCCGGCGCTCGCCCTCAACGCCGACCTGCGCCGCTTCGACCGCGCGCCGCAAGGCAAGGTCGACCTCTCGGCGCTTGCCAGGGTGCCGCCGCTCGCGCCGCTTGGTTTACCGACCGAGGCCAGGTTCGATTTGACCGACCGCGTGAACACCTACGCCGGCGTGCGGGCGACGCTGCCCCTTTATACCGGTGGCGCTCTGGACGCGATGGCGGCGGGTGCCCGGGCCGGGCAGGACGCGGCGCGTGCGCGAGAGGATGCGCTGTGCCAGTCGCTCAAGCTCTCGGTCGGGCTCGTCTACCTGGACGTGCTGCGCGCCGAGGCGCTGCGAAAGGTTGCCTTACAACAGGTCGCGACGCTGAAGGCTTACCGGCGCGACGTCGGCAACTTCTACCGCGAGGGTGTGGTGGCACGTGTCGACGTGCTGGGCGCGGACACTGCGCTCGCCGCAGCAGAAGGCCGGCGCATCGAGGCGGATAACGCGCTGGAACTTGCACGCGCCGCGTACAACCGCTACCTGGGCCGCGCACCGGCAAGCCAGGTGAGCGTCAGCGACCCGCGGCTTGAGGCGCCGGAGCTCTCCGCCGCGCGTCTTACCGCGCGCGCCGGCAACCGGGCCGAACTGGCCGGGCTCGAGAAACTTGCCCAAGTGCGCAGCGAAGAAGCGCGCGCCAAACGCGCCGACGCGGCACCGCAGCTTGCCGCGTTCGCCGCGTACGACTGGCTGGACAACCCCAACCTGGTTCGCAAGGGCGCGGCGTCGGTCGGCGTCGGCCTGCACTGGCAACTGTTCGACGGCGGGCTCGCGCGTGCCCAGGCGCGCGCGCTCGAGCGCGAGGCCGACGCCCTGCTGGCCGAGCGTGCCGACACCGAGCGCGCGATCACGCTCGAGCTTGCGCAGGCAGCCAGCCAGCTTGAAAACGCCCAGGCCCGCTTCAGGGTGGCCGACAGCGCGCTCGCGCAGGCGGCCGAGCAGCTGAAGATCCAGACCAACCGTTACCGCAACGGCCTTGCGACGCAGACCGACGTGCTTGCCGCGCAAACCATGCACTTTGACAGCCAACGCAACGCCGAAGATGCCCGCTACGCGTGGCAGGCCGCCAGCTTGCGCCTGCGCCGTGCCGCGGGACTCCTGTAAGGGGACGAGAATGCCTAAGAAAACACGAATCCTTGCTGCAGCGGGTGTCGCACTGACGGCCCTGCTGGTTTTTGGCGCGTGGTGGCTGAACCGCGTCCCCGAACTGCCGGCGGGGCTGGTCGCCGTCAACGGCCGCATCGAGGGCGACCGCACGCTGGTCAGCAGCAAATACCCTGGGCGGCTCGCCGAGGTGCTGGTTAACGAGGGTGACTCGGTGCGCGCGGGCGACGTGCTCGCACGCCTGGCATCGGACGAGATCGACGCGCGCAAGGCGGCGCTCGACGCCAAAGTTACCCAGGCCGCGGCGGCGCTCACCCGTGCCCGCGCGCAGGCCGAGCAGGCCGAGCGGGACGCGCGCCGCTTCGAGGCCTTGCTCGCGCAGGGCTCGGTCGAGCGGATGCGCGCCGAGCAGATACGCCTGCTGGCGACCCACGCGCACGAGGCTACGAGCCAGGCGCGCGCGCAGCTTGATGAGGCGCGCGCGGGCGCCCGCGAGGTAGCGGGCATGCAGGGCGAGCTGACACTCAAGGCGCCCGCGTCCGGCGTGGTGCTCAGCCGCTTGCGCGAGCCGGGCGAAGTGCTTGCCGGCGGCGGCGCGGTGTTCGAGCTGGTTGATCTAGACAAGCTGCACCTGAAGGTTTACGTGCCCGAGCGCGAGATCGGCCGTATCGCGCGCGGGCAGGCGGCCAGGTTGTGGATCGACGCGCTGCCGGCTACGCCGTTCGACGCGAAGGTCAGCCAGATCGCCGCGCGTGCCGAATTTACGCCCAAGGAAGTGCAGACCGCCGACGAGCGGGTCAAGCTCGTCTACGCGGTGAAGTTGGGTATCGCGGCCAATCCCGGCCACCGGTTGACGCCGGGCCTGCCCGCCGACGCGGTGATCCGTACTGAAGCCGCTGCCCCCTGGCAGAAACCCGTCTGGTAGCCGTGATGGACGCGCTGGTGATCCGGGCCGACGGCTTTGGCAAGCGCTACGGCAAGCGTCAGGCGGTGTCTGACGTGAGTCTTGCCGTGCGCAAGGGCGAGCTGTTCGGGCTGATCGGCCCGGACGGTGCGGGCAAGTCCAGCCTGATGAAGGCGGTCGCCGGCGTGCTCCGCTACGACAGCGGCACGCTCGAGGTGTTCGGCACCGATATGGCGCGCGACGCGGCGGCCGAGTCGGTGAAGGCGCGCATCGGGCTGATGCCGCAGGGGCTGGGGCAGAACCTGTACGGCGACCTCTCCGTCGAGGAGAACGTCGACTTCTTCGCGAAGCTGCGCCTGGTGCCCGACGCGCAGGCGCGTGCGCGCAAGGAGAAGTTGCTCGGCGTGACGCGGCTCGCGGATTTTCGCGCGCGGCCGATGAAGCAGCTCTCCGGCGGGATGAAGCAGAAGCTGGGGCTGGTCTGCACGCTGATCCACGCGCCGGAGCTGATCGTGCTCGACGAGCCGACCACCGGCGTCGACCCGGTGTCGCGGCGCGACTTCTGGCAGATCCTCGCCGAACTGGTCGCCGAGCAGGGGCTGTCCGCCCTGGTGTCGACCGCGTATATGGACGAGGCGAGCCGCTTTGCACGGATGGCGCTGATGCACGAGGGCAGGGTGCTCGCGCAGGGGCAGCCGCACGAGATCCTCGCGCTGCGCGCGGGCAGCGTGGTCAGCTGCGTACCGCAAGAGCAAGTGCGCGCCCGCGCGGCGCTCGCCGCGAACTACGCGCAGGTCGAGGCGCTCGGGCCCTGCTTGCGGGTGTTCGTGCCCGGTCTGGCGCGAGAAGCGGCCGAAAGCGCGGTCGCGCGGCTGGTCGACGCTGCGGGCAGCGCCACCGCTTACGACTCGGGCGAGGCGGAGCTGGAAGACGTGTTCGTCGCGCTCCTGGCCGGCAGCCTTGCGCCGACGGACGCGGGCGAGGCGGCTGCAGTGCCTGCCGCGCCGGGCAAGGCGTCGCCGGCGATCGAGGCGATTTCGCTGGCACGCCGTTTCGGCGACTTTGTCGCGGTGTCGGACGTGAGCTTCACCGTGCGCGAGGGCGAGATCTTCGGCCTGCTCGGCGCCAACGGCGCCGGCAAGACCACCGCGATCAAGATGCTGACCGGCATCCTGCCGCCCTCCAGCGGCGGCGGGCGCATCGCCGGCGTCGACATCGCCCGCGTCAAGTCGCGTATCGGCTATATGTCGCAAGCGTTCTCGCTCTACCTCGATTTGACCGTCAGCGAGAACATCCGCCTGTACGCCGGCCTGTACGGACTGTCTCGCGCCGAACGCGCGGCGCGGCTGGACTGGGTGCTCGAGATGGCCGGCCTGCAAACGCTCGCCGACACGCTGGCTGCCGAGCTGCCGATGGGGCAGCGCCAGCGTCTCGCGCTCGGTTGCGCGCTGGTGCACCGCCCGCGCGTGCTGTTTCTGGACGAGCCGACCTCCGGCGTCGATCCCGTCGGCCGGCGCGCGTTCTGGGACGTGCTGTTTAAGCTGTCGCGCGTCGACGGCGTCGCCTTGCTGGTGACCACCCACTACATGAGCGAGGCCGAGCACTGCGACCATCTGGCGCTGATGTTCGCCGGGCGCATCGTCGCCGACGCGACGCCCCAGGCGATGAAGGTCGCGCTCGAACACGACCTTGGTGCGCTGTACGAGATCAGCGGCGAGAAGGCGCTGGCCTTCGCGCCGGTGCTCGCGGCGGCCGGGCTGGGCGGCGTGTCGGTACACGGGCGCAGCCTGCACGTGCTGTGCCGCGACGGCGCGCGTCTGGCGGCGCTGGCAAGCGAACACGGCGGCGTGCGGGTGCGCGCACGCGTGCTGACGATGGAGGACGTGTTCGTCGAGCGGGTGCGTGCGCTGGAGAAGGAGGCCGGGCGATGAAGATGCAGCGGGTGCAGGCGCTGGCGTGGAAGGAGTGGCGCGAGATCGTGCGCGACCGGCTCTTTTTCGCGCTCGCCTTCGTGGTGCCGGCGCTGTTGATGGTGCTGTTCGGCTACGGGCTGTCGTTCGACGTGGAAAATGTGCCGTTCGCGCTTATCGACCACGACCGTACCGCGCAAAGCCGCGACTACGGCTACCGCTTCATCGGCTCGCGCTACTTCGACTTCAAGGGCTACGCGGCCAACGAGGCCGACGCCTACGACTTGATCGCCGGCGGGGAGGTGCGCGCGGTGCTGGTGATCCCGCCCGGTTTCGGGCGCGACCTCGCGCAAGGCAGGCCTGCCCAGGTGCAGACGCTGATCGACGGCACTTTTCCCAACCGTGCGCTGACCATCCGCGGCTACGTCGGCGCGATCAACGCCGAACGCTCGCTGGATTCGGCCGCAAATTACCTTGCCGCGCGCAGCGGCTTGCCGTACGCCGACGTGCGCGCGCGATTGCAGCCGGTCACGCTTGAAGTGCGCTACCTCTTCAACGAGGCGGTGCTGAGCATCTGGTCGCTCGCGCCCAAGCTGATCATGCTGATCCTGATGATCTCGCCGCCTTTCCTCACCGCGCTGGGCGTGGTGCGCGAGAAGGAGAACGGCTCGATCTTTAATATCTACGCGTCCGATATCAGCCGCGGCGAGTTCCTGCTGGGCAAGCTTGCGCCCTACGTGGCGATCTCCTGCGTGAACAGCCTGTTGCTGTGGCTGATGGCGGTCGGCCTCTACCGGGTGCCGTTCAAGGGCGACTTCGCGTTCTTCGCGCTCGCCAGCGTGGTGTACGTGGCGTGCACCACCGGCGTCGGCCTGGTGGTGTCGGTGCTGGTGCGCACGCAGATCGCCGCGATGATCGTCACCATGGTGATCACGCTGATCCCGGCGGTGCTCTACTCGGGGCTGATCATCCCGGTGACGTCCCTGTCGGACGCCGCGTCCTTCGTCGCGCACGCGATGCCGGCGATGTACTACGCGGATATCGTGGTCGGCTGCTTCCTCAAGGGGGCAGGGGTCGCCGAGCTGTGGCGGCCGCTGCTGGTGCTCGCGCTGTACGCCTGCGCGCTGTTTGCCGCCGGCTACGCGCTCTTCAGCAAGAGGCCCGCCTCATGAACGCGCTGTCTCTCTGGTGCCTGCAACTGAAGGTGATGTTCGGCAAGGAGCTGCGCCAACTGGGGCGCGACCGCGTGCTGCTCGCCTTCATCGTGTACGCGTTTACCGTCGACATCTTCCTCGCCGCGTCCGGGGTGTCGCTGCAACTGAAGCTGGCGTCGACCTATGTAGAGGACGTCGACCACAGCAGCGCGTCGCGCGAGCTCGCCAGCCGCTTCTTGCCGCCGTACTTCCAGTTGCAGGGCGAGCTTGCAAGCGAGCGCGCGGCGGACGCGGCGCTCTCAAGCGGCCGGGCGATGCTGGTGCTGACGGTGCCGGCGGGCTTCGGCGAAGACCTCGCGCGCGGCGAGCCTACCCACGTGCAGTTGCAGGTCGATACCAGCAACGCGGTGTTGGGCTTTCTGGCCGCCAGCTACGCCGAACAGATCGTCGCGCGCTTCGGGCTGGAAACGGTGGACGCCGGCAAGACGCCGCTGCCCGTCATCGAGAACCGCACCCGGGTGTGGTTCAACCCAAACCAGGAAGACAGCTGGTTCATGGGCATCTCGGAGCTGCTGAACGTGATCACCATCTTCTCGGTGCTGCTGCCGGCGGCCGCCGCCGTGCGCGAGAAGGAGCGCGGCACCATCGAGCAGTTGCTGGTCAGCCCGCTCACCCCGCTGCAGATCCTGTTGCCCAAGGTGCTGTCGATGACGCTGGTGATCCTGGCCGGCACGGCGCTCGCACTGTTCGGCGTGCTCAGGCCGTGTTTCGGCGTGCCGATGGCCGGCAGCGTGCCGGCGTTTTTCGCGCTGACCGCGCTTTACGTGTTCACCAGCGCGGGCTTCGGCCTGCTGGCGGCGACCGTCGCGCGCAACCTTGCGCAGGCGGGGATGCTGACCATCCTGATCCTCGCGCCGATGCTGTTCCTCTCCGGCGCGTGGACGCCGCCGGAAGCGATGCCCGAATGGCTTGCAGTATTCACTCACTTTTCTCCGTTGTATTATTTCATCAATATTTCATTTGGCTTGCTGCTCAAGGGGCAGACCGTCGCCGCGCTGTGGCCTTCGGTACTCGGCATGATGGCGCTGGGCATGGCCGCTTTCGCTGCCGGCTTGTTGCGCTTCAGAAGGCAGTTCGGTTAGTTTAATTATTTTGGATATTTGTCCGCCAGGGGCGGGCGACGCCCGGGCGCCATGCGATCATTCCGTCAACTCTTGTATTGCCCGGGCACGCTGGCCCGCCAGGCCGCGCTATGGGTGTGCGTACTGTCGCTGCTGGTGGCCGCGCTGGTCTGGGGGCTGGGCAGGCTGTGGCTGATCCCTGCCATCGAGACGGGCGAGCGTACCTCCGCCAGCGCCGAGGCGCTACGCATGCGCGACAGCTACCTTGAAGCCGCGTCGGGCATGGTGCGCGCGCAGCGTGACTGGACGCGCTGGCAACAGTTGGCTGACGCCGCCAACGGGAAGGGTCTCGGACACCTGCTGCCCTACGTCGGCCCGGCACGTCTGGCCGACCTCGGCGTCGACTGGGTGGCCCTCTTCAAACGCGACGCCTCGCCGGTCTTTACGGCGGAACTCTCCGGGCGGCAGGTGATTTTCGACAGCCGGCGCCTGGCCGGCGCGCTGCGCCCGGACAGCGAGTTCGGCCGCCACCTGTACCGGCTCGCCGCTTCGGACGACCCGTACGTAATCTCGGGCATCGTCCGTTTCCCGACCGGCCCTTACTATATTTCGCTCGCGCCGGTGCAGGGCCTGCACGCGGGTGCCGAGCCCTCCGGCTTCCTGCTGTGGGCCACCCGCGCCGACCGCATCGTACTCAGGAGCCAGTCGACCTTCCTGCGCAACAACACCCGGGTGCTGTCGCTGACCTCGCGGCAACTGCCCGACGAGGTGGTCGCCTGGCGGCACGCGGGGCGGACCACCGATGCGCCGCTGACGCTGATGCGCAGTCACCGTGTCGACAGCTGGATAGGCGTGAGCGACCTGGACGGCCGCCCCGCGCTGTTTCTCGGGCAAAGCCTGCGCCGAGACCAGTCGCTGCTGGCCTCCGCGCAGGTCAACCGGCTGGCACTCATCGCCGTCGCCGCGATCCTGCTGGTCGGCCTGGCCGCGGTATGGGTCGTGCAAAGCCGGCTGGGCGCGCGCCTCGCGGCGCTTGGCGGCGCGCTGCGACGTCTGGAGCGTCCAGGTCAAATCGAACCGCTGGCGATCCGCGCGGACGACGAGCTTGGCGAAGTGGTCCGCGCGGTCAACGCCCTGATCGGCCGCAAGAATGCCGCCGAAGCGGGGCGAGTGGTGAGCGAGCAGCGTTTCGAGCACCTGTTCGAGCACCTGGCGCATGGGCTGCTGTTGGCCGAGGAGGGGCGGGTGGCCCAGGCCAACCCGGCTGCCTGCGAGTTGTTCGGTGATTTTCTCCTCGGCACGACACTCGCCGGTTTTTTTTGCGGCGACGACGCGCGCGCGATGGTCATGTACGCACGCTGCGCCGAGCCGGCGGGGCAGCGGGAGTCCTGGCGTGGCCAGTGCCGCCTGGTCGGCCGCATGGGCGCGTTCGAGGCGGAGCTGACCGTCACCCGCCTGCCCGGCCCTGACGGGGGCGGCCTGTTGTTGCAGGTCGACGACATCAGCGAGCGCGAGGCGAGCTGGCGCGCGGTTCGCCAGCTTGCGTTCCACGACGCGCTGACTGGCCTCGTCAACCGGACATTGTTCCTCGACCGTCTCGAACACCGGCTGGCGCAGGACGCGCGCACGAGCGGGAGTTTTGTCCTGATGTATATGGACCTGGACGGCTTCAAGGCCGTGAACGACCATCTCGGGCACGCGGCGGGCGACCGGGTGCTGCAGGTCGCCGCGCAAAGGATGGCGTCCTGCCTGCGCGATGGGGATACCCTGGCGCGGTTGGCAGGGGACGAGTTCGCCTTGCTGCTGAAAGGCGAGCCGGACCGCGAGAGCGTCGTGCAGATTTCGGGCCGGCTACTCGCCGAATTGGAGGCGCCCATCGTGCTTGACGGCGGGCCGGTGAGGGTGTCGGCCAGCATCGGCGTGCTGGTCGCGCAGGCCGCCGGCATGAGCGCGGCGGCCGCGCTCGAGCGGGCCGACGCCGCAATGTACCGGGCCAAACACGCGGGCAAGGCGGGCGTCGCCTTCTGGGGCGGGGACGCCCTTACCGCCTGAACTCCTTTGCGGCCGGCATTGGCCGGCGATTTCGCCCGCGAGGCAGAACCCCGGCTGGCGGCCGTGGCGGAGAGGGGCTAGCGGTAGCGCGCGTCGAGCGCCTTGAAGCTTTCGAGGTGGTCGGCGCTGACGTAGGGGCGCATCAGCGCGAGTACCTGGCGGGCGCCGCGCCGGCCGGTTTCCGGCGAGATCGGCACCTTGGGTTTGGCCGACTGCTCGAACGCGTACCAGAACTTGACGACGATCCAGATGTTGACCGCCAACAGGCCGATGGTCTCCTCATCCTCGAAGTTGAGGAAGCCCGACTGCTGAAAGCCCTTCAGGAAGGCGATCATCATCGGCTGCAGCTCGGTGCCGATGAAGTGGTGGTACTCGGCCTGCATCTGCGGGTTGCGCGAGAGCAGCCCCGGCAGGTCGTCGAACATGAAGCGGAAGCGCCAGAAGCCCTGGAAGATCGCGTCGAGGTAGCGCGACAGGTCGTCCACCGTCGGCGCCCGGTCCGCTGGCGGCGTCAGCTGCTCGCGGATGAACGCCTCGTACTCGCGGAAGATCTGGAAGACGATCTCTTCCTTGTTGCGGAAGTGGTAGTACAGGTTGCCCGGGCTGATGCCCAGGTGCGCCGAGATATGGTTGGTGGTGATCGCCCGCTCGCCGTGCTCGTTGAACAGCTTGAGGCTCTCGATGATGATCTTGTCGTAGGTTTTGATCCGGGTCTTGCTCATGGGAATCAAGCCTGTTGGGAAGGGAAGGGTTGGACGTTGCCTGCCGAAACGTCATCGGCAGGCTCGGGGAAGGCTTCGCGCAGGAAATGCTTGAGGATTAGCTGTTCGGTCCGCTGGCGCGACTTGGCGGGCAGCGCGATACGCAGGCTCAAGAGGTAGCTCGTATCGTTGAGCGTCTGCACCGACACCCGCGGCTCGACCGACGGAGTGTCCAGATGGTGGATCGCCTCGATGCGCGACATATGCCTTTGCGCGGCAGCAAGAAAGGGCGCGACAGCGTCCTGGGCGGCGGCGAGCAGCAGGCGTTCGGCGCGCGCCGGCGGCAAGGTGTACGGCAGAGTCAGCTTGACCGTGTGCACCACGTACTCGCCCATGTAATTTTCCTGGATCACCGGCTGCGTCAGCAGCAGGCTGTGCGGGAAGGCGAGCGCGCGGCCTGTCATCTGGTGGCTGTCGTGCTCGGGGCCGATCTCCATCACCGTGGTAGTCAGAAGGCCGATGTCGACCACCCGCCCGCGGATGTGCGCAACTTCAATGTGGTCGCCGAGGCTGTAGCTGTTCGACGCGCTCCTGAGCAGGCCGCCGGTCAGGCACATGATCAGCTCCTTGGTCGCCAGGATCACCGCGGCGGCGAAGGCCAGCATCGACACCGCGATGGTCTGCAGCTCGGACGCCCAGATCAGCGCGATCCCGGCGACGCCGCTGACGAACAGCACGTTGCGCGCGGTGATCGACCAGCGCCGCCTGTCGTCCAGCGTCCAGTCGGTATTGGCGCCGATGGCGCGGCCGATCGCGATCCTCAGCGCTACCAGTACGGCGATGAGCACGCCCGAGCGCACGATGTCGGCAGCGTAGCTGCCGCGCATCGTTTGCCAGAATTCGTACAAGTCACCCGCCGCCATGTCCGCCCCGCAATGCTCAGTCGTTCAGTTTGACCGCGTGTTCGCGGGTCTCGTGGAACACGATGTCCGGCCAGCGCTCCTGCGTGAGCTGCAGGTTGACGCGGTTGGGTGCGAGGTAGGCGAGGTTGCCGCCAGCGTCGACCGCGATATTGCCGGCGAGCGCCTTCACGAAGTCGTCGAGCTTCCTGCGGTCCGCGCAGCTGAACCAGCGTGCCGACCAGATGCTGGCCGACTCGAAGATCGCGTCGACGCCGTATTCGGCGGCCAGGCGCGAGGCGACCACCTCGAACTGCAGCACGCCGACCGCGCCCAGGATCAGGTCGCCGCCGGTCTCCGGCTTGAACACCTGCACCGCGCCTTCCTCACCCAGCTGTTGCAGGCCTTTGGCCAGTTGCTTGAGTTTGAGCGGGTTGCGGATACGCACCGAGCGGAACATCTCCGGCGCGAAGAACGGGATGCCGGTAAACGACAGCGCTTCGCCCTCGGAGAACGAGTCGCCGATCTGGATGTTGCCGTGGTTGGGGATGCCGATGATGTCGCCGGCGTAGGCTTCCTCGACGATCTCGCGGTCGTGCGACATGAAGGTCACCACGCTGGATGCCGCGATGTCGCGGTTCAGGCGCAGGTGTTTCATCTTCATGCCGCGCTCGAAGCGGCCCGAGCACACGCGCATGAAGGCGATGCGGTCGCGGTGCTTGGGGTCCATATTGGCCTGGATCTTGAACACGAAGCCGGAGAACTTCTCCTCGGCCGGGTCGACCACGCGCACCGTCGCGTCGCGCGGTTGCGGGGCGGGCGCCCAGTCGATCAGCGCGTCGAGGATTTCGCGCACGCCGAAGTTGTTGATCGCCGAGCCGAAGAACACCGGGGTGAGCTCGCCGGCGAGGAATTCCTCGAGGTTCCACTCGTTGGACGCGCCCTTGACGAGCTCGATCTCCATGCGCAGCTGTTCCATCTCCAGCGGGAAACGCTGGTCCAGCTCGGGGTTGTCGATGCCTTCGATCAGCTCGACGTCGGTGATCAGGCGGTCCGAGCCCGCCTCGAACAGGATCACCTGGTCGGTCAACAGCGAGTAGACGCCGCGGAAGTTCTTGCCCATGCCGATCGGCCAGGTGATCGGCGCGCAGCGGATCTTCAGCACGTTCTCGACCTCGTCGAGCAGCTCGAGGCTGTCGCGCACTTCGCGGTCGTACTTGTTCATGAAGGTGACGATAGGCGTGTCGCGCAGGCGGCACACGTTCAAGAGCTTGATGGTCTGCTCCTCGACACCCTTGGCCGCGTCGATCACCATCAGCGCGGCGTCGACCGCGGTTAGCACGCGGTAGGTGTCTTCCGAGAAGTCCTGGTGGCCCGGGGTGTCCAAGAGGTTGACCGTGTGCTCGCGGTAGTCGAACTGCATCACGCTCGAGGCGACCGAGATGCCGCGCTGCTTCTCGATTTCCATCCAGTCGGAGGTCGCGAACTTGCCGCCCTTCTTGCCCTTGACCGTGCCGGCCATCTGGATCGCGCCGGAGAACAGCAACAGCTTCTCGGTCAGCGTGGTCTTGCCCGCGTCGGGGTGGGAGATGATGGCGAAGGTGCGGCGGCGCGCGGCCTCGGCGGCGATACGGGTCAACTCGGTGGACATTGCTCGGTCGGGATGCGGATTTCGTAAACCGCGCATTGTACCGAATTTTGCCAAGACTCGCCGGGCAGCCATTTCATGGCGTTGCAGGTACAATGCCGGCATCCGATTTTGCGCAGGATCTTCCAGAATGTTTACCGGGATCGTCCAGGGGATGGCCGAACTTGTCGCCGTCGCCGAAAAGGAAAATTTCCGCACCCACAAGGTGCGCCTGCCCGAGGCTTTGCTGCCCGGCCTGGAGCTGGGCGCTTCGGTCGCGCACAACGGCGTGTGCCTGACCGTGACCGCCGTCGAGGGTGACGTCGTCGCGTTCGACCTGATGCAGGAGACGCTGCGCGCGACCAACCTGGGGGCACTGAAGGTCGGCGACCGGGTGAACGTCGAGCGCGCCGCGCGCTTCGGCGATGAAATCGGCGGCCACGCGATGTCCGGCCATGTGCTGTGCACGGCGCCCATCGTCAGCGTGACCGACACCCCGAACAACCGCACCGTGCGCTTCGCGCTGCCCGAGCCTGTCCGCAAATACGTGTTCGACAAGGGTTATATCGGCATCGACGGCGTCAGCCTGACCGTCGGCGACGTGCGGGACGGGGAATTCTCGGTGTTCCTGATCCCCGAGACGCTCTCGCGCACCAAGCTGGGCTTCTGCGCCGCGGGAGACCTCGTCAATATCGAGGTCGACCCGCAGACGCAGGCCATCGTCGACACCGTCGAGCGCGTGCTCGCGCAAAAGGCGCTCGCGTGATCGCGAAAGGCACGCCGTTTGTCGCGTCGTACAGCGGCGGTAAGGACTCCACGCTCGCGCTGTGGCGCGCGGTGCGCGCCGGCGGCAAGCCGCTCGCGCTATTGACCATGCTCGACGAGACCGGCGGGCGCAGCCGCTCGCACGGCATCTTGCCGGCGGTGCTGGACGCACAGGCCGCCGCGCTGGGCCTGCCGCGCATCAGCGGGCAGGCCAGTTGGGGCGACTACGAGCGGGTATTCGTCGAACAGCTGGGCCGCGCGCGGGCGATGGGTGCGGTGGCTGCGGTGTTCGGCGACATCGACCTTGCCGCGCACCGCCAGTGGGAAGAGCAGGTGTGCGCGCAGGCGAGCCTTGCGCCGGTGCTGCCTTTGTGGGGCGAGGACAGGCTTGCGCTGGTGCGCGAATTTGTCGACGCGGGCTTTGCCGCGCGCATCGTGGTGATCCGCCGCGACCTGATGGCCGACGACTATCTGGGGCGGGTGCTCGACCACGCGCTGATCGAGCGTATGCTCGCCGACGGCATCGACCCGTGCGGCGAGGCCGGCGAATTCCATACGCTGGTGACCGGCGGCCCGCTGTTTGCCAAGCCGCTCGCGCTGGCCGACGGAGACGTGCGCGCAGACGGCGACTACCTGAGCCTTGATTTTGGGCTTGCCGCCAGCATTTGAAGTTTGCATACATAGAACGCAGGGATGGTCCCTGCCACAAAGGCTGAAAAATGAAGATCTCCCCCATCCAGGACATCATCGACGACATCCGCGCCGGTAAGATGGTCGTGCTCGCCGACGCCGAGGACCGCGAGAACGAGGGTGACCTCGTGATGGCGGCCGAGCACGTAAGCGCCGACGCGATCAACTTCATGGCCAAGCACGGACGCGGCCTGATTTGTCTCACGCTGACCGCCGACAAGTGCGAGGCGCTCGAGTTGCCGCTGATGACGAGCAAGAACGGCACGCCCTTGGGCACCAACTTCACGGTGTCGATCGAGGCGGCGCGCGGGGTGACCACCGGCATCTCGGCGGCCGACCGCGCGCGCACCGTGCAGGCGGCCGTCGCGCGCGACGCGCAGCCGTCGGATCTCGTGCAGCCGGGGCATATCTTCCCGCTCAAGGCGGTCGAGGGTGGGGTGCTCGCGCGTGCGGGGCACACCGAGGCAGGGTGTGACCTTGCAGGGCTGGCAGGCCTCGCGCCCGCTTCGGTGATCTGCGAGATCATGAACGACGACGGCACCATGGCGCGCATGCCCGAACTGATCGCCTTCGCCGAGCAGCACGGCCTGAAAGTGGGCACCATCGCCGACTTGATCGCCTACCGCAGCCGCACCGAGAGCCTGGTCACCCGCACCGGCTCGCGCGAGATCGTCACTCCGTTCGGCGAGTTCGTGCTGCACGTGTTCCGCGACACCACCGGCGAGGATACCCACCTCGCGCTGGTCAAGGGCGACATCCGCGCCGACGAGGAAGTGCTGGTGCGCGTGCACGAGCCCCTGTCGGTGATGGACCTGCTCGACCCGCTCTCCAGCGCGCACAGCTGGACACTGCCGTTCGCGCTGGAAACAATTGAAGAAGCGGGCAAGGGGGTGGTCATCCTGTTGCACCGGACCGAGAGCGGCGACGACCTGGCCGCCCGTGCACTGCCGGTAGCCGGCGAGGCGACGCCGCGCGCGGCGTGGGACAGCAAGTCTTTCGGCATCGGTGCGCAGATGCTCAAGGCGGTCGGTGTCGGGCGCATGCGCCTGATGGCATCGCCGGTCAGCCTGCCGTCCATGGTCGGTTTCGACCTCGAGGTCGCCGGCTTCTGCCAGCCGCAGTCGCTGCATATCGATATCTGACCCTTGTTGTTGCCCGCGCCCGGTACCGCCCACGTGCGCGGGCGCGCGTTTTCCGGTAAAATCCCGCGCCTTGCCGCGCAAGGCGCGCCCACCCCTATGAGCAGGAGAGCAGCATGCTGGACGCCGTCCGTCGTATCGAATCCAACCTCAACGGCCAGGGCCTTCGTGTCGGCGTCGTGATGAGCCGCTTCAACGAGGATGTCTGCCACGGTCTGCGCGACGCCTGCCTGTCCGAGCTGTCGGTGCTGGGCGTCGCCCCGGCCGACATCACGCTCGCGTCGGTGCCCGGCGCGCTGGAAATCCCGCTGGTACTCAAGACCATGGCCGCGAGCGGCCGCTTCGACGCGCTGGTCGCGTTGGGTGCGGTGATCCGCGGCGAGACCTACCATTTCGAGTTGGTTTCCAACGAGTCTGGCGCCGCCGTTACCCGCGTGACGCTGGACGCCGCCTTGCCGATCGCCAACGCGATCCTGACCACCGAAACCGACGAGCAGGCCGAGGTGAGGATGGAAGAGAAGGGTCGCGACGCGGCCCGCGTGGCGGTCGAGATGGCCAACCTGCAAAAAGCCCTGCGCGGCTGAGCTTCTGCCGCGCCCGATCTTTAATAAGGACAACACCATGAAAACCGCACGCCGCCGCGCCCGCGAGTTTGCCGTACAAGGCATCTACGAGTGGCTGCTGAACCCGGAAACCCCGGCTTCGCTGATCGAGAAGCACCTGCGCGAGAACGACTACTTCGTCAAGGCTGACGAGGCGCTGTTCCGCAACCTCCTGTACACCGTGATCAAGGACGCGGCCGAACTGGGGCCGCTGGTCGACCGCTACCACGAACGCAAGGCCGAGGAAGTCAGCCCGGTCGAGCGTTCGGTACTGCTGATGGCTGCGATGGAACTGACCCAGCTGCCGGAAACACCGTACCCGGTGATCATCAACGAGGCCATCGAGATCACCAAGACCTTCGGCGGCACCGACGGCCACAAGTTCGTCAACGGCGTGCTCGACAAGCTCGCCGCCGACGTCCGTGCCGAAGAGGTCGCCCGCCAGAAGTCGCGCCGCCAGGGCGCGCAGGGCTGAGTCTGTCACCCGCTACACGCACACCCGCCAAGGCGGGTGTTTTTTTGCCCAGATGAACGAATTCCAATTGATACGCCGCTATTTCGACCGTCCCGCGCCGGGCGCCGTGCTCGGAGTGGGGGACGACGCGGCCATCCTCGCGCCGACACCCGGAATGGAGCTGGTGGTGACCAGCGACATGCTGGTCGAAGGCAGGCACTTCTTTGCCGGCGTCGACCCCGAGTCGCTCGGCCACAAGACGCTGGCGGTCAACCTGTCCGACATCGCCGCGATGGGTGCGCGCGCGCGTTGGGCGACGCTGGCTATCGCGCTGCCCGAGGCCGGCGAAGCGTGGCTCGCCGCGTTCTCGCGCGGGTTTTTTGCGCTGGCCGACCGTTTCGGGGTGGACCTCGTCGGCGGGGACACCACCCGCGGGCCGCTGACGCTGTCGGTCACGCTGATCGGCGAAGTGCCTGCCGGACAGGCGGTCCGCCGCGACGGCGCGCAGGCGGGGGACGATATCTGGGTGAGTGGCGAACTCGGCGGGGCTGCGCTGGCGGTCGCGTGGCGGGGCGGCCGCGCGCCGGACGCCAGCTTCGACGCCATCCGCTACGCCGAACGACGGCTTGACTGGCCCGAGCCGCGCCTGCAGCTGGGCGAGCGCCTGCGTGGCCTCGCCAGCGCCGCGCTCGACGTCTCCGACGGGCTCTGCGGCGATCTTGCGCACCTGTGCGAGCGCTCGGGCGTCGCCGCCGAGCTGTGGCTATCCGCGCTGCCTTGCGCCGAGGCGTTGTTGCCGCTGCGCGTCCGGGCGCCGGCGCTCTTTGCCGCCGGTGGTGACGATTACGAGTTGTGCTTTACCGCGCCGCGCGCGCACCGCGCGGCCATCGAGGCGCTGTCTGCCGAGTTGGGTTTGAGGCTCACCCGCGTCGGTGCCGCGGTTTCCGGCGAGGGGGTCCGCCTGCTGGATGTGCCCGGCGGCACGCCCGTCTTCCTAACGCATGCGAGCTACGATCACTTCCGATGACGAAACCCGACTTGCGTTTCCTGTTGGCCCACCCGGCCCACTTTCTTGCCCTGGGCTTCGGTAGCGGCCTCGCACCGCGTGCGCCCGGCACCTTCGGCACGCTCGCCGCGTTTCCGCTTTACGCCTTGTGGGCGTGGCTTGGGCTGCCCGAAGGGTTGATGCTGCTGCTGGTCGGCTTCCTGTTTGTCGCGGGCGTGCCGATCTGCGCGCGGGCAGGGCGGTCGCTCGGCGCGCACGACCCCGGCGCCATCGTGTGGGACGAGATCGTCGCCATGCTGCTGGTGCTGATCTACGCGCCGCCTACCGCGGCCGGCTGGTTATTGGCCTTTGCGCTGTTCCGCCTGTTCGACATCGTCAAGCCGTGGCCGATCCGTCTGGTCGATGCCCGGGTCGGCGGCGGGCTGGGCGTGATGCTCGACGACCTGTTTGCCGCCGTCTTCGCCCTGGCCGTCCAGGCGGGCGTGTGGCACGTGTTCGCCTAGGGGCGCGCACCACGCATTGAGCTCGTCTACAACGGCAGGGTTGCCAGGAGGCTCTGACCGATGGACGCCAAGCGCCCTTTTTCGCCGCCGACGCGTGCCGATGCGCGTCGCGCCGGCCTGTTCGTGCTCGCGCTCGGCGTGCCGTCGGCCGGCGGCGTCGCCTGCGGCGAGCCGCTGCTGGGTGCCTTCGTCGCGCTGGGCGGCTTGTTCGCGCTGACCATCGATCCGCGCGCACGCGCCGCCTCGCGAACGGTGGCGGTGTTGGGAGGTGCGCTGCTGGTGGTCGGCTGTGCGGCGCTGGGGCTCCTGTTTGCCGGTCATCGCTGGGCGGCGCTGTCCGCACTGCTGCTGGCAAGCTTTCTCGCCGGCCAGCCTCGGCCCGAGCACGCCTATCTGAGCTTGCTGGGCAAATATGCGGCGTCTGCGCTGGTGCTTGCCGAACTGGGATTTCCTGCGACGGCGGCGCTGGGGGTTGCCTATTTAGCCGGTGCGCTGTTCGCACTCGTCCTCGCGCTGGCGGCGGGCTTCGAGCAGGCGACCGCATCGCCGTTGCGGGAGATCGGTGCCGTGCTGGGTGGCGACACCAATGGCCCCTTGTACGGCATGACGCTGCCGCTGACCATCCTGCTGGGCACGCTCAGCGCCCAAGTGCTTCACTTCGTCGAGCCCGGCTGGGTCGCGCTGACCATCCTCTTTGTCATGCATGTGGACGACGCGCTGGCCTGGCGGCGCATCCGCGAGCGGGTCATCGGCACTTTGGCCGGCGTGGTGCTCGCCTGGCTGCAGCTCGTGTTCCTGCCCGGCGTCTGGCCGCTGCTTGCATCGATTGTCTTGCTGTCCGCAGCCTACCCGTACGCCTTGCGTGTCGACTACCTAGCATTCAGCGCAGTGGTGACCGCGCTCGTGCTGCTGCTGATCGACGTTGCCCGCCTGCCGGGGGGTGATCTCGGGCTGGTCGGCTGGCGCCTGTGGGCGACCTTGCTGGGGTGCGGCTGGGTCGCTGCCGCGCTGGTGCTGATGCACGCGCTGCGCCGTTTCATTCCGCGCTGGCGCTAAGCGGCTGCTCGCCGAACGGCCTTGTGCGTGCTATGATTCCGCCCCTTTGTCGTGACCCGTCACCTATAGCGCATGAGAGATCCCTGCGACCATTACACCGGCGACCTGATCGGTGGCCTGCGCAAGAAGCCGGGCCGCAAGCCGCTGGGCGAGCGCGCGATGACCGTGGCCGAGCGCAAGCGCCGTAGCCGCGAACTGCGCCGCAAGCGGCTGCAGGAGCTATCGGTGACGGTGGAACTCTCGCGCGAGGCACAAAAGTCGCTCGACAAGATGATCGAGTGGTGGGGGGTCAGCAAGAAGGAGGCGATCAACCGGGCCTTGCTGATCGCCTGCGCATCCCAGACGGGCCGGATCGGCACCCTGTTCGATACAGACCCTGCCTTTTACCAGCACCTGCCTCCGGTTGACGCCAGGTCGGGTGGGGGCAAGCGCTGAGGCTTCAGGCGCCGACCCTGTCCAGGGTTTCGAAGTCGACCTGCGCGGCTTCTTCGAAGGCAGCGGTGCGCTGTTTGACCCGGATCTGGTACGCCTTGCCGTTGGCGCTGAAGATCAGCGGCAGATCCCGCCGGGCCAGCCGCTCGGGGATCAGCAGCATCCTCGCCGAATTGCGCGCGTTCGCCTGGGTGACGTAGAGCGCCGGCAGCGGCGCCGAGTTTTCTCCGGACTCGCCTTCGGAGAGGCCGACCACCAGCGGGTTCTCCGCGATGATCTCGACCCCGACGCGGGTGCCGCCTTCGGCCAGCCGCTGAATGCGGCGGATCACGCCCAGCGTGCTGTCTAGCGAGGCGCTGGACAACCAGATCAGGCGTCCGAGTTTCAGCTGGTCGATGTCGCGGCCGAGGAACACCAGGCCGACGCCGGTCGGGCTCACGTCGCTGACTTTCCAGTTGTCTTCCTGCCCGCTGCCGACGCCCTGATAGAGCTTGAGCGCGAGGGCGATGCGCTCGAGGCCGACTTCGACGCGGGCGTCGGTATAAGTCGTCGTGCGCTCGTGGCGGCGCATCGACTTGCCGCCGTCCTGGCTCCAGCGGGTGGACAGCTTTTCCAGCAGCAACTGCCAGTCAGGCTCGGCAAGCCTGGGGACGGCCGAGAGCAGGCTGTCCGGGATCTTCTGCTCGAAGGCAAGCATCAGGTCGGCCAGCCGGTTAAGGACAGACTCGCCGGACCAGTAGCGGCAACCGTTGCCGGTGGTGCCGCGGCGCATCAGTTGTGGCGGCTGCGGCTTGTCGAGGTTGATCACGTACTGGAAGTCGGTCGCGACCGGCTCCCGCGTCAGGTGGACCTCTTCGATCAGGCGCTGCAACAGGCGGTCGACCCCCTCGATTTCCTGCGGCAGCAAGTTGTCGGTCTGCGCCAGATGCAGCATCGCCGCACGGATCAGCGTCGCTTCGCAACTGGCGGCGCCTTGCGACTCGTACGCGCGGATGGCTTCGCGGGCGAAGCCCTGCGACTCTGCGAATGCGTAGATGTGGTAAGCCTGCTGCCAGGTCGAACCGTCGGCGGACAGGTAGCGCAGGGCGCTCCACTTGATCAGGCTCAACTGGTGCTGCAGCGCGCGCAACGCGCACTGCTTGAGCGCGCCGTCGGTCGGCACCTTGCCGCGTTGCGCCTGGCGCAGGCAGATCTGGTAGCCGTTGGAGAGCTCGGACAAGTAGGACAGGATGCTCGGCAGGTGCAGTTGCGGCCGGCCGGTGTTGGCCAAGAGGTCGCGGCAGATCTTCTCGTGGAAGCTGTACGCCTTGTCGTCGACGTAGGCGAGTGCCTGCATGCGCTCGGCGAGCGGCACCTCGACGTCGGCGTTGAGCTTGGCGACCGCCTTGATGATTTCGATGAAGGTACTGTAGAACTCGGCCTCGGGCAGGTTCTTGGCAAGCTGGGTGACGCTGGTTGCCGTGGCGTGGAACGTCGTGCCACGACCGGCGAGCGTGCCGAAAAAGGCCTTGAGGTCAAACATATCGTAAGATACTCGCTGTCTACAATTTTTCTTAACAATAGGCGATTCTACCCGTTTGCCGCCTTGCCGCGAAGGGATGTGCCGCCGTAAATCGCCATGAAACGCTTACTGTTTGTTGCAATCTTGCTCGGGCTGCTCGCCGGTCCGGTGCTGGCAGACGACGCTGCCCCTGCGCCGCGGATCGGCGTCGTGCTGGGCGGCGGCGGCGCGCGGGGCTTTGCCCATCTGGGGGTGCTGCAGGAACTCGACCGGCTGGGCATCCCGATCAGCTGCATCGCGGGCACCAGTGCGGGCGCGCTGATCGGCGGCATCTACGCGAGCGGCCAGCCGCTGGACAAGCTGGAAGCGACCTTCGCGCACACCGACTGGGACCAGCTCACCTCGGGCAAGCCCCGCCGCGAGGACGTGCCCTTTTCGCGCAAGCGCGAGGATGTCCGCAACTACCTAGACCTGAGCGTAGGCATCGAGGACGGCAAGCTCAAGCTGCCGCGCGGCGCGCTCAACTCGCAGGCGGTCGACCTCTATATCCGCTACCTGACCCAGGGTATCCCGGCCGGTGACTTCGACCGCTTGCCCATCCCGTTCAGGGCGGTGGCCACCGACCTTGCCAACGGTGACGCCGTCGTTTTCGACAAGGGCGACCTGGCGACCGCCCTGCGCGCCAGCATGGCGGTGCCGGGCGTCTTCGACGCGGTCGAGGTCGACGGGCGCCTGCTGGTGGACGGACTGCTCGCGCGCAACCTGCCGGTGTCCGACATCAAGGGGCGCTGCGCGGACGTGGTGATCGCCGTCGATGTCGGCGAGCCGCTGAAGAAGACGGAGGACATCCGCTCCTGGCTTGACGTGCTCACCCAGAGCCTGAATTTCGGCGTCAGCCGCAATGTTGCCGAACAGAAGAAGCTGTTGGGGCCGGACGACATCCTGATCACGCCCGCGCTGGGCGACACCCCGGTCACCGCGTTTGCAGACAGTCCGCGCATCGTCGCGGCCGGGCGGGCCGCGGCGCGTGCGCAGGCCGCTCAGCTGGCCCGCTACGCGGCGGACCCGGCGGTCTACCAGCTCTGGAAGGCTTCGCTCTCGCAAGCGACGCCGGGGCGGATCGAATCGGTCAAGGTCGACGCGCCCGCCGGGCGCAGCCGGCGCCTGCTCGAGGACAAGCTGGCCGTGCCGGCGGCCGGCCAGACGCAATCTGCTTTCCTCGCCAATTTGCAGGACGTGTTCGCCGAGGGCGACTACGACCGGCTCGCGTACCGGGTAGAGGGCGAAAATGGCGAGCGCGCCGTCGTTACTCCGCAGCCGCGCGCGACCGGGCCCGACCTGTTGCGTTTTGGCGTCAGCATGGAAGGGGCCAGCAACGGGGACGCGACCTTCGCGGTGCTGGCGAGCCACCGGCGCACCTGGGTCAACGAGGCGGGTGCGACTTGGTTTAACGAGGCGAGAATAGGCGAGAGCCTGTATTTCGGCAGCGAGCTCTACCAGCCGCTTGACCCGACGTCCCCGTTCTTCTTCGCCGGCGGCTTTCGCGTGAGCAAGGATGCCTTTTCGCTGTACACGCCCGAGCACGACCGGCGCGCCGACCTGAGCCTGCGCGACTCGCGGGTGTCGCTCTCGTCCGGGGTCGCGCTCGGCCGCTACGGCGAATGGCGGCTGGGCCTCTTCAGGGGGCAGGTCGACACCGGGCTCAGGGTCGGCGACCCGGGCGAATTTCCGAGTGCGAGCTACCGGCTGGGCGGCGTCGAGACCCGGCTGACCATCGACCAGGTCGACAACCCGCGCTGGCCCCGCAACGGTTACGCGGTGAGGGTCGAGGCGCAGCGCGCGCTGCCTGACTGGAGCTCGAAAGACTACGAGCAGCTGGTCAGCTACGACACCGGTTTCGATTACGTGCACACCACCGGCGCCGACCTGACCTGGCGGCTGACTGGCAAGGCGCGCGGCAGCACGCAGGAAGGCGCCAACATCGCGTCACTCGGCGGCTTCCTCAACCTGTCCGGCTACCAGAACGACGAGCTGCTCGGCCAGCGCGTGGCGCTGGCGCGGCTGATGGGCTATTGGCGGGTCGCCTCGCTGCCTTTCGCGCTGGGGACCGGCGTCTACGTCGGCGCGTCGGCCGAGCTCGGCCGCGTGTGGAACGGCCTGTGGGACGGCAAGGACAGCGAGTGGCTGCCGGCCGCGTCGGCCTTCGTCGGCGCGGATACGCTGTTCGGCCCGCTGTTCCTCGGCGTCGGCAACGGCAGGGGCGGGCGCTGGACGGCCTACTTCTACCTCGGGGCCGACTACTGAGCCGCTGCGGCGGCTTGACGAAGCAATGTTATAGTATAACAATCTCGCGTTTCGATCCGACCGGAGCGCGTCGATGAACACAAGCGACTATCTTGCCGCCGCCGACGCCGCCTGCTGCGCCAGCGGCACGCGGCTGACGGCCTTGCGCCGCCGCGTGCTCGAGCTGGTGCTGGGCTACCCGGGGGTGGTCAAGGCCTATCAGGTGCTCGCCGACTTGCAGGCCGAGCGAGGCGTCGTCGCGCCGCCCACCGTCTACCGTGCGCTCGACTACCTGGCACAGCAGGGCATGCTGCACCGGGTGGACGCGCTCAACGGCTATATCGTCTGCCACCATTTCGAGTGTACCCACCGCGCACTGATCCTCGCCTGCGAGCGTTGCGGCAAGGTCACCGAACTCTCCGGCGACGATGCCTTCGCCGCGCTGTCGGCTTCGGCCAGCGCCGCAGGCTTCGTGCCGCGCGAACAGACGCTGGTGCTCACCGGTTGCTGCAAGGAATGCGCATGAACAAGACCCCGATCAACCTGATTACCGGCTTTCTGGGCGTGGGCAAGACCACCGCCTTGCGCCACCTTCTATCCAATCGTCCGGCCGGCGAGCGTTGGGCGGTCATCGTCAACGAATTCGGCGAAATCGGCATCGACGGCGCGGTACTCGACGACGGCGAGTTGCCGGTTGCCGAGATCGCCGGCGGCTGCCTGTGCTGCGCGGCCGGCCCGCAGCTGACGGTGACGGTCGCCAAGCTGATCCGCCGCCACCGCCCCGACCGCTTGCTGATCGAGGCGAGCGGGCTTGCGCACGCAGCCGGCGTGATCGACGAAATGCGCGAGAAACCGCTTGCCGACGGCGTCGAGGTCGCTGCGACGCTGACGCTGGTCGACCCGCGCCAGTTCGTCGACCCGGATTACGCGCGCAACCCCCTGTACCGCGACCAGGTCGCAGTCGCCGACGTGCTGATCGCGACCAAGTGCGACCTCGCCGACGCGGTGACGCTCGCGCGCTTTGCCGAACAGGCCGGCGCCCTGTTTCCGGCCAAGGCGCTCGTCGCGCAGGTGGCCAACGGCGCGGCGGACCCGGCGTGGCTCGCCATGCCCGCCGCACCGCGTCCGCGTTACCGGCCGGCCGTGCCGCGCGGCGAGGCGGGCGGCTGGGTGAGCGCCGGCTGGTCGTTTGACGCCGACCGCGACTTCAACGGCGAGCGGCTGACCGAATTTTTCGACAGCCTGTCCGCGCGCGTACCGGGCCTGGTGCGCGCCAAGGGCGTGTTCCGCGTGCTGGGCAGCTGGGTGTGGCTCAACTGGAGCGCCGGGCAGTGGGGGGCGAGCCAGGTCGCTTGGCGACGCGACAGCCGTTTCGAGCTGATCGCGCCGGCCATCGACGAGGCCGCGATCGAGGCCGCGCTCGCCGAATGTCTGGACACGGAGGCGCATCCATGAGCACGAACCACCGTCCGCCACGCACCCTGCTGATGCGCTCTGCGCTCGAGCGATTGCTGGGGGCTAGCCTGCTGTTGGCCCTATTGTGGCTGCTCGTGTTCTGGGCGCTGGGGGAGGTCGCGTGAAGATCATCCTCGACAACCTGACCGTCTCCTACCGCCGCCACCCGGCGGTACACCACGCCAGCGGCACCTTCGCCGAGGGCGAGGCAACCGCCATTTTCGGCCCCAACGGCGCGGGCAAGAGCACCTTGCTCAAGACCATGATCGGCGCGCTGAGGCCGGACGAAGGTGCGGTGCACTTTGACGGCGGCTCGCTCGCCGATATCGCGTATCTGCCGCAGCAGTCGGAAATCGACCGCTCCTTGCCGGTGACGGTGACCGACCTGGTCGCCACCGGCCTGTGGCGGCGCACCGGCGCCTTCGGCGGCGTCGACGCGGCGTCGCTTGCCAAGGTCAGCGAGGCATTGGCCACCGTAGGCCTGTCCGGTTTCGCCTCGCGCACCATCGACGCGCTCTCCAACGGCCAGTTCCAGCGCGTGCTGTTTGCCCGCATCCTGGTGCAGGACGCACGGCTGATCCTGCTCGACGAGCCCTTCAACGCGGTCGACGCCAAGACCACCTTCGACCTGCTCGAGCTGGTGCGCCGCTGGAAGGAGGAAGGCCGCACGGTGATCGCCGTGCTGCACGACTACGAGCAGGTGCGCGCCTATTTCGCGCAGACCCTGCTCTTGGCGCGCGAAGTGGTCGCGTGGGGCGCGACCGCGTCGGTGCTGACCGACGACAACCTGCGCCGCGCGCTCGACAAGGTCGCCGTCTGGCACGCGCACGCGCCGGTCTGCGAGACAGCCAAGGAGGGCGCATGATCCTCGCCACGCTTTACGAAACACTGGTCGCGCCGTTCGCCGAATTCGCGTTCATGCGCCGTGCGCTGGTCGCGTCGGTCGCGCTGGCGCTGGGCTCGGCGCCGATCGGCCTGTTGCTGGTGATGCGCCGCATGAGCCTGATGGGCGACGCGATGAGCCACGCTGTACTGCCGGGCGCGGCCATCGGCTTCATGCTGGCCGGCCTCTCCTTGCCGGCGATGAGCGTCGGCGGCTTTGTCGCGGGCGTGCTGGTCGCCGCACTGGCCGGCATCGCCACCCGCTACACCTCGGTGCGCGAGGACGCGAGCTTCGCCGCGTTCTACCTGATGTCGCTGGCGGCAGGCGTGCTGCTCGTGTCGGTCAGCGGCAGCAACGTCGACTTGATGCACATCCTGTTCGGCTCGGTGCTCGCCGTCGACGACGCGGCGCTGCTTTTGGTCGCCTCGGTCGCGACGGTGACGCTACTCACGCTTGCCGTGATCTGGCGCGCGCTCCTGATCGAGTGCCTGGACCCGGTATTCCTCTTTTCGATGCGCGGGCACGGGCCGTGGTGGCACCAGCTCTTTTTGCTGCTGGTCGTGCTCAACCTGGTCGCGGGCTTCCAGGCGCTGGGCACCTTGATGGCGGTCGGCCTGATGATGCTGCCGGCGATCAGCGCGCGGCTGTGGGCGCGCAGCGTGGGCGGCATGCTGGTCGCGGCGGTGCTGATCGCGACGGCCAGCGGCGTGGGCGGCCTGCTGTTGTCCTACCACGTCGAATTGCCGTCCGGCCCGGCGATCATCCTGCTCGCCGGCGTGATCTACCTGTTGTCGCTGCTGGTGGGCAAGCAAGGCGGCGCGCTGCCGCGCTACCTGCGCGGGCGTCACCTCGCCGAGTAGGCAAACTTCCATCAATACACTGGAATGACCATGAAAAAAGCCCTCTTGTTTTCCGTCGTGTTCACGCTGACCGGCACGGTCTGGGCAGCGACCCCCATGCCGGTTGTCGCCAGCTTCAGCATCCTCGCCGACCTGACCCGCGAAGTGGGCGGAGAGCGGGTCGAGGTGGTGCCGCTGGTCGGCGCCGACCAGGACGCGCACGTCTACCAGCCGCGCCCGGCCGACGTGAAGAAGCTTGGCGCGGCGAAGGTCTTCGTCATCAACGGGCTGGGGTACGAAGGGTGGGTCGCCCGGCTTGCGAAAACCTCGGGCTTCAAGGGCGTCAACATCGTCGCGACCCAGGGTGTAAAACCCCTGCAAACCGGCCACGACGACCACGGCCACGCGCACGGCCATGACCACGGCGGCGTCGACCCGCACGCCTGGCACGACCCGAGGCGGGTCGTGCAGTACGTGAGGAATATCGAGGCGGGGCTCGCCAAGGCAGACCCGGCCGGGCGCGACTACTACCGCGACCGCGCCGCCGCGTACACGAAGAAAGTCGAGGCGGCCGACGCGTGGGCAGCCAGCCAGTTCGCCGCGGTGCCGGCCGCACAGCGGAAGGTACTGACCTCGCACGACGCGTTCGCTTATCTGGGTGACCGCTACCAGATCCGCTTCCTGTCCCCGCGCGGTGTCTCGACCGAGGCCGAGGCGTCGGCGAAGACGGTTGCCGCCTTGATCCGCCAGGTCCGCCAGGACAAGGTGAAAGCCGTGTTTGTCGAGAACATGAGTGACCCGCGGCTGATCGAGCAGTTGTCGCGCGAAGCGGGCGTCAAGGTCGGCGGACGGCTGTACTCGGACGCGCTCGCCGGCAGCGCGCCGGCCAATAGCTACCTCGGGTTGTTCCGCGCCAACGTCGGTGCCATCGTCAGCGCATTGCACTGACAAGCAGCCGTGCCAGCGGCCACGCGCCGCTGGCGACCACCGCTACGCCGGCGACGCGGCGTAGCCAGGGCTTTTGCAGCCAGGCGCGCAAGCGGCTGGCGAACCAGCCCATCAGCAACAGGTTGGGCAGGGTGCCCGCACCGAAGGCGAGCATGGCCAGCGCGCCGCCGGACGCGCTGCCGCTGGCCAGCGCCGAGAGCGACGCGCTATAGACCAGCCCGCAAGGCAGCCAGCCCCACAATGCGCCGACCAGAAGGGCCTGTTGCGGCGAGCGCACCGGGATCAGGCTGCGCGCGAGCGGCTGCAGGCGCCGCCACAAGGGCATGCCCAAGCGCTCGATGCGGGCGGTCCATCCCGACCAGCCGGCGATATACAGGCCCATCAGCACGATCACCACGTTGGCAAGCACGAAGAGCGCGACGCGCACGCTGGTGAACGCGGCGTGTTCCAGGATTAGCGCGCCCGCCGCGCCCAGCAGGGCACCGGCCAGCGTGTAGCTGGCGACTCGGCCGAGGTTATAGCCGAGCAGCAGCGTCCACGGTGCGCGGCCGCGGCCGCCGCCGCTCAGGGCCGCGACGATGCCGCCGCACATGCCAAGACAGTGGCCGCCGCCGAGCAGGCCTGCCATCAACAGGGCGAGGTAACTGGTTTCGAGCATGGTCGGTCCGGAAAAGCCTGCATTTTAACAGTGAAGTTGACGCTAGACTTCACGTTGGCTTGTCTATAACGCATGAGATACCCATTCGGGAAATCTGGGGTTTGTGCAAATGGGAAGTCTTTCATTTGCTCCGGCTGATTTTCAAGGGATAATTTACAGAGCTTCGTCAGCAGCGCATGCCGGCGGTTAATGGAACAGGAGACAATATGAAACCCGTCGTCGTCGAGAAACTGGGCTCGACCGCGATCGTCACGATCGCACACACCCCGGTCAACACGTTGAGCGAGCAGGTACTGCTCGAGATCGAGCAGACGGTCGGTCAACTGGCGCTGGACGAGCATGTCCGTGCCATCGTCCTCACGGGGGCCGGCGAGCAGTATTTCTGCGCGGGCATCGACATGACCATGTTCGTCAGCGGTGACAAGGCTCACGCCGCCGAAGTGGTCGACGCCTTCCGCCGCGCCCAAGGCGCGATCAAGTCGTTTGCCGGCGTGACCATCGCCGCGATCAACGGTTACGCGCTGGGCGGCGGGCTGGAACTAGCGCTCAGTTGCGACTATATGGTCGCCGAGCGCGGCGCGGTGCTGGGCATGCCCGAGGCAAGCGCGGGGTTGGTGCCCTTTGGCGGCGGTAGCAAGTCGCTCGCGCAGAAGGTCGGGCTCGCCTGGGCCAAGCGCATGATGCTCGGCGGCGAGACGCTGGACGCGGGAAAGGCGTACGACATCGGGCTGATCGAGGAAGTGGTCGAGCCTGGCTTCTCGAAAATCGTCGCGGTGAGCCTTGCCGGCAAGGTCGCTCGGCAAGGCGAGCAGGCGGTCATCCTGACCCGCAAGCTGATCGACGACAGTCTCTCGCGCGACATGGACGCGCAGCTTGCCGCCGAGAAGTTGGCATTTGTCAGCCTGGTCGGCAGCGCCGAGCAACTGGAAGGGGTGCACGCCTTCCTCGAAAAACGCAGCCCGTCCTGGGTCGTCGAGGACGAGGATTAGCCCCAAATCAGGAGGAGCCAGCCCACCAGCTGGCGCAGGGGCTCGGCCACCGCGGCAGCCAGCGCGCATAACAGCGCGCACCCGAACAGCGCCGCATGACTGACCGAGCGCCCGTCGCTGCAGGCGCAGAGGAAGGCCCAGCCTGCGTACAGGATGGCGGTTGTTGCGCCGGGCGAGAGCAGGTAGGTCGCGAGCAGGGCGGGAGAGTGTAGCGCCCCCAGCAAAATCCCGGTCTGTCCTGCGACGCACGCGAGCAGGAACAAGGCGCCCTTGCCCGAGAGCCATGTGCGGGTCAAGCCCGGCCGCACGCAGGCAGGCAGCCAGATCAGCGCGAACAGCGCGAGCCACAGGTAGCCGTAACTTAACGGCAACAGCCAGCGCCCCGCCTGCCAGGGCAGCAAGGTATCGAACACGCCCGCCAGCAGCAGGTAAGCGCTGGCGGCTGCCAGCACCAACAAGCCATGCGGTCGCGCCCGCGCCAGCCACAAGCCGTGCAGCGCATAAAAGGCGGGCAGTGCGGTCAGCAACCAGTGCGCCGCGACGCCCGTCAGGACGCGCGGGTCCGCCACAACGCCGCCGAAAGAAGTTCGGCGATCCGCGCCAGATAATCGGTGGCGACGCCGGCGGCAAAGCGTCCGCTGTCTTCGCTGGCAAATACGGCAAGGCCGAAGGCTGTGCCGTCCGGGCTTCTCAGCGCCGCCAGCGCGAACGACTCGGGCGCCGGACCCGCCGGCAGCAGGGCGATCACGCGCTCGCTGGCGTAGGGGCCGCAGTAGGGCTCCGTCAGCTGTTCGGCGTAGTCGGCGAGCGGGTCGGAAGATGCGTTGAATAGATAAAGCGCTGCGCGCGGCAGGCCGAAGGTGTCGGCAAAGCACGCGAGCGATGTGCGGATGCACGCCTCACGGCTGTCGGCACCCGCCAGCAGGCAGGCGAGGCGATGCAGGTGTCCGAGCAACACCTCGTTCTCGCGTGCCCGCTCGAGCAGTGCGCCCAGTTCGCCGCCCAGTTGGGCGACCCGGCCTTGCCAGGCCTTCAGTTGCAACTGCGAGAGCGGCAAGACCTTGCCTTCGCCCAAGGTGATGGGCAAGTTGGCGTGCTCGCGCACGAAGTCGGGGTTGGCCTGCAGCCACGCACGAACCTGGGCTTCCTGCATCGCTCAGACCTCGACTTCGCCGGTGAACACCGTGACGGCCGGCCCGGTCATCCGCACCGGCGTGTCGTCGCCTAGCCAACAGATGGTGAGGTCGCCACCGCGGGTGTGCACCTTGACTTCATGATCGAGCAAGCCCAGACGGATGCCGGCGACCACCGCGGCGCAGGCGCCCGTGCCGCAGGCGAAGGTTTCGCCGGCGCCGCGCTCGAACACGCGCAGGCGGATTTCCGTGCGGTTCAACACCTGCATGAAACCCGCGTTGACGCGTTGCGGGAAACGCGGATGCGCCTCCACGCGCGGGCCGACACCGGCGACTGGGTAGCTGTCCACGTCATCGACCACGATCACCGCGTGCGGGTTGCCCATCGACACGCAACTGACTTCGACAAGATCGCCGTCGACTTCCAGCGGGTAACGCAGGGCGGGGGCCTCGGCGGCAAACGGAATCTGGTCCGGCATGAAGCGGGGCAGCCCCATGTCGACGCTGATCGCGCCTTGCGCGTCCATTTCGGGCACGATCACGCCGCGCTGGGTTTCCACCCGGATCGCGCGCTTGTTGGTCAGGCGTTGCTCGGTCACGAATTTCACGAAGCAGCGGGCACCGTTGCCGCATTGCTCGACTTCGCTGCCGTCGTTATTGAAGATGCGGTAGCGGAAGTCGTTGTCCGCCGACTCGGGCGATTCGACCAGCAGCAGCTGATCGAAGCCGACGCCGAAGTGGCGGTCGCCCAACTGGCGGATTTTTTCCGGAGTGAGGGTGACGGTCTGGCGCACGCCATCGATGACGATGAAGTCGTTGCCTAGCCCGTGCATCTTGCTGAATTTGACTTTCATGCATGCGGCCCGATTGAGATAGCCGACATCATAAACGATGTTGCCGCACTGCGGCACTTAACGACATCGGCATTGACAGCTTACTGACCGGTAAGTAGAGTCGCGGCATGAAATGCGACCCGTCCGCACGCGGCGATACGCGCCGCAAGATCCTCGACCTTGCCGAAGGCCTGTTCCTTTCGCGCGGCTTTTCGGCCTTGAGCTACCAGCAAGTCAGCAAGGTGCTCGGCGTACGCAACGCAGCCATCCACTACCATTTCCCGCACAAGACCGACCTGGGTGTCGCACTGATCCAGCGCTACCGGCGCCGCTTCGAGCGCTTCGTCGACAGCCAGGCCGAACTGGGGGCGCTTGAGCAACTCGTCAACTATTTCGAGCTGTCGACCGTCTATTTCAGCCGCGACCGGCAGATTTGCCCAAGCGGCGTACTCTCCACCGAGTACCCGGCGTTGCCGGACGAAATGCAACGCGAGGCACTGGGCTTTATTGGGCAGATGCGCGCGTGGGCGGTCGCCATCGCGGACAAGGGCAGGGCGGAGGGCTGCATGCGCTACCCGGGCGAGCCCGAGGCGATGGGGCTTTTGATGTTCAGCGCACTGCAAGGCGCGCTGCAGCTGGCACGCATCGAGCCGGACATGCTTGTTGCCGTAAAGGCCCAGATTTGCCGGCTGCTGGACCTGCCGCCTGACGCCCTCGCTGCGGGCGGCACCACACCATAACAAGACGCCAAACAACCGGGCTTCGTGCCCGCACACGGGGAAATCCATGGCCTTAGTTCAAAACCGCATGAGCCGGATCGCCGGCAAGACCCGCGCCTTGCCGGCGCCGCTGCGCAGCATGGTGCTCAGCCGCGTGTTCGGCCGCGTCGTGCCGTTCCTGTCGACGGCAGGGGTGCGCTTCGAGGAAGTCGGCAGCCACCGCCTCGCCGTTTCGATCGCCAACCGACGCCGCGCGCAAAACCATATTCGCGGCGTGCACGCGGCCGCGATGGCACTGCTGGCGGAAACGGCGACCGGTTTCGTGGTCGGCATGAACATGCCCGACGACAAGCTGATGCTGCTCAAGTCGATGCACGTCGACTACCTGAAGCGCTCGCAAGGCGCGATGCGCGCGGTCGCCACCCTGCGCGACGACGACATCGTGCGCTTTCACCACGAAGAGCGCGGCGAAATCAAGGTGCCGGTCACCGTGACCGATGAGTCGGGTCAGGCGCCGATCGAATGTACGATGGTCTGGGCCTGGCTGCCCAAGAAGAAGGAGCAAAAATGAGCGACGCAAACAAGGGCTGCGCGGCCGTGCCTGCGCTGGAGACGTTCCGGGTCGAGCTGGTTGGCCAGGTCGCGCATGTGCGTTTTGCACGGGCGGACAAGGCCAACGCGCTGAACGAGACGATGTGGCGCGAGTTGGGCGAAGCCTTCACCTGGTGCGACGAGACGCCTGAGGTGCGCGCCGTGGTGCTGTCCGGCGAGGGGCGGCATTTTTCCTCGGGCATCGACCTGACCATGCTGATCGGTGTGCAGCAGGCCGTCGCCGACAAGTGCGACACGCGCAAGCGCGAGAAGCTGCGCCGGCTGATCCTGCAACTGCAGGACAGCGTCAGCAGCCTGGAGATGTGCGGCAAGCCGGTGATCGCCGCGATCCACGGCGCGTGCGTCGGCGGCGGCCTCGACATCGCCTTGGCGGCCGACTTCCGTTACGCCAGCCGCGACGCGGTGTTCAGCGTCAAGGAGGTCGACATGGGCATGGTCGCCGACGTCGGCACCTTGCAGCGGCTGCACCATGTGGTCGGCCAGGGCGTCGCGCGCGAGATGGCACTGACCGGCTGCGACGTGGACGCGGACCTGGCGCTGTCGTGGGGGCTGATCAACCGGGTATTCGATGACGCGCAGTCGCTGATCGACGCCGCGCTGTCGGTGGCGGCCTCGATCGCCGCCAAGAGCCCAGTTGCAGTGAGAGGCAGCAAGCACGTGATCAACTACAGCCGTGACCACAGCGTCGCTGACGGTCTGCAATATATCGCGACGTGGAACGCGGCGATGCTGATGTCCGAAGACATCCAGCAGGCGGTGATGGCGTCGATGAGCCGGCAGGTGCCTCAGTTCCGTAACTAAGGGGCAGGACTGTGCGGGCGGCACGCGATGTGCCGCCCTTTTTGTCGTTCAGTACTTCGCATAATGTACATTATGTAAAATAATGTGAGTACACATGGCATGGCACCGCCAGATATGTTCCAGGTGTAGTAATCGGCTACTACCCTGCATCGTCCCCGGCAACCTCCTCATCATCATGATGAAGCCTGCCGCGATCCCGCATGCCCTCTTCCCGCTAAGCGCCGCTAAACGTGTCCCAGGCCAGCTTGCAGATCAGCGTGCTGGTCAACAGCAGGAACAGGATGCGCACAAAACCGGCGCCCTTGGTGATCGCCAGTCGGGTGCCGACCATCGCGCCGGCCATATTGCACGCGGCCATCGGCAGCGCGTACGCGAAAATCACGTTGCCACTGGGGATGAAGAACAGCAGCGCGGCGACGTTGGTCGACAGGTTGACCACCTTGGCCGACGCGGACGCGTGCAGGAAGTCGAACGCGAAAAAGCGGATGAACAGGAACATCAGGAAGCTGCCGGTGCCCGGCCCGAACAGGCCGTCGTAAAAGCCGATCGCGCCGCCGATCAGCACGCCGAGCGCCATTTCCCGGCGGCCGATGGCCACCGGCTTGTGCAGCTTGCCGAAATCCTTCTTCCACAGCGTGTAGACCGCCATCACCACCAGCAGCACCAGCACCATCGGCCGCAATAGCTCCTTGGGCAGCAGGCTGACCGCGGCCGCCCCTGCGAACGACATCGCGAAGGCGGCGATGGCGGCTGGCAGCACCAGCGGCCACGCGATGTTCACCCGGCTAAGATAACTGCGCGCCGCCGACAGGGTGCCCACCGCGGAGGCGAACTTATTGGTGCCGAACAGCGTCGGCGCGGAGACTTGCGGCAGCGCGTTGAAGAGTGCCGGGATCTGGATCAGGCCGCCACCGCCGACGGCCGCGTCGATCAGGCCGGCCATGAAGGCGAATGCGCACAGGAAAGAAAGGGTCAGCATGAGGGATATGGCTAGATGGGTGCGATATTCTATGCCATAACACTGCGGTGGTTTCGCACTTTATTGCTTCAAGATGGTCTAAGAAAGTCGGAGCGACCCATGAACCAGGAGCACGCCATGAGCAGACGCTACCCCCAGCCCGCGCAGGTACCGGAAGAAGACGAAGGGATAGACGCGATCGTGCCGGCTTACCAGCGTTTCGAGAGCCAGATCACCGCCCGCCAGATCTCGTTCTACCTGTCTGGCGAGATCCTCGAGCCGCGCTATTACGCGGAAATCCTCTACACGCTGCGCACGGCGAGCGAGCACGACGCGGTGTTCTTCCACCTCAACACGCCGGGCGGCAACTTCGACAGCGGCCTGCAACTGATCAACAACATGCTGGCGACCCGTGCGCACGTGGTGACCGTGCTCGAGGCCCGCGCGTACTCGATGGGCGCCCTGCTCTTCCTGTCCGGCGACGAGCTGATCGTGCACGACAACTGCCAGCTGATGTTCCACAACTACACCTCCGCGCTGATGGGCAAGGGCAACGAGCAGCAGGCGCAGGTACTGGCGATCGGCAAGTGGTTCGCCAAGGTGATGCAGAACATCTGCCTGCCCTTTCTCAAGGACGAGGAGCTCGCGCGCATCCTGCGCGGCGAGGACATCTGGATGGAGTCGGAAGAAATCCGGCGCCGCCTCGTTCGCATGCTGCCGGACGAGGCGGAAGACAAGCCCAAGCGGCGCGGACGCAAGGCCTTGCCGGCAACGCTGGAGGCCGAAGCGGTTCCCTCCCCGTCAGCGCCTGCCAAGAGCAAGGCCTAGCCTTGTGGTGACAGGCGCGGGGCTGACCGCGAGCGACGGATCAGCCTGCCATCGCCGCCGGGTCAAAATCGCAGGGGGCGTTGTCGTGCGCCCAGGCACGCGTGCCCCGCCCTGCTTCGGCTTTCTCGAGCGCCGCCTTGCGTTCCGGCGTGTCAAACAGCGCGTCCCGGATCCGCGCGATGGCCGCGTACATGTCCTGCGGCCCCATCTGCGAGCGGGCGAGCACCCCGGGGCTGTAAGCGCAGTCGAACGCTCGGGTGAGGCGGTTGCCGGCGGCAAACTGTACGTCAGGCTTCGCGTCGGCGAGTGTCGCCAGCTTCTGCCAACTGCGCGCGACCTGCATCAGCGCCGCGTGGGAGACTCCCGAGTAATCCTGCCGGATCATGCGCCCCACGTCGTCGCGGACCAGGTCGCCGTCCCGATCCGGCAGAAACAGCCTGCCGGCCTCCTTTGCAGGCCGGGCCAGGCGCCCAAGCTCGGGCGCCGGCACCAGCGCAGCCAGCAAGGCAAACACAGCCAGCAGCGAGAAGGCCTGCCACAGGCGCCGGCGCGCGTGCAGGGAGGCCACGGTCAGATCAGCCCCAACCCGCTGAGCATCACCGCGAGTACCAAGAGCGGCGTCACATAGCGCAGCAGGAAGAACAGCTTGCGCAGCAGCGCCTCGTTGGCGAGCGCGCCGTGGTTGGAGAGTTCGGCCTTCATCTTGTCAAAGCCCCACACCCAGCCGACGAACAGGCACAGCGCGATGCCGCCGGCCGGCATGATCAGCTTCGAGCTCACTTCGTCAAACAGGTCGAACATATTGAAGCCGAACAGCTTGAAGTCGGCGAGCAGGCTGCCGGAGAGCGCGCAGGTCGAGCCGATCAGCGCGAGCAGCAGCAAGGTTGCGACCACCGCCTTCGGGCGGCTGATGCCGAAGCGGCCGTTCAGTACCGACACCGGCACCTCGAGGATGGATAGCATCGCGCCGGTCGCCGCGATCGCGGTCAGCACGAAGAACAGCACCATGAACACATGACCGAACGGCATGCTGGCGAACACCGCCGGGATGGTGATGAATACCAGCGACGGGCCGGCGGCCGGCTCGAAGCCGAAGGAGAACACCGCCGGGAAGATCGCGATGCCGGCGAGCATGGACACGAAGAGGTCTGCCGCCATCACGCGCACCGTGGTCGCCGGGATGTTCTGGTCGTCGCGGAAATAGCTGCCATAGGTGATCATCGTGCCCATGCCGATCGACAGCTTGAAGAAGGCCAGCCCCATCGCGGTCAGGATCACCGCGCCGCTGATCTTGGAGAAGTCGGGCGTGAAGAGGAAGGACAGGCCCTCGGCCGCGCCAGGCAGCATCAGGCTGCGCACGCACAAGACGATCAGGAGCAGGAACAGGATGGGCATCAGCTTCTTGGTTACCGCCTCGATCCCCTTGGAGACGCCCATCAGCAGGATGCCGCCGATGAAGGCGAGCACCAGCCACTGCCAGAGCAGCGACTGCACAGGGTCGGAAACCAGTTGGCCGAACGCGGCCGAGGTGACCGCCGGGTCGCTGGAGAGGATGCTGCCGCCGATTGCCTTGAACACGTAGGCAAACACCCACGCCGCGACCTCGGAGTAAAAGGCCATGATCAGGAAGGCCGCCAGCACGCCGAAGGCGCCGACCAGCCACCAGGGTTGCCCGCGCGGCGAAAACTGCACCAGGGTGGTCACCGCATCGCGCTTGGCCGCCCGGCCGAGCATGATCTCGGAAATCATCACCGGCAGGCCGACCAGCAAGGTCGCCAACAGGTAGACGACCAGGAAGCCCGCGCCGCCGTTGGCGCCGGTCAGGTAGGGGAATTTCCAGATATTGCCGAGGCCGACGGCGGAGCCCAGCGTCGCGGCGAGGACGCCGAAGCTGGAGGTGAAACCGTCACGGACGGTTTTGGCAGAAGCATCTTGTTGTGTCATGGCGGTGCTTGATATTTGGGTTGGATGGAATCTTGCCGCGCGAATTTAGCTTGGCCGCCGCGCGGGCGCAAACGGTTTCAAATCCGGCGCTCGATCAGTTGCGCCGCCAGCCTGTCCAGCCAGCGGTCGCACAGGGCAAGCTGGCTGCGCTCGACGTACTCGTCGCTCTTGTGCGCCTGCTCGATCGAACCGGGGCCGCACACCACGGCCGGCACGCCGAGCCGGCTGAAATGGCCGGCTTCGGTGGTGTACGCGACGCCAAGCCCCCTGCCGTGCTCGCCCTGGGCGGTCAGCCAGTCCCGCAGCGGGTTGTGCTCGCCGCTTTCGAATGCGGGGCAGTGCACCAGCGACTCGAACGCGATCGCGGCTTCGGGCGCGGTGATGCGCATCTCCTGCTGCAGACGTTCGGCCTCGGCGGCGACCTGCCGGTAGAAGTGCTGCGGATCGTCACCGGGCAGCCAGCGACACTCGAAGATGAAGTCGCACGCGCGCGGCACGATATTCGGCGCGCTGCCGCCCGAGATCCAGCCCGTCTGCAGCGTGTTGTAGGGGACGTCGAAAAGTGGCACCCGCCTGCCTGCGTTACGCTCCGTGTCGGCCAGGCGACGGATGAAGCCCACCAGTTGCGCGGCGTACTCGATGGCATTGACGCCCTGGTGGGTCAGCGAGGAGTGTGCGGCGCGGCCGTGCACCTGGCAGCGCCAGTGGGCGATGCCCTTGTGCGCGACGATGGCCTGCATCAAGGTCGGCTCGCCGACGACGCAGCCTGCCAGCGCCTCGCCGCTCTCGAGCACATCGTCGATCAGGCGTGACACGCCCAGGCAGCCGACTTCCTCGTCGTAGCTGATCGCGATCGCCAGCGGCAGTCGCTTGGCAACGCCGGCTTCGGCAAAACGCGCGAACGCCGCCAGCACGCAGGCGAGGAAGCCTTTCATGTCGGCACTGCCGCGGCCAAATAGCCGTCCGTCACGCAAATCGAGCTTGAACGGGTCCGACGCCCAGTGCTGCCCGTCGACCGGTACGGTGTCGCTGTGGCCGGACAGCACCACAGCGTCCTGCCCCGCCCCGCCCAGTCGTGCGTACAGGTTGGCCTTGCCGCCGGCGTCGTCGTGCGTGAGGCGCACGCTGGCACCCAGCGTATCCAGCAGGCCGGCCACCTCGTCGATCAGCGAGAGGTTGCTGTTACGGCTGGTGGTGTCAAAGGCGATCAGGCGGGCGAGCAGCTGCTCACTGGGTGTCAGTTCGAACATGGCATCCGGGTGCAAAGAGATAGGCGGCCCTACCTTATCATGCGGAGCTACGGTTGGGGTTGCTGCTAATCACTTTTGTCTATATAGTGCGAAGCCGTGGCGGGTCTCCCCGCATTGCACCGTAGTGAATCTGGTCAGGTCCGGAAGGAAGCAGCCACAGCTACCACGTGCAAGTGCCGGGGGTCAGGCTCGCCACCCTCCCCACGTTCTACCCCTCTGCCGTACCCCTCCTCTTGAAGAATTCTGGCTGTAACCCCACTTGAATTTTGTTATTGCGACGGAATTTTTCATTTCCGCGTCATTGCGCTCGTATACCGCTGTACTTCTACATTAGCCGTACCTAAAATTAGATCCAGATAATATTTCAGCACCCAACATGCATTGTACTTGGTCACTTGCTGATATTTGCTATGGTACAGGGTGTGCAACGCCCATAACGACAATTACTCTTTCATAAGCTGAGGAATTCACCATGAAACTCTTTGAGAAGATCGCGAACCCGCGCGAAATCCGTCGCAAACTTGGCCTGAACCAGCAGGAGTTCTGGAGCCGCATCGGCGTGACCCAGTCCGGCGGTTCCCGTTACGAGAGCGGCCGCAACATGCCCAAGCCGGTTCGCGAACTGCTTCGCCTCGTGCATATCGAGCAGATCGACCTGGCCAAGGTCAAGCGCGAAGACTTCGAGATCGTCGAGTATCTGAAGGAAACCCACCCGGACCTGTACAAGAGCCTGCGCAAGGCGGTGCGAGCCCGCATCGAAGCGCAGGAAGGCGAAACGACCGACGCAGTCGGCGTGCACGGCTAAGCCGGCCGCATCATCGCCACGCAAAAGGCCCGCCCGGATGGTTCCGGGCGGGCCTTTTGTTGCGCACGTCATGCCGCCCGACAAGGCAGGCGGCATAGGCGGACTCAGTCTTCTTCCTGGTTGCGCACCAGCAGCACCGGCACATCCGTCAGCTTGAGCAAGCCCTCGGCGACGCTGCCCATCAGAATGTGCATCAGCCCGCTGTAGCCGTGGGTGCCCATCACGATCAGATCCGCCCCCCACGCGTTGGCGTCGTCCATCAGCACCGCGGAAATCTTGTCGCCCCAGCTCTCGAGGATCTGGGTTTCCGGCTCGATACCTTGCTCGCGCGCGATCTGCGACGCCTGCGCGAGCACCTGACCGCCGGCCTGCTTGATCGAGTCCTGCAATTCGCTGGCGTCGAGAAACTCCGTGCCACCCCAGCCGAATTGCGCGAGGTCGACCACATGTACCAGGCGGACGCCGGCCTGCATGGTCTTGGCCAGCTGGCAGGCCTCGACCAGCGCCTGGTTGGACGTCTGACTGTCGTCGACCGGGACGAAAATACGGTTGTACATTCTGCTCTCCTGAGGTTTCGTATTGCCTTATGAGACTAGTCTAACAAAACGGAATGCTCCGCACTTGATTCAGGTTAAGGACGCCCGTATTCTGCCCCGACCTCTTTCTCAACCCGCACCTCCGCCATGGCCCGATTGCAACTCCCCGCCCCTTCGCCCATCCTGTTCGAGACCCGGCTTGACGTGCGGATCGGCGACATCAACTACGGCGGCCACCTCGCCAATGACGCGGTGCTCGGCTTGGCACACGAGGCGCGCGTGCGTTTCCTGAAGAGCCTTGGCTACAGCGAGATGGACGTCGAGGGGCTTGGCATCATCATGGCCGACGCGGCGATCTGTTACAAAAGCCAGGCTTTTCACGGTGACGCGCTTTGCGTGCGGGTCGGCCTCGCCGACTTCAACCGTTATGGTTGCGACATCCTCTACCAGATTGTCGATGACAACGGCAGCAAGGAAGTGGCAAGATTGAAAACAGGGGTCGTGTTCTTCGACTACACGGCCCAGAAGGTAGCCCGCATCCCGGCGGCTTTCGCCGCCCGCTTCGCGGACCTGACTGGAGAATTGACTTGAACCGTTACGCGAACAACTCGCCCGAAGCGATCGCCCGCCTGGTCGCCCTCTTCATGGTGACCGACGGCCATATGGACGAGCGGGAACTGGACACGCTTGAGAAGCTGCACGTGTACGAGCTGATCGGCCTGCCGCGCAAGCGCTTCGTGACCATCCTCACCGAACTGTGCGACGCCTTCGCCGACGCCGAGCGTGAAGACGGCTCGATCGCGCTGCTCGACAAGGAGCGCGTCGACGATTACCTGTCGCTGGTGACCGACCGCACCAAGCGCCTGCTCACCTGCGCGCTCGCGCTGGATGTATGCAAGTCCGACGGTAGCATCGGCGACGCCGAGATGGCGCTGTTGCGCTACATGATGGGCAGCTGGCGCATCTCCCTGGATGACCTTGAGGCCGAGCTGATCCGCCGCTAAGTCCGCAGGTTATCCGACAGAGCCGCCCACGGGCGGCTCTTTGCATGGACACGCAGTGCAAAACCCGACAAGGAAAACCGACCCATGAAGCAACGCTTTACCGGCAGCAGCCAGTACGTCGCCACCGACGACCTGATGCTCGCCGTCAACGCCTCGATCACCCTCGAGCGCCCCTTGCTGATCAAGGGCGAGCCCGGCACCGGCAAGACCATGCTCGCCGAGGAGATCGCACGCGAGCTTGGCCGCGAGCTGATCGTCTGGCCGATCAAGTCGACGACCAAGGCGCAGCACGGGTTGTACGAGTACGATGCGGTCTCCCGCCTGCGCGACTCGCAACTGGGCGACGCGCGCGTCAACGAGATCCGCAACTACATCGTCAAGGGCAAGCTGTGGCAGGCATTCGAGGCGGATACCGCGCCTGTGCTCTTGATCGACGAGATCGACAAGGCCGACATCGAGTTCCCGAACGACTTGCTGCGCGAACTGGACCAGATGGAATTCTTCGTGCACGAGACGCAAGAGTTCGTGCGCGCGCGCGTACGCCCGATCATCCTGATCACCTCGAACAACGAGAAGGAGTTGCCGGACGCCTTCCTGCGCCGCTGCTTCTTCCACTACATCCGCTTCCCGGAGCGCGACACCATGCAGGCCATCGTCGACGCGCACTACCCGGGCCTGGCGCCGCAACTGGTCAGCGAGGCGCTCGAACTCTTCTTCGGCATCCGCGAACTGCCGGGGCTCAAGAAAAAGCCGTCGACGTCCGAATTGCTCGACTGGTTGCGCCTGCTAGACGCCGAAGCGGTCGGCCCCGAGCACTTGCGGCAGAGCCAGGCCGCGCAGGAGCTGCCGCCGCTCTCCGGCGCTTTGCTGAAAAACGAGCAGGACACGCAGCTGTTCGGCCGCCTGCTGCAGATGGCCCGCCTGCGCCGGGGTGCCTGACATGGACTGGGTCGCGGCCAGGCAGGGCTTCCTCTCGATACTTTCGCTCGCCGGGCGCAGCCCGGATACGCTTGCGGCGTATGCGCGCGATATCGATCTGCTCTCGGCGGCCTACCCTGACGTCGCGCCTGCCGGCCTTGGCCGCGCGCAGCTCGCGCGCGAACTCGCGCGCATGGCGCAGCGGGGGCGCTCGCCGCGTACCATCGCGCGCACGCTGTCGGCCTGGCGGGCCTTCCAGCGTTACCTGATCGACCAAGGCGCGCGTGACGACGACCCCTGTCATGGTCTTAAAGCGCCGAAGGCGGCGTCCCGCCTGCCCAAGGCCTTGCCGGTCGAGCGCACCATGCAGTTGCTCGACGCGCCGCAACACGGCGACGAGACGCTGCTGGCGCGTGACCTCGCGATGTTCGAGCTGTTCTATTCGGGCGGCCTGCGCCTGTCCGAGCTGGCAGGCCTGACGCTTGCCGACCTAGATCTCGCCGCTGACGCGGTGCACGTACTGGGCAAGGGCGGAAAACAGCGCGTCTGCGCGGTCGGCGCCAAGGCAAAAGACGCGATCAATGCCTGGCTTGCGCTGCGCACGCCTATCGCCCGCAGCGACGCGCTGTTTGTCGGCACGCGCGGCGCGCCGCTCGGTAAACGGCAGATCCAGCTGCGCCTTGCCGCTTGGGCCAGGCAAAGCGGTGTGGGCCGCCACGTGCACCCGCACATGCTGCGCCACTCGTTTGCCAGCCACCTGTTGCAGTCGTCGGGCGACCTGCGCGCGGTGCAGGAAATGCTGGGGCATGCCAACCTGTCGACAACCCAGGTCTACACCTCGCTCGACTTCCAGCACCTGGCGCGCGCTTACGACCAGGCGCACCCGCGCGCGCACCTCGCGGGCCGCGCCCCCGCCTCAGCCGCCAAGCAGTCCGGCCGCCAGGTTGACGGTCAGCCCGAGGATGAACAGGTTGAAGACGAATGAAAGCATGCCTTGCAGCAGCACCAGGCGCCGCACGCGGGCGCTGGCGATGCCGACGTCGGCGGTCTGGTTGGTCGCCGCGATGGTGAACGAGAAATACAGGAAATCCCAGTAGTCGGGCTCTGCCGGCTCGTCGGGAAACTGCAGGATGGGTTTGGCGGGGTCGGCGAGGTAAAAGAGATGCGCGTAGTGGACCGCAAAGCAGGTCGGCAGCAACAGCCATGCGCTTAGCAGCGTGGCGACGGTGAGCGCCACATGCCAGGCGCCGTGGTTGGCCAGCGCAAGCTCGATGACGATCGCGGCGACGCTCATCAAGGAGCCCGCGCAGACCAGGGCGAGCACCAGCGCGGCGCTTTCGTCCTCGCGTACCGCGTGGCGGCGGATATGGTGCGGCCGCGTGGAAAAGACGATCAACCACAGGCCGATCAGGTAGGTCCACGCCGTGACGTTCCACGCGAGCAAGGCCCTGAGCAGCAAGGAAGTGTCAATGGGCAGCAAGAACCAGGCCGCCGTGCCCAGCGCCAGCGCCAGGGAGAGCCTGGGACGCGCGCCGATCAGGGCGCGGACCCGCTGGGAAAAAGACGCTTTACGCATGCGCTTGGCCGGTGCAAAACCTTATCGTACTGCGCAACGGACAGGCAGGCCATCCGCTGCCGCTAGCAGGATTGTTTAACTTGGATCGCCGTTGCATGATGTTGTGATTGTCACGGCGCTTTACGGGCGATGTGCGGCGCATGCCGTACCGCCCCTCACTTGAAGGCTTAGCAGAACACCATGTTGCTGATGATCGACAACTATGACTCGTTTACCTACAACCTCGTGCAGTACTTCGGCGAGCTCGGGCAGGAAGTGCGCATCCACCGCAACGACGAGATCACGCTGGACGAGATCGAGGCGCTCGCGCCCGACTACCTGGTGATCTCGCCCGGCCCCTGCTCGCCTGCCGAGGCCGGCATCTCGGTGCCGGCGATCCGCCATTTCGCCGGCAAGCTGCCCATCCTCGGCGTCTGCCTCGGCCACCAGAGCATTGGTGCAGCCTTCGGCGGCGAGATCGTGCACGCCAAGGAGCTGATGCACGGCAAGGTGTCCGACGTGCACCACCACAATCTGGGCATGTTCCGCGGCCTGCCCGACCCGGTGGTGTGCACCCGCTACCACTCGCTGGTGATCCGCCGCGAGTCGCTACCCGAATGCCTGGAAGTGACCGCGTGGACGGCCGACGGCGAGATCATGGGGGTGCGCCACAAGACGCTGGCGATCGAGGGCGTGCAGTTCCACCCGGAAGCCATCCTCACCCAGCACGGCCACCGCATGCTCGAAAATTTCCTGACCGAATTCGCCCCCGCGGCGCGATAAACAGAACCACAAGGATAGCTCGATGATCACCGCCCAGGCTGCCCTCAACCGTCTGATCGACGGCAACGAACTCTTTTACGACGAGATGCTCGACCTGATGCGCCAGATCATGCGCGGCGAGATCCCGCCTGCGTTGACCGCGGCGATCCTGGTCGGCCTGCGCGTCAAGACCGAGACCGTGCTCGAGATCGCCGCGGCTGCCGCCGCGATGCGAGAATTCGCGACACCGGTGCCGCTCACGCGCCACGAGCACCTGATCGACATCGTCGGCACCGGCGGCGACAAGTCGCACACCTTCAACATCTCGACCACCGCAATGTTCGTGGTCGCCGCCGCCGGCGGGCGCGTCGCCAAGCACGGCAACCGGGCGGTCAGCTCCAGTTCGGGCAGCGCCGACGTGCTCGAGGCGCTCGGCATCCGGCTGACGCTGTCGGCGGCACAGGTCGGCCAGTGCATCGACGAGCTGGGCGTCGGCTTCATGTTCGCGCCCAACCACCACAGCGCGATGCGCCACGTCGCGCCGGTGCGCAAGGAGTTGGGCGTGCGCACCATCTTCAACATCCTGGGCCCGCTGACCAACCCGGCCGGCGCCGACAACCAGCTGATGGGGGTGTTCCACCCCGACCTCGTCGGCATCCAGGCGCGCGTGCTGCAACAACTGGGCAGCCGCCACGTGATGGTCGTGCACGGCCGCGATGGGCTGGACGAGATCACCATTTCGGCGCCGACCATGGTGTGCGAGCTGAAGGACGGCTGGATCCGCGAGTACGAGATCGCGCCGGAAGACTTCGGCTTCGCGCGCGCAGAGCTCACGGCGATCCGCGCCGAGACGCCGGAAGCGTCGCGCCAGACGCTGCTTGCGGTGCTGGACGGTGCACACGGGCCGGCGCGCGACATCGTGCTCCTCAACGCCGGTGCGGCGATCTACACGGCAGGGCTCGCGGACTCGCTCAAGGACGGCGTGGGGCTCGCCCGCAGCGTGCTCGACAGCGGCGCCGCGCGTGCAAGGCTCGATCAGCTGGTACAATTGACGCAATCCCTCGCCGCATAAACTGACCGACGGCCGCCCGCAGGCGGCCGCCGCATTTTGGAAGCAAGTCTGATGAGCCCGACCCTTAGCAAAGACATCTTCAAGGCCTACGACATCCGCGGTGTCGTAGGCAAGACGCTGACGCTCGACGCAGCCCGCCTGATTGGCCAGGCGCTGGGCTCGCTCGCGCGCGAACAGGGCGTCGCCGCCTTGGTCGTCGGCCGCGACGGACGCCTGTCCGGCCCCGACCTGTCCCGCGCGCTGTCCGACGGCATCCGCGCCGCCGGCGTCGACGTGATCGACGTCGGCCGCGTCGCCACGCCCATGCTGTATTTTGCCGCGTACGAGCTGGGCACCCTCTCCGGCGTGATGGTGACCGGCAGCCACAACCCGCCCGAGTACAACGGCTTCAAGATGATGATGGCCGGCGGCACGCTCTCCGGCGACGAGATCCAGGCGCTGCGCTCCCGCATCGAGGCGGGCGAGCTGGCTACCGGCGCCGGCGGCTACCGCGAACAGGACATCAGCGCCGCTTATCTTGACCGCATCACCGGCGACATCAAGCTCGCGCGGCCGATGAACATCGTCATCGACTGCGGCAACGGCGTCGCCGGCGCCTTCGCGCCGACGCTGTACCGCCGCCTCGGCTGCAAGGTGCGCGAACTCTTCTGCGAGGTCGACGGCAACTTCCCCAACCACCACCCGGACCCGGCCAAGCCGGAAAACCTGCAGGACGTGACCCACGCGCTGGCCAAGACCGACGCCGAGATCGGCCTCGCCTTCGACGGCGACGGCGACCGCCTGGGCGTGGTCACCAAGGAAGGCAACATCATCTGGCCGGACCGCCAGCTGATGCTGTTCGCCGCCGACGTGCTCGAGCGCAACCCGGGCGCTCAGGTGATCTACGACGTGAAGTCGACCCGCCTGCTCGCGCCGTGGATCCGCGACAACGGCGGCGTCCCGGTGATGTGCCGTACCGGCCACAGCTTCATCAAGGCCAAGATCAAGGAAACCGGCGCGCTGATGGCCGGCGAGATGAGCGGCCACGTGTTCTTCAAGGAACGCTGGTACGGCTTCGACGACGGCCTGTACGCCGGCGCGCGCCTGTTGGAGATCCTCTCGCGGGTGGACGACGCGTCCGCGCTGCTCAACGCGCTGCCCAACGCGGTGTCGACCCCCGAGCTCAACATCAAGCTCGCGGCCGAGGGCGAGAACCACGCGCTGATCGAGCGCCTGCAGCAGAGCGCGCGTTTTGACGGCGCCGAAGAGGTGATTACGCTGGACGGCCTGCGCGTCGAGTACAAGGACGGCTTCGGCCTCGCCCGCGCGTCGAACACCACGCCGGTGATCGTGCTGCGCTTCGAGGCTGACAACGCCGACGCGCTCGAGCGCATCAAGGCCGACTTCAGCCAGGTGCTCGCTGCCGTCACCGACGCCGAACTGCCGTTCTGACGCGGCCATCCCTACCCATGCGGGCGTGCCTTGCGCACGCCCTTCTCACTGGAAACATCAACACATGTACGAACAAGCCGCCAAGGAACTGACCACGGTACGCGACTTGCTGCGCTTTGCGGTGTCGCGCTTCAACGAGGCCGGGCTGAGCTACGGCCACGGCACGCTCAACGCGCACGACGAGGCCGCCTACCTGATCCTGTCGCTGCTCAAGCTGCCGATCGACACGCTCGAGCCCTACCTCGACGCCCGCCTGCTGCAAAGCGAAGTGACGACCGTGCTCGACGCTATCGCCCGCCGCGCGCTCGAGCGCGTGCCGGTCGCCTACCTCACCCACGAGGCGTGGCAGGGGGAATTCAGCTTCTACGTCGACGAACGCGTGCTGGTGCCGCGCTCTTTCATCTACGAACTGTTGGGCGAGCCGCTCGCGCCGTGGATCGAGCACCCCGAGCTCGTGCACCACGCGCTCGACTTGTGCACCGGCTCCGGTTGCCTGGCGATCCAGCTGGCGCACCACTACCCGGACGCCGACGTCGACGCGGTCGACATCTCGCTGGACGCGCTGGAAGTCGCCGCCATCAATATCGAGCAGTACGGCTTGGGCGAGCAGATCCAGCTGATCCACACCGACATGACCGAGGGGCTGGAAGAAACGTACGACCTGATCGTCTCCAACCCGCCGTATGTCGACGAGGAGTCGGTCGACGAGCTGCCGCCCGAATACCTGCACGAGCCGGAAATCGCGCTGGGTTCCGGCCGCGACGGGCTGGACGCGACCCGCGTGATCCTCGCCGAGGCGAGCCGCCTGCTCAACCCGAAGGGCGTGCTGCTGGTCGAGATCGGCCACAACCGCGACGTGCTCGAGGCCGCCTACCCTGCCCTGCCGTTCACTTGGCTCGAGACCAGCGGCGGCGACGGCTTCGTGTTTCTGCTCACCCGCGAGGAGCTGGTCGAAGCAGGCCTGTAAGGAAAACCAAAAAAAAACCGGGGCATGCCCCGGTTTTTTCTTGTCAGGCGGCGACTTCCTCGCCGCAGCGCCAGTCCTCCAGCCAGAGCTCTAGCGTCTCGGCCGACATCGGCGGCGAGATTTCGTAGCCCTGCCCGTCCTCGCACCCCAGTTCGAGCAGCCGCTGCCAGATCGCCTGGCTCTCGATGCCCTCGGCGACCAGGCGGCGGCGGGTATGCCCGGCGTAGGCGACCATGCTGCGGATGATCGCCTCGTTCTCCGGCGAATCGATCAGGATGCGCACGAAGCGCTGGTCGATCTTGATGGTGTCAAAAGGCAGTTGTTGCAGATGCACCAGCGACGACGCGCCGGTGCCGAAGTCGTCGAGCGCGACGCGCAGACCAAGCTCGCGGCAGCGCGAGAGCTTGCCGGCGATCTGCATCGCCTCCTGCTGCGACAGGGTCTCCAGCACCTCGATCTCCAGCGTGTCAGGCTCGAGCGCGTGGTGTTCGAGCAGGCCCTCGACGAGCGGCAGGAAACTCTCGTGCTTGAGCGACAAGGCGGACACATTGACGCTCATCGACAGCTTGCGGCCGGCCGACTGCCAGCGCTCGAGGCTGGCCACCGCCTCGGCGAGCACCCACGCGTCTAGCCGGCGCATCAAGTCGCAGGTCTCGATCGCCGGGAAGAACACGCCCGGCGGCACGAAGCGGCCGTTCTGCCGCCAGCGCACCAGCGCCTCGACGCCGGTCACGCGGTGGCTGACTAGGTTGATCTTGGGCTGGTAGAAGAGCTCGAGTTCGCCCGCCTGCAGCGCCAGCGCGAAGTCGGCCCGCAGCTTGTGCAGGCGGCGGATCTCGATATCCATCGCCTCGTCGTAGTAGTGCCAGCCGCCCCCGCCGCCTTGCCGCGCGCGGATCAGCGCAAGGTCGGCGCGGCGCAGCATCGCCGAGGCGTCGCTGCGTTCGCCCTTGTCGACGACGATGCCGGCGCTGACCGAGAGTTCGACCGCCTCGATGCCCAGCTTGATCGGCAGCGTCAGCGCGGCGACCACCCGCTCGAGCATGGTGTCGACGCCCTCGCGGGCACTGTCGCCGTAAACGGCAAAGCGTGCCGCCCCTATCCTGGCGGTGCCGCCGCAGTGCCGGCTCAGCCGGTCGAGCCGGCGCGCGCACTGGCGCAGCAGCTCGTCGCCCTGCGCGTGCCCCAGGCGCGCGTTCAGCTCGTGAAAGCCGTCGAGCGCGACCACGATCAGCCAGCGCTCCGGCACCTGCAGCGCGTCGATCAGTTCGAGCAGGCGCTGCCGGTTCGGCAAGGCGGTGGTCAGGTCGTGCTGCGACACATAGGTGAGCCGTTCGCTCGCCTGCAGCTCGGGCTGTGCGGGGTTGGCCAGCAGCGCGGCGACAAGTTTGAGCTGGGCAAGCGTCTGCGCGTCGTTGTCCAGCCCTGCCGCCAGCAAGGCGAAGCGCGGCGCGGCGCCAGGGGCGCCGACACACAATGCGCCCTCGCCATGCCACGGCTGCCCGGCCGCCGCCGCGTCGAGCGCGGCGCGCAACGCTGCATCCGGCAACAAGCGCGGTGCGCCGCCTACGCGATGCGCAGCGGGCAAGGCGTAACAGGCGACCGACAGGCCGTGCCGCGCGGCGCTGTCGCACACCACGGCCGGGGTCAGCGCGCTGTCCATGCCAGCCAGCTCCGCCAGCCAGCTAGCCGGCAAGCTGCGCGCGGGAGTCGCTGTTGCCGGAACGGTGTTTGGGGCGAGCGACCGGCAGGCGGACACCTGCATCAGCAGGTCGACCTGGATGCGGCGGCGAGCCGCTTCGCGCAGCTCGCCCTGCACGGCCTCGTCAAGGCGCAGGCCGTGCAGGGCCTGGTCGACGGCGCGCACACGTACCTCGGAAAGTCCGGCCAGCAAGGACGGGCACAGCCCGAGCTTGCCGTGGATGCGGCCCATCGCAGCAGCCCTGTCCTGTGCGGCGGCGTCCAGCGGCAGGGCAAACAGCTGCTCGTGGTGACGCTGTTGGCCGTCGATCAGGGCGCGCAGCGCCGACCCGAGCTTGCGCGTCAGCGTCTCCAGCGGCGGCGCCGCCTCGAGCAGGAAGCCGAAATAGCGGTGGCCGAAAGCATCGTCGGCGGACGCGAGGTCCGCGCCGTGCTCGGCAAGACACGCCGCGTGAGAACGGCTGAAGCCGACCAGACGGCACACCTCGTCCAGGGCCGGCGGATTGGCTGTGATGGTTGTATTCATATTGCCCTGCTGCAGCAGTGTCTTATGTTCGGCGGGATGTGCGCGCCTAGCTCCTCTCGGCAAGGCGACGTGGCGTCGATTGCCGATTCATGCATATTAAATCGCCGCGCGGGCGGCTGTAAACAAATCTGGATAAAAGAAAAAGGGGAGCCTTGAAGGCTCCCCTTGCCGTGCCGGTGGCTTAACCGACCCAGCGCCGCGCGTTGGCGAACATGCGGAACCACGGGCCGTTCTCGCCCCAGCCCTCCGGGTGCCAGCTCATCTGCACGGTGCGGAAGGTGCGCTCCGGGTGCGGCATCATGATGGTGAAGCGGCCGTCTGCCGTCGTCACGCCGGTGATGCCGGCGGGCGAGCCGTTCGGGTTCATCGGATAGGTCTCGGTCGGACGGCCGCCGAAGTCGATGTAGCGCAGCGCGACCTGCACCTCCGCCTGCGCGCCCGGCGCGAATACCGCGCGGCCTTCGCCGTGGCTGACCACCACCGGCAGCTGGCTGCCCGCCATGTCGGAGAGGAACAGCGACGGCGACGCCGGCACTTCGACCATGGTGAAGCGCGCCTCGAACTGCTCGGACGCGTTGCGCTTGAACTTCGGCCACGCCTCGGCACCCGGGATGATCTCGGACAGGTTGGACATCATCTGGCAGCCGTTGCACACGCCCAGCGCGAAGCTGTCATCCCGCCCGAAGAAGGCGGCGAACTCGTCGCGCGCACGTGGGTTGAACAGGATGCTCTTCGCCCAGCCCTCGCCCGCGCCCAGCACGTCGCCGTAGCTGAAGCCGCCGCAGGCGGCGAGGCCCTTGAAGTCGGACAGGCGGGTGCGGCCGGCGATGACGTCGCTCATGTGCACGTCGACCGCCTCGAAACCGGCGCGGTTGAACGCGGCCGCCATCTCGAGCTGGCCGTTGACGCCCTGCTCGCGCAGCACGGCGACACGCGGGCGTGCACCGAGGTTCAGGTAAGGCGCAGCCGGGTTCTCGGTCGGCTCGAAGGTGAGTTCGGCGAACAGGCCGCGGCTCTTGTTGTCCGAGAGCAGCAGGTACTCGCTGTCCGCGCACGCCGGGTTGTCGCGCAGGCGCTGCATGCGGTAGCTGGTCTCGCTCCACGCGCGCTGCAGGTCGGTGCGCGGCTCGTTGAACAGCTCTTCGCCACGGTGCTTGATCACGAAGCGGTCCTTGCTGTTGATCTTGCCCAGCACGAACAGTTCGCGGCCGATGCCGGCCTTCATGAAGCGCGAGATCACCTCGGAGGTGTGCGCCTTCTTCACCTGCAGCACCGCGCCGAGTTCCTCGTTGAACAGCACGCGCATGATGCGGCCGTGCGTCGCCGCTTCCGGCGTCGGCTGCACGAAGTCGGCGATATAGCGCTGGGTGTTGCGGCGCTCGATCACCAGCTCCTGCAGGTCGATGCTGATGCCGACGCGGCCGGCGAACATCATCTCGGCAAGTGTCGCGAACAGGCCGCCGTCCGAGCGGTCGTGGTACGCCAGCACCATGTTGTCGCGCAGGAGCGACTGCATCGCGTCGAAGAAGCTGGCCAGTTGCAGCGGGCTTTCCACGTCCGGCGAGCGGCCTTCCATCGCCTTCCAGACCTGGCCGTAAGCCGAGCCGCCGAGGCGGCAGCGGCCGTAGCCCAGGTCGATCAGGATCAGGTCGGTGTCCTTGTCGGCCTTAAGTTCGGGGGTGACGGTCTTGCGCACGTCCTCGACCGGCGAGAAGGCGGACACGATCAGCGACAGCGGCGCGGTGACGGACTTCTGCTCGTCGCCCTCTTTCCACACCGTCTTCATCGACAGCGAGTCCTTGCCGACCGGGATGCTGACGCCGACCTGCTGGCACAGCCTGGAAACGGCTTCGACGGTGTCGTACAGCGCCGCGTCTTCGCCCGGGTGGCCGGCGGCGGCCATCCAGTTGGCCGACAGCTTGACGTTGCCGATATTGCCGACGAAGCTCGCCGCGATATTGGTCAGCGCCTCGCCGACCGCCAGGCGGCCGGACGCAGGCGCGCTCAGCAGCGCGGCCGGCGTGCGCTCGCCCATCGCCATCGCCTCGCCGCGGTAGGAGTTGAAGCCCATGGTGGTGACGGCCACGTCGGCGACCGGCACCTGCCAGCGGCCGACCATCTGGTCGCGCGCGGTCATGCCGCCGACGCTGCGGTCGCCGATGGTGATCAGGAAGCTTTTGTCGGCGACGGCCGGCAGGCGCAGCACGCGGTAAGCGGTTTCCTTCAGCGGGAAGCGCGCGGCGTCGAACACCACGGTCTCGCGTTCGACACGCTTGACGTCGCGCTGCATGCGCGGCGGCTTGCCCAGCAAAACGTCCATCGGCATGTCGACCGGGTTGTTGCCGAACACGTCGTCGCGCACCTGCAGGTGGCCTTCTTCGGTCGCGGTGCCGAGCACGGCGAACGGGCAACGCTCGCGCTCGCAGATCGCGCGGAAGGTCTCGAGGTCGTCCGGGGTCACCGCCAGTACGTAGCGTTCCTGCGACTCGTTCGACCAGATCTGCATCGGCGTCATCCCCTTGTCTTCGAGGTTGACCTTGCGCAGCTCGAAGATCGCGCCGCGGCCGGCGTCGTTCACCAACTCAGGGAAGGCGTTGGAGAGGCCGCCTGCGCCGACGTCGTGGATGGACTGGATCGGGTTGTGCTCGCCCAGCTGCCAGCAGCGGTCGATCACTTCCTGGCAACGGCGTTCGATTTCCGGGTTGCCGCGCTGCACCGAGTCGAAATCGAGGTCGGCACTGTTGGCGCCGGTGTCCATCGACGAGGCGGCGCCGCCGCCCAGGCCGATCAGCAGGCCCGGCCCGCCCAGCTGGATCAGCAGGGCGCCGACCGGGATGCGGTTCTTGTGGATCTGCGCGACCTGGATGTTGCCGACGCCGCCGGCGATCATGATCGGCTTGTGGTAGCCGCGCATCTCGCCCGCGAACATCTCTTCGAAGGTGCGGAAGTAGCCGGTCAGGTTCGGCCGGCCGAATTCGTTGTTGAACGCGGCGCCGCCGATCGGGCCGTCCAGCATGATCTGCAGGGGCGAGGCGATGCGGTCCGGGCGGCCGTACTCGGCGCTCGCTTCGCTGTAGCGCTCCCACGGCTGGGTGAAGCCCGGGATGTTCAGGTTGGAGACGGTAAAGCCGGTCAGGCCCGCCTTCGGGCGCGAGCCGCGGCCGGTCGCGCCCTCGTCGCGGATCTCGCCGCCGGAGCCGGTGGCGGCGCCCGCGAACGGCGCGATCGCCGTCGGGTGGTTGTGCGTCTCGACCTTCATCAGGATGGCGGTCGGCTCGCGGTTGAAGGCATAGCTGTTGTCGCCGGAGGCCGGGTAGAAGCGGTCGATGAAGCCGCCCTCGATCACGGAGGCGTTGTCGGAATAGGCGACCAGCGTGCCTTCCGGGTGCGCGTCATGGGTGTCGCGGATCATGCGGAACAGCGACTTGGCCTTCTCTTCGCCGTCGATGGTGAACGACGCGTTGAAGATCTTGTGGCGGCAGTGCTCGGAGTTCGCCTGCGCGAACATCATCAGCTCGACGTCGGTCGGGTTGCGGCCCATGCGGGTGAAGTTCTCGACCAGGTAGTCGACCTCGTCGGCCGACAGCGCGAGGCCCAGTTCGCCGTTGGCGGCAACCAGAGCTTCACGCCCGCCGCCAATCACGTCGACGGTGGTCAAGGGTTGCGGGTCGATGTGCACGAACAGGCGCGCCGCGTCGTCAAGGCCAGGCAGCACCGTCTCGGTCATGCGGTCGTGCAGCAAGGCGGTGACGCGCGCGCGCGCGGCGTCGTCCAGCGGCGCGGCGGATTTAACGTAGTAGGCGGTGCCGCGCTCGATGCGGCCGACTTTTTCCAGGCCGCAGTGCTTAGCGATGTCGGTGGCCTTGGACGCCCACGGCGAGAGCGTGCCCAGACGCGGCGTCACCAGGAAGAGCTCGCCCTCGGGGCGGTCGGCCAGCGGCGCGTCGCCGTAGACCAGCAGCTTTTGCAGCGTCTCAAGCTCCCCGGCCGTGAGTTCGGCCGAGCATTCGGCGAAGTGCCAGAACTCGGCGGCGATGGCGAGCGGCGGCAGGCCGGCTTCGCTCGCGCTTTCCAGCAGTTTTTCCAGACGGAACGAGGACAGGGCGGCACCGCCCTGCAGCTTGAGAAGGTAAGACATTCGACACCCGCGACAAATATCAGGGAAGCGCGTAATAATACAGGATAATGGCTTTTTTTATAAGGCACGCGGACGCTTTTCAGCATTGTATGAGTCATATCCGCGCGCCGGCGATACGACCGCCCGATAGCTTTACCTGGAGAAACCGATGAAGAAAATTGAAGCCGTCATCAAGCCGTTCAAGCTCGACGAAGTGCGCGAGGCGCTGTCCGAGATCGGCATCAACGGGCTGACCGTCACCGAGGTCAAGGGCTTCGGCCGCCAGAAGGGCCACACCGAACTCTACCGCGGCGCCGAATACGTGGTCGACTTCCTGCCCAAGGTGAAGATCGAGGTGGTACTCGGCGACGACCTGGTCGAACGCGCGATCGAGGCGATCATCGCAGTGGCGCGCACCGGCAAGATCGGCGACGGAAAGATCTTCGTCTACCCGGTCGAGCAGGTGGTGCGCATCCGTACCGGCGAGACCGGCGAAGAAGCGGTCTAAGAGCGTGTTCATGCTCTCGCGAGCGAGGGCAAGAGCGAAAACGGCTGAGAAAGCGGAATGTACAGGTCGTACATGAGCATTTAGAAGCCGTTTTTAACGCCGTATCGGCGATGTGCAAGGTTCTAAGCCCGAATGCCCCCGCTGCGGGGCATTCGCATTTCTTTCTTGCCCCACGCCAGCCGGGCGTCTGCCCGGCCAGCCAGCCGCAGCGTCAGACGCCTACGCGCACCACCACCTTGCCTTCGGCACCACCGGATTCGACCAGCCGGTGCGCGTCGGCCACCTGTGCCAGCGTGAACGCGTGCGGGTCGATATGCGGGCGCAGCAGGCCGGCGTCCGCCAGTTGAGCGATGCGCGCTAGCCGCTCGCCGACGCGGGCAAGCGGCCCACCGTGCACGAAGGGCGACAGCGAGAACACCACCGACAGGGTGAGCCCCTTGCCGTGCACCGGCGAGAGGTCATGCGTCGAACGCGCGGCGATGGCGACCACCTGCCCGCCCGGCGCGGCGGCGGCGAACGACGCGTCTAGCGACGCGCCGCCGACGCTGTCGAATACCACGTCGAAACCCCGCCCGCCGGTCAGCCTTGCAACGTAAGCTGCGACCGGCTCGTCGCGGTAGTAGACGACTTCGTCGGCGCCCAGGCGGCGCGCGAGCCGGCCCTTCTCCTTGCCGGACACCGTCGCCGTGACGCGGCAGCCGGCCGCGCGCGCGATCTGCACGACAATGTGGCCGACGCCGCCGGCGCCGCCCTGCACCAGCACGCTCTGCCCCGGGCTTACCCGCGCGCGTTCGATCAGGCCTTCCCACGCGGTGAGCGCGACCACCGGCAGCGCCGCCGCCTCGACCATGTCGAGTGCGTCGGGCTTCCTGGCGAGCAAGCGCGCGTCGGCGAGCACGTACTCGGCGAGCGCGCCCTGGTGCGAGCGCAGGCCGCCGATCAGGCCGAACACCGCGTCGCCCTCGGCAAACGCGCTCACCCCGTCGCCGACCGCGTCGACGATGCCGGCGACGTCGCCCTGCAGCAGCGCCGGAAACGCCGGCGAGAGCGGCACCGCGCCCGCGCGGATCTTGCAGTCGATCGGGTTCACGCTGGTGGCCATCACCCGGATGCGCACCTCGTTCGGCCCGGGATGTGGGCGGGTCAGTGTCGCTTCCTCGAATACGTCCACCCCGCCGCAGCGGTTGATCAGCATTGCCTTCATGGTCGTCCCTTCCTGCTGCTACGCGCAAAAAAAGGGCGCCCGCCGCTGCGGGCCGCCCTGTCTGTCTTTCAGGTGCCGGAAAGCCGGCTTACCAGAACTTCCACCACGCGACTTCCTTGACCTGCCACGGCTGCTGCAGCCACTGGCTGTTCGGGTAGTTGAGCTTGAGCACGCGGGACGCGTCGGCCGACAGGTCCTTCATGCCCAGCTTGTCGTAGGCGACGACCATGATCGCCAGCGCCTCTTCGTTGTGGCCGGTGTTGCTGTATTCCTTGACCACGTCCTGCGCGCGGTTGGCGGCAGCCAGCCACGCGCCGCGCTTCATGTAGTAGCGTGCGACGTGCATCTGGTGGCCGCCGAGCGCGGCGACCAGTTGCTGCATCTTCTCGGTTGCATCCGCGCTGTACGGGCTTTGCGGGAAGCGCACGGTCAGCTCGCGGAAGGCGTTGAACGCCTCGTGCGCGGCGCGCGGGTCACGCTCGCTCATGTCCTGGCCGGCCCACTTGGCAAGCGTCGTGCTATCGTCGTTGTAATAGACGAGGCCCTTCAGGTAGTACATGTAGTCGAGGTTGGGGTGCGCCGGGTAGAGGCGGATGAAGCGGTTGGCCGCAGCCAGCGCCAACTCCGGCTCCTGGTCCTTGTAGTGGGTATACGCCTGGTCCATCAGCGCCTGCTGGGCGTAGCGGCCGTACGGGTAGCGTGCCTGCAGCGTTTCGTAGAGCTTGATTGCGCGCGTATAATTACCGCTGTTCAACTCATCCTTCGCCTCGCCGTAGATCTTCTCGACCGTCCAGCCACGCGTCTCGTCGTTCGGCTCGCTGGTCGAGGCGCAACCGGCGAGGCTCGCCACCATCAACACCGCAGCAAGATATCTTTTCATGACCAATCCTTATTTCGATGGCGACGATTATAACGACATCCCGGAAGAAAACGGGAGTCTCGCGGCACGCGAACTGACCGTGCCGTTCTCGTACGCCGGCGAGCGCCTCGACGGCGCGCTCGCCAAGCTACTGCCGGAGTACTCGCGCAGCCGGCTGACCCAGTGGATCAAGGACGGCCTCGTTACCGTCGACGGCAAGGTGGTCGCCGGCAAGACCAAGCTGATGGGCGACGAAACCGTGCGCGTCGAGGCGGTAGAACTGCCCGAGGAAGCCGCCTACCAGCCGGAAGACTTGCCGCTGAACGTGATCTACCAGGACGAGCACATCCTGGTCGTCAACAAGCCGGCCGGCATGGTGGTGCACCCGGCCGCCGGCAACTGGTCGGGCACGCTGCTGAACGCCCTGCTCTTTCACTACCCGGAAATTGCCCGCGTGCCGCGCGCCGGCATCGTGCACCGGCTGGACAAGGAAACCAGCGGCCTGATGGTCGTCGCGCGCACCGTGCCCGCGCAGACCGAGCTGGTGCGCCAGATGCAGTCGCGCAGCGTCAAGCGCATCTACCGCGCGATCGCCGACGGCGTGGTGCCGTTCGACGGCAAGATCGACACCCTGATCGGCCGCGACCCGCACAACCGCCTGCGCATGGCGGTGGTGAAGTTCGGCGGCAAGCAGGCGATCACCCATGTGCGCGTGCTCGAACGCTACCCCTACCACAGCTATATCGAGTGCCGCCTGGAAACCGGCCGCACCCACCAGATCCGCGTGCACATGCGCGAGGCGGGCCACCCCTTGGCCGGCGACCCGGTATACGGCAACCCGCGCCACAAGATGGACGAGGCCGCCAGCGACGCGGTGAAGGCGCTCGGCCGCCAGGCACTGCACGCGTACAAGCTCTCGCTCACCCACCCGATTACCGGGCAGACCATGAACTGGACCGCGCGCCTGCCGGACGACATGAAGTCGCTGCTCGCCGTGCTGCGTGGCGAGACCGGCGAAATGCTCCCCGCGGGCGAGGACTGGGAAGACGACGAAGACTGGGACGACGAGGACGACGGCGACGTGGAGGTGTTGTATGTCCGCGACTGAGTTCCTGACGGCGAGCTGGGCGGCGCCGGCGTGCGTGCGCACGCTGGTGACCACCCGCGCCGGTGGCGAGAGCCAGCCGCCGTGGGCGGGCTTCAACCTGGCGATGCACGTGGGGGACGACGCGCTCGCCGTCGCCCACAACCGCGAGGCGCTGCGCGCCCACCTGCCGGCAGAGCCGGCGTGGCTTAACCAGGTGCACGGCGTGCACGTGGTCGACGCGGGCGAACTCTCCGGCGCGGTGCCGGACGCCGACGCCAGCGTCGCGCACGGCGCGGGCGCCGTCTGCGTGGTGATGACCGCCGACTGCCTGCCGGTGCTGTTGTGCGACAAGGCCGGCAGCGTGGTCGGCGCCGCGCACGCCGGCTGGCGCGGCCTGGCCGACGGCGTGCTCGAAGCGACCGTCGCCGCGATGGGCGTGCCATCGGGCGAAATCCTCGCCTGGCTCGGCCCCGCCATCGGCCCGGACGCGTTCGAGGTCGGCGCCGAGGTGCGCGCGCACTTTGTCGCGCACGCGCCCGAAGCCGCCGAGGCATTCAGCGACATCGGCGACGGCAAATACCTCGCCGACATCTACCTGCTCGCCCGCCAGCGCCTGGCCGAGGCAGGCGTCACCGAGGTGAGCGGCGGCGAGCACTGCACGGTGATCGAACGCGAGCGTTTCTTCTCGTACCGGCGCGACGGCGTCACCGGCCGCATGGCGAGCCTGGTCTGGCTCGAACCGTAAGCGCCCTGCCCGCCCCGCGACATAACCCGGCCTTGCGCCGGGTTTTTGTTTGGCGATATCCCAATCGTAAGTTGGTAGCTTGAACCCGGGTTTTGTGTCCGCTGCGCGGACGTGTTTGGGTGCCGCTTCCGCGCTGACCGAGCGCGGCAAGCGTAGCGGCGCGAGGGAATACGAACGGGCAAGGGGCTAATGTGATGGTCAGCCTGAACTCCAATAGCCCAGCAGGCTACGCTTGCTGGGCTGTTTCCAATTCGGCGCGGAGGATCATCATGGCAAACATCGCACTTTTCGGTCTGGATATCGGCAAGCAGACCTTCCACGTAGTCGGACATGACGCGCAGG